>NZ_CP191496.1:3307500-3907500 GCF_050507655.1 Thalassolituus sp. LLYu03 | reverse complement strand
GCCTGAGGTGGCCATGTCGAACGGCACGCCGACCACAATCACGTCGGCCTTACTGGCGGCCACGTTGGTGGTGTGTGGCGTCGCTAAAAACGTGAGGCCAAGGTTGGCGTACAGGGGCATATCCGCGTTAGCGGTTACCGGTGGATTCATCTGCTCTCTCCTTTATCAGTTGCTTCCAGCCTAGCGGCCTGATTCGAATTTATGAAATTCATAATATTCAGAATGCCATGTATGCTGTGCATACCTGATCTGCGCGCTCCAGGCGCAGACACCGCATCCGGACAGTCACAGTGGCACTCAATCATTTCGATCTCAACCTGTTGCAGGTATTTGAAGCGCTGGTCTCTGAAGCCCACGTCACGCGGGCGGCCGAGCGTCTGTTTCTCAGCCAGTCGGCCACCAGTCACGCCCTGAACCGCCTGCGCGCGCAGCTCAACGACCCGGTGCTGGTGCGCTGCGGCAATGGCCTGCAACCCACGCCACGGGCGAAAGCCATGCTGCCCGAGGTGCGCGATATTCTGAAACGGCTGGAGCACACCCTGACCCTGCCGCAGGCCTTCGATCCGGCCAGCAGCGAGCGTACTTTCCGTTTGGCGGTAACCGATTATTTTGAAGCCGTGGTGCTGCCCGACATGATGCCGGTGCTGGAACAGGAAGCGCCGGGCATTGTGATCGACCTGCAGATGATCGGCCCGCAGGCGTCGCTCGACGCGCTGGAAAACGGCGATACCGATCTGGTGATTGGTCTGGACTCCAGCGCCAGTCTGCCGCCGTATCTGATCCGCCAGCACTGGCTGCGCGAACATCCGGCCTGCCTGGTGGGCAAAGGGTTCGGCGATATTCCGGACACGCTCGATCTGGCTGGTTACCTGCAATTGCCGCACGTGGTCATGCTCGATCAGACCGACAGCAGCACAAGCGGCGTCGACCGCTGGCTGGCGGCGCAGAACGAACAGCGCCGCCACTGCGCGCAGATGATTAACTACTTTGCCGCCGCCCGTTACATCAGCAGCAAACGCTCGCTGCTGACCTTACCGTCGCGCATGGCGTCGCTGCTCAGCCAATGGCTGCCGGTGCGTATGGTGGAAGGCCCGGCCGGTCTGCCGAGCTGGGATATGTCGCTGGTGATGCACCCCTTGCAGGCGCAGGATCAGGGCGTGCTGTGGCTGGCGGATAAAATCCGCGCGGCCGCTTATTGAAAGCGGCTGACTGAAGGCGGCTTGCTGAAAGCCGTTTACTGAAATCCACCGCCAGCCGGGCTATTTGCTGCGCTTATATTCCAGCGGCAGCTCCAGGCTTTCTTTCACTTCTTCCATCACGATGTAGCTCTTCGAGTTCTTCACCCCCGGCAGGGTCAGCAGCATATCGCCAAGCAGGGCGCGGTATTCCGACATGCCATTAATGCGCGCCTTGATCAGGTAATCGGCATCGCCCGACACCAGATGGCATTCCAGAATGTAAGGCAGCTGGCGCACCGCCTGGCTGAATTTCTGGAAGGCATCCGGCGACTGGTACGACAGCGAGATCTCGACAAACACCAGCATGCTGTAGCCCAGCATCTCGGGGTCCAGATGGGCGTGATAGCCGGTGATATAGCCTTCTTTTTCCAGCCGTTTCACCCGCTCGATGCAGGGCGTGGAGCTTAAGCCCACCTTGTCGGCCAGATCGACATAGCTGATGCGCCCGTCTTTCTGCAGGGTTTTGAGGATGCTTATGTCCAGTTTGTCGAGCGGTCGCTTTTTAACGTCCAAGGCGGTTCTCCGGCGGCGTGACGGGCTCTGCTGTGGCGGCGAAAAACCACCTCCCACTAACAGATTAATCCACTATTAAATTTCAGAATGCCAGTTTTTTACGCTTTTTAAGCCAAAACTTCAAAGCTTTCCGCTGGTAAAAAACGCCTAGACTGGGGATATGTGATTTCTGCGCAAGCCGTTACTGCCATCTACCTCCCGGGAGGCATATCCCCCGCAGCACCCGGGCAGGAAGATAGTGTTAAAAGCCGCCAGCCCCCAAGCGGGCGGCAGCGCAGACCGCGTTACAGCGAACCGTTTTTTAAAGAGGCGTTTATGAAAGTTCTGGTTTTAGGCAGTGGCATCATAGGTGTCAGCAGTGCCTGGTATCTGGCCAAAGCAGGTCACGAAGTGACTGTGGTTGACCGTCTGGAAGGTCCGGCCCTGGAAACCAGCTACGCCAACGCCGGTATGCTGTCGTTCGACTACTCCACGCCGTGGGGCGCGCCGGGCGTACCCTTTAAAGCCATTAAATGGATGATGCAGGACATCTCACCACTGCTGTTCAGCGTGAAAGATTTCGACGCCAACACCATCGGCTGGATGATGAAAATGCTGGGTCAGTGCACCCAGTCGGCCTTTGATGTGAACAAAGAACGCATGCTGCGCGTGGCACGTTATTCCGCCGACTGCTTTAAAGAACTGCGCGCCGAGCTGGATATTCCGTACGACGGCCGCCAGAAAGGCACCCTCGAAGTCTTCCGTACCGAAAAAGAAATGGACGGCGCTGCCGGTGACGTGGCCGTGCTCGAACGTTGCGGTGTACCGCACGCCATGATCGACGTTGACGCCTGTCTGCAGCACGAACCGGCACTGGCCAACGTGCGCGAAAAAATTGTCGGTGGTCTGTACCTGCCGGGCGATGAAACCGGTGACTGTTTTAAATTCACCAACGCGCTGGCCGACGAGTGCAAAAAGCTGGGCGTTACCTTCCTGATGAACACCAGCATCGACGGTCTGGATGTGCAGAAAGGCAAAATCACCGGCGTGAAAACGTCGGCAGGCACCTTAACCGCCGACAATTATCTGGTGGCGCTGGGCAGCTATTCCCCGCACGTACTGAGCAAGGTGGGCATTAATGTGCCGATTTATCCGCTCAAGGGTTACTCACTGACCATGCCGATCATCGACGAAAGCAAAGCGCCGGTCTCGACCGTTATGGACCAGACCTACAAAGTTGCGGTTACCCGTTTTGACGACCGTATCCGGGTGGGTGGTATTGCCGAAATCGCCAGCTACAACAAAGAGCTGCAGGCCAAACGCCGCGGCAATATCGAATTCACCGTCAAAGACCTGTTCCCCGGTGCCGGCGATGTCGAAGCCGCCGAATTCTGGACCGGTCTGCGGCCGATGACGCCGGACAGCGCGCCGATTCTGGGTGGCACCCAGTACGACAACCTGTTCCTCAACACAGGTCACGGCACTCTGGGCTGGACCATGTCGCTGGGCTCCGGAAAATTCATCGCCGACCTGATGAGCGGACGTACGCCGGACATTAACCCGGACGGTCTGGCGGTCAGCCGCTATCGCTGAAACGCCGTAAGAAAGGGCTTATAAAAAGGGATTTTCTAAGGACTTTTTAAAGACCTTTTTAAAAACCGGCTTATAGCCCTGGCGACACGAAATTTTCAGTTTCAATAAGGCCGTAAACGGCCGGCAGTAACAACCGGATAACAGCAGGCTGGCAAGACCCGGCTTGAAAACCCCTGCGCGACAGGCACGTATTAACGACATAACAACACAAGAACGATTACAGGCTTAAAGGTTTCCCATGACAGAAAAAACCATCATCTCCACCGACAACGCACCGGCCGCCATTGGTACTTATTCGCAGGCCGTTAAAGCCGGCAACACTGTGTATCTGTCGGGGCAGATTCCGCTGAACCCGGAAACCATGGAAATGGTCACCGCATCCTTTGAAGCTCAGGCGGTGCAGGTGTTCGAAAACCTGAAAGCCGTAGCCGAAGCCGCCGGTGGTTCGCTGGCCGATTTCGTGAAAATTACCGTGCTGCTGTCTGACCTGAAATATTTTGCCGAGGTAAACCACATCATGGCCAAATATTTTTCTGTGCCTTACCCGGCGCGCGCTGCCTACGCCGTGAAGGCGCTGCCGAAAGATGCTGATATCGAAATCGAAGCCATTATGGTGTTATGAGAGACAGGCTATGGCACGCGCAGCAACCGTAACCATCGACCTTGATGCCATTGTGCACAATTACCGTCTGGCGAAATCGTTAGCGCCGGACCAGCAGGCACTGGCTGTGATTAAAGCCGACGCTTACGGTCATGGCGCCGTGACCGTCGCCCGTAAATTGCAGAGCGAGGTCGACGCCTTTGCCGTCGCCTGCATCGAAGAAGCGGTGGAATTACGGGTGGCGGGCATCCGCAAACCGATTCTGCTGCTCGAAGGGTTTTTCACCGCCGACGAACTGAATTACATCAGCGAGCAGAATCTGTGGACCGCCGTACACAGCGACCATCAGATTGATGCCATCGCCAGCAGTAACGTCAGCAAGCCCATCGACGTGTGGATTAAAATCGACACCGGCATGCACCGTTTAGGCTTTGCGCCGGACGAATTTATGGCCGCCTACGAACGCCTGAAAGCCCTGCCGCAAGTCGGCAACCTGGTGATGATGAGCCATTTCAGCAGTGCCGACGATCTGACCAGCCCGGTCACTCAGGCGCAGCTGGAAGTATTCGACGCCCTGCAGGCGCAGTGCCCGATTCCGATGAGCATCGCCAATTCCGCCGGCACCCTGATGCACAACCGCGCGCGCCGCAACTGGCAGCGGCCGGGCATTATGCTGTATGGCTCATCGCCATTCAGCGACCAGCCGGCACTGGATGCGCAATTAAAACCGGCCATGACCCTGACCTCAGAAATCATCGCCATTCACGACCTGCAAGCCGGCGACGCCGTGGGCTACAGCGGCACCTTCGTGTGCGACCAACCAACCCGCGTAGGCACCGTGGCTATGGGTTACGCCGACGGCTACCCGCGTCAGGCCAAAACCGGCACACCGGTGATTGTGAACGGCCAGCGCACGCGCATTATCGGCCGCGTGTCGATGGACATGCTGACCGTGGATTTAACCGGCCTAGATGCCGGACTGGGGTCGAAGGTCGAGCTGTGGGGTAAACACCTGCTGGCCAACGAAGTGGCGCCCTGGGCGGATACCATTTCCTATACCCTGTTTACCGGCATTACCCGCCGGGTGCACAGAAAAGTGAAAGGCTGATCAAGCCCGCAGATTCAGCTGTGGACGTTATCGGCAGGGTGGGCATTGCCCACCTTTTTTTATTCTGACTTATTACTAACAGACTCAACCAAGGCTTTGAGCATTTTGAGCTGTTTGTGCTGATAGTTAACGTAACTGAAAGACCAGGAATCTCCGTTTTTTAAATAGAAGACCACCATGGTCATTCCTCTTTCAGCGTTGAACTCAGAAAATGTATCAATATCAACCGATTGAATGTCGTTAACACGACCGGTCCAGATAGCCCTTCGCCCCCTGATAACCTGCAAATGACCGCCGATCAGTTTTATGGCTTCGTAGGGTGATGACATTCTGGTGTAGAAATACAGGTAGACAATCAATGCACCCAGCAAAAGCGCTAACCCCGCCACCATGTTGATGAAAAGCAGCGGCACACCAAACAACGACAAAAGCACCACATAGAAATACATCGGCGCAAGATCACCGCCCTCGGGCTTAGAGGCTTCGATAAGAACGTCCTGTCCATCGGAACCCGGAGCGGGGTTCATAGGCTCAAATTGCTTCTGGTTAAACTTGCCCACTACGCGCTCCAATTTATTCTCAGACAACCCTGACAGGAATCAGAGCGATTAATCTGCTCGCTCCAGCGAGGCTGAATAGGCGTGGAGTTCTAAACGATACGTTATGCTTTCTTTCTGGCCGTTATCCAGAAGCACTATGGATTTCAACAGCACCTTTGGTTGCTCATCATCCCATGACACAACGTCCCATTGGTGCACTTCCGGAAGGTGATAAACCAGTTGCACCGGTCCTTCACCACCATCCCCTTCGGTGGTTGCTATATACAGCCTCTCTCTTGCCCGGCACGAATACAGTGCAGCACACCAGTCCATACTGGCAGTTTTAAACATGCGCACCTCGAAACCTTCACGCTCAAAACGCTTCACTTCACTCATCCAGACCATATTATTCAGAACAAATTCCAGCTCTGGATTATCGGCTTTCACCAGCCCATCAGCATGCAAAGATACCGAAGTAATAACGGCAATGATTAAAATAAGAAATCGCACAAACGCTCTCCATAAAGTACTAACGTGGGTGTCCTATTAGTCTTTGTTACGAGCCACTGCCAAGCTCAAACGACAATGAAGCGGCCTGTGATGATGGTAATGTGACCGTAATATCCGATAGATTGCCCAGCATAAGCTTCAATGGCACGCTTGGCTCTCCGCCGTAAGCGACAAACCGCAGCTCATTTTGGTAAGAAAAAGCATCACTTTTCACGAAAGGACCCGCCTTGCCGTGATAGGTGGAAAAATCGACATAGCGGACCTTCCCAAATTTAACGTGCAACCCCCGCGATTCTGCAGATTTTTTGACGAGCTCAATAAATTTATCAGGATCTTTGATGATGACCATTGACCCTCCAAACCCGCCATAAACACGCGCATCGAGATTCACCAAACTGGTTTTCTCAGATGCAGATGTCTCGACACCATACATACAAAACATGTTCATAACGTCAATGGCTGCAGGCGTTTCCCATATCGTTGCTTTGGTAATCGTTGCCACCTCACGATATTCGCCAGAATCTGGGTCCTTCATTTTTAAAACACCCGAAAGAGCCTGATGTACTTGATCGACCCCTTCATGTTTATCATGTCTGTTCTCGTCTCCTTCGGCCACGCGAAAGAAATTAAAGCTATTCATGTACATTTCGCCATCCCTCACGAAACGCTCCATGTGCTCAGGCTCTCCAAACTTCACAAAGACATACTCTGGCAAAGCACACCTTCCTTTACGCGTAACGCTGTTGTAATGGGTTTGGGTGAGATGGCGGCAATTTTGGGACAAAATTGATGGCAGCTTACCCAAATCCCAATTCACAACTTTGTTATGCTTAGAATCTCTTGCTAATACCGAAGTTGAAGCCACTATAGTCGTAGTCATCTTCACTCAAATAGATAATATATTCTCCATTTAAGCTAACGCCGTCTGCCACCTCACCTTCAATGCCGAATCCGTATGACAGACCTGAATCATCTTCTGAAACTGATACGTCATATTCGTCTATTGTTGCCTCTAGCTTACCTTTAGTAAAACCAATCAATCCATACAAATTGGCCTTTTCGCCAAGATCAATATCGCCTTTTACAAAAATTGAAATGGCATTTTTCAGTTCTAGATCAACGTCAAGACCATCTACATCTACCGTATCGTCACCTAGACCAAATAAAAATTGACCTTCAATCGCAACATTAGAATTAAGATATTTACCCACCTCAATTTTCAATGCTGATGGCTCTGCATCAGATAACCCACTTTCTTCGTATTTCCCCATATGATACCCAAGCCCAATGTACCCAGGGTTCTCATCAGCAAATGTCATTGACGTAGAAGACAACATCATTCCGGTTATTATGAATAGTTTTTTCATTTTTGCTCCTTGGTTTATTTACTTTTTTGCATAACAGTTTTATTCATGCGCACGCTCGATTCACCGTCAACATTCATCAGCCGCCCGGTTCACTAACCAGCTGATTCAACGGACTTTTTTAAACCAACTTGTACGAACCTTTTACAGATAAACGCGCATGCGCGTTTTGCTGCTTCGGTCGGGCACACTATTTCAGGGAGAGGGTGGGTAAGACGCTGAGTTTGCTCAGCTTTAGAATCCGGTCCCTGGATAAACGAGCCTTGTACATAAGGCAAAGCGTGCATGCTTTGTTGTACTTGGCCCAATACTGTCTGCCGTTGAGTTTTTAGTCAATGACTTGCGAAGCCTGAAGCCTGAAGCCTGAAGCCTGAAGCCTGAAGCCTGAAGCCTGAAGCTACTCAGCCTTCGCGTCTCTGGCGGTTTATCGCGGCTTCATCCGTCGCCGAGGAGTGAGGCAGCCAGTCAGGATTGAGGGCATGGACAAATTTGATGGGATCAAATTTGAACAGCCGCAGGCTGGCCCGAGGGGTGAAGGGCAGGACGCCCGAAATCTCTCCGAGAAGCGTATCGGCGGATGGACCCGCCTCTACGCGTGCCTGAAACTGGCAACGAATGGAGCGGGTTAAGACGGATGGCCGCAAGAGAGGATCGGAAGGGGCGGTCCGACGGTCGGGACCTCTCCTTGCAAGACCTGGGGCCGACAGGCCCAAAACAACGGGGCTAGATGCGATCGCCATGGATGGCGTGATGAATAACCGGCCCAAACTCCCTGTATCAGCGGAGATTAATAAATATCGGTTGTCGCATACCTGACAGTTTCCATGTGGCTTGCCTCCTCCACGGCACCGGCGTAGCTTTGATCTTTTCCCTTAACGCCTTACCCACGGAGTATGCACATGGCATCTGGCTGGGCTCCGGACGGCGCCGTTAACGATCAGATCGACGCCAGCATCGAAGATGCGGTTGAGCAGGCGCGCAGCCGCTTACCGCATGGCGAAAGCGCGACCCATTGCGAAGAATGCGGCAAAGCCATTCCTGAGGCCCGCCGGCTGGCCATTCCCGGTGTGCAGCTCTGCATCACCTGCCAGACCGAACGTGAAAAAGAGCAGACCAGTATCAGCCTGTATAACCGCCGCGGCAGTAAAGACAGCCAGCTGCGCTGAGTCGCATCCGGGGATTTCAGCAACACAAATAAGATGCTTAGTGCTTGCCGTAAAACGCATTCAGCATGGCAGCATCATCCGCGCAGGAATGCACATCTTTGCTAACGATAAAACTCTCGTAGTCCGCGTTCTGAGTTCTGACCAGAAGAAAACAGGACCAGCCGCCATTGCGCCCGATGGAAACTGACTGAAAACGGCTGGCATCAGCTGGGGCCAGCAGCACCGTATTGCCATTCCCTTGTTCAAGGCGAAGCTGATCCGGGCGATAGCTGAGCACACCAAAACGGTTATTCAGCGACTGATACTCCCACTGAAAAAGAACCGCGGCACACACCAGCGCTGACAAAAGGGAGAGCAGCGATCGCCGGTTCTTCAGCCACGCAATAAGGAGCCCGACCGGAACGCACCACAGAAAAATCCGGAACATCCCCAGACTGCTGTCGAGTACATTCTGGGAAAAGCTGTACGGGAAAATAATATCCATCCATAGAATCCGAATTGACTGCTCACCCTGAGCGAGAGCCTTATTCTGACAACCGGATGTGATGAAATACAAGGTTAAATAATCCGCTTTCGCGTCCCTGAGGGTTGTCCCGCGGCTTGCTGCACCGCCGGTTCTCGCCGTGATTTGCCCGGATGACCGGCATGGATGCCGGGCAAGCGGACCCACGACAGGGATGTCGTGTGTGCGCGTGCCGGAAGCAAATCGCAAGAGAAGCGGGAAGAAGGTGCAGCGCCGCAAGAGGGGATCAAAAGGGGAGACCTCCCCTTTTAAAATCCGACATAACCCGAATGCCCTAAGGTGAACAGCCTTCCCGCACAGAGCATGGGAACGAGAAACGGTGCAATGCTACGCTTCTGGCTCCCGGCTTAAAACCCCAAACGCCGCCCGTAAAAAACGGGGCCGAAGCCCCGAAAAAATATCTGATAAAAATCAGATCCCCAACTTATCTCTCAGGTCGTAGTAAAACGCCCCCATGGCGGTATACGGCACACGCATCAGTCGGCCACCCGGGAACGGGTATTTCGGCAGGTTGGCAAATACGTCGAAACGGGAAGACTGTCCCTGAATCGCGCTGGCCACCAGCTCACCGGCCAGGTGGGTAGAGGTCACACCGTGACCGCTGTAGCCCTGTGCGTAGTAAATGTTGTTGCCGATACGGCCGAACTCCGGCAGACGCATTAAGGTCAGCAGGAAGTTACCGGTCCATGCGTAATCAATTTTTACGTTTTTCAGCTGCGGGAAGGTCTTCAGCATTTTCGGACGGATCAGGTTTTCGATCTTGCCCGGATCGCGCGCACCATAGGTCACACCGCCGCCGTAAATCAGTCGGCCTTCGCCGCTTAAACGGTAGTAGTCGAGCAGGTAGTTGCAGTCTTCCACACAGTAATCCTGCGGCAGCAATTGCTGCTGCATTTCTTTGCTCAGCACTTCGGTGGTAATCACCTGAGTACCGCATGGCATGGATTTCTGGGTCAGTTTTGGCAGCAGATCGCCAATACCATTAAGGTAGGCGTTGCCGGCGATCATCACGAAGTTGGCCGTCACCTGACCTTTCGGTGTGCTGATCACGGCTTTTTCGCCCTGCTGCACATTGGTCACTGGTGAATTTTCGAAAATTTTGCCACCCAGACTTTCAATCGCGTCGGCTTCACCCAGGGTTAAATTCAGCGGGTGAATATGGCCGCCGCTTTTATCCAGCAACGCGCCTGTGTAGCGGTCGGTACCGACGTATTTCTGTACTTCTTTTTCGTCCAGCAGTTCGAGCTGGTCGTTACCGTATTTTTCCCACAGGGCTTTATGGTGCTGCAGGCCACGGAATTGTTTGCTGTTGCACGAGGCGAAAATACCACCGTCTTTCAGGTCGCACTTAATGTCGTACTGCTTCACCAGACGGCGGATAATTTTGCCGCCTTCGAAGGCCATACCGCCCATGGCGTCGGCGGTGGCGGTGCCGTAATGGCGTTCGATAAAGTCCATGTCACGGCTGTAGCTGTGCACAATCTGGCCACCGTTACGGCCAGAGGCGCCAAAGCCGATGCGGCTGCCTTCAAGAACAACCACAGAGAAACCACGTTCAGCCAGATGCAGCGCGGTGGACAGACCGGTAAAACCGGCGCCAATCACACAGACGTCGGCGGTCAGACTTTCACTCAGCTCAGGACGGGCGTCCTTGCGGTTGGCGGTCGCTGCGTAGAAAGAGGCTGGGTAACTGCTGTTCATCACTTTTTTCTCCCGGGGTCTTCGCCCTGTATACGAGCACAATAAGACAGTGATGGCATGGTCGCCATACCCACCGGGAGATAGTTTCGGCCACAAACGTCAGAGTGTTAACGGCAATTCCAGATATTGGCCGTAAATGAAGTCCCGGTGCTGCAGCAGCACAGGCTCCAGCGCCTGCTGTTCGGCCGCCGACAGCGAAGAAAAGGCGATGCGGAACGACGGCACCATGGCGCACTGGCTCTCATCCAGCGGGCTGAAGTAGGCCATAAAGCAGGCGCAGTACACATCGGCTGCCGTCAGAGAATGGCCAACCAGATACGGGCTGCCGGCCTTTTTCTGAGCATTAAGGCGCGCACTCAGACGGTTGAGCAGATTGACCACCTTGTCTTCATAATCGCCGGCTTCTTCAGCCTGATAGCCGTATTTGCTGCCCAGATACTGCGCCACCGGCACCGGAAAACCACCCGGCTGTTCATTCAGCCCACGGTGCACCGTCAGCAGACGCCGGTACCAGCCAAGACCCTGCGGTTCGCACAGCAGATGGCACAGGCTCAGCACCTCGGCGCGGGCGTCGGGCTCGGCCGGCAACAGCGGCGCACCACTGCCGTGGCCTTCGGCAAAGGTCAGAATATCGAGCCAGTGGCTCAGGCCCGGTTCATCGTCGTTGACCAGCGCCGGCGAGTTGTGGGTGCCACTGAAGGCGGCCACTTCCGGGTCGCGCTGATCCAGATACACGCCCTGCCAGGGAATGGCGCGCCGATGCAGCAGGCCTTTGGCGGCCTCCGACCAGGGGTTAGGAATGGCGCGCGTCACCACCATGCGCACGCCGCCGGCGGCACGGGCTTCACTGACACTGAGGATACGGAATGGCATACAGGCTCCCGGAAACGAATGAAGACAATCTGAATTGGGTTGTTGCGGGGCTGAGTGTGGCGTTCGCCAGAGCGCAGAACAAACGATATTATCTGAGCCATTCATTAGATTTTCTAACTCAGGTGTTCTGCTTATGCCGCTGCCATCGCCACCGATTCAGTACCTGCCGGCCTTTGTCGCGGCGGCCGAGTTAAGAAGCTTTAAAGCCGCGGCCGATCAGCTGCACGTCACGCCGTCGGCCATCAGCCAGCAGATCAAAAGCCTCGAAGCGCGCGTGGGCCTGACCCTGTTCCGCCGTCAGGCCAAAGACCTGCAGCTGACCCAGGCCGGGCTGCGCTTTTATGAATTCGCCGCCGACACCCTGCACCGCTACACCCGCGGCTGGGACGATTTTTCCGGCCAGTTTCTCGGCAGCACGCTGCGCATCAGCATGACCGGCTATATGGCGAACAGGGTGATCATTCCGCGGCTGGCCGACCTGAAAGCCCGCACCGGCCTGACGCTGGAGATCTTCACCAGCTCGTATCAGCAGGACCTGCAATCGAACCAGCTGGACGCCGCCATCCGCTTCGGCACCCCGCCGTGGCCACTGCATCAGCATGAGCACATTGCCGACGCCACTACCGCGCTGGTCGCCACGCCGGCGTATTTTGCCCGCCATCCGTTAAAGCAGCCCAGCGACTGGGCGCAGCAGACGCTGATTCACGCCCGCCGCCGCACCAACGACTGGCAGACACTGGAAGACTCGCTGGGGTATGCGCTGAACGCGCGCGATGAGTTGCTGTTCGACAGTTACGAAGCGGCGATGGAGGCCGCCTGCGCCGGACTGGGTGTGGCCATCGCCACCTTCCCGATGACCAATGCCGAACTGCGCAGCGGCCGCTTGCAGGCGCGCACGGAGCGGCGTTATCCCTGTGCCGAGGGGTTTTATCTGGTGAGTAAGCCCAACGACCATAAAGCGCGGGATTATCAGGCGTTGCTGACGTGGCTGCGTGAGGTGTTTTCCGGGTTATAACGCCCGCGCTGCTTCAGCGGATAAACACCGGCATATCCGCCTGCAGACAGTCGCAGAACAGATCCACCGCCTGCGAGTTGCGGTAGCTTTTGCGGTGAATCGCCACATAGGTGTTGGTGTAGCCGTACTGCTCGGGCAGCACCGTCTGCACTTTGTGTTCGTAACCCCAGCTGCGCACCATATGCACCGGCAGCATGCCGAGATAATGACCACTTAATATCAGCGCCGCGCGCGCTTCCTGATGATGGGCCTTGGCCTGCTTGTTCCACAGGCACACGTCCGGCGAAATCTCGCGCCCCGGCATTAAGCGCGGCGATTCCACAAAGCGGAATTCCTGCAGATCCTGCGGGCGGATGCTGGCACGGCCATACAACGGATGCCCTTCGCCACAATAGAGCTGCATCTGCTCGTCGAACAGACGGATGCTCTCCAGTTCGGGGAAGGTCTGGGTCAGCACCGTTACCCCAAGGTCGGCTTTTTTATCCAATACTGCGCTGGTAACGTCATCCGACGACAAGGTGGTGATCTCGACCTGCACATCGGGCGCCAGATCACTGAAGCGGCGCAGGGCTTTCACCATGGCCGAATCCGGACCGCCGGGCAGATGCTCGGCAAAGGCCAGATGCAGCTGCCCCAGCACGCGCTGATGCGAGCGGTTCACCCGCGTGCGGAACACATCCACGGCACTGAACAGCTCGTTGCTGGCCTCGTACACCACCCGCCCCTGCTCGGTCAGGCTGAAGCCCGCCCGGCCGCGGTCGCACAGACGCATATCGAGGCGCGCCTCGAGGTCGGCGATGTAATTGGAAATGGTGGAGTTGGCCAGATTCAGGCGCAGCTCGGCCGCACTGATGCCGCCCGCTTCGGCCACCGCACGGAACACGCGCAGCAAACGCAGGTCCAGATCCGATAACGGTCCTGGCAAGGCTGCTTTTTTACGGCCCATACTTCACCTCATCACCCGTGGGTCGCCGACTATTTACTTTTGGATATACAAAAGTAAAACCGGGATAAATCATGATATTAACCAGCGTAAAAGCCAACTATAAAGTCCCCATGACAGGAGAACATCATGCAACTCAATGACAGCGGATTATTGCAGACTCAGGGGTTTATCGACGGCCAGTGGCGTTCAGCCATGAGCGGCAAAACCTTTGAAGTGATCAACCCGGCCACCGGCGCACTGCTGGCGGAAGTGGCGGACATGGGCGCGGCGGAAACGCGCGAAGCCATCGAAGCCGCCGAAAACGCCATGCAGAGCTGGAAAGCCCTGCCGGCCAAGGCCCGGTGCGACATTCTCGAACGCTGGTTCGATCTGATCATAGCCGCACAGGAAGACCTGGCGCAGCTGATGACCGCCGAACAGGGCAAGCCGCTGGCCGAAGCCCGTGGCGAAGTGGCCTACGGCGCCGCCTACCTGAAGTGGTTCTCGGAAGAAGGCAAACGCGTGTACGGCGATGTCATTCCGCAGCAGAGCGACCGTCGTGGTCTGGTGATCAAACAGCCGGTAGGCGTGGTTGCAGCCATTACGCCGTGGAATTTCCCCAACGCCATGATCACCCGCAAAGTGGCTCCGGCGCTGGCCGTGGGCTGTGCTGTGGTGCTGAAACCGGCCGCTGAAACCCCGCTGTCGGCGCTGGCGCTGGCGGAACTGGCCAAACGCGCTGGTCTGCCGGATGGTCTGTTCAACATCGTGACCGGTCTGGATGCGCCGGCCATCGGCGGTGAAATGACCGGCAGCAAAATCGTGCGCAAGGTGACCTTCACCGGCTCCACCCCGGTGGGCAAATTGCTGATGCGTCAGTGCGCCGATACGGTGAAACGCACCTCAATGGAACTGGGCGGCAACGCGCCTGTGATTATTTTTGACGACGCCGATCTGGAGCTGGCAGTCAACGGTGCCATTGCGGCGAAATACCGTAACTCCGGCCAGACCTGTATCTGCTCTAACCGTCTGCTGGTGCAGGCCGGAATTTACGACAAATTCGTGGAGAAATTCGCCGAAAAAGTAAAAGCCTTTAACGTTGGCAATGGTGCGCTGGATGGCACTACTCACGGCCCGCTGATCACCACCAAAGCGGTGAACGACGTGCACAGCAAAGTGCTGGACGCCATCGACGGCGGCGCCTGTGTGGTTACCGGCGGCAAGCCGGGTGCTCAGGGTGCGCATTTTTACGAGCCGACCGTACTGACCAATGTGCACAGCGGCATGCGTGTGTTCCGTGAAGAAATTTTCGGCCCGGTGGCACCGGTCTTTAAATTCGACACCGAAGCGGAAGCCATCGCCATGGCCAACGACACCGAATTTGGTCTGGCTTCTTATGTATACACAGAAAATATGGGCCGCATTTTCCGCGTCAGTGAAGCGCTGGAATACGGCATGGTCGGCGTAAACGAAACCGCCATCAGTTCCGAACTGATTCCGTTCGGCGGCGTAAAAGAATCCGGTCAGGGTCGCGAAGGTTCGAAGTACGGCCTGAACGATTATCTGGAAACCAAATACATCTGTCTGGGTGGGTTAAACCGCGCGTAAGCGCAAAGCCCGGACCGGTATTCATTCAACGCCGCGGTTTGCGCGGCGAGTAAAAAGCAGAGAAGTGTCATGAGCACCATTATCTATCCGACAACGAATTTAAAGACTGGCGAAAACTTAACCATCGCCCGTGGTGATGGCGTGTATGTGTACGACGACCAGGGCAAGCAATATCTGGAAGGTATGGCCGGCCTCTGGTGTACCTCGCTGGGTTACAACCACCCGGAACTGATCGCCGCGGCCACTGAACAGCTGCAGAACCTGTCGTACTCGCACATGTTCGGCGGCAAAACCCATCAGGTGGGTAAAGACCTGGCGGAAAAACTGAAAAGCATGGTGCCGGTAAAAGACGCGCACATTTTCTTCGGTAATTCCGGCAGCGACGCCAACGACACCCAGATCAAAATTTTGCATTACTACTTCAATGCCATTGGCAAACCGCAGAAGCGCAAGATCATTGCCCGTCAGCGTTCGTACCACGGCATTACCGTGGCCTCGGCCTGCTTAACTGGTCTGGAAGTGAACCACACCAACTTCGATCTGCCGGTGGATGCATTAGGCGTGCTGCGTACCGACGCGCCGCATTATTACCGCGGCCGTCAGGACGGTGAGACCGAAGCTCAGTTCACCGACCGCATCGTGAATAATCTGGAACAGCTGATTCTGAAAGAAGACCCGGACACCATCGCCGCCTTTATCGCCGAGCCGATTACCGGCGCCAGCGGCGTGATCGTGCCGCCTGCGGGTTACTACGAAAAAGTGCAGGCCATGCTGAAGAAATACGACATTTTCTTCTGGGCCGACGAAGTGATCACCGGCTTCGGCCGTACCGGTAATGCCTTCGGTTGTCAGACCATGGGCATCGACGCACCAGACCTGATGAGCACCGCCAAGCAGATGTCGTCCGCCTATGTGCCGATCAGTGCGGCCATTGTGCGCGGCGACATTTACGACGCCATGGTCGAGCCAAGCAACAAGATCGGTGTGTTCGGTCACGGCTACACCTATTCTGGTCACCCGCTGGCCTGTGCCGTTGCCCTGAAAACGCTGGAAATTTACGAGCGCGACAACATGTTCGCCAAAGCCGCCGAGCTGGGTGACTACCTGCAGGCGCAACTGGCGACCTTTGCCGATCACCCTCTGGTAGGTGAAGTGCGTGGCCGTGGTCTGATCGGTGCGCTGGAACTGGTGGCCGATAAGGCAACCGGTAAGCCGTTCCCGGCCAGCGTTGTGTATTTCGCCCAGCAGGCGTGTCAGAACCACGGTCTGATTCTGCGTGCGGTGGCTGGCACGTCACTGGCGTTCTGCCCGCCGCTGATCATCACCCGTGCCCAGATCGACGAGATCATGGACAAGGTGCGTAAAGCGCTGGACGACACACTGGCGTTCGTCACCGCCGAAAAGCTGGCCTGATCGCTCAGACCTGTCGGGGTTTGCTTGCCTGATTCTGCTCCCCGCTGAATCAGATTTCTGCCGGAGCTGCACTGCAGTTCCGGCTTTTTTATGGGCGCGGTTTTTGTGCTTTACCGGGTGAATGTCAGGCAAACGCCTCGGCCGATGAATTCAGCGTGTGCCAGTACAGCACAGGGCCAGAAGTCTGAGCCAACTGGTCACGCAGCGCGGCCAGCGCTTTGGCGGTGTACGTACCTTCCACCGTAACGAAGCGCTCATCCGCCCAGCGTTGCTGAAGAAACCAGCTGGCCGCATCCTGACCCGCCGCACTGGCCACGCCGTAACCCTCGCCATAGTAATGGTCGAGCAACACGGGGGCAGGCAGGTTCTGCAACACGGGGGATGTCACCCCGTAAGCGCGCAGGCGTTTTACGGTAGCGCTCATCAGCGCCGCCACCGTGCCTGTGGTGCAGGCGGCGAATGGCCCCAGATGCGACGGTGCCACCCGCACGCCAATCACCCGGCTGCGCAGTCCGGCCAGCGCGACCCCGAGCGTTAACCCCGCCAGTGTCGCCCCCGAGCCCACCGGGCAAACGATGCATTCCGGTTCCGGGCACAGTCCGGCCGCCACCTGTTCGCGCAGCTCGAACGCCGCGTCGATAAACGCCAGCACCCCCTCTACCGATGAACCACCGGCAAACAGATACGCCGTGCGGCTGGCCGGCTGCAGACGACTGAGCAAAGCACGGCCGTAATAGGTGAGCACGGTGCGCAGCAGACTGCCACAGGGTGTTAAGCGGGCGCCGGCCTGCTGCATGGCACGGAAGTTAGCGGTCACCGACGCCGACGGCGGCTGATCAAACAGCAGCACCTCGCAGCCGATCCCTAATGCCTGACAGTGCACCGCGCAGGCCAGCCCATGATTGGTGCCGGTGCCGCCAAAGGTCACCAGCTGTGTCTGCCCCTGCGCCTGCAGGCGGCCAAGAATAAACGCCAGCTTGCGGCTCTTGTTGCCGCCGTAGTGGCGGTTGGTCAGGTCGTCGTGTTTCAGCCAGAGTTGCGCGTGGTCCAGACTCACGGTCACCGGTGTCGGGCACTGGTGGCCGGGCAGGTTCGCCAGCGGCACATGGGGAATCAGCGCCGGATACGCGCGCAGCAGAGGAATAGGCAAATCAGACACAGACAGGCTCCGGCGGAATTTGCGCCAGTGTAAGTGCCACAACCCGGTGCGCCGAGGTCATCGGCGGCCAGCCGCGCCGGCAGAGCGGACAATCGATCCGCCGCTGCTGAATTAGCAGTTAAAACGCCCAAAAGCGGCGCTTTCGCCCGACTTTTACCGTGTGCCCGGCGAGCCCACAGACAATTGACCTGACTTCCCGGCACGACAGGCTGAGCGGCCGTTCAGGCCTACCGGAAAGCCGGGCCATGCGGTATCCTGCGGCCTCACCTGAAAGAGAGTAGGTTATGAGCAACTGGCTTGATGCTGTGAAATGGGATGCCGACGGTCTGGTCCCGGCCATCGCTCAGGATCATAAGACCGGCCGCATTCTGATGATGGCCTGGATGAATCCGGAAGCCCTGCAACTGACGGTGCAGGAAAACCGCGCGATCTATTACTCGCGTTCACGTCAGAAACTGTGGCGCAAAGGTGAAGAATCCGGCCACGTGCAAACGCTGCACGAAGTGCGCCTCGACTGCGACGCCGATGTGATCGTGCTTCAAGTTGAACAGAAGGGTGGCATCGCCTGCCATACCGGCCGTGAATCCTGTTTTTACCGTGTCTATGAAAACGGTGACTGGGTAACGGTGGATCCGGTACTGAAAGATCCGAAAGAAATTTACTGAGCGTACGCTAGTTAACGGAAACGAAACGAATGAGCGATATTCTTGCGGCCCTGGGTGACATTCTGGAAGAGCGTAAAGACGCAGCGCCAGACACCTCGTACGTGGCCAGCCTGTACCACAAAGGCCTGAACAAGATTCTGGAAAAAGTGGGTGAAGAAGCCACTGAAACCATTCTCGCGGCCAAAGACGCTGAAACCAGCGGCGACAACAAAGACGTGATTTATGAAACCGCCGACCTGTGGTTCCACAGTCTGGTGGCTCTGGCCAAACTGGGCGAGCGTCCGGAAGCCGTTCTGAATGAACTGGCGCGCCGTTTTAATATCTCAGGCCTGGAAGAAAAGGCCTCCCGCGGCAAGAAGTAAGATGAGCAACTGCATTTTCTGCAAAATCGTGGCCGGCGATATCCCGGCCAGCAAGGTGTACGAAGATGACCATCTGCTCGCCTTTCACGATATTGCTCCGAAAGCAGACACCCACCTGCTGGTGATTCCGAAGGCGCACATCGAAAACCTGAATGACCTCACGCCCGCCCACAGCGAGCTGATGGGGCATCTGCTGGTAACGTTGCCACGCATCGCCGGCGCACAGGGCCTGAAGGGTTTCCGCACCATTACCAACACCGGGGTGGAAGGCGGACAGGAAGTGTTTCACATACATTTTCATATCCTGGGCGGCGCAGACCTGCCCGGATTTTAATTTCATCACGACAGACAATAAGAGGAACTCCTATGCTCGGCGGTATCAGTATCTGGCAACTGTTGATCATCCTGGCCATCGTCATCATGATTTTCGGCACCAAAAAACTGCGTAACCTGGGTGGCGACCTGGGCGGTGCAATCAAGAGCTTCAAAAAAGCCGTAAATGACGACGGCAGCAAAGCCGACGAGCCTGCGGCTCAGGAACCAGCCAAACCGCTGGAACACCAGGCGGCAGAAAAGAAAGACGCTGAATTCAAAACCGCTAACAAAGATCAAGACAAAGCCTGATGTTTGATATCGGTTTCATGGAGCTGATGGTTGTCGCCATCCTCGGCTTGCTGGTGCTGGGGCCTGAGCGACTGCCAAAAGCGGCGCGTACTGTTGGCCTGTTCGTGGGACGCATCCGCCGCACCATGAACAATATCCAGGACGACCTGGAGCGTCAGGTGCGCACGGAAGAACTGCGTAAAAAACTGCAGGATCCGTACGCCACCTTCCTCGACGACGATGCCGGCGAGACGCCGAAAATCGCGCCTCCGGCCGCCACGCCAGCCGCCCAGACAGCTCAGACCCAGACGTCCGATCAGCAACCAGCCGCTGACCACAACGATAAAAAATCATGACCGATCATGAACAACCCCTGGTGACTCACCTGATAGAACTGCGCAACCGCCTGTTGCGCAGCGTGCTGTTGGTTCTGGTGCTGTTCGTCAGCCTGTTTTACTTCGCCAACGACCTGTACCTGATTCTGGTAAAACCCCTGTCGGGCCTGCTGCCGGAAAATGGCGCCATGATCGCCACCGGTGTGGCCTCACCCTTTCTGGTGCCGTTCAAACTGACCTTCGTGCTGGCCGTGCTGCTGGCCGTGCCATACCTGCTGCATCAGATCTGGGCCTTTATTTCGCCCGGGCTTTATCAGAACGAAAAGAAATTCGCGGTGCCTCTGCTGGTATCCAGCATCGTGCTGTTTTATGCCGGTATTTCTTTTGCCTACTTTGTGGTGCTGCCACTGGTGTTTGGCTTCTTTACTGCGGCCGGTCCGGAAGGCATTAATTTCATGCCGGACATCAGCAACATTCTCGATTTTATTCTGAAGATTTTCTTCGCGTTCGGCGTAGCCTTTGAAATTCCGATCGCCACCTTCCTGATGGTCCTCAGCGGCATGACCACAGTGGCTGCCCTGACCGAAAAGCGCCCGTACATTTTTGTTGGCTGCTTCGTGGTTGGCATGCTGGTGACACCACCGGATGTGTTCTCGCAGACCATTCTGGCAGTGCCTATGTGGCTGTTGTTTGAAGCCGGCGTGCTGGCCTCTCGCACGATTAAAAAGACCCGCCACGACGGCGACGACAGCGACGACGAAACACCGGCACCGTAATGCGCCGGCCGTCCGGTGCAAAGCGCACCGGGCGGCCTTATCTCCTTCGACAATTCCCCCCAATCAACGCTTACCGCACACTCTGCAAAGCCGCATTTAACCTCGCTGCGCAAAGCGCTGGCGGAAGGCTTTCGGAGTTAATCCCATGATGCGCACAAAGGCTTTGCGACAGGCGCTGATGTCCTGATATCCGACCTGAAAGGCGATCCGCTCAAACGATTGTGTTGAACTTTCCAGCTGGTCGCACACTTTCTGAATGCGCAGACGCTGCAGATACAGCAGCGGTGTCAGGCTCGTGGCTTTTTCAAAGCGGCGCAGCAGTGTGCGCTGACTGACGTGCACGCCCGCCGCCAGCGCGGCCACCGACAGTTCGTCGCGGAAGCCGTCGGCCATCCGTTTCTGTACCGTCAGCACCAGCTCGTCACCATGGCGGAAGTCGGGACTGAACTGCTGATAAAAGCGTTGTTCACGTGGCGCGGTATCAATCACCAGCACTTTACCCACCTGACGCATCACAGACGCCGACATAAAGCGCGTCACCAGTTCCAGCCCGAGATCGACCCAGGACATCATGCCGCCGGCGCTGATGATGTCCTGTTCGTCGAGCAGAATGGCGTTGGTGTTCAGCGCCACCTTGGGAAACTGCTGGCGAAAGGCAGGTTCCAGCGCCCAGTGCGTCGTCAGGGTTTTGCTGGTGCAGACGCCACTGGCGGCCAGCAGAAAGGCTCCGGCACAGGCCGAGGCCAGCACCGCCCCCTGCTGATGCTGCGCCCTCAGCCAGCGCAGCAGGCTGACATCCGGCTGCTGATAAAACTGGCCCTGATACGAAGGCGGCAGAACCACCAGATCAAACCCCGGCGTGCTTTCAGCCACATCCGCCCAATCGAGCAGCTGGCTGTTAAAACGCGCGCTGAGCCCCTGCTCTTCAGCACAGCGGTTGGCAACCAGCAGCATTTCCTGCAGGCCGAACAGGGCCGATTTCAGGCTTTCGGGGTAATTGAGCAGCGCAACGCGGATGTTAACGGCCATATGTCCGATTTTTCCTGCTTAGTGTCTGAATGGACGCTGAGCAGCTTACGTCAGGGTCGCTACAGTAGCCACCATTGCACAACCCGATCCCTGAAGGAGCCCGTTATGGCCACTGACCGCAGCACAACCGCCCTGATTCTGATTGATCCGCAGCTCGACTATTTTGCCGGTGGCCTGTATCCGCTGGCCAACAGCGATGCCCTGTTGCCGGTCTGGACGCAACTGATTGAGCACGCCCAACAACAGGGGATGCCGGTGATTTTTGTACAGCATCTGGTCCCGGCGGGCCCGCAGCCCGGCCCATTTTTTAACGCCGACAGTGAAGGCGCAGCCATTCACCCGGTATTGCGACGGGCCGCGCCGGACGCCCATGTGATCATCAAACACCACGCCGACAGTTTTGATGAAACCGCATTGCTCAGCCTGCTGAACCAACTGGGAAGTGACAGCCTGTGGCTGTGCGGCATGATGACGCAGAATTGCGTGACCCACACCGCGCTGTCGCCGCAGGCCGCTGGATTTTCAGTGACTGTGATTGGCGACGCCTGTACCACCCGCGAGCCGATGCTGCACCTGATTGCCCTGCGCGCACTCAGCCGGCGGGTTGCCGTTACCGATACGAATAATCTGCCCGAGGCGCCAGAAGCCTGAGCCTGAGCCTGGGAATAAACCACGACCACTCAAGCATTCATGACCAGCGATTAAAGCGGCTGAAGAACCATTTAAAATACCCAATAAAAAGCCCGCGCCTGATCCTTCAGGCGCGGGCTTTTTTTGGTGGGCTGATGTTAAAGTTTCTGTGTTTGAGCCGTTTTTTGACCTCAGGCCATCAGGCTTTATCAACCAGATAATCGATGTACTCGTCACGCAGGGTACGTTTCTGCAGTTTTCCGGTGGCGGTGTGCGGTAATTCCTGCACGAACAGAATATCGTCCGGCAGCCACCACTTCACCACGCGTTCTTCGAGGTAGGCGTAAATCTCTTCTTTGCTGAGGTTGGCGCCGTCCTGCTGCACAATAAACAGCAGCGGGCGTTCATCCCATTTTTTATGGCGCACGCCGATCACACAGGCTTCCATCACCTGCGGGTGACCAACCGCGGCGTTTTCCAGATCGATACTGGAAATCCATTCGCCGCCGGATTTCACCACGTCTTTGGCGCGGTCGACGATTTGCAGATAACTGTTTTCATCGATCACCGCGATATCGCCGGTGTCGAACCATTGATTACCTTCCGCGTCGATAAAGAAGGAATCCGGTTTTTCATTTTTGTAATAGGCGGTTAATACCCAGGGACCGCGCACACGCAGATAACCACGGGTTTTACCGTCGTGTGGCAGGCGCTCGTCGTTGTCGCCGAAGATTTCAATCTCAATACCGAACATCGGCTTACCGGCCGTGGTCTGCAGACGGTAGCGTTCGTCGTCGGACATTTTCTGCATGGCTTTGGTTGGCGCACCTAACGTGGCCAGCGGAGAGGTTTCGGTCATGCCCCAGATCGGCAGCAGATAGACGCCGTATTCTTTATCCAGACGCTCCACCAGCGACCGTGGCGATGCCGATCCGCCCACGCCAACGGTTTTTACCGAGTCCATGCGCTTGCCGGCTTTTTTCAGATAATCAATCAGCCCGAGCCACACGGTCGGTACGCCGAGCATTAAATCCACTTCCGCCAGCTCAATCAGTTCGTGCAGGCTCTGACCGTCCATACCGTCGCCCGGCAGCACCAGGGTCGCACCGCTCATCGGCGCTATGTACGGCATGCCCCAGGCACACACGTGGTACATAGGCACCACCGGCATCACCACCGAATCGGAGGACACGTTCAGGGCATCCGGATTGCGGCTGGCGTAGGCGTGCAGAACGGTTGAACCGTGGGAGTAAAGAACTCCTTTCGGATTACCTGTGGTGCCCGAGGTGTAACACAGGCCGGAGGCGGTATCCTGCGGGAAACGCGGCCAGCTGAATTCTTCTGGCTGGGTGGCCAGCAGTGCTTCGTAATTGATCGGGTTAGGCAGCGTGGTTGGCGGCATCTGCTCTTCGTCGATCATGAAAATAAAACCACGCACCGAGGTTAATTTATCGGCCACCGGTTCCAGCAGTTTGGCGAAGCACGCGTCCAGAAAGACGTAGCAGTCTTCGGCGTGATTGATGATGTATTCAATCTGTTCGGTGTACAGACGCGGGTTAACCGTGTGGCAAATCGCCCCGATACCTGAGATCGCGTAATAACACTCAAAATGGCGGTAACCGTTCCATGCCAGTGTCGCCACGCGGTCACCGGGTTTAACGCCGAGAAACTGCAGGGCATTGGCCAGACGCTTACTGCGCGCCAGCGCCGTGCGGTAATTGTAACGGTGGATATCGCCTTCCTGGCGACGGGAAATAATTTCACGCGCGCCGTGGTGGGCTGCGGCGTATTCCAGTAAATCGGAAATAATCAGGGGCTGGGTCATCATCTGGCCCGGCATCAGAGAGGTGGTGGTCATGGCGGCAGTCCGTGGCGATTAGTTTCCGTCAGAATAATCACCCCGCTGGCACTCTTCCATAGCCAATGGCCGTTTTCGTCCTCCTACTTTGGATGCAGCCAGAGAAAAGTACCAGAATTCAGAATAAAACACTGGCCAGCATAATTGTCAGGAATGTTAATATTGAGGCCTGTTTGAAGCATGCCAACGGAGGGCATATGCAACGCTTACTCACTGTATTTCTGGCTGCCGCATTAAGTGCGTGTGGCGGTTCCGGTAACTCAACCGGCGACGACAACTCCCCTGATTACAGCCCGGCCACCACCAGCATCAGCAGCCTGACGCTGGTCGACGCCGCCGGTCAGCCTCTGGCCAATGCCAGCGTCACCGTAAGTGAAGCTGTCACTGCGCAAGCCACTGACAATACCGGCAGCAAAACTACCTCACTGCCGGCTGGCTTTGTGTTGTCAGGCGCAGTGACTGCACAGGCCGACCAAACCTTATCCACCGACAGCAACGGTCATTTGCTGCTGAACGATCTGGCACCAGGCCGTTATATCCTGACCATTACCGTCAAAAGCGTCACCGTCACCACCACCGTAGTGATCGGCGATGACAACGCCAGCGACAGCACCACCATTGCCGCCCCTGTGGTGGTGAACGGCGATGAAGCCAGCTCGTTGCAGAACCCGAACGGCAGTTATTTCGCGATTTTCGCGTCGGTCAGTGGCGTGGTGTACGACGCCAAAGGTCCGCTGGCGGGCGCACAGGTGGAACTGTCGGGTGGTCTGGCCACCAACGGCGCGGTGGCGAAAGACATCACCGACGCCAACGGCCGCTACCTGCTGGTCATCAACGTCTCCCTGAGCAAGCTTGAAGCGCTGCGCAGTGCGACACTGAGCATCAGCAAAGCCGGTTACGTGACCAAAACCATTACCTTCGACAGCAGCAGCTCGCAGGCACTGGTCGGCGTGAACTACGGTCTGGTGGTCACTTCATCAGACAACAGCAATGGCAGCAGCGGCACTGTGCTGTACAGCGAAGATTTCGAGCAGCTGAGCAACGGCGCCGTCTGCGGCAGCTGGATCAGCGCAGACCTGCCCGACGAGCTTAACGGCGACCAGCCCGACAACCAGAGCGCGCAGGCCGTTGCCGAAAAAGATGACAGCACGCTGCTGAACTTATGGCACGCGCACCAGAGTGGTCTGAACCTCAGCAACCACGCTCTGGCGGCGGCCGATAATCTGGTGAAGCTGGCGCCCGATGACGGCTCCGCCGGACGTATTCCGGAACCGGCTGATCAGTTCGCGTGCTGGTATGGTCAGGGCAGCGGCGACAACGTCGGCACCGGTAATTTTATTGGTGAATTCGAAGGCACCAAAGGTGGTCTGGAACAGGATGGCGGCACCTCGGATTACCCGAACGGCGGCGCCATTGAATCGCCAGCACTGGACTTCTCGGCCCTTTCCGCGCCGCTCGCACTGACCTTCAGCACCTGGTGGGAAATCGAATCGGTGAATCCGAACAACAAGGGCTACGACCTGATGATCGTGCAGGCCAGCACCGACGGCGGCAGCAACTGGACCACGCTGGCACGCCTGAATCCTCTGGCCGATCCGGTGTCCGGCGAAATTAACCGCGCCCCCCTGCCCTACAGTAACCGCGGTTTTAACCGCGCACCGGCGTGGGCCATGCAGGAGCCGATCGATATTTCTGAACTGGCCGGCAGCGCTCAGGTAAAACTGCGTCTGGAATTCCGTACCGTCGATAACCTGTACAACGCCTTCCGTGGCTGGCTGGTTGACGATATTCAGGTGCTGGCACAGGCCGGTACTTTCCCGCGCTACGATGAAGATCAGTGGGGCGAAGGTGAGGAAAGCGACGACGATGCAGAGGCTTGCCTCGACGATCCGCAAACCTGTCTGGAGGCACTGCTGCCGGACCTGAAGCAGTAATAACCAGACCAGGCCAACGGCTACGTTATCAGCAAAGCTGCGGGCTTACAGTCACAGGTAAAAAGGGCGGAATTTCCGCCCTTTCTTTTTGGGCCTATTTACGCCGACCACGTTCCTGCTTACGGCTGAAAGACACCCAGCCGCTTGCCCGGCTCTGCACCATCACCCGATGATTTTGTGACTTCTGTGTCATTTTTCTTACACAGCCAGCGGCTAATTTGCTCAACAGGCCACCGTCCCCTATAGTTCGCGCGCATTGCCGGAGAGCGCCCCTATGAAGCCGTTGAAGTCCCTGTTTACCCGCCTGCTGTTCGCCATGTCATTCCCTCTGTCACTGGCCACCTCGCCGCTGGCAAACGCCTGTGAAATCCGCGTCGGCTGGGAAGACTGGGCGCCGTACATTTACCGTGAAAACGGCGAGCTGCAGGGCGCGGAATACGATTATCTGCTGCGCCTGTCGGACGCGGTGGGCTGTGAATTTATCTTCGTCGATCTGCCCTGGATCCGCGCGCTGGAACAGCTGGAGAAAGGCAATATCGACTTACTGTATGGCGCCAGCTTCTCCAGCGAACGCCACGCCTTCGCCAATTTCAGCGTGCCGTACCGCTACGAAGAAATGGTGCTGATCACAGCGCAGGATCAGGCGCCCAGCGATTCACTGAGCTGGTTGCGCACTCAGCGCGTGGGGCTGATCCGCGGCTTCCAGTACCCGGAAGCGATTGAGAAAACCCTGAGCCATCTGGGTGGCGGGCGCGAACAGTACGTGGCGTCTGATGATCAGCTGCTGCATATGATGGAAGCCGGCAACCGCATCGACGGCTATATCGTGGAACGCGTGGTGGCCGAGCTGCACGTGGCGCAGGCGCACAAACCCCTGACCATCACCGACATTCCGGGTGCGCAGCGCGAGCCTATGTATTTCATGCTGAACCCGAAACTGGGCAAAGATATTCTGACCGACATAAACGCCGCGATTGATACCCTGAGCTATCACAACGTCGACTGAGAACGGGTGAGAATGAACGCCCGGCCAGCGGATACCCTGAGTTACCACAACGTCGACTGATTTTTAAAAAGATCAGAAATAAAAAAGCAGCCCGAAGGCTGCTTTTTTATTGGCGTTTTTCAGCGGCGCTTTTTAAGGCGTGCGCATTAACGCTCGATGGCCAGAGACACGCCCATACCACCGCCGATGCACAGGGTCGCCAGACCTTTTTTCGCATCGCGACGGATCATTTCGTGCAGCAGGGATACCAGAATACGGCAACCGGACGCACCGATCGGGTGACCCAGCGCGATGGCGCCGCCGTTCACGTTCACTTTTTCAGCATCCCATTCCAGACCTTTGTTCACCGACAGCGCCTGCACAGCGAAGGCTTCGTTGGCTTCGACCAGATCCAGATCGCCGACGTTCCAACCGGCTTTCTGCAGACACTTTTTGGTCGCCGGAACCGGGCCGGTACCCATGATTTTCGGATCCACACCGGCGTTGGCGTAAGCCTTGATGGTGGCCAGAATCGGCAGACCCAGAGCTTCGGCTTTTTCGCGGCTGGCCAGCATCACAGCGGCAGCGCCGTCGTTCAGGGACGAGGCGTTACCGGCGGTTACTGTGCCATCTTTTTTGAAGGCCGGACGCATAGCAGCCAGTTTGTCGGCGGTGGTGCCGGCGCGTGGGTTTTCGTCGGTATCGAATACCACAGGGTCGCCTTTGCGCTGCGGAATAGAAACCGGGGTAATTTCGTCTTTGAATTTACCGCCTTCGATGGCCGCCACGGCTTTCTGCTGGGAAGCCGCTGCGAACGCGTCCTGCTCTTCGCGGGAAATACCGTAGGCTTCGGCGATGTTCTCAGCGGTGATGCCCATGTGGAAATCGTTGAACGCATCCCACAGGCCGTCGACGATCATGGTATCGACCATGTTCCACGGGCCCATGCGCTGACCATTGCGGGAATTTGGCAGGGCGTGCGGGGCGTTGGACATGGATTCCTGACCGCCGGCAATCATCAGGTCGGCGTCGCCGCATTTGATCGCCTGCGCCGCCAGATGCAGGGCTTTCAGACCAGAACCACAGACCTTGTTGATGGTCATGGCCGGGGTAGTGTCGGGCAGACCGGCTTTGATCGCCGCCTGACGCGCCGGGTTCTGACCACAGGCTGCGGTCAGTACCTGACCCATCAGCACTTCGTTTACCTCAGCCGGGTTCACACCGGTTTTTTCCAGCAACGCGCGGATCACAGTGGCGCCCAGGTCTACAGCCTGCACACCGGCCAGCGAGCCACCGAAAGTACCAATCGCGGTACGGGTTGCCGCAACAATCACTACGTCGGTCATGAGGGAATCTCCATCAGGGTTTTAAATGCTCCAACCTGCCTTTGAGTATCACAGCGCCTGTGACCGTAATATGACCTTTACAGCCCAACTCAGCCGAAAGACTGGCGCTTGTCCGCTTTGTCGCTGTATCTGTGCGGATGCTCAGGCAGGCTCAGGGGGCGGCGATTATAACGCAACCGCTCAGCAGATCTGCCCGTCAATTGGTGTAACTACTGTGCACAACAGGAAAGAGCCGCCGCGGCGGTGGCGACGGCTCAGGCCGGCTGTACCGGCTCGACCGTGTCAGCCGACGTGGCATGCGGGTCCAGCGGGCCGACATGCAGAAAAGGCGACGCATCAATGTGCTGGGCGTCCATCATAAAAGCCACCCGCTCCAGCGCGCTGAGAATCATGGTCTGCTCCCAGTCGGGCAGCGCCTGAAATGCGCTGACAAAACTTTCCTGCAGCGGCTTGGGGGCTGTGGCCAGCACGTCGCCGGCCGCTGGCGTGAGGTGCACAAACACTTTGCGCTTATCCGTGCTGCCGCGCTGACGCTCAATAAAACCACGCTTTTCCAGCCGGTCGAGAATGGTGGTCACGGTCGCCTGCGACAGACTCACGCCCTGAGCGATTTCGCCGGCGGTGAGTTCGGTGCGCTGCTTCAGCAGCTGCAGAATCAGCAACTGCGGCGCGGTCAGGCCAGCCACCTTGCTCAGCTGGCGCGAGTGCAGATCGGTGGCGCGGATGATACGGCGCAGCGCCACCAGTACTTCTTCATAACGGTCCATAACAACAACCTCTGTGTTCTGTGGCGCAGTTTACCACCGACCAATTACTTAGACTCATAACTAAATTCGATCGGTCGTTCTGTCCACAATCGTCCATTTAGTTCCGATCCTAAAGGCTATTGCCGCAGTAAACCCCCATAAAACCTGCAGGACCAAGTCATTATAGAGAAACAATGGCGAAACAAAAACGTAAAATACTTAGAGTTGTAAATATGACAAAGTGGCCCTATAGTATTTAGGACTCTAAACAATACAGGCGCCGTAACGGCTGATTACGTGGGTTTTCACCCCCTCCAGACCCGGTACGCGGCCTCTGCACAAGGGCATGACTGCACACACAAACACCGCATTAGTTACACCTCAAAACGAATTTACCTTCCGCTCACCCAACAGCCGCGATGGCGCCCGGGTTCATCAGCTCATCAGCCAGTGTCCGCCACTGGATACCAACTCGCTGTACTGCAACCTGCTGCAGTGCCTGCACTTTGCTGACACCAGTCTGATCGCCGAAGACAACGGCCTGCTGGCCGGCTTTATCTCCGGCTACCGCCTGCCGCAACAACCGGACACCTTGTTTGTCTGGCAGGTGGCGGTCAGCGAACAGGCGCGCGGCAAGGGTCTGGCCAGCCGCATGCTGCTGGAACTGCTGCGCCGCCAGCACGGGGCCGTAAAGCATCTGCACACCACCATCACCCTGAACAACAACGCCTCGTGGCAGACCTTCCGCCGCCTGGCCGCCAGCCTGAATGCACCGCTGAACTCGCAGGAGCTGTTCAGCCGCGAGCAACACTTTGCCGGCGCCCACGATGCCGAGCATCTGGTGCATATCGGCCCCTTCAAACTGCCGCACAGCGGCACCTCAATTCGTCCACTCACGACTCAGGAGTAAAACATCATGGATATCTATCAACAGCTTGAATCCAATGTCCGCGGTTATTGCCGTTCTTTCCCGGTGACCTTTTCCCGGGCGCGCAATGCCACACTCACTGACAGCGAAGGCAACGACTACATCGATTTCCTCGGCGGCGCCGGCACCCTGAATTACGGCCACAACAACCCGCATTTCAAACAGGCCCTGCTTGATTACATCGCCTCCGACAGCATTACCCACGGCCTCGATATGCACACCGAAGCCAAGACCGCGTTTCTGGAAAGCTTTAACGAGCGCATCCTCAAGCCACGTAGCATGGACGGCTACAAGGTGCAGTTCACCGGCCCGACCGGCACCAACGCGGTCGAAGCGGCGCTGAAACTGGCGCGCAAAAATACCGGCCGCCAGACCGTGGTGTCGTTCACCAACGGCTTTCACGGCGTGACTCAGGGCTCGGCCGCCGTGACCGCCAACGGCTATTACAAAGACGCCATCGGCATGGCACTGCCGGGCGTGCACTTTATGCCGTACGACGGGTATCTGGGCGACTTCAACACCCTGCACTATTTTGAGAAAGCGCTGGAAGACAAATCCTCTGGTCTGGGCCACCCCGCGGCGGTGATTGTGGAATGCATTCAGGGCGAAGGCGGTTTAAATGCCGCGCGCGAAGCCTGGCTGCTGGGCCTGCAGGCGCTGTGCAAACGCTACGACATGCTGCTGATCGTCGACGATATTCAGGCCGGCTGTGGCCGCAGCGGTACTTTCTTCAGTTTTGAAGGCACCGGCATCGAGCCCGACATCATTACCCTGTCGAAATCCCTCAGCGGTTACGGCCTGCCGATGGCCATTGTGCTGCTGAAAGAAGAACTGGATACCTGGAAGCCGGGCGAACACAACGGTACTTTTCGTGGCAACAACCACGCCTTCGTCACCGCCCGCGCCGCACTGGAAACCTACTGGGCCGACGACGCCTTCAGCACCAGCGTAAAGAAAAAAGCCCAGCTGATCCGCTCCCGCCTGAAAGAAATTCAGGCCCATTTCGGTGGTCAGCTGAAACACAAGGGCCGCGGCATCATGCAGGGTCTGGAATGCGCCGACGGCAAAGTGGCCGAGCGCATCACCCAGCTGGCGTTCAAACGTGGCCTGATCATCGAGACCAGCGGCTCTGACGGTCAGGTGGTGAAGATCCTCACCCCGCTCACCATTGAAGAAAGCACCCTGAAGCAGGGCCTCAGCATTCTCGAAACCTGCGTCGGCGACGTGATGGCCGAGCAGATTTCCAAAGCCTCCTGAGGCTTTTCCGTCCGTTTTTTACTCAATCACGACCCTTTCCTGTCACGGAGAGGGTCCGGAGACCAGCAAATGATTGTCCGTACACTCAAAGACTGTGAGAATTCGCCCCGCAACATAGACGGTGGCAACTGGAAGAGCGTGCGTATGCTGCTCAGAGAAGACAACATGGGCTTCTCGTTCCACATCACCACCATCTTCGCCAACACAGAAACCCCCATCTGGTATCAGAACCACCTTGAATCTGTGTACTGCATCAGTGGCGAAGGCGAAATTGAGACCGTGGCCGACGGCAAGGTATACCCGATTCAACCCGGCACCCTGTATGTCCTCGACAAGCACGACCAGCACCTGCTGCGCGGCTTCAGCGACATGCAGATGGCGTGCGTGTTCAATCCACCCTTAATCGGCAACGAACAACACAACCAAGACGGCGCTTACGAACTCAGCGCCGAACCCGTAACGGGTTAAGGAATCTTGCATGAGCCATACGGTAGAAAAAATCGGCGGCACCTCCATGAGCCGCTGGCAGGACGTGCTGAGCAACATCTGGCTGCGCCCACAGACAAGCGCCGATGGCCAGACGAGCCTGTACAACCGCGCCTTTGTGGTATCGGCCTACGCCGGTATCACCAACGGCCTGCTGGAACACAAAAAGACCGGTGAAGCCGGTGTGTACGCCCTGTTTGCCGGCTCGTCCGACAAAACCCCGTGGGCGGAAAAACTGCACGCCGTAGAACACCACATGCTGACCATCAACGCCGACATGTTCGGCAGTGACGACGTCAGCCGCCGCCGCGCCGACCAGTTCCTGCAGGAACGCATCGCCGACGCCGAACACTGCCTCAAGCACCTCGAAGCCGTGTGCTCCTTCGGTCACTTCCAGCTCGACGACCACCTGCACACCGTACGCGAAATGCTGAGCGCCATCGGCGAAGCCCACAGCGCCTTCAACTCGGTACAGCTGCTGAAAAGCCACGGCGTGAATGCACGCTTCGTTGACCTCACCAACTGGCGCTCCGACAGCCAGATGAGCCTCGACGAACACATCGCCCACGCCTTTGCCGACGTCGACTTCGCCAACGAAATGCCGATCGTCACCGGTTACACCCAGTGCCGCGAAGGCCTGATGCGCACCTTCGACCGTGGCTACAGCGAAATGACCTTCAGCAAAATCGCCACCATCACCAACGCGCGTGAAGCGGTGATTCACAAGGAATACCACCTGAGCACCGCCGACCCTATGCTGGTTGGCGCCGACAACGTGCACCCGATTGGCCAGACCAACTTCGACGTGGCCGACCAGCTGGCTAACCTTGGGATGGAAGCCATTCACCCGCGTGCCGCCGCCGGTCTGCGTAAGCAAAACATTCTGCTGCGCGTGAAAAACACCTTCGAACCGGAACACTCCGGCACCGTGATTCACAACGACTACGTCAGTGACACACCGAAAGTGGAAATCATCGCCGGTACCCGCAACGTGTGGGCCATCGAAGTGTTCGACCAGGACATGGTCGGCGACGCCGGCTACGGCCAGCGCATGAACGACCTGGTGTTCGACGCCGGCGTGCGCGTGCTGACCAAAGACTTCAACGCCAACACCGTGACCTTCTACCTGCACGGCCACAAGCGCACCATCAACCTGCTGATGGAGCGTCTGCGTCAGGCGTATCCGCAGGCGGATATCCGCAGCGAAAAACTGGCCATGGTGTGCGCGCTGGGCTCCGACATGAAAGTACCGGGCCTGCTGCACAAAGCGGCCGGCGCCCTGTCGTCTGTGGGTGTGAATATTCTGGCGGTGCATCAGGCGATGCGTCAGGTGGACATGATGTTCCTGGTCAGCGATGCGGATTACAGCGTGGCGGTTCAGGCGCTGCATAAGCAGTTGATTGAAACATCGGAACAGTGGAAAGAAGTGGGCTGATTATTGGGCTTGCGGCTGAAGCTGAACGGATGAAAAGCGCGCCTTAGGGCGCGTTTTTTTATTACTCGTTCCCACGCTCTGCGTGGAAATGCGACTGGTAATGCTCGCGGCGTTTTGGGCCTGCGGCCCGGGGCTTTTGTAAGGAGAAGTCTCTCCTTACGATCCTCTCTTGCGGCGCTGCACCTTATTTCCGCTTCTCTTGTGATTTGCTTCCGGCACGCGCACACACGACATCCCTGTCCTGGGTCCGCTTGCCCGGCATCCATGCCGGTCATCCGGGCAAATCACCGCGATAACCGGCGGTGCAGCAAGCCGCGGGAAACATCAGGGACGCGAAGCCAACGTAAATTAATTAAGCGTGCAATCGCCTAGATATCGCCCGTGCTCGCTGAATTAGTGTGAAGTAGCGAGCGCGACACTAGTATGGGTGTCTTATTAGCTAGCAAAATAACTCCGCAAGCAGGGGCTAAGTTTTCAACATCCCTCTTGCCTTGCTTTGTTATGATTTAGCAATGAAATGCATAAAGAACCGACTGCCATTTCTATGCCACACATTCAACACTAATAATTTCAAATTCAGCCGCACCATTTCGCAAATTTATTGCCTCTTGATACTCTGCCGAGCTGTAGAACGCTTGAGCTTCCTCAGCACAGGGAAACTCAATGATTATGATTCGGCGATTCTCAGCAGGACCTTCAAATGTTTTAACATCGCCACCACGGGCTAAGATCTTACCGCTGTATTTGCTGATAATTCCGGGAGCCACTTCTTGGTAAGCCCTAAGCTTTTCCCGATCTTTTATCGTCACTCTCATTACTACCAATGATTTCATTCGTTTCCTTCCCTAGGTGCCATAACGCATCAAGAATCAGCTCTACCCGCAGCGCCTGAATTGCTTGCCTTGTTAATCATCTCATATTCCACATCAGATACTTCAATACCCGAACCGAATGCATACTCTCCAAGTCCTGCTGCATAGTTCATCTTATTTATAATTGCCTGGACACTTGTCAGACATTTCTTGACCGTCGGTAGCGTAGTAAAATTTTCCCACTCTGACTTGAGGATATAGGACATATCATCAGGAGATCTCTTTACAGGCTTCGCCAGTTCTAGAACATGAGTTTCTCCATGAGCCATCATATCTCGGTATTTAAATAGGCTCTTTAGTATCTGACAATCACCACAACCGAAATCGGGATTCGCAATTTTTAGATGCTCACACAGATGAACGTACTTACCCAAAACTGATAACCTATCTTCCTTCTTCCAAAGCGAATAATGCTTTATACCAAGATGATTCATATAAGCTTCAAATGAGAAAGCGCAGAGAATCAGCGAACTTATAAGACAGTAATAACTACCTTCAATTCCGTTCGAAGCTTTCTCCAACATAGAATCAGCCCCATGCATTAACTCCGCAAAGGTCTTAACTTCTCGACTACTTTCTTTGAGTATTTCATTTTTCATAATTTATTAACAGTTTTCTTGATACGCACGCTCGATTCACCGTCAACATCAACCAGTTACCCTATTCGCTAATGGGATGATTTGAATGATCTTTTCGTACTAACTTGTAAAAACGTTCACGATAAACGTGCATACGCGCTTTGCTGCTTGAGCCGTGCACATTCATTCGGGGAGAGGATGAGTAAGACGCTGAGTTTGCTCAGCTTTTGAATCCGGTCCCTGGATTAACGTGCGTAGTACAAATAGCAAAGCGTGGGCGCCTTGCGTTTCCATACCCTGATACTGCCACCATTGAGTTTTTAGTCAATGACCTGAGCCGCCGAATTGGTGCGCATTGCGCAACCTACGTTGTGCTTCGGCCTGACAACTCCGCGTCACCAAGGGTTTTCGCGGCTTACTGCTCCGCCGGTTATCGCAGTGATTTGCCCGGATGGACAGCCCGCTTTCCGCCAATCAATACCGTAGCCATTTCAAGCACAACTCCGCGTCCCTGAGGGTTTTCCCGCGGCTTGCGGCACCGCCGGTTATCGTAGTGATTTGCCCGGATGGCCGGCATGGATGCCGGGCAAGCGGACCCACGACAGGGATGTCGTGTGTGCGCGTGCCGGATGCAAATCACAAGAGAAGCGGAAACAAGGTGCAGCGCCGCAAGAGGGGATCAAAAGGGGATACCTCCACTTTTAAAACCCGGGCCGACAGGCCCAACCTGCACAACCAAGGCCTGCAGACCCAATGCATCCCCATTGTCACCTCTGACCACCCACCCTTCCCCCAAACAGCCTGTTCCATTCCTGAGCGTTTTACGCTGACTATCAGAGGCATAGACTATTTCCATTTCCCGCAGGACGCGGGAGCGAACGACAATCAGCGCAACCTCAACAGGCAGGAGGCCCTATGACTCCAACGATTTCTACTCTGGGTCCAGCCACCAGTGCTCTGGTGGTCGAAGGCGGTGCCATGCGCGGTATTTTTGCCGCCGGTGTGCTCGACCAGTTTATGCAGGCGGAATATTACCCCTTCGATTTCGCCATGGGCGTGTCGGCCGGGGCAACCAATCTGGCGTCGTACGTCACGCGTCAGCAGGGGCGCAGCCATAAAATTATTACCGAGTATGCCACCCAGCGGGATTTCTTTAATCCGCTGCGCGCCATTCGCGGTGGTGACCTGACCGACGTCGACTGGCTGTGGAATTATGCCCACGACCAGTTACCGCTGAAGACCCAGCTGCTGAGTTCGTCGCTGCCCTTTTATGCCGTGGTCAGCCGCGTGCGTGACGGCGAGCCGCGTTACCTGCGCGTCACACCGAATAACGTGCACGCCCTGATGGTCGCCAGCTGCGCCCTGCCGTTTGCCTTCCGCAAACCTGTGGTGATTGAAGACGTGCGCTACGTCGATGGCGGCGTGTCCGATTCCATTCCGGTACGCAAAGCCTGGGAAATGGGGGCGCGCGACATCACCGTGGTGCTGTCACGGCCGTGGGGTTACCACAAAAAAGAAGCGCCGGCGGCTGAAGAATTAACGCTGGCCCAGCGCATGATGCAGCGCGCGGTCAAACGCATGTTCGGCGACGACGCCGGCATCTGGCAGACCATGCACGACCGCGCCGCCGACTATAACCGCGCGCTGGAATTTATTGAAAACCCACAATTGGGTTGCCGTATTAACGTCATAGCCCCACCCGACGACTTCGCCGTCAGCCGCCTGACCATGAACGATGGCAAGCTACAGGCGGGCTATGAGATGGGGGTTGTGGCGGCGGAACAATTTCTGAAGCAGGGTGCTGTGCAGGCGGCGTGATCAGCACGGTCAGAATCTCGGTCTATTGTGCCTGATCATTCGCAGTGGCGCGAAAGCAGGGATACTTAATCGCTTGAACTTTGCATAGACCCATCAGAGCATTTCGTAGCATCGCCTTTGCGTCACCAAGGCTTTTCCCGCGGCTTCATCCGTCGCCGTGGAATGAGGCGGCCAGTCAGGATTGAGGGCATGGATGCCCGAGAAGCGTCGGGGCGGAGGGACCCGCCTCTACGCGTGCCTGAAAGTGGCAACGAATGGAGCGGATAAAGACGGATGGCCGCAGAGGGGATTTAAAGGGGAGACCTCCCCTTTGACAAAACCCGGGGCAGGAACCCCAGCACTCAGCGCGTAATGACGCGCTTATTCTTCATCTGTCAGAAACAACGCCAGCAATTCATTCAGATATTGCTGACCCTTTTCAGTCGCATAAATCCGCCGGTCGACATTCAGCAACCCCAGCTGCTGCGCTTTGGCGATGGGTTCTGCCACATGCTCCAGCCGCAGGCCGGTGCGGGCTTCAAAATCCTCGACCGCCATACCATCGCGCAGACGCAGGGCGTTCATCAGGCATTCGAGTCCGATGTCCTCAGGCTCGATGCTTTGCTTACCGCTCAAGAAGGCTTTGTCGGGGTTTAAATAATCTTTCGGCATGCGCGTTTTCTGCGTGCGCAGAATCACATGAGCATCGGCCAGGGTAATTTTGCCGTGGGCGCCGGCGCCAATGCCTAAGTAGTCGCCGAACTGCCAGTAATTCACATTATGGCGGGCAGTCTTGCCCGGACGGGCGTGGGCGGAAATTTCGTAGTGCTCAAAGCCGTGTTCGGCGAGCAGTGCCAGACCCGCTTCCTGAATGTCCCACAGGTCGTCGTCCTGCGGTAATTTCGGCGGGTATTTATAGAATTCGGTGTTGGGCTCAATGGTGAGCTGGTACCACGACAGATGCGGCGGGTTAAAGCTCAGCGCGGTTTTCAGGTCGGCCAGCGCCTGTTCCACCGTCTGGCCCGGCAGGCCGTACATCAGGTCGAGGTTAAAATTATCGAAGCCGGCTTTGTTGGCGGCTTTAATGGCTTTCTGCGCCTGTGCCGTATCGTGAATGCGGCCCAGTGCTTTCAGGTGGTCGTCGTTAAAACTCTGAATACCCATCGACAGCCGGTTGATGCCCAGTTTGCGGTAAGCTGCGAACTTGTCAGCTTCAAAGGTCCCGGGGTTGGCTTCGAGGGTAATTTCAATGTCGTGGGCAAAGGTCAGCCGTTTTTTCAGACCGTCGAACAGCCGCTGGTACGCGGCTGCCGACAGCAGGCTGGGTGTTCCGCCGCCGATAAAAATACTGCGGATCTCGCGCTCCTGTACCCAGTGGCGGTCGGCATCGAGGTCGGCCAGCAGGGCATCCACATAGGCGTCTTCCGGTAGGTCGCCGTTTGCCTGATGGGAATTGAAGTCACAGTACGGGCACTTACGCACGCACCAGGGCACGTGGATGTAGAGGCTCAGTGGCGGTAACAGCAGCATGGTGTGTCCTGTATCAGGCGTCCGCCAGTTCCAGCACCTGTAACAGGCTTTCGGCTTTGGCGGCCCACTCGTTTTTATCGTGTGACAGACGGGTATTGTCTTTTTTCAGCTCGTCGTTGTCATGACGAATAAGTTGTAAATTACTTTCCAGGGCCAGACGGGCGGCATCGGCCTCGACCAGTGCGGCATTGGTGGCCGCCAGTTGTTGTTTCAGTGAGCTCACTTCTTCCTGAAAGCGGACCTGCTCGGCCTGCCAGTGTTTCTGATCGTGCTGCAGGCGCTCCATGCGGGCAATGGTGTCCATCAGTTTCTGTTCTAACTGCTCAAAAATATCCACGGTACTACGCCTTAACTTGCTGTGGTTTGGGTATAAAAAAACCCGTGCTGGGCACGGGCTTTAAGAAAAACGGGAAGCCCGGTTCAGGAACGCCAGCGCGCGAGCAGCTGCACAATGGCCTGCCCGCGATGCGATAACTGATTCTTGCGGTCTTTGCTGAGGCTGGCCGCGGCACAACCTTCGGACGGGACGAAAAACAGCGGATCGTAACCAAAGCCTTCGCTGCCTTCGGGCGCGGTCAGGATGCGGCCTTCCCAGCTGCCCTGAAACACCTGCGGCGTCGGGTCTTCGGCATGACGCATGTACACCAGCACACACTGAAAACGCGCCGTGCGCTGTGCTTCGGGCACGTCGTTCAGGGCGGCCAGTAACTTGGCGTTGTTGGCCGCGTCGCCGCTGCCGAAACCGTCGGCCGGTTTGGCGTAACGGGCGCTGTAGATGCCGGGTGCCCCGAGCAGCGCATCGACTTCCAGACCGGAGTCGTCGGCCAGTGCCGGCAGACCGGTCTGGGCACAGGCGTTGCGCGCTTTCAGGATGGCATTTTCGACGAAACTTAAGCCGGTTTCTTCGGCTTCGGTCACACCCAGCTCATTTTGTGAAATCAGTTCAATGTGCTGATCGGCGAAATGGGTGGCGAACAACTGCGCGAATTCACGCAGCTTGCCGGCGTTGCCGCTGGCGAGTACTAACTTGCTCATATCAGTCTTCGTAGAAACGCTGGTCGAACTTCACATCAAAGGTGCGGCTTTGGCCGTCTGGTGTGACTTTAAGTTCAATTTTGTAGATATCGAGTTCATCAAAGCGGAAGGTGCTGATGTAGTACACCGCGTCGCTTTCTTTGATTTCTTTGAATTCGAATTCTTTTTTCTGACCAATCAGGTTTTTCATGGTGCCGGTGACTTTACCTGTGGTCGACATCAGCACATCCGGCTGCCCGGTTTTTTTCAGAATGGATATATTCAGAAAACCGAGTGAGCGTGAACGGGTGATGCCATAGGCTTCGGCCACGTCCGGACTCAGGAAGCTGGAGTTGAGCCCGATGTAATGCACTTCGTAATCACCGAACACCTGCTTCTGCTCGCCCCGGTCGGCGTAGGCTGGCAGGGCCACCGCTGTAAAAAGAGCGAACAGGGTCATCAGCACTTTTTTCATGGTCACTTCCTCGTGATGTGATAAACGGCAATTTCACCCAGCATGGACGGCCACAGGCGGATCGTCCAGTGCTCTTTGTGTGCATCATCCACCACGGTGCGGTTGAGAATGCGGATGCCTTTTTCACGGCACAGCACTTCAAAATCGCGGAAGGTGCACATGTGGATGTTCGGCGTGTCGTACCAGTTGTACGGCAGCGTTTCGGACATCGGCATGCGGCCTTTCAGCAGCAGATAAAAACGCGTACGCCAGAAACCGAAATTCGGAAAGGTCACAATGGCTTCGTCACCGATGCGCAGCATTTCGTCGAGCAGCACATCCGGACGCTGCACAGCCTGCAGCGCCTGAGTCATGATCACGGTGTTCATGCTGTGGTCGGCGAAATTGCTCAGGCCTTTATCGAGGTTCTGTTCAACCACGTTAACGCCGTTACCGATGCAGGCGGTGATTTTGTCCGGATCAATTTCCAGACCATAGGCACGGCACTGTTTTTCTTCTTTCAGGTACTTGAGCAGCAGACCTTCGCCGCAACCCAGGTCGAGCACTTTGCTGCCCGGCTTTACCCATTGCTGAATAATTTTCAGATCGTCGCGCAGCATCATGCGGCACCTCCGGCAACAGCGGCCGCCACGCCTTTCATGTACGCCTCAAAAATCTGCATATAACGCGGAATCGGTAACAGGAAAGCATCATGACCGCTTTCGGATTCCACACAGGCGTAGCTCACGTCTTTGTCGGCCTGCACCAGCGCATTGACGATTTCTTCGGAACGGGCCGGGCTGAAACGCCAGTCGGTGGTGAACGACACCAGCAGGAAACGGCACTGGGCGCGGCTCACGCATTTCACCAGATCACTGTCGAAATCGGCGGACGGATCAAAATAATCCAGCGCTTTGGTCATCAGCATGTAGGTGTTGGCGTCGAACCAGCTGCTGAATTTTTCGCCCTGATAATGCAGGTAACTTTCGACCTCAAATTCCGGCGCAAAGCTGTAGCTGATTTTGCCTTCTTTCAGTTCACGGCCGAATTTCTGGCGCATGGCGTCGTCGGACAGATAGGTCAGGTGACCCAGCATGCGCGCCTGCATCAGGCCGGCTTTCGGCACCACACCAAAATCGTGGTAATGGCCATTGTGGAAATCCGGGTCTTTCACGATTGCCTGACGTGCCACTTCGTTGAAGGCGATGTTCTGCGCCGACAGTTTGGGCGCCGAGGCAATAATCACCGCGTTGGCGATGCGTTCCGGATACTGAATCGACCAGCGCAGCACCTGCATGCCGCCCAGTGAACCGCCCACCACGGCCGCCCACTGCTGAATGCCTAAGCGGTCGGCCAGACGCGCCTGACTGGTCACCCAGTCGCGCACCGCCACAATCGGGAAATCCGGGCCGTACACTTTGCCGGTTTCCGGATTGATGCTGGTCGGACCGGTCGAACCGGCGCAGCCGCCGAGGTTATTCAGGGCGACCACAAAAAAGCGGTTGGTATCAATCGGCTTGCCCGGACCAATGGCACTGTCCCACCAGCCCGGCTTTTTGTCGGCCATGCTGTGGTAACCGGCCGCGTGATGATCGCCGCTTAAGGCGTGACAGATCAGCACCGCGTTGGATTTATCGGCGTTTAAGGTGCCGTAGGTTTCGACCATCAGGTCGTATTGCGGCAGAACACGGCCGCTGCGCAGCGTCAGCGGCTCGTCAAAATGCAGTAACTGGGGAGTAACCAGACCGACGGAATCGTCGGGAATAACATCCGGCATGAGTGCTTGCTTCCCGCTCAGAAAACTCGTGAAAACGCGTCAGGCGTTAAAGCGCCGAAGTGTATCAGGCTTGCGGGCGGATAGCAGCAGCACCCGCACGGCGCTGCACCGCTTTGGGGCTTTGCCCTCAGGCACCCGGCGGTAGCAGAAATGGGTAGTAGACATTCCGGGCAGACTCACACTTTCTTACCAAAAACTGACAGCTCTGCTCTGGAATTTGAACGCCGCAACGCGGATAACGCCTATACACCCAAAGCGTATAAGGCTAAGGTTTCTGTGATCACATCATGGACCCGATGGCCCCCGGCAAGGAATCGCAGGAAGCAGCTATGACCACCACTGAACGCTCAGATCAGGACCTTGTCCGCGACCATATGTTGTCGCAGATCTGGCAGAACTCGCCCGACAATATGTTCATCATGCGTCCCGGTAAGGACGACTTTTACATGGTGAATGCCAACCTCGCCGAGCGCACGAGTTTTGAGCTGATTTCCGGACTTGCCAAAGACACCCCGCTGCGCAGCCTGCTGCCCGCCGACGTGTACGAACAGGTAAGCGCCCGTTACCGCCGCTGCATGGCCCTGAAAGCACCGATCACCTACGAAGAATCCGAAACCATTACCCAGCACGACGGACGCACCACCTGGTGGAGCACGATTCTGTCGCCCATCATCGGCCGCGATGGTGAGGTGAAATTTCTGTTCGGTATTTCGCGCAATATCACCTCGTTAAAAGACGCCCAGCTGGCGGCGGAATCGGCCAACGATATCAAGGCCGCGATTCTGGCCAACCTCAGCCACGAAATGCGCACGCCGCTGAACGCCATCATGGGCGCGGCAGAGCTGATGAAAAACGCAGACGCCAGCGAAAACGTCGCGGCGCGCAACGAACTGTGTGACCTGATTCTGCAGGCCTCAGGCACGCTGGTGCGCCAGACCGGCGACATTCTCGATTACGCACGCCTCGACAGCGGCACCCTGACGCTGGTGAACGAACCATTCTCACTGCGGCAGGTGTGCGATTCGGTCGTGCGCATGGTGGCGTCAGTGGCAAGCCAGAAAGGCATTCTGCTGACCCAGACCATGGACGAAGCACTGCCCGATACGGTCATCGGCGACGGCGGCCGTTTACAGCAAATTCTGCTGAATCTGCTCAACAACGCGGTGAAGTTTACCCACGACGGTGAAGTGAATCTGAGCGTGATGCAGGACAACCGCATGGACTCTGCCTGCACCCTGCGCTTTGCTATCCGCGATACCGGCATCGGCATTCATCAGGACGATTTACCGCGCCTGTTCCGCCCCTTCAGCCAGCTCGATCATTCATCCACCCGCCGTTACGGCGGCACCGGTCTGGGGCTGGCCATCTGCCGCGATCTGGTAAAAGCCAAGCACGGCGATATCCGCGTGGTCAGCGAGCCGGGCAAAGGCTCGACCTTTGAAGTCGTGCTGACCTACACCGCCACACTGCCGCAGCCCGCCAGCGACGACGTGCCAGCGGAAGCAACGCGCCTGCCGCCGGGTACCGCCGTTCTGGTGGCCGAAGACCATCCGACCAATCAGCTGATTGTGCGCAAAATTCTCGAGCGCGCCGGGGCTCAGGTGGTAACCGCCAACAACGGCGAAGAAGCGCTGGCACTGTGCCGGGCGCAGAATTTTGATCTGATTCTGATGGACTGGCACATGCCGGTCATGGACGGTCTGCAGGCCACCCGCAGCATACGTGCGCTGGGGCCGGTGATGGCCAGCGTGCCGATTCTGGGCCTGACCGCCAGCACCCTTGATACCGACCGCGAGCAGTGTCTGGATTCGGGCATGACCGAGGTGCTGCTGAAGCCGGTGAAGCCCGATGATCTGGTGGATTCGGTCGCCCGTTTTGCCACGCGCAAACCCTCAGACCTGATGTTCAGCGACCCGATGTGATTTACGCAGCCTTGTGTCATAAACCCGCAGACATAAAAAAGCGCCTTTTACGGCGCTTTTTTTATGCAGCGAACCTGAACCTTCAGCCGCTGTTTTTCTGCATAAATGCCCGCACTTTCGGGGCGATGCTTTCGCGGAATTTACGGCCGTTAAAAATACCGTAATGGCCCACGCCTTCTTCTTCCAGATGCTGTTTTTTTCCTTTCGGAATACCGCCGCATAATTCCAGCGCACAGGCGGTCTGGCCACGACCCGTGATGTCGTCAAGCTCACCTTCGACTGTCATCAGCGCCATGGATTTAATCGCCTTCAGGTCGATTTTTTCGCCACGGTATTCAATTTCACCGCGCGGCAGCTGATGCTCAAGGAACACCCGGCGGATGGTATCCAGATAATACTGGGCCGGCATATCCATCACCGCCAGATACTCGTTGTAGAACTGGCGATGAGCCTCGGCGCTGTCGCCGTCGCCTTTGATCAGATCGTTAAAGAATTTGAAGTGCTTGCTGATGTGGGTGTCCATGTTCATCGACATAAAACCGGACAACTGCACAAAGCCCGGGTACACCAGCTGGCCACGGCCTTTAAAACCGCGCGGCACACGCATGATCACGTTTTCTTCAAACCACTCCAGATCGCGGCCTGAGGCGTAATCGTTAACCTCGGTCGGACTGATGCGGGTATCCACCGGGCCGCCCATCAGGGTCATGCTTTTCGGCAGATTCGGGTTGTCGTGCATGGCCATGTAGCCTGCAGCCACCAGCGCCGGTACACACGGCTGACACACGGCCAGTACGTGGGTATCCGGGCCCAGACTGCCCATAAAATCGATCAGATAATCGACGTAATCGTTAAAGCTGAACCCGCCGTCGGCCATCGGCACATCACGGGCGTTGCGCCATTCGGTGATGTACACCTCGTGGTCGGTCATGAATTCGCGCACCGTGCCACGCAGCAGGGTGGCGAAGTGGCCGGACAGCGGCGCCATGATCAGCAGCTTGGGTTGTTTCAGACCACGGGTACGGCGGCGGAAATGCAGCAGGTCGCAGTAGGGTTTGTGCATCACCACGTCGTAACTGATGGCAATTTCACGTCCGTCAATTTCGGTGGAGTCGAGTTCCCACGCCGGCTGCTCGTAGTAATCGGTGAGGCGTTCGGTGAGTTCCAGCGAAGCGCGGATGGTGCGGAACATCCAGCTGGTGTTCAGCGGATTCCATGGCTGATAGAACATCTGGCGGGTATGACGCGCCGCCACGTGCACCGGGCGCATGGCTTCCATGATCTGGGCATTCAGTTTATAGAGCATGGGATTTCCCTCCCTTTCCGCCTGCGCGGTGGTGACAATGATTGCTCTTGAGATCGTTATTATGCAGTCCAGCCTAGCAGAAAAGGCCGCCCCGCGAGCGGTGGCATGCAGGCCGTTTGTCCGCTTGGGAAGGCGTGATCAGACACTATCCTGAAGGCAGGCGGCGCCAGCCATAGCCTGATCAGCCGATATCCGTGGGCTTTGTGCCAATCCCGTGATGGTCTTGATTCAGTTTTAACAAAGGCCTCTGACCCGAATATGACAGTGCAGACCCAATACCTATCACCTGAGCCTTGTTAAAACGACTGACGCCGCCACTGGCCGGGTGTCATGCCGAACCAGCGGCGGAAGGCGCGCTGAAAATTACTCTGCTCCTGATACCCCAGCCTCAGGGCGATTTCATTCAGCCCCACACCCTGCGCCAGCAAACGCAACGCCAGCTGCTGACGCGTGTCTTCCAGCAGCGAACGGAACGATTCGCCATGCACGCGCAACCGGCGTTGCAGGGTGCTGACACTCACGCCCAGACAGCGGGCCACCCATTCGCGGTCGGGCTCGCCCAGCTGCAGCGCCTGTTCGAGCCAATACCGGATGTGCGCCATGGCTTTCTGTTCGCGCAGTGCGGCCATGGCCTGTGCCGCGGCGCGGTCGTGTTCGCTGCCCCGCACCTGCGCCTGCAATGGCGTCGCCAGCAAGGCCGCACTTAAGCTCAGGGTATCAGCGCGGGCGGCAAAACCGACCGGCTGTCCGAACCACTGTGTCCAGGGTTCCGTCTGCGCCGGGGCCGGGCGGCGCATGGTGACGGTCAGAGCCAGCGGCCGTTCAGGCAGCAACCAGTGCAGCACACCGGCAATGGCCACCAGCGCTGTCTGCACCGACAGATCGGGCACAGGTTGGCCCGGCTGCACACGGATCATCAGCCCGCCATCCTGCTCGCTCACCCGCAGCACCAGCGCCTCGCCGATCAGCTGGTGAAAACGCAGCAGGCGCTCCACCGCCTGACGGACATTTGTGCTCGAGCGCAGGGCGTAGCTGATGACCGGCGCCTGGGCCGGGTCGAAACCGCGGCCGATCTGCAGCGCCAGATCATCACCGCCATAGGCCTGTTGCATGCTTTGCCACAACGCTGTGATCTGCGCCTGCGGCAGGCGCAGCTGAGGGTCTGCCAGCGCTGATTCCGCCTGTTGCCCATCGTCGAACCCGGCGGCCGCGAGCAACCCATTGGACGGCAGATTCAGATGCGCCGCACCGCGCAGCAACAGGCGCACCCAGGCGCCGGAGGTGGTGGCCAGCTCAGGCCGCGGCAGTGGCCGCGAAGCGTTTGTGGCGTTCTGTTCAGGGGGATTCGTCATGACCCGATATGATCATAAGTTGACCCGAAATGCCAATCCAGCAGCCGGCCTGCGGGGTAGTCTGAAGGTCTCAACGCATGTCATAACAATAACGATTGCGCCACCGGCGCAAACCGAGGTGCTCAATGAATCCGTCTGTTAACGCTGCTGATAACCGCCCTGCGGCCATGAAAACCGAGGGCTTTACCTCGTTCGCGGAGTTCTACCCGTTTTATCTGGGCGAGCATGCTCACCCGGTGTGCCGCGCCCTGCACTATCTGGGCAGTATCAGCGCCCTGTCGTTGCTGATCTATCTGCTGGTCAGCGCCCAGTTTGCACTACTGCCGCTGGTGCTGGTTGCCGGTTACGGTCCGGCCTGGATCGGTCACTTTTTTATCGAACACAACCGCCCGGCGACGTTCAAATATCCGCTGTGGAGCTTTATGGGTGACTGGGTGATGCTGAGCGATTTTCTGCGTGGCCGCCTGCAGCAGAAGATGCCGCGTCACTGAGCCTGAGTGGCTGCCGCATCAGCGGCAACGCCAATAAAAAAGGGCTGCCGACCCGTCAGGTCAGCAGCCCTTTTGCTTTTTGCGAAAGCATCAGACCTTAAACTGCCGCATCTCCTGCGCCAGTTGCTGCGCCAGCTTCGCCAGCGCCTGCACTTCACGCTGACACACGGTCAGCCCGTCGCTGGAACGGCTGCTCAGCTCGGCAATGTTCTGCACGTTGCGGCTGATATCTTCGGTGACCGAGCTTTGTTCCTCGGTCGCGGTGGCTACCTGATGGCTCAGCCCCACCACGTCGCTCACGTTCTCGCTGATGCTGGTTAACGCTTCGCCCATGCGTTCGGCGGCGGCAACGGTTTCACCGGTCGCACCGGCACCGGCTTCCATGGCTTTCACCGCGCGCTGCGAGCCTTTCTGCAGACGGTCGATAATGCCCTCAATTTCACTGGTGGATTCCTGCGTACGGCGCGCCAGATTGCGCACTTCATCGGCCACCACAGCGAAACCACGGCCGTGTTCACCGGCCCGGGCGGCCTCAATTGCCGCATTCAGCGCCAGCAGGTTGGTCTGCTCAGAAATGGCGCTGATCACCTGAATCACCTGACCTATGTCGTTCACCTGCTGAGCCAGCTGACTGATGGCGTCGGCGGATTCGCGGATGTCGTCCGACATGCTGTTCACCTGGGTCACCGAACGCTCCATATCGCCACGGATACGGCCGGCATCCTGCCCCACGTTTTCCAGCTTGTGCGCGGTTTCGGTGGCGTTGCGCGCCACTTCCTGCACCGTGGCTTCCATCTCGTAAATCGCCGTGGCAACCGAGTCGGTGAGCTTGCTCTGCTCAGACGCCCAGCTGTGGTTGGTGGTCACTACTTCTTCAATCTGTTCGCTGTAGGTTTTGACCGATTCGGCGGTGCCCAGAATGCCGCTGATCATGCGCCCCTGCGAATCCATAAAATCGTTGAAGCCCCGCGCCAGCTGGCCGAGTTCGTCATTGCTCTCGGCGCGCAGACGCTGCGTCAGGTCGCCACCACCCTGACCTATGCTGATCAGGGCCGCGGTGACGCGGCGCAGCGGCGCAGTCATGCGGTCGGCCAGCAAGGCAATCAGGCCGAGGAAAACCACCGCCACAACGATGCCGATGATGGCGAACATCAGGGTAGAACGGCGCAGGGTGCCGTAGATTTCGTCACGCGGCACCTCGACCACCAGGTGCCAGTCGACCTCGTCGAGCGCCATGGCTGCGGCCAGCATCGGCTTACCGTTGCGGCTGAATTCGACCAGTTTATCCGGGCCGGACTTCATCAGAATGGCCGCCTGTTCCGGCGGTACGTTGGCGGCAAAATCGGTGCGCGACAGTTTCAGATCCGGGTGAATCAGAATCTGGCCACGGTCATTCACCAGATAAACAATGCCGGTCTCGGCAAAGCGGAACTGGCGGATACGGTCGGCCATCTGCTGCAAGCCGATGCCCAGACCACTGATGCCCAGCGGCTTGCCATTGCGCTCGATGAGAATATTGATGAACAGCGTCGGCTTGCCGCTGCTTTTGTCCACATCCAGCTCCAGCGCTTTCTTAATGCCTTTGTTCATAAAGCCGAAAAACCAGCCGTCACGCTCCGGCGTGACCACCCGGTCGATGCCTTTCTGGGTGTAATACTTGTGCGACAATGCCGACACAAAATGCGCACTGTCGGCTTTTTGCCGGCGCGCAATCGCACCCAGATATTCCTGGTTCAGCGGCCACTCGTCGGCGGGTTCACCGCGTTCAATCCAGTTCTGCAGAATGGCGTTGTCGGCAATCAGCTCGGACGCCGTGATACCGCCTTTCAGGTCGCGTTCCACTTCCTTACCAATGGCCTTTACGTTGGCCGGCAGGGCAGACCCCAGCCAGTACGTTTCCAGCTGCTGGCGGCTTTGCCAGATGCTGATGCCCACCACCAGGGCAAGGCTTAACAGCAGGGCAGCGCCCATGCTGATCATGAGTTTCTGACGGATGGTCATCCGCGTTCTCCTGAGTTTTCGCTAATACTGCTTAAAGCTTAGCCCTGAAGTCGGATATTCACCGTGAAACGACAAGACATAATGCGACAGACAGGGAAGTGTAGCGCCAGCGACTGCACTCATCTGACTCATGCCGGCCGCGCACAAGGCTGATGACCAACATCCGTATTACGTAGAACTACGTATCCATTACTACCTAGGTCGGATTCCCCGGCTTCCGGAACCGTCTTCTAATGCGCCCCCTCAGACGCTGGCCCGTTTTACCGTGCCGGCCAAGGTTCCGGATGTACCGCACCGCCGGTGCACGGTCTGCAACAGGGGGTTTTATGCAGCATTACAACATCTATGAAATGGGTCTGGATCAGAACCCGGCCAACTACACTGCACTGTCACCAATCAGCTATCTGCAACGGGCCGCCTTCGTGTACCCACAGCGCGTCGCGCAGGTACACCAGACCACCCGTTACACCTGGGCTGAAACCTACGAGCGCTGCGTGCGTCTGGCGTCGGCACTGAACGGCATGGGCATTGGCAAAGGCGATACCGTGTCGTTCCTGTGCGCCAACATCCCACCCATGTTTGAAGCGCATTTCGGCGTACCTATGTCGGGCGCTGTACTGAACGCCATCAACACCCGCTTAGACGCCGAAGCCATCGCCTTTATTCTGCAGCACGCCGAAGCCAAGGTGCTGTTTGTTGACCGTGAATTTGGCGAAGTCGCCGAGCGCGCGCTGAAACAACTGGCGGTAAAACCGACCATCATCGGCATCGACGACGCCTTCTACGACGGCGGCAAACTGCTGGGCGAGAAAACCTACGAACAGGTGCTCGACAGCGCCAGCGCCGACTTCGACTGGGCACTTCCGGCCAACGAGTGGGACGCCATCACCCTGAACTACACCTCAGGCACCACAGGCAACCCGAAGGGTGTGGTGTATCACCACCGCGGTGCTTACCTGAACGCCGCCAACAACATCGTGTCCTGGGACATGGGCAAGCACCCGGTTTACCTGTGGATTCTGCCACTGTTCCACTGCAACGGCTGGTGTTTCCCATGGACCATCGCCGCGGCAGCCGGGGTCAGCGTATCCCTGCGCCACGTACGCGCCGATGCCATTTTCGACGCCATTAAAACCGAGAAAGTCAGCCACTTCTGCGGCGCGCCGATCGTGCTGAACATGCTCAACAATGCCCCGGCCGAGATGAAATCCGGCATCGAACATTCCGTGAATGCCATGGTGGCCGGCGCCGCGCCACCAGCCGCTGTGATCGAAGGCATGGAACGTATGGGCTTCAACGTGACCCACGTATACGGTCTGACCGAAACCTACGGTCCGTGTGTGGTGTGTGAATGGAAAGACGAGTGGGCGGGCAAAGAGCTGAGCGCAAAAGCCGCACTGAAAGCCCGTCAGGGTGTGAAGAGCCCGATGCAGGAAGACCTGATGGTGGCCGACCCGGACACTATGCAGCCGGTACCACGCGACGGTGAAACCATCGGCGAGATCTACATCCGCGGCAACATCGTCATGAAGGGTTACCTGAAAAACCCGCGCGCCAGTGAAGAAGCCTTCAGCGGCGATTGGTTCCACACCGGCGACCTCGCGGTATGGCACGAAGACGGCTACATCGAAATCAAAGACCGCTCGAAAGACATCATCATTTCCGGTGGTGAGAACATCTCCTCCATTGAGGTGGAAGATGTGCTCTACCGTCACCCGGACATTGAAGAAGCGGCCGTGGTTGCCAAGCCGGACGACAAGTGGGGCGAAACCCCGTGCGCCTTTATCAAACTGAAGAGCGGTGCCTACGCCGAAGAAAAAGAAATCATCGATTTCTGCCGCGCCAACATGGCCCACTTCAAGATTCCGCGCCACGTGGTATTCGGTGAATTACCGAAAACGTCCACCGGTAAAATTCAGAAATTTATTCTGCGCGAAAAAGCACGCGAATCCTGATCCGCAGTCCATCAGGATCCCCACCTCGGCCCGGCATTTGCCGGGCCTTTTTTATGGCGCTTTTAAGACCCGTCAGCGGTACTTAACTTGAACCTGTCATCTGTGGCGGTTAGGCTGGCCGCTGTTTTCTGCAATCCGGGGAGTTCAGGATGCACCGTCCGTTACTGCTGTCCGCCCTGCTGCTGCCAGCACTGGTGGCGCAGGCCGAAGAGTCTGACGTAACCGCTTCAGACATCAATACCTGGAAAGGCTCAGCCGAACTGGGTTCTATCCGCACCACAGGTAATACCGACACCTCCAGCCTGAACGCGAAATTCGGCGTGTTTCATAAAGGTCTGCGCTGGGATTCAGGCCTGAAACTGGAAGCGCTGACCAGTCAGGAAGACGATGTCACCTCGAAAGAAAAATACGCCGCGGCCCTCCAGCTCAACCGTAATTTCGCCGAGAACCACTACCTCGCGTTGCTGGCCGAATACGAAGACGACCGCTTCAGTGGCTACGAATACCAGTCGCTGGTCTCCGCCGGTTACGGTTACCGTGCCATTCACGAGCAGGACATGGCCCTCGACCTCGAAGCCGGTCCGGGTTACCGCTACGACCGACTCGATGAAGGCGGTGTGATTGAAGAAGGCGCCGTGCTGCGTCTGGCCGCCAAGTTTTTCTGGACCATCCGCGAAGGCGTGGAATTCGGCCAGCTGGTCTCCATGGACGACGGCGCCGAGAGCACCGTGTGGAAATCGGAAACCGGTCTGAAAAGTCAGATCAACGGCAGTCTGGCCACCAAACTGACCTACAAGGTCAAGCACACCAGCGACGTACCGGAAGACAGCAAAAACACCGATACCGAATTCGGTGTGACGCTGGTGTACAGCTTCTGACAGCAAGACACGCGCATAAAAAAGCCGGGAATTTCCCGGCTTTTTTATGGCTGATTCAGACGCTTATTTATCGCAGTCGTCATCATCGTGATGATCGTGACCTTTGCCATCGCGGTGATCGTCTTTACCGCCTTTGCGGTCGTCTTTATGACCGTCACGCGGGCCGTCCATAGGGCCATCATGCGGGGCACCCATCGGGCCCGACATAGGACCGGCGAACGGGCCGTCGCCATCCGGGTGATGGAATTTACCCATCTGATGTTCTTTCATTTTTGACCATTTTTCCGACTGCTCGGCGGTCAGCACCGACTGCACCGCAGCGTCGAAATCTTTCATCGCCGAATCGCGCTGTTCTTTGTCCAGCGGCCATTCGTAGTCGGTCTTCAGATCGGCCACTTTCTTCTGCAGGGCGTCTTTCTGTTGGTCGTCCAGTTTCAGTTCACGACCGAGCTGACGGGCCAGCTTGCGCTGCATTTTGGCGTGCTGGTCGCGCATCAGTTCCTGTGCTTTGCCCTGCTGTTCCGGGGTCAGTACGGCGTGAATGTCGTCGCGCATCTGACGCATTAGCTCACCGGCCTGCTCGCGCTTTTCCGATGGTTTAATGTCCGCCTGACGCAGGTCACGCAGTTTGTCGTGGTAGTTATCTTCGATGCTGTCGATCTGATCTTCCTGAGCATCGGTCAGACTCAGTTCGTCTTCCCAGTCGATCTCGCGGTGTTTGCCGTCGAAGGCCCAGGCCTGTGCCGTGGTCAGCACCAGAGCGCAGGCAGCGGCGCTCAGAACAGAGGTCATGCGCTTAATATTCATGGGTGAAATCCTCGGGTGGAACCATTCATTGTTGATGGAATCCAGTGTATTCATTAGCCGGCGCAAGTTGTGTCCGCCATTGCAAAGAAGTGTCACACCGGACGGCGCGGAAGACGCGCAGTGTCAGATTTCGGTATGATTTGCGTCAGCAGAAGGTAAACCGAGCACTATGAGCCAGAATTCCGGACCCCAGAACGATCAGAGCGACGACCTGTTTCTGCAGGAAATGCAGGGCGTAAAACCGCTGCAAACGCCGGCCAAAGTCGAGCTGCGCAAAGGCGATATCGACAAGGTATCGGCCGCGGCCCGGCGTCTGGCCGCCACCGACGAAGCGGTGCGCACGGACCCCAATTTCCTGCGCACCAGCGAGGTTAAACGCGTTGGCCCGCACGACGTGCTCGGTTTCAAACGGCCGGGCATTCAGGATGGCGTGTTCCGCAAGCTCAGGCTCGGCAAGTACGAGATCGAAGCCCGTCTCGACCTGCACCGCCGCACGGTCGAAGAAGCCCGCCGCGAAGTGTTCCGCTTTGTCGCCGACGCCATGGAACACGACATCCGCAGCGTGCTGATTCTGCCCGGCAAAGGCGACCGCAACGTCGCCGACCCGGCGCTGCTGAAAAGCTATCTGGTGCACTGGCTGGAAGAACTGGACGACGTGCAGGCCTTTCATACCGCGCAACCGCATCACGGCGGTTCGGGTGCTTTCTACGTGCTGCTGCGCAAGAGCGAGCACAAAAAGCAGCTGGCGCGCGAGCAATTCTCGAAAGGACGGCTCTGAGCCCAAAGCCCGTCTGACCCCGGCCGCAGAGCAGGGCGATTCATGCCAGAATCGCCCGATCCGCCTCTGTAGTAATCCGTTGTTACCCACTCACCACTGACCTTACCCAGAATCCGTCCACACACAACACGAGGACAGGAACATGGCCAAGGTACTCATCATTGCCGGCGATTACGTCGAAGACTACGAACTCATGGTGCCGTTTCAGGCACTGCAGATGGTGGGCCACAGCGTGGCCGCCGTTTGCCCGGACAAAGCCGCCGGCAGCAGCATCCGCACCGCGATTCACGATTTTGAAGGCGACCAGACCTACAGCGAAAAGCCGGGGCATAACTTTGTACTGAACGCCGATTTCGCCGACGTGAAAGGCGAAGACTTCGACGCCCTGCTGATCCCGGGCGGCCGTGCGCCGGAATACCTGCGCCTGAACCCGAAAGTGATTGCGCTGGTGAAACACTTTGCCGAAGCCGGTAAGCCGATTGCGGCGGTGTGCCACGGAGCCCAACTGCTGGCCGCCGCCAACGTGATCCGCGAACGCCGCATTTCGGCCTACCCGGCCTGCGCGCCGGAAGTGACCCTGGCCGGCGGTCTGTACGCCGACATCGCGGTGACCGACGCCATGACCGACGGCAACCTAGTGACCGCACCGGCCTGGCCAGCGCATCCGGCATGGCTGGCGCAGTTCAACGCCCTGCTGAAATAAACCGGCGGGCATTTCTGTCGGCCACGCCGCCGGGCTGTTACTGTCCGGCGGCGCAGCCCATAATGCTCCTGACCCCAGACTCAGGAGGCCTGCCATGTGTGAAATTTATTCCGCTGCTGAACCCGAACTGTTCGAACTGAAAAGCCGTTCCATCCGCATCGACGGCGTGGTCACCAGCATCCGGCTGGAGGCGATCTTCTGGCAGTTGCTGGAGCAGATTGCCGAAGAAGCGGATCTGACGCTGGGCACCTTCATTACCCGCATTTACCGCGAAGTGCTGGAGCGCCGGGGCGAAACCGGTAACTTCACCTCGCTGCTGCGCGTGGCCTGCACCACGCATCTGAATCAGGGCCAGCGCCTGACGCTGAAAGACAGCCCGTATCAGGACACCATTACGGACAATCAGGAGCCGGCGCGTCGGGCTTCCTGATATTCATCAATGTGTCAGGCGCGCGGATCATAGTAAAAAGCCGTTACTGAATCCGCGCTAAACCTTCTCCGGTCAGCACGGTCTCACCTGTCCCCTGGTACGCAGGATTGCCGCCATGACCCACTCCGTTTCCGGCCTGACTTCCGCCGACGTCCGTTCGCGCCTCGAACAGCACGGCTTTAACGAAATCAGCGAACAAACCACCCACCCGCTGCGCAAATTATTCGGTTATTTCTGGGGGCCGATTCCCTGGATGATCGAAGCGGCTGCCGTACTGTCGGCGGTGGCGCGCGACTGGCCCGATTTTTTTATCATCCTGTCGATGCTGATCATCAACGCCGGTGTCGCCTTCTGGCAGGAAAACAAAGCCGACAACGCCATCGCGCTGTTAAAGCAGAAACTGGCCACCCGGGCGCGGGTGCTGCGCGACGGCAAATGGCAGGACATTGCCGCCCGCGAACTGGTACCCGGCGACCTTATTCATATCAAAGCCGGCGACGTCGTACCGGCGGATGCCACCTTGCTCAGCGGCTCCGAATTATCCGTCGATCAGTCGGCCCTGACGGGCGAATCCCTGCCGGTGGACAAAGCCCTGAACACGCTCGCTTATTCGGGCTCGATTGTGCGCAGCGGCGAAGTGAACGCCCGTGTTGAAGCCACCGGCATGTACACCTATTTCGGCAAAACCGCCGCGCTGGTGGAAAAGGCCGGTAACCTGTCGCACTTCCAGCAGGCGGTGCTGAACATCGGCAACGCCCTGATCATCGCCACGCTGACGCTGGTCGCGGTGGTGCTGATTGCCGGCTGGCTGCGCCACGAACCTGTACTGGAAACGCTGAAGTTCGCACTGATTCTGACCGTGGCCGCTATTCCGGTGGCCCTGCCAGCGGTGCTGTCGGTCACGCTGGCAGTCGGCGCCACGGTACTCAGTAAAGGCGGTGCCATTGTGTCGCGTCTGGCCGCCATTGAAGAGCTGGCCGGCATGGATGTTCTGTGCTCGGATAAAACCGGCACCCTGACCCAGAACCGCCTGACCTTGGGCGATGCAGTGCCGCTGCAATGCACCGACGCCAGCGAAATTCTGACCGCTGCCGCCATCGCCTCGGAGGCGGAAACCAACGACGCCATCGACAGCGCGGTGTTTGCTGCCCTGGGCAATTCAGCAGGCACTACAGCGGGCAATGCACCCGCTGCCGATATCCTGAGCTTCACCCCCTTCGACCCGGTACACAAACTGACTCAGGCCAAAGCCCGGGTCGGTGATCAGACGCTGGAATTTGCCAAAGGCGCGCCGCAGGCCATCCTCAACTGGGCGCAGGCCAGCGACGAGGTACGCGCAGAAACCTCCGCTCAGGTCGAAACCCTGGCCGCCGCCGGTTACCGCGCTCTGGCCGTGGCCAGCCGGGATGAGCAAGGTAAGGGCCGCATGCTGGGACTGCTGCCACTGTTCGATCCGCCACGGGAAGACAGCGCCGACACCATCAGTAATCTGCAGCAACTGGGCGTCGGGGTGAAAATGGTCACCGGCGATCATATTTCCATTGCCCGCCAGATTGCCGGCCGTCTGGGACTGGGGCAGACATTCGCCACGGCCGAGGATGTGTTCTCCGATAAAACGGCACCGGATGTAAACGCCGTCATGGCGCAGGACGGTTACGCCCAGGTGTTCCCCGAACATAAATTCCGCATTGTGCAGACCCTGCAGAGTGGCGGTCATCTGGTCGGCATGACCGGCGATGGCGTTAACGATGCACCGGCGCTGCGCCAGGCCGATGTCGGAATCGCCGTCAGCGGCGCCAGCGATGCCGCCCGGGCGGCGGCCGATCTGGTACTGACCGAACCCGGTCTGGGGGTTATCCACAGCGCCGTGCAGGAAGCCCGCTGTATTTTCGAGCGCATGAACGCTTACGCCATTTTCCGCATCGCCGAAACCATCCGCGTCATGCTGTTTATGACCCTGTGCATTCTGGTGTTCGGTTTCTACCCGGTAACCGCGGTGATGATCGTGCTGCTGGCGCTGCTGAATGATTTTCCGATCATGATGATCGCCTACGACAACGCCCGTCCGGCGGCCAACCCGGTACGCTGGAATATGCCGCGGGTACTGACGCTGGCCAGCGTGCTCGGTGCGCTGGGCGTGATCTCCAGCTTCACCCTGTTCTGGTTGGCCGGCAGCGTGTGGCAACTGCCGGAGGCACAGGTGCAGACGCTGATTTTCCTCAAGCTGCTGGTCGCCGGGCACATGACCCTGTACCTGACCCGCAATGACGGCCATTTCTGGGATAAGCCATTACCCAGCATGAAACTGTTCGCCACCACCGAGCTGACGCAGGTGGTAGGGACGCTGGCGGCTGTGTATGGCTGGTTTGTGGAGCCGATAGGCTGGGGGATGGCGCTGGCCGTGTGGGGCTATGCGTTCGTCTGGTTCCTGTTCAACAACATGGTCAAACGCTTCACTCTGAACCTGTTCCGCCGTACCGGTTTCGGGCTGAACGGATAAGGCCCAGCGGCGGCCTGACTACTGGCCCTGCCATTGGCCGCGGGCCAGTTCCAGATACTGATCCATCAGGCCTTCCTGACGCATCAGCTCAAGCTCGGCGCTGATGCGCTCTTTCAGCGCCGGCGTGTTGCAGGCGGATTTGCATGACATGGTCAGGTACAGGGCTTCGCTGCTGACCGGCACGTCCAGCATCTGCAGGTTGTCGATGCGCGCCCGTTCGATGTACGCCAGGCCGGGCTGTTCTTCATACACCAGATAATCGACACGGCCGTTGCTGATCATACGCAGCGCCTGCTCCAGACCGCCAACCTGCAGAATTTCGAGATGGGCTTTGGCGAACTCATCGAACGCCTGACCAAAAGAATTGTTGATGACAGTCACGCCGCGTTTGCCGACCAGATCATCAAGCCGCGAGTAGGCGAACACATTGTCGTTGCGCACCCAGAGTACCGAGCGGGTTTCCTGAAACGCCGGACGGATGTAATCCATGCGTTCACTGCGCGCCTGCGTGTAGAAAGCGCCGGCGATCAGATCGATATTGCCGTTGGCGACTTCTTCCTGCGTGCGTCCCCAGGGGCCGACAAACTGCATCTGCACCGGAATGCCGATACGTTCGCCAAGGGTGGTCATCAGCCGGGTAATGGCGCCGTCGAGGGCGTCGGAGTTGTGGCTGGCACGCCACAGATACGGTGGGTATTCGGCATTGCCGCTGGCCGTCAGCGCGGTGCATTCCGCCCGTACAGACAGTGACAAAAAAATCAGCAGGAACGCGCAGAAAACAGCACGCATTTCAGACCTCACCGTTACGAAGATGGACTGAAAAAGAGTATAGCGGCACTGTCATCAGACGACAGCCCGCTAGTGTAAATCAGCGCGCAGTCAGCTCAGCGTCCAGCTCGTCGAGGGCTCGCTGCATCCGCTCGCGGCACTGTTCGGCCAGTGCTTTGACGTCGTCTTCGCCCAGGCCTTCGGTGCTGACCGGCTCAAGGAAACGGCCGGACGACACACCGGCGTGCCAGCGGCGCACGTCGATGTGCTTGTGGTTACTGGAAAACACGATCGGCACAATCGGCAGACCCGCCTCGATGGCCAGCGCAAAGGCGCCACTCTTGAACGGCAGCAGACCATTACCTTTGGAGCGGGTGCCTTCCGGGAACATATACACAGCGCGCTTGCGGCGTTTCACGATGCGCGCCATGGCCGCCATGGTGTCCCAGGCTTTGGCTTTGTTCTTACGGTTAATGAACAGGTTGCCCGCCAGCCAGAAGGCCAGGCCGAACACCGGGATGTAGCGCAGTTCGGTTTTACCCAGAATGGCGATGTTCTTCGGCAGCATGGCGGTGCAGATAAACACGTCCAGCACGTCCTGATGGTTGATGATGTACACCGCCGGCGCATCACCGACCGGCGACTGATTCAGGCCTTTAAAGCGGATGCCCAGCAGTGGCAGCACCCAGGACATCCAGGTGGCACACATCCAGGTGTTATTACGGTGAAACGGGCGCACAACACAAACGACCAGCGTCAGGCAGCAAACCAGTAAAAAATGCACGGTGGCGATCAAAGCCCGCAGGATAAACAGCATGTTAAATCTCGTTTTTATTATTCACTGACAAAAAACCACCCCCGGCGCGGCGATGTCCGTGTCCTTCACCGGGAGCAGGCTATTGTCGTCAGCCGTCCCGCGAGTGCAAGGTGCCCGCGGGACAGGTGTGATGAATTCAGCGCAAAAACAGCTGGTAGGCCAGATTGTCGCTCTCGTCCCAGTAACCGTAGCCCAGCTCGGCCAGGAAGGCGTGCAGCTGACCGGCCTTTTCCTCCGGCACCTGCAGACCCACCAGTACACGACCGAAGGCCGCGCCGTGGTTGCGGTAATGGAACAGCGAAATATTGAAGTGTTTGCCGAGCTTACGCAGGAAGTTCAGCAGGGCGCCCGGACGTTCCGGAAATTCAAAACGGTACACGCGCTCGTCGGTCACTGAACCCGGCGCATGGCCGCCCACCATATGACGGATATGGTACTTGGCCATCTCGTCGTCGGTGATATCCAGCACCGGGTAATTTTCCGCACGCAGTTCATCGAGCAGCTGCTGACGGGCACCCGGTTCGGCACTGACTTTCACGCCGCAGTAAATCTGCGCGCGGTTGTCGTCGGCGTAGCGGTAATTGAATTCGGTGATCGGGCGCTTGCCGATCAGGCTGCAGAATCTCTGGAAGCTGCCCGGTTGTTCCGGAATGGTCACAGCCAGAATGATTTCGCGGCCTTCACCGATTTCGGCAACTTCCGAGATGTAACGCAGGCGGTCAAAGTTCACGTTGGCGCCACTGAGAATGGCCACCAGATTCTGGTCTGCGCAGCCTTCGCGCTCGATGTATTTCTTCACACCCGCCACGCTCAGGGCGCCGGCCGGTTCACACACGGCACGGGTGTCATCGAAGATGTCTTTGATCGCCGCGCAGATTTCATCCGGCGTGCAGGTGATCACTTCGTCGATGTGATCTTTACAGATTTCCCAGGTGTTTTTGCCGATCTGAGCCACGGCCACGCCGTCAGCGAAAATGCCGACCTGCGACAGAATCACGCGCTCGCCATCGGCCATGGCCGCCGCCAGACACGCCGACTCGGTGCTTTCAACGCCGATCACTTTCACTTCCGGACGCAGGGCTTTGATGTACGCCGCCACACCGGCCGCCAGACCGCCACCACCGACCGGTACGAACACCGCGTCCACCGGGCCGCTGAGTTGACGCAGGATTTCCATGCCGATGGTGCCCTGACCGGCGATCACTTCCGGATCGTCGTACGGGTGCACGTAGGTCATGCCTTTTTCCGCCACCAGTTTCTGCGAATAGGCAAAGGCTTCGTCGAAGGCATCGCCCTGCAACACCACTTTGGCGCCACGGGCTTTTACCGAACGCACTTTAATGTCGGGCGTGGTGCGCGGCATGACGATGGTGGCTTTGATACCCAGTTTCTGCGCCGACAGGGCAACGCCCTGCGCATGGTTACCGGCCGAGGCGGTGACCACACCACAGGCTTTTTCTTCTTCGGTCAGCTGCACGATTTTGTTGTAGGCGCCACGCAGTTTGAACGAGTACACCGGCTGCTGATCTTCACGCTTCACCCAAATTCGGTTCCCCAGTCGCTCGGTCAGAAACGGAGCAATATGCAGCGGTGACTCAACGGCAACATCATAGACACGGGCTGCGAGGATCTTCTTCAGGTATTCATTCAGCATGTGGGGATTTCCGGTCAGACAGAAAAAGCGGTGCCGGTCGGCACAGGAGACTGCGCATTGTAGCGCATCCGCCTGGGATGCACCTCAGCTTAATGCGCTTAAAAGAAGCGCTTTTTTACCGTGTCTGACCGCTCTGGCGCGTACCGTAATGGGCCAAGGTACCCTATAATTCACCCGTCCTTTTTAGCCCCGACTTTCTACAGGCCTGGTCCCATGACTCAAGACGAACTGAAACGCGCCGTTGGCGTTGCCGCCGCCGAATACATCCGCCCGCATCTGGACGATGACAGCATCATTGGTGTCGGCACCGGCTCCACCGCCAACTGCTTTATCGACGCGCTGGCTCAGTACAAGCATCTGTTCGACGGCGCCGTGGCCAGCTCCGAAGCGTCGGCTCAGCGTCTGCGTGACCACGGCATTCCTGTGTACGACCTGAACAGCGTGGCCGGCATGGATTTCTACATCGACGGCGCCGACGAAATTAACCACCACCTGGAAATGATCAAGGGCGGTGGCGCGGCATTAACCCGCGAAAAAATCGTCGCGGCGGTGGCCAAACAATTCGTCTGCGTGGCCGACGAATCCAAACTGGTCGACCGTCTGGGCGCGTTCCCGCTGCCGGTGGAAGTGATTCCGATGTCGCGTTCGTTTGTGGCGCGCGAAATCGTCAAACTGGGCGGCGACCCGGTGTGGCGTGAAAGCGTGGTGACCGACAACGGCGGCCACATTCTGGACGTGCACAACCTGAGCATCGCCTCCGCCATGGAGCTGGAAAGCAAAATCAATCAGATCACCGGCGTTATCACCAACGGCCTGTTCGCCCTGCGTCCGGCCAACGTGCTGCTGCTGGGCACTCAGGATGGGGTGAAAACCATCCTGGCGAAATAACGCATCATGGTCTTCAGCAAAGGATTGCTGCGCCGCGCCGGCCTGATTGCCGGCCTGTCGCTGATCATCAGTGGCGGCGTTATTGCCGCCCTGCCTTCTCTGCTCAAACCCGCCCTTAACCGCTGGCTGCCGGACGTACTGGCCGACGACGGTTCGGCCCGGGTGCTGATCAGCCATTTCAGCTGGACCCGCTTAACCCTCGACGAACTCACCCTGCCTCTGGCCGACGGTACCCTCATCCGCCTGCACGCTCTCGACCTGCATTTCCGTCCGGGCGAACTGCTGCAGGGGCGCATCCGCAGCCTGCTGCTGGATGAAATTTCGGTCAGCATGCCGGCCGACACAGCCGGAAAAGTGGCGGTGGCCGCGGCCAGCAACGCCGCCGCTAACGCCCGCGCCGGCTTCAATCAGCCGGTTGAAATTCCGGCCTTCGCCCAGTGGCTGACCCTGCCGGCGGATGCCGTTACCGTGAAGCGTCTGCTGTTCCAGCACCCGGCGTTTTCGGCCGAACTCAGTGCCGAGCTGACCCCGGCGCTGTGGCGTGTACACGGCGATGTGCACCTCGATAACCAGCCGCTGCCGTGGCAGGCCGAACTGCAGTTGCAACAGAGTGGCGACTGGCTGCTGATGCTGGCCGAACAGCAAAGCCTGCTGATGCAGGTGTATGGCCACATTGCCCAGGACGAACACGACACCCGCATTACCCTCGACCAGCGCGTTGGTCTGGCCGCCCTCACCGCGCGCCTGCCGGCGCTGGCTGCGCTCGCCGATCAGCCGCTGCGCGACCTGCTGGTGAAAGCTGATATCCGCCTGCCGAATCAGGGCGTGCTGCCGCGCGATGCGGTACTCGGCGCCGTAACCACCTTATCGACCCAACCGAAGGCCATGGCCGGAGGCGCTCACTGGCACAGTGGCGCCTGGCTGCTGTCGCTGACCAAAGCAACAGCCGATGCCGCCTGGCAGTTCCGCCTCGACGGCCAGCCGCAGCGGGTATCCGTCGACGACCAGCTGCTGGGGTTTCCGCTGACCGTGGTGTCATCACAGCAACTGACGGGCTCCTGCAACGCCGAACTGAGCCAGTGCGAAGCCGAAGGCGAGCTGCTGAATGCGGTGTCGTCAGCCCAAACGGCGCTGGCCAGTTTCAGCGTGAAACCGGCCCTCAGCTGGCAACTCGACAGCGCCATCAGCCTGGTATTGCCCACCGACCTGACCACCACTGCTGACGCCTCGGCCCTGTTCGGACTGCCGCTGCAGGACAGCCACATCAGCGGCGAACTGATCGCCCTCAGCGACCCTAACGGCGACTGGCAGATCAGCAGCATTCCCGGCTTCAGCGCCGAGTTCGGCGTCAGCCCGCAAATGGGCTGGACCATTCCCCGCGTCAGTGCGCTGTTGCTGCCACAGCTGTATGTGCACGGCAACCTCAACGCCAGCCGAGCCGATGAGCGTCTGAGCATCGACCCGCTGACACTGGAACTGAAACCCCTGACGCTGACCACCGCCGGCACCCGTGAAACACCGGGCTCGCATCTGCATCTGGCCGACAACCGCATCAGCTGCCTGCCGCAGAATCTGACCAGCGGCGTGCGCGCCCAGTGCGAGCTGGCGCTGTCACTCAATAAATCCGGCTTCGACGGCTGGCCGGTGCCCGATGCGCACCTCACTGGCCCGCTGACCCTGGTGCTGGATGAGCAGACCGGCGAACAGTCGCTGATCGCCGACCTCAGCCTGAAAGCGGCGCTGAATCAGGCGAAACTGCGTCTGCAGCTGCAGCAGGATCTGGCCTCCGGCACCGGCAGCCTGCAGTGGCACCTGAACGATATGCCGCTCAACTGGAGCAGCCTGAACCTGCCGGAGATGACCGGGCTGACCGGTGTTGAAGTGCTGGGCGGCGGCATTTCCGGGCAGGGCTGGGTCGACTGGCAACCCGGCGAACAGGGCCTGTCGGTCACACCGGATGTGATGCTGCGCGCCGACAACCTCAGCGCCGTGTACGACAGCACAGTCGCCATGGACGGCTGGAATGCCCTTATCGCCGTGCGTCGCCCGTTTAACGGTGATTATCTGATCGACGCTCAGGTCAGCGGCAACAGCCTCAACCCCGGCATCGAACTGAAAGACATTCTGGCGCGCAGCCAGACGCGCATTCCGGCCGACTTCTCCTACGCGCTGGCGGAAATTCAGGAGGTGCACACCGATGTATTGGGCGGTCGTGTGCACATGCCGCTGATCCGCTTCGATACCCGCAAAGACATCAACGCCTTTGGCATTGAACTCGAACACATTCAGCTGGCCCAGATCGCGGCGCTGGAAGCCAACGCCGAAGTGCAGGCCACCGGCACCCTCGACGGCGTGCTGCCGATCGTGATCAGCAGCGCCGGTCCGTCGGTGCCCGGTGGCGCGCTGTTTGCCCGCAGTCCGGGCGGCGTGATCCGCTACAAAAACGCCACCTCAGACGCTCTGGGTCAGAGCGACCAGACCGTCGGTCTGGCGATGCAATTACTGGAGAATTTCCAGTACGAACAGCTGCAGTCGAATATTCAGTATCAGCCCGACGGCCAGCTGAATTTAGGGCTGCAATTTCAGGGGAAAAATCCGGATTTCTTTGGCGGGCAGAAAACCCACCTGAACGTGAATCTGGAATACAACCTGCTCGACTTACTGGAAAGCCTGCGCGTCACTCAGGATGTGGTCAGTAAGCTGGAAAACAAATATCAGTAGCGGCTGACAACAGCCGCAACACAGATTCAGCACAGGACACTACGCCACCCACTGCGGATTAAACACCACTTCCCATACGTGTCCGTCCGGGTCCTGGAAGTAGCCTGAATAACCACCCCAGAACGTCGTGTGCGCGGGTTTTACGATCACAGCACCAGCGTCCTGCGCGTTGCTCATCACCGCATCCACTTCCCCGACCGAGCCAACGTTATGACCCAGCGTCATATTGGTCGGGCTGCGTGCAGAAAGGGGGAGGCCGGTATCGTGGGCGATACTGGTTCTGGGCCACAAGGCCAGCTTCAGTCCCGGCTGCATATCGATAAACACCACGGCACCGTGTTCAAACTCTTTGCCGATTATACCGGCGGTGGCAAAGCCCAGACCGTCGCGGTAAAACGCCAGCGCCGCATCAAGGTTGTCCACGCCGAGCGTGATCACTGTCATTCTGGCTTGCATGGTGAGCCCTCTCATCCTGGGTAATTAACGTCGTCACTTTAAGACGACAAGCGCTGCCTGATGAAACCGCAGTGTTTACTCTTTGCTGCGGGCAATGAATCCGAAATAGGTACCGGCACCCGCCAGCAGCACAAACCAGCCCAGTGCCAGCATAAATCGGATGGGTTCACTGGCGGCGCTGACCTGATAGCCATGCCCCATCGACGTGTAATGGTAGCCGCCCTCCATCAGCATCTGCACACTGACCAGCGTGCAGACCAGGCTGAAGATTCTGCCGGCCAGCCGGGTTTTCTTGTCGACCCGCATACTGCTCCTTACTTCTTCGCTCTGCGGCCTTGCCGTTGATGCAACCAATGATTCCCGAGAGGCTGCGGCAAGATTAAGCGGCCAAGGTAACACGAAGGGGCTCACACAGCACAAAGGACGTCAGACAGCACACATGTCAGGGCCGTGATTCTGAAATCGACGGCCTGCGAATGTATCCACCGGCAGCGGGCAATTATCGGGCGATCAATACACTGGCACCTGCTTCGTTATACCAATACCAGACGGCCCGATATTTCCAATGATAAAGCATGATAAAAATCCAGCTGCCGGATAAATCACAGCGCGCATCAACACAAAAAATAAAAAGGCAGAAGCGACGAAAAACAGTGGCGCTTATACGCCAGAAAAAACGCGATTATTAATAGGCAGGAAATACTCAGAAAATAATATGGAAATAATACAATTCAATCAGCTAACAAAAATTATGGCTAAGAAAAACAAATACTCGCCGTCAACTTTTCCGAATAGACAAAACGTTCGTACCGAAAGACTGGTTTATTCGTCGTTTTTAAAGGGCAATTCGTGCCAAGGGTTTTCCGTGGCATAAATTGCGGTAATGACACCCGCCCCTGTGTGGTTCAATCCGCCGCCCATGAGCCTGTTCTTTTGATGACAGGCCGGCGTAGAAGCGTTAAGTCTACGAACACCATTCGCAGAAATGGGAACAATAAACAGACCGCCAGAAAGGCGGCATTCATCACTACAAACTCTCACGGTGACCTATGACTTCATCTGCCAAGCCCACTGCCTACGAATAGCTGAACACGTCAGTCTGCTCAGGTCATTGTTGTCCTGACCGCAGAGGCGATATGAGCGCTATTAAAACCGTGCGTGGTCTTCCTTAACAGGTTAATTCGCTGCGTTTTAATGACTTGCATGATCGTTATTCACTTACGACGTGAATATCGGTTACGGCCTCGTATTGCCCAATGAAAACTGATCTGAAACTGCATTGCACATTGTGCGATGGGGGTTCGTATTACTCTGAAAACGTAGAGGCAATCATGAGCAATATTAAAAGCCAGTTATCCTGTAAATTCCTGCCGATTGATGAAGTATCGGTAAAGCTGTTGCGCGATATGTACCGCGTATTCTCCCGCTATTACGCCAACACCGACCTTGATACCTTTGTTCATGACATGAGCAAGAAAAGCGGCATTTTTTTGCTGCGTGAAAAGATGACCGGCCGCATTGTCGGCTTCAGTACCTGGACCGAAATGCCGCTGGCTTATGGCAAGCGCAAAGCCATTGGTGTCTTCAGCGGCGATACCATTCTTGAGAGTGATTACTGGGGCAATAAAGCCCTGCAACAGGCGTTCGCCATGCGTATGCTGAAGCTCAAAATCAGCCGTCCCGGTACCCGGGTGTTCTGGCTGCTGATATCCAAGGGCTACAAAACCTATCTGCTGCTGGCCAATAATTTCTTACGTCATTATCCGAATTACGCCAGCCGCAATCAGCGACTGGTGCGGGTGGTTGATCAGTACTGCGAAAAGCTGTTTCCCGATTATTACGACCGCGACAACCGCGTACTCGACTTCGGCGATGACTCACAACATCTGAAAGACGATGTGGCCGACATCACCGCCAGCATGCGCGACGCCAACGCGAAAATCCGTTTCTTTGATGATGCCAATCCGGGCTGGCGTCGCGGTACGGAATTGCCGTGCGTCGGCGAAGTATGCACCCGCACCCTGCTCGGATTTTTCCACAAGCAAATGACCAGCCGCCGCAGCCAGGCAGCACACTGACAGGAGCCGACCATGAGCGTATTCACTTCGTTTCTGCATCATTTGTCATTCCGCCTGACACAGAAAGGTAAGCGTGAATTTCTGCAGTCTGCAAAGCAATTACAGGCCGCACAGGAACATCGCTTCCGCCAGATTATGCAGACGGTTTCCGGGTCGGACAGCGGTTACCGCAACGGCCTGACGTCGGCGACCGGCCTGACTGAATTCCGCCAGCGCATAGCCATCAGCGACTACGAAGACTGGCAGGATCTGATCGCCCGCCAGCGCAGCAGCGGCGGCCCTGTTCTGAGCAGCGACCTGTGTGAACGTTACCAGCCGACCAGTGGCTCAACCTCGCGCATTAAATGGATTCCGTATACGCCGTCGTTTCTGCAGGAACTGGATCAGGCGATCACACCGTGGATGGCCGATCTGTATCAGCGCTTTCCCGGCATTCGTCGCGGCCGTCATTACTGGTCGCTGTCCTGGGTGCCACAGGAGCTGAGATCCGTCGCTGGCAGTGTGAATGACGATCTGCAGTTGCTGCCCTGGTGGAAGCGCTTATTCATGAGCGGCACCATGGCCGTACCGCAGCAGGTGTCACTGGCACCGACATCCGAACTGTCGTTGTTCGCTACTCTTTGCTATCTGTGTGCCTGCCGTGATCTGACGCTGATGTCGGTGTGGAGCCCAACCTTTACCTTAAGTCTGTTGCAGCAATTAAGTGACAAGCGCCGTGAAGTGGCCGCCGTTCTCGACAGCGGCCGCTGGGCCGGTGACTGGGGCACGGAATACGAAGCGCTGAATTATTTACCTGCGCCAAAACAAAAAGCCGCTGCCGCGATTTTACGTCAATGGAACGGTCAACTGAATGCGGATATTACCCGGCAATTATGGCCGCAATTAGCGCTGATCAGCGCCTGGGATACGTCAACCTCTGCGCCCTGGGCGCAGCAGCTGCAGCAGTTATTCCGCCACGCGCAATTTCAGGGAAAAGGCCTGTGGGCAACCGAAGGGGTCGTGACCTTTCCGTTTGAGGGAGCCTGCACGCTGGCGCTGAACAGCCATTTTTACGAATTCGAAAATCTGGACAGCGGTGAGCTGTTGTTCAGCTGGGAATTAACACCCGGCATGCGCGTTTGCCCGGTTATCAGCAGCGCCAATGGCCTGCTGCGTTACCGCACCAAAGACCAGTTAGTCGTGGAAGGCTTTATTCACCAGTGTCCGACGCTGCGCTTTATCAGCCGCCTGTCCGGCACCGACATGGTTGGTGAAAAAATGGCACCGGAAACGGCGCTGGATATTCTGCAGCAACTGGCGGTTGAGTACCCCGTACAGCCGGTATCCCTACTGGCAGTTCCTGGCGGTCGTCATGATAAAGAATCCGGTTGCTACGCTTTATTGGCGGATGGTGATGCGTCGCTGACAGAAGAAATAGCGCAGCGCCTTGAAGTAAAACTCAGCGAACATTTCCATTATCAGCTGGCGCGCGAACTGGGGCAGCTGGCGCCGGCGCAGGCCATTCTCAGTAAAGACGCGGTCGGACTTTATACGCGGCTTCGTACCGAGGCGGGAGCGGTGGCCGGTAATATTAAAATAGAGCCTTTGCTGCTCTGCCCGCAGGCAGGCCCCTTGTTGCCAGAGAGCGAGGAATGCACAACAGCAAGATCAGCTCAAACCGTCAGCCCGATTGAAACAGCGGCTGCGGTTGAACAAACAGGTGTCAGCGCATGAGCGCCTATGCCATCCGTGAAGCAAGGCCAGAGGACTCTCCGGCCCTGCTGAAATTGCTGGCGGCAACGGCGCAGCAGGGCAGCATAAGACTGACCTTTGAACGTGCGCCGGATTATTTTCACGCCGCCGCTATCAGTACCGAAGAACCGGAAATCTGGGTTATGGATAAAGCCGGTGATGGCATTATCGGTACTTTCAGTATTGGTAAACGGCGCGTATTTATTAACGGCCAGCCTGAACAGGTGCGCTATGGCAGCGACCTGCGTATTCATCCCGACCATCAGGGCGGGCGTACCCTGTTCCGTTTATTTGGCCGCTACCGTGAGCGCATGCACAACGACTGGATGCAGACGGTTATTCTCGACGAAAACGAAGCGTCGCTGGCCACCGTCGGCAGCGGCCGCAGTATTCTGCCGCAGTATATTCCGGCCGGGCATTTCACGACCTGGCTGATCAGTTTACGCCGCCGCGAACGCCACCCCTGCTCTGCCGTGCGCCGGGCAACAGCAGCCGACGTGGCCGATATGCAGGCCTTTTTTATACAACAGGCCGGACAAAAGCAGTTTTTTCCTTATTACGATTTTTCCCGCATTGGCACGGAGGACCCCTACTACCGTCATTTAGCCCTGCGGGATTTTTTTATTCTGCGTGAACACGGTGTCATTACCGGCATCGCTGCGCTGTGGGATCAGAAAGGGTTTAAACAAACCCGCGTCACCGGATATTCGCGCAGCCTGCGTTTGTTGCGGCCACTGGTAAACGGCATCACCCGGCTGACGGGGCATTTACCGTTACCGGCGGTGAACAGCGTGAGTTCGTATCTGGCCCTTCACTGCGTACTGGTAAAGGACAATCAGCCACGGCGTTTTGCAAGGCTGCTGCGCACCATACGCCACGCGTTAAATGACAGCGGCGTGCAGGCTATTGCCTGTGGTTTTGACCGGCGCGACCCCTTACTGAACGTTGCCCGACAATACCCGGGACACGCCCTGCACAGCCGCCACTTTATTGCCACCTACCATCCGGAAAATACAGCGTCGCTGGATCTTGCGCGTCTGCAATATCCGGAAATATGCCGCTTATGATCAGGCCTGCCATGCTCACTATCCGCCAAAATAAAAAGCGCTATCAGAATAAAAAGCGCTATCAGAATAAAAAGCGCCATGAGAACAGAGCCCGCCAGCGTACCGACTATATTGCCCAGTGGTACGAAGTGCGCGAAGACATGGGTGTGTCTGACCGTATTCACGGCTTTTTGCACAATCCGCAGACACAGCACACCGAATGGCAGGATTTCCGCCACCGCGATCTGGACGGCATCAGTATGATCGCTGTCATGAAACAGGCGCTGGGCTACGCACCAGAAACACCGCCCTTGTGCCGCGAAGGAAAAGAACCCGGCTTCTGGTCTGTATGGCGCAAGGTGCGCAAAGCGCCGAAAGACCGTACGGAAAAACAGGTGCACTGGCGGCTGGCCGCGTCCGCTGCGGAACCGCTTCCGACGGACATAACCGCCGCCGAACCCGGCTTCCGTGTGCTCAGCCACAACACGCTTTACGCGCTGAAACAGCAGGCCAGAATGCATGGCGTATCCTGTGCCAGTCTGACACTGGCCGCGCTCAATAAAGCGGTATTTCAGCATTGTCTGCAGGACGGCAGTCAGGCCTGGTGGTTTTATCCGGTGAATGTGCGCGGCTCAGATCCTGCAACCCATAACGGCAACCGCTCGTCCGGGTTTTATCTGGCATTAAATGCCGGCAGCAGTGCTCAGGATATTCACGCACGGGTGAAACAAAAGCTCATGGCACAGGAGCACTGGTGGCTGTGGAAAATGGCGCACATCGGGCGCTTTGTCGGCAAGACTGGCGTACGTTTCCTGTACCAACGCATCAGCCGCCGGCAATTTTATCTGGGCTCGTTCAGTTACCTCGGTGATTGTTCGCTGCCTGACCATCCGTCGTTATTGCTGGGCGTCTGCGGGGCCGGCAGTGCCAATTACCCGATTGCTACCGGCATTACCGAATGCAATGGTCAGCTGATTCTGTCGCTTAAATTTCACCCGTCATTAGCGGATGCACAGCGCCGCCAGTCGCTGTGTCTGCACAGCTGGGCACAGGGGTTAGAAAAAATGGCATTTGCCTCGCAGTCATTACCTGCACCGGAAGAAAGTGAACGCCCAGAAGCAATCCCTGAACCACTCACAGACACTGACCAACAGAAGGCGCTCTGCCATGACTGAATTGTTTTCACCTGTCCGGCAGTCTCCGTTTAAGCGCGGTATTTACTGGGGCTTGCTTGTTGCTGTGTTTCTGCTGCTCGCCACGGGCCTGATTGTGTTCGCCCCCCAACCGACCGCCAACCCGCAGCAACCCGCACCGCCTTCGGTACCGGTGGTGGCTGTCATGCCCGAAGACACGCAGATTCCGTTGCGCAGTCACGGCCAGGTACAAATGACCCGCGAATATCAGCTCAGCAACCGGGTGCAGGGACGCGTTGTATTTATGAGCGACCGTCTGGTCAGTGGCGGCACGGTTAATGCCGGCGAATTATTGTTGCAATTGGACGCACAGGTTTATGAGCTGGAGGTCAGCCGTAAACAGGCCGAACTCGACAGCCGCTTATTGCAGCTGGCAGAAGTACAGGCACAGGCAAACGTGGCTCAGCAGCAGGCAGCCGATAACGATTTCGCCCGATTTATTCCGCAATTACGCATGGCCACCAGTCAGGCCGACGCGGCCCGCGCGGCCCTGAATTACGCCCGCCAGCAATTGCAGGATACGCACATCCTCGCGCCGGTTACAGGGCGGTTATCGCAGGTGCGGGTACAACCCGGGCAGGACCTGTTGGCCGGCCAGATACTGGCCTCTGTGCAGGATCAGAACTGGCAGGAAATTCCGTTAACCATCAGTGATGACGAAGCGCGTTTATTGCAGCTACCGAATGCGCCCTACGCGCTTACGGTCAGGCTGTACAGCAGCCATAGCACTGGTGACCATAACACCAGCGACCAACGCACAATCAACGCCCACATAGTGCGCAGTGAAGCGCAACGCGCAAACTTCCAGCAGATAGTGCTGATCGCCCGGCCGGATTACGGCACCGATGACGAAACTCTGCTGCCCGGCACTTATGTTGAAGCAGACATTCTGACGCCTGTATTGCCACAGGTTATTGCCATTCCCAGAGCGGCCTTACAGGCGGATAACCGTGTGCTGCTGATCGATGAAGCGCAAACAATACAGAGCGTGGCCGCCGACATTGTTTATGGCACGGCAGACACTCTGTATCTGCGCAATGCGTTACCGTCTGGCACGCTTGTGGTGAACAGCAGCCGTCGCTCGCTTTTGCCGGGGCGCGCGGTTACGCCTGTTTTGCTGGCAGACGCGAGCCAGGCAATTGCCGCTGAAACGCCTCAAAACGCTACCGCAGAAACCGGCCGGGAAATACCGGCAGGCCCGACCGGTAATCGCAACCCTGCTCTGGCCAACATCAGTGAATAATTATCCGGAATTTTCGTTATGACCTCTGTTATTCGCTGGTTTATTCAGCACAGGGTGGCGGCCAATCTGGCCATGCTCTGTATTCTGGTGTTGGGCTTTACCAGCATCCCGCGCCTGCAGCAGGAATTAATTCCCAACGTCGCCCTCGACCGCATCAGCATTCAGACGCAGTTTGCCGGTGCCTCAGCAGAAAACGTTGAACAGTTTGTCTGCACGCCACTGGAAAATGCCATTCACAATATCGGTCAGACCGAGGAGCTGATCAGCTGGTCCTATCCCGGGCTGTGTTCGGTAACGCTGGACATCAGCGAGGGTGCTGATGCCAATGCCGTGGTGGCCGATATCCGCAGCCGGCTGGCAGACCCTGGCCTGCTGCCGGCGCAGGCAGAAACGCCGGATATTCAGCTGTTGAATGTACGTAACCGGGCGGTACGGTTGATTATCAGTGGCCACGTCGACAGCTCAGATTTAATCAGCGAAGCACAGCAACTGCGCAGTGAACTGCTGAGCCAGACCAGCATCAGCAGCGTGGACCTGCAGGACCGGGAAAAGCCGGAAATCCGCATTTTATTTTCGCTGAGTGATCTCGAAAAGTACCCGCTTAACCTCAATCAGATTGCACAGGATTTACGCCGCCAGACAGCCTCAGCGGCCGGTGGTCTGTTGCAGACCAGCGACGGCAATGTGCTGATCAGCAGCGAACAGTCACTGAACCGCGCCGGTGATTTCGCACGTTTGCCACTACACCAGTACGGCGTCAACACAGGCTTGCTGACCGGTGATGTTGCCCGCATTCAGGACACCCGGCATCAGGCGGCGCCTATGGCCTGGCTCGACGGCAAGCCGGCACTGGCCATCGACATCTACCGCACAGGCGCCGAAGACATTACCGCCATTTCCGCCGCCGTACAGACAGTACTGAACCGTCACCAGCCAGCCGCCGGAACCGCTGTAACACTCTGGCAGGATGAAGCGGTGAATTTCAGCGAGCGCCTGAACCTGCTGCTGAATAACGCGGCCAGCGGTCTGTTGCTGTTGTTTATTGTGCTGTTGTTATTTTTAAACACCCAGCTGTCGTTCTGGGTAAGCTGCGGCATTCTGGTGTCGTTTGTCGGTACGCTGCTGATATTGCCGGCCACCAATACCTCAGTGAATTTTATTTCGTTATTCGCCTTTATTCTGGTGCTGGGCATTGTTGTCGACGACGCTGTGGTGGTGGGTGAGGCTATTCACTCCCGTCAGGAATCCGGCCTTGACGGCCAGAAAGCCGCCCTCGCCGGCACCCTCGACGTATACCGCCCTGTGCTGTTTTCCGTGATTACCACCATCACCGCGTTTTTACCCCTGCTGTTTCTGCCAGGGCCCGAGGGCATGCTGATTAAAGCCGTGCCCATTGTCGTGATAACTACCCTGTTATTTTCGCTGTTTGAGTCGTTGTGTATTCTGCCCGCGCACCTGAGCCATGGCCGCACCGTTAAAAAATCCAGCAAAGCACAGCGGGTGTTCAGCCGCCTGTTGCAGGCAACGCTGCAGCGCATTTATCTGCCCCTGCTGCGTTTAACACTGGCGAACCCCTGGCCGGTGATCGCCCTGTTTCTGGCGACGTTTTTATTGTCGTTATTACTCATTCGCCAGGGCTGGATTCATTCGGCATTATTTTCAACGATTGAAGGTGATGAGGTGGTGGCAACCGTGACCTTCCCGCAGGGCTCGCCGAGAGCCGTAACGGAGCGGGCGCTGCACCAGTTAAACGAGGCGGCGCTGCGGGTCGAACAACAGAATCTGGCCTCGTACGGCCCGATGCTGCTGCACCGTTATCAGGTGGTGGGCCCCAACCTGCTGCCCTCGGATCAGAAGGTGGTCAACAGCGCCGAGCACACCGGTCAGATCCGTCTGGCGCTGCCTCCGGCGGCGCAACGGAATTTCAGCGGTCACGATGTTATCCGCCTATGGCGCGCCGAAGTGGGTGACATCACCGGCGTCGACAATGTCGAATACAGCGCCTCGGTTAACCCGACCAAAGCGGATATTCAGATTGAATTTTCAGGCCAGGATCAGCAACAGCTCAATCTGGCGGCACAGCGCCTGAGTGATTATCTGCAGGGATTTTCCGGCATTTACAGTCTGCAGCGGCAACCGGACAACAATGCCCTGCAGCTGAATCTGCAACTCAAACCGCAGGCCGTGCAGGCCGGCATCCGCCGTGACGAAGTGATGGCGCAGGTGAATCAGGCGTTTTATGGTCAGCGGGTTTATCGCTTTTTTGATCACGACGATGAAGTGGAAGTACGCACGCGCCTGAACGATCACGAGCGCAGCTCGGCCTGGTATCTGGACAATCTGCCCATCAGCTACGGACCGGCAGCGGGCGATACCGTGGCCTTAAAAAATATCGCGGCTCTGTCAGTCACCAGCGTGAATCCGTATATCCGCCATTTTATGCGCACCCCGGTGGTGATGGTGTCGGCCTACGTCGATGCCACGCGCAACAATGCGGAACAGATAAAACAGATACTGGCGTCCGGCGCGCTGGATCAGATGCTGGCCGACCTGCCCGGTGTGCACTGGGACGTGGGTGGTTATCAGCGGGCGGTGCAGTTTTTTCTCGATACGCTGGCGCACTATTATCTGCTCGCCATTCTGGTGATGTACCTGCTGATGGCCGTGCTGTTTGCGTCCTACAGCCAGCCACTGATTGTGTTGTTCGCCATACCCTTCGGTTTACTCGGCTCGGTGGCCGGGCATTTGTTACTGGGGCTGGATCTGACGCTCTGGTCGTATGTTGGCATGGTGGCGGTCAGCGGCGTGGTGGTGAACGATAATCTGGTGCTGCTCGACGGCATTAATGGTTACCGGGCACAGGGAAAATCACTGACCGACGCCATTCTCGCCGCCGGCGACAGCCGTTTCCGGCCGATTTTACTGACCTCACTGACCACCTTTGCCGGGGTTTTGCCCCTGATCAGCGAAACCAGCGTGCAGGCGCAACTGCTGATTCCGATGGCGGTATCGCTGGGCTTTGGGGTGATATTCGCCACCATAATCAGCCTGTTGCTGGTGCCGGCGTTGTGCATGGTCAGGGGCGTAGAAATTCAGCAGACCGAACTGAGCGTCCGCCACGGCTGACGCTCACGTCTCAGGGGTTAACGGCCGATTGATCTGGGCTCAGCCACACAAATAAGTGCCCGTGCCCACCGCAATTAACAACCCTTCTTCGTTGTGAAATTCCATGCGCGTAACCGCCACTTTGTTGCCGATACGAAGCAGGGTGGCGCTGGCGGTAAATTCCTTGCCTTTGCCCGGATGCAGAAAATCGACGCGCATATCGATGGTGCCGAGTTTCGCCAGTTTCTGTGGCCGTTCGTTTTTCGGAATTTCATTTTTGTGCATGCGCTGCCAGGTCGCGATTAAGGCCATCGCACCACCGGTAACGTCCAGCGCGGTGGAAATAGCCCCGCCATGCAGAATGCCCTGCAGCCAGTTGCCCACCAGATCGTCGCGCATGTTCATACTGAATTCGCAGCGGGTATCGGTCAGCAGTTTCGGCTTGAGGCCAAGCAGTTTATTAAACGGAATCTGGTCGAGAAAATTCATCGCCAGCGTCAGCTCGGTTTTACTGAAGCCATCGGTTTGCAGTGTCATGGGAAATCGTCTCTGAATATTTTTATCGTTATCGTCGGCTGATGCTTCTGCTCACGGCCGATAACAAAAGCGTGCAGGCCTGAATTCAGGCCTGCACGCATTGTTCACACAGGGAGGGAGGTCGTCAAACGGTGCGGTTTTTTCCGTGTTTTCCTTGTCGTGTCAGCTGGCTTCGGCCAGTGCACGCTGTGCCGCCGGCGAGCGGGCGATGTAATCCAGCGCCTGGCGGGTATCCCCTTCGGTAATCGGGTGGAACGACGGCGACAACCAGCGCAGCGTGGCTTTTACCAGAAAGCTGAATGCCGGTACGTGGTCGGTGGCTTTGCCACAGCGTTCCATGCGGCGGGTCATGCGCAGGAAACCGAAGCGGCCGATTTTACGCACCTCAGGGTCTTTGTCCTGCGCCGCCAGAAAGCGCGTGCCGGAAAAAACAAAATAAATAAACAGCGGAAACACAAACGCCATCAGCAGCTGGCGGCTGACATAAAAGCCGAGACGGGTTTTGCACAGATGCCGGTGCAGATCGAACGCCACAGTGCGGTGCTCTACCTCTTCAGCCAGATGCCATTTGAATAAGTCCGCCATCACCGGGTCGGCTTTGTTCCAGCTGGTATTGTCCATCGCCCACTGGCCGAGGATACCGGTGAAATGTTCAACCGCGCCGATGATGCCGACACGGGTCACCAGCCACGAACGTTCCAGCGCTTTGAACTGCAGAAATTTCATGCCGAACGGCGCCTCGCCCAGCAGGGTTTTGAACAGAAAGCGCACGCGCGCCAGATACGGCTCGCAGTCGATGTCGTGACGGTTGAGGTAACTCTGCGCGCTGGTGTGAACGCGTGAGTGCACGGCTTCCTGACGGATAAAACCGTCAACGTCGTCGCGCAGGCCGGCGTCGGTCACCAGCGGCGCGGCTTTGTTGTACACGCGGCAGAACCACAGTTCGCCTTCCGGCAGCAGCAGGTGAATGGCGTTGGTCATATACGACGCCAGCGCGTCACCGGGAATCCAGTGCAGCGGCGTCTGGTCGAGATCAAAACGGACTTTGCGGGCTTTCAGCTGATGGCGTCCGCCCGGTGTCTGACAGGAGTTGGTCATGGCTTACTCTCAGGCCTGCACAGGCTGTTGGCATAAAGGGGTGTCGGTCGGCGGCGAAACACGCGAGGCGCGCATGTCGTCGCTTTCCTGATTGTGTTCAACGGCGCTGGCAAAACTGCCGATCCAGTCGCTCATCTGTTCGGCGTGCGTCAGCAGCACCCAGTGCGTGGCGTCGATGTCGCGCTGATACAGATGCTCAACCCACTGGCTTAAACCACTGAACAACTGGGTGCCCACGTAGTTGTCGCCGGTCGGCACGATCAGCTGCACCGGACAATGGGCGTAGCGTTGTTCCGGGCGTGCCATCTTGCCGATGAAATTGGCGCGATACAGACGCACACCGTACACACCGTCGTTGGCCTGAGTCGGGTTCGCTTCGGGTTCTTTCACGCCCTCACGCAGACGCAGAAAGGTCGGCCACAGGGCGGCAATGGCCACCCGCCACAGCAGCGGTGCCAGCACAGGAATCTGAAAGAAGACGATGTACCAGCTGCTCAACAGCTGACGCAGGGCTTTGATCACCTTGCCCGGCGAGGTCGAAAACAGATGGTCGCGCATCCAGAACCCCATGTGGTCGAGGCACGGGCCCGACACGCTGGAGTACGACAGAATGCGGCCTTGCAGACGTTCGGTGGTCACCGACTCCCAGCTCTGAATTGAACCCCAGTCGTGGGCTGCCAGATGAAAACGGCGGCCGGGAATCAGGGCGTCGACCACGGCTTTCAGGTCTTCCGACAGTTGCGGCAGGCGGTAGTCGCGGATGCGCGGCGGAATATCCGACTGCCCGGCTCCGCGCACGTCGTAGGCGATCACGTAATAGGTTTGTGCCAGACGGCTGCCGACCTCATCCCACACGCTGTGGTTATCGGGATAGCCATGAACCAGCACCATCGGCGTGTTGGCCGGGTCGCCGCGGGTAATCACATTCAGGCGAACATCGCCCGACTGCACTGAGTGTTTGCTGACCGTCATCTGAGCTCCTGCTTTTGTTCTTTTAAGGCAATGACGAAAGGTGTCCGGTGAGAAGACGCGGCACAGTAACAAAGGCTCCGGCGCGCCATGCAGGTTATTGAACGCCAACTTTGCCCGGCATTTTTGCAGCCAAAGAGGGCTTTTCTGCCACCACCTCACAAAAGTTTCATATTCCGCGGGCACAATAGGCGCCGGGTAGGAAAAGACCGCCGATGCCCGGCGTTGGCGAACGTATCGGGCGAACACAGAGTTTCATGCTGGCCCCCAGCACAGCGGAACCCCGGATGCGACAAGGCCGCAAGGCCTCATGACGTATCCTTGCGCAGGCGCGGTTACGGCGCGGCAGCACTATAAAGTTGCGCTATATCAGCGCCGCTTCGGCTACAATCGTCATACTTTTCTTTTGCCTTCCCGATCAGGAGATTCCCAATGGCTTTCAGCGATTCTCAGCGCTTTTTCCCGGAAACCCGACTGCGCCGTATGCGCCGTGACGACTTTTCCCGCCGACTGATGCGCGAGACTCAGCTGACCACCGACAGCCTGATTTATCCGGTGTTTGTGCTGGAAGGTCACCAGGAGCGTGAAGCCATTAAATCCATGCCGGGCATCGACCGTCTGTCGATCGACCTGCTGGTGAAAGAAGCCAAACACCTGTTCAGCCTCGGCATTCCGGCCATGGCCCTGTTTCCGGTAACGCCGGCCAGCGCCAAATCGGAAATGGCGGAAGAAGCCTTTAACCCGAACGGTCTGGCGCAGCGCGCCGTGCGCGCCATCAAAGACGCGGTGCCGGAAATGGGCGTGATCACCGACGTGGCACTGGACCCGTTCACCACCCACGGTCAGGACGGCATCATTGATCAGGAAGGTTATGTGATGAACGACCGCACCGTGGACACCCTGGTGCAACAGGCGCTGTCCCACGCCGAAGCCGGCGCCGACATCGTCGCTCCTTCGGACATGATGGACGGCCGCATCGGCGATATCCGCGCGGCGCTGGAAGAAGAAAGTTTTGTGAACACCCGCATCATGGCGTACTCCGCCAAGTATGCATCGGCGTATTACGGCCCGTTCCGTGACGCCGTAGGCTCAGCCGCCAACCTCGGCAAAGCCGATAAAAAGACCTACCAGATGGACCCGGCCAATACCAACGAAGCCCTGCACGAAGTTGCGCTCGATCTGGCCGAAGGCGCCGACATGGTGATGGTAAAACCGGGCATGCCGTATCTGGATATCGTGCGCCGGGTGAAAGACGAATTTCAGGTGCCAACCTTTGTCTATCAGGTAAGCGGCGAATACGCGATGCATAAAGCCGCCGCCCTGAATGGCTGGCTGGACGACAACGCCGTGATGGCGGAATCCCTGCTGTGCATCAAGCGCGCAGGCGCCGACGGCATTCTGACCTATTACGCGAAACAATACGCGGAATGGATTAACGGTTAAGAGACGTGAAAGGATCTGGTATGAACGACGTGGTCGCTCAGGAAAAAGTCATCGACATCAACAGCAGCGAGTACTACATCAACCGCGAGCTGTCGCACCTGCAGTTTAATATCCGGGTGCTGGAGCAGGCGCTGGATGAAAATCATCCGCTGCTCGATCGTCTGTTTTTCCTGTGTATTTTCAGTAAAAACCTTGATGAGTTTTACGAAGTCCGCGTCGCCAACCTGACCCGCCAGCTGGCCTATGCCCGCGAACAGGCCGGTGCCGATGGTATGCACCCGCAGCAGGTGCTGAGCGCCATTCACAGCCTGTGCAGCGCCACCGTTGAGCGTCAGTACACGATCCTGAACGACACCATTCTGCCGGCGCTGGCGAAAGAAAATATTAATTTCCTGCGCCGTGCCGACTGGACCGAAGATCAGCGCGCCTGGGTGCGCGCTTATTTTGAAGACAGCATTCAGCCGCTGGTCAGCCCAATCGGTCTCGACCCATCTCACCCATTCCCGCGTCTGGTGAATAAATCGCTGAACTTTATCGTGGCACTGGAAGGCAAAGACGCCTTCGGCCGCGAAACCGGTCTGGCGATTATTCCGGCGCCACGCTCATTGCCGCGCATCATCCGTTTCCCGGATGAGCTGTGCAAAAAAGGCGGCGACAATTTCGTATTCCTGTCGTCCATGATTCACGAATTTGCCGACGACCTGTTCCCGGGCATGACGGTAAAAGGCTGTTATCAGTTCCGTGTGACCCGTAACGCCGACCTTGAGATCGACCACGAAGACACCGCCGACCTCGCCAGCGCGCTGGAAGACGAACTGCACTCGCGTAATTTCGGCGAAGAAATGCGTCTGGAAGTGGCCGACAACTGCCCGGAAGAACTCGCGCAGTTTCTGCTGAAAAAATTCGGTCTGCAGAATAATGACCTGTACAAAGTGAACGGTCCGGTGAACCTCGGCCGCATGATGGAAGTCGTGGGTCAGATTAACCGCCCGGACCTGCAATACACGCCGTTTACTCCGGGTCTGCCGAAACACATCAATTTCAAGAAAAGCATTTTCGAGTCGATCCGCGACAAAGATACCCTGCTGCTACATCCGTTCGAGTCCTTTACGCCGGTGGTCGACCTGCTGCGTGAAGCCGCCAAAGACCCGAACGTGCGCGCTATTAAACAAACCCTGTACCGCACCGGTGCCAAATCCGAAATCGTGAACGCTCTGGTGGATGCGGCGCGCAGCGGTAAAGAAGTGACCGTGGTGATCGAGCTGCGCGCGCGTTTCGACGAAGAAGAGAACCTGTACCTCGCCAACCGTCTGCAGGAAGCAGGCGCCGTGGTGGTGTACGGCGTGGTGGGCTATAAAACCCACTCAAAAATGATGCTGATCGTGCGCAAGGAAGGCGACAAGTACAAACGCTACGTGCATTTGGGCACAGGTAACTACCACGCTGGTAACGCCCGCGTGTACACCGACTACAGTTTCCTGACGTCGGATGATTCCATCGGTGAAGACGTTCATAAAGTGTTCCAGCAATTAACCGGAATGGGCGAAGCGCTGCGCATTAAAAAGATTTTCCATGCACCGTTTACCCTGCATAAGAAGCTGATTGAACTGATCGACCGCGAACGCATGAACGCCGAAGCCGGTAAGGAAGCCCTGATCCGTCTGAAGACCAACGGTCTGACCGAGCCGAAAGTGATCCGTGCGCTGTACAAAGCCTCGCAGGCCGGCGTAAAAGTCGACCTGATTGTGCGCGGCATGTGCTGTCTGCGTCCGGGTATGCCGGGGGTTTCTGACAATATCCGCGTGCGCTCCATTATTGGCCGCTTCCTCGAACATTCCCGTGTGTTTTATTTCTACAACACGGGCAAAGACGAAATTTATGCAGCCTCAGCCGACCTGATGGAGCGTAACCTGCTGAACCGGGTGGAAACGGCGTTTCCGATTGAAAACAGCAAACTGAAAGAGCGCATGAAAAGCGAACTGGAAGTGTACATGCTCGACAATTGTCAGGCGTGGGATCTGCAACCGGACGGCACTTATGTGCGCGCCACCCCGGCCGACGACGAACCGACGGTAAAAGCCCAGTCGATTCTGCTCGAGTCGCTGGCGGCCAGCGTGTCCTGATATCCGCGCGCCATAAAAAAAGAGCCTGAACGGCTCTTTTTTTATGGGCGTCTTTTATAACCGTCCTCACAATGAGAAATCGCGCCTCAGGGTCAGCATCACGCGGTCCTGATCGTCGAACTGGCCGAACTGGGTGCTGTCTTTGCCGTCGAAGGCGACCCCGGCGAGGGTTACTTTCCACTGCGGCAGACATTCATAGCTCACGGTTGCGCGCCATAACTGACTGCTGTCATTCACCCAGTTCACCAGCCACAGAAGGCCTGTGCTGACGCGGTAACGGCTCCAGTTTTTTTCCACCGCCGCCGACGATTCCCAGACATCATCATGACCGCTTTCTGAGTCGTACCAGTGACTGCTGGCCAGCTGCAGATTCCAGGTCCATTCGTTGGCAACCCGGTCAAAGCCCACCAGCGCCGACGTGCGGCTGCTGTCTTCGATGCCAACTGCCGTCTGGCGGCCTTCGTTCAGGTAGTGGGCAACGTCTGTGCGCAACACCCAGTCACCCAGGGGGCGCGCCAGCGAGGTTCCGAGCATGTCGCGCACGGGCTGTTCGCGCACCAGTGCGGCATTCTCCAACGTCAGCATCTGATCGGCATGGTGACCGTGGAAGGCGTATAACTCAATGTCATTGCCCTGCCAGAATATTTTGCCGCGCCAGCCGATATCCAGCCCGCTGCCGTCGTTGTGTTCCGCAGGCAACGAGGCTGGCATGCCAGCGACGGCGAAATCGCTGCCGGCCGGTGCCAGTCGCGTGTGCTTACGCTCGGGGGCGACAATCAGCTGCTGCTCCCACACGTCGCCGAAATAATCGGTGATCAGCATGCCGCGCGGCTGACGGCCGAGGGAATAATTATCGAAATACGGTAAAAGAAATTCGCGCAGGTCGAGCGGATTCCACACATCAACGATGCGAAAATAATCCGCCCTGCCCCATGCCTGCTGTTGTTTACCTGCGCGAATTTCAAAACGGTCGGCGGACAAGGTGAAAAAGAGTTCGCGCAGTTCAGCATCGCTGCGCATCTCATCGCGTACATTCCCTTCCGCATCGTCGTACTGGCTGCGGTAACGGCCCAGAACAATGGCGTTGGCTTTTATCCGGTCGGCGTTCATCTGGCTGTCGAGCACGCCTTCGTAGCGCTGCCCCAGTGCCTCGCCATCAGCGGCGTCACCGGCGCGCGTCTGCTGGCGGATTTCCGCGTGACCTTTGCCGCTGAACGACGGGGCTGCCGCAACAGCCCCGGGCAACAGACAGCACGCCAGAAGCAGTGTCCGTTTCTGCATTACTGAATCCCGCTGCGCAGGGTGCGCTCGTTAAACAGGCGCTCGGCCACACCGACGTTGTAGGCGGTTTCTTTGCGGATTAAACGGGTAAATCCACCTTCCACCAGATTGGTCATCACGGCTTCGGTCACGGTCCAGTAGCCATCAATTTCTTTCAGGCCGGTAACTTCGAAGGTTTTAATATGACGCCCTTCACGGTAGAACTCGTCGCGCATAATCAGCTGACGTTCGGCATCGACATAAATCACGCGCTGGCTGTAACCGGTACGCGGATTTTCCAGACCATTGCCTGTGTGCGCGGCGATTTTCTGCAGCGTACGGCCGTTCATTTCGACCGTGCCCTGATCTTCGTACAGATAGTCGTTCACACGCAGGCGCTCAATATCGGCAAAGGAAAAATCCGTTCCCAGAAACGGGCCTTCTTTCGAGTTGGTGGCAATGCGGCGCGACTGACGCAGCGCCGGCAAATACAGCCACTGATCATCGTCTTTGCCGCTGGCTTCTTCGTAGCTGAACATCAGAATACCGGTGCCGGCGGTGTCTGCCGGGGCGGTGAAATACAGCACGGCTTTACGCTCGGCACCGAATTTCTTTTCCAGCATCAGCAGTTCGCGCTCACGCACGAATCCGTCGCTCATGGTCTGTTCCAGAATCATGCGCGAACGGCGGTCTTCGCCGTCGTCACGGTCACGCACCTGCTCTAACAGGGCTTCGGGTTTTACGCTTTTTTCCGCTACGGCAAACGCCGGCAGACTGGCCAGGGTGAGCAGCGCCAGCGCGCCGCTTTTCATCAATAAATTCATCAGGGATTCTCCGCCGTCGCCAGCGCACCGGCGCGACAATCGAGCACGCGGTAATCGCGCGCCGACGCCTGCCAGAGGCTGGTCTGGGTCAGTTGATAATCGGTGAGTTGTGGGGCCTTGAGCGGGGCGGTAGCGCCCAGCACCACCAGCTGCAGCTGACGGAAATCCGGACGCGCCAGCGCCTGCAGATCGCGGCTGCGCAGGCTCTCGGCCATCATGTACATCTGCGCCAGGGCGGCGTTGTTTTTCGGCAGGCCACCGGCGTCGAGCAGATCTCCGCCGAGAATGCCGCCCAGATACGACAGCAGATTCAGCGCCGAATAATTACGGCCGTGGTCTGCATCGGGTGCACCATCCGCCTGACTGAGCTGTTGCTGGGCTGTGGCCAGCGCCTGCAACGCGGCCACACCGTCGGCGCGGGCGGACGTTTCGTATTGCCACTGGCTCATGTAGCGACCGGCCAGAGGGCCGGTGCGGTTATCCGCTGTGGCGCACTGAATGCCGGCGCTGCGCAGGCTGGACTGCAGCTGCGCGGTGAGCTGCTGCAGACCCTGCCCGGTGGCCGGTTTCTTCAGACGCAGCCACAGGTGCGTGGCCTGACCGTCGGCGGACACCAGCCGCCGCTGCACCAGCGGATGGTCTTCCACCAGTGCCTGCAGACGTTGCATGCCGTCGGCGGTCAGTTCGCCTTTTTCGATGATGCGGCGGAAGCGTACTTCCTCCGGCTGGGCGACGATGACGTTCATGCTGGCCAGACTGTCGACGGTGCGCAGCAGAGGCTCGCCCGTCTCGTCTTTGACCTGCCACAGGCCTTCCACCGCCGCGACCAGTGGTGGCAGCAGATCGGCCTGATACACGCCATGCGGCGGGTACAGACTGATGACCTGCCACTCGTCGGTGCGCAGTTGGGGTTGGCTCTCTGCCTGCACCGCCGTCAGCGCCAGTAACCCCAGCGGCAGAAGGCAGGCGGACAACAGCCGTCGTTGGCTCAGGGACCAGCTCCGCTTACGCATTGACCGGCTCCGCCTGCGCGTCGTCGATGCCGTCCGCCAGTTCGGCCTGAGGCGTATCCGGGCGATGGAACGCCGGCAGCACCAGCAGGGCGAACAGCGCGCTGAACAGCATGGTCAGTGAGATGAAGTAGCCCAGATTCACCAGCGCCTGATAACCCGACAAAGTCAGCACCAGGAAGCCAAAGCCCAGCGCCAGTGTGTTGATCAGAATCGGTTTGCCACAGTACTGCAGCGCGTTGGCAATCAGCTCGGCCTGATTCTCACCCTTGGCTAAGCGCAGCGCGGCGATGGTGTGAACGGCGTAGTCGATACCGATACCGAACGAGATGGCGGCAATGATGGAGGTGCCGATATCCAGATCCGTGCCGGTCAGCGCCATCAGGGTGAACACCCCCACCAGCGTGAACAGCAGCGGCAGCAGTGCCAGCAGACCGAGACGCAGCGAACGCAGAATCACGACCACCAGCAGGGCAATCAGCACCACCGCCAGCAGCAGACTCTGAATCTGGCCCCACACCACGGCCTCGGTGGTCGACACCAGAATTTCGCCATAACCCGCCGCGCGGATGCTGACGCCCGCCGGCAGCTGGCTTTGCGCTTCGTCCAGCAGACGGGCAATCACGGCACCGACTTCGGACGAACGGTCACTGTGCAGCACGGTGACGATACGGCCGTTAGAGAAACGACGGTCGACCACGTCGAACAGGTCCTGACCGTTGGCGTTTTCGTACAGCAGGTAATACTGGGCCAGCATCGGCTGGGTCAGATCGGACGGCAGACGGTAGTCGGCGGCACTGCCGCTGACATCGCCATCGGTGGCGCTCAGCACCTGATGCATGCGCTTGATGAAATCCACCGGCGACAGGGTAAAGCCCACCAGAGGTTCGCCATTCAGCTGCTGCTGCAGCTTGGCCACGGCTTCAATCACCGCCGGATTTTTGAAGGCGTCGATCTCTTTGCTTTCCAGCAGGAAACTGACCACGGTCGAGCCACCGAAGTTGGCGTTAATCGCGGCGTCGTCCTGACGGATGCGGCTGTCCGGCTGGAAGTAACCGATCACCTGGTTATCCACCGTCAGGTTCTGCTGGGTGTACACCAGACCAGCCACCATCAGCACCAGCACGGCGGCAACCACGCCTTTTCCGTGACCGGCAACGCGACCGAGCAGGCTCATCAGGCGACCGATCAGATCGCTGACCAGCAGGCCGAAACGCGGACGCGGCGCTTTCCACAGAATCACCAGCGCCGGCAGGAACAGCATGGTCACGATCCAGGCGAACATCACGCCCAGACCGACGAAGATGCCGAATTCGCGGATGAAGATAATCTCGGTCCAGCTCAGGGCGAAGAAGCCGGCCATGGTGGTCACGCTCGTCACCAGCATCGGCCAGAACAGCTTGCGCAACGCCTCCGACGCCGCCTGAGTGCGCGCCGCGCGGTCCGGGTTATCCGGCAGCAGACGGTAGTAAGTGGCGAGGAAGTGAATGGCGTCGCACACGGCGATGGCGATGATAAACACCGGCAGCATAGAGCTGACGATGTTCTGCTTCACGCCGAACGCGGCCATGGCACCCAGCGTCCAGAACAGCGAGATAACAGCGATCAGCAGCGGCGCCACCACGCCCTGCAGACGACCGAAGCTCAGCAGCAGCACAACAATGATCACCAGCAGCACGCCCGGCAGCAGGGTCTGATTGTCCTGCTCCATACTGGTGGCGGTCTGGGCAGCGATCATCGGCGGGCCGCTCAGGTAAACGCGGTCGCTGAAGCCATCGCGGGCGGTCACGTCGTTGATGATGCGGCTGATTTCGTTGTACGCCAGCAGCATGGCCGGTGAATCGTCTTCGGCGATGTTGAATTCCACCTGAATGGTGGTGGCGTTGCCTTGCGGCGACACCAGACCATTGATGAACATCGGATTGTTCAGCGCCGCCTCGCGCAGGGCCTGACGCTCAGCGTCGGTCTGCGGCAGGGTTTTCATCAGCGGATGCACTTCCAGACCACCGGTGAAGGCTTCGATGTGCTCCATGCGCGCCAGACTGCGCACCCGTTTCACCGGACGCAGACGCACCGCCAGATTCTCCAGCCAGGCTTTGTCCTGCGCACTGACTGCCGCGTTCTGCGCCAGCTGCTTAAGCTGCGGAATATCCTGTGCGGTCAGGCCGTCCTGCAGAATCGCATTGGCCTGCGGCGCCAGCGCGTCGTGGGCCGCCAGCGCCGTGAGGTGCTGACTGTCCATATCGCTGATCAGCAGCAGGCGTTCGAAGGCGCGGCTGAGTTCCTGCACCGTGGCCAGACTTTTGGCGTTGAACACATTGCCGTCCGGATTATCCAGCGCCACAAAGGCCTGCTCACCGGAGTTGGAGAACAGGCGCTTGGTGTCGTGATCGGCAATCCGGCTCGGGTGACTGTTGTCGATCATGTACGGTGTGCTGTTGATCTGCAGCTGACCGGCAGAGCCCAGCGCCAGCACGGTAACCAGCAGCAGGCCCAGCATCATCAGCCAGGGATGACGCTGCACCCCGGTAAACATCTGCATTACGGCGTTCATGCCAGCGCCTCCTGTGCCGGTTTGCTGAACGCCGTGGCCGCCTGAGCAACGGCACCGCTGGCGCGGTACACACCCAGATTCAGATCGTCGCGGTTGCGCTGACCTTTGCGGAAGCTGTCGAGCAGGTTGGTCCAGATCACGTGCTTGTGAATTTCGATGGTGCCACCGGCGAAGAACACGCCGATGGAATCACGCAGCAGACGCTCGAAGTATTTGTCGCGGCGGTAGCCGGAATTACCGTGAATGCGGATGGCGTTGATGCAGGCTTCGTGCAGGCTTTCGGTGGCGATCATTTTCACCAGCGACGCCAGACTGGAGCAGTCGGCACCTTCTTCCATGCTGTCCATGGCGCGCAGCAGCACGCTGCGCAGCACTTCAATCTGACAGTACATGTCGACGATCTGGCCCTGAATGTACTGGTTGTCGCCGATCGGACGGCCGAACGCCATGCGTTCCTGACTATAACGCAGGCAGTCTTCCATCAGTGGCTCCATGCAGCCGGTGATCACCAGACCGGTCAGCACGCGCTCGACCAGGAAGGCGAAATACAGCACGTTCAGACCGCCGCCGACACCGCCCACCACCGCCGATTCCGGCAGCTGCACGTTGTTGAAGTTGAAGGCGCCAATCGGCGTGCCGCGATTACCCAGCAGTTCGAACGGTTCGCTGCGCTCCAGCCCCGGCACGTCGGTACCGGTAATAAAACAGGTGACGGATTTATCACCCACGTCCTGCACATGGGCAAAGGTCATTACCACATCGGCCTGCGGCGCATTGGTGATGTTCCATTTCTGGCCGTTGATACAGAAGCCGTTCAGCTCCTGCGTGGCCGACAGTTTCATCGAGCGCACGTCCGAGCCGCAGCCCTGTTCGGTGATCGCCAGCGAGCCCAGCAGCTCGCCGCGGATCAGACCCGGCAGCCAGCGTTGTTTCTGTTCGTCGCTGCCGTAACTGAGCAGACCGGCCTGTACCAGACCGACCTGAGCCACGAAGGACACCAGAATGCCCATGTCCTGACAGCCGCGGGCGAAGCCTTCGAGTGCAGCGGCAAATTCGCGCAGGCCCAGACCACGGCCACCGAATTCTTCCGGCATGTGCAGACCGAACAGTCCGCTGTCGCCCAGATCGCGCCAGATCTGACGATCGAAGGTCAGGTTGGCGTCCCGTTCGGCCGCGCTCGGGCGCACGCGCTCCAGCGCAATGCGTTCGTAGAAGTCGCGGATTTCCTGTTGCTGTTCATTCCATACCGATTTCATAACTGTGCCTCCAGTTCCTTTGCGGCGGTGCTGCGGCTGGCGCTCAGGGCGCTCAGCAGTTCTTCGCCATCCATGTCCAAAAGTGCTTCAACTTTCGCCGCGCGCGCCTGATTGATGGTGTCCAGCAACAGCCAGAACGGACGCACATCGCGGCCCACGTAGCGGTGGTGATACAGGTGATCGTCCGGCAGGCAGGCTTCGCGCGCCGGCAGTAACTGCGGGTTAAAACCGAAGAAGGTCAGGTTGCGCAGGGTGACGTTTTTCTCGCCGTCACCGACAAACGCGCGGATGCCGTAGCGACTGTCGCACACCACTTTGTGGTAGGCGCTGAGCAGCATGATGCCGGCCTGGGCATTGCGCACCGGATCGTCCAGTTCCGCTTTGGTGACACGACCAATCTCGCGCACCGCCGACGCCGGCAGAATCTGCAGCTGGCTGATGCCGTGGTACAGATCGCGGCCGAAGGCGTGTTCCACACCGTAGTGCGGACGCTCGGAGCTGGAGAACGACAGAGTGTCGGACACCGGCGCTTTCAGCGTGGAATAAGCCAGCAGCTGACCACTGGCGCTGTCGGTCAGCACGATGTGCACGTCATCCGCTTTCAGGTTGGTCAGCGGTTCATGGTGCAGCAGACGACGGGCGGCCTGATCCGGATTGATAAAACCGACGCGGGCGTAATGCACAAAGGCAAAACGCAGCAGCTGACGCGCCACCGGTTCGGCCAGCTCGTGGTGCGGCACGGCGTAAGCGGAAATACCGGCACGTTCCGACAGCAGATGGTCGCGGTAGTCATTCATGGACGGCAGACAAGGCGCCTGATAATGGCGCAGTGAGCGCTCAAGGAAATACGGATCGCTGGCGCCGCCCGGACCATTCGCCCAGGCACGCAGGCCCGTGCGCAGTTCGTTCAGGGCGGTGTCGTCTTTGGCTTGCGGCTTGCGCAGCAGACTCCACAGATCGACGTAGTTTTCGGTTTCCACGGCGCGGTCGTTGAGAATATCGAGCACCAGGGTCGAACCCAGTACGCCGAACAGGTTGGCCGCCAGACACAGCTGCGAGGTGTAATCCTTGCCCTGCTGATGACGCGCCAGTTCGTCGAACATTTCCACCGGAATAAAATCATCCGGAATCAGGCGCGCACAGGCCTGCAGCGGGTCGAGGGTGGCCACGTCTTCGGCACTCAGCAGATTGGCCATTAACGGCAGCGTGCCGTCGCGGTAATCGAACACCGGTACGTACTGCGCGGCCGCCATGTCGTAACCACAGATCACGGCTTTGCGGTTGCGGTGCGCCACTTCGTGCAGCAGGAATTTCATTTCCAGACCGGAGCGGCCGGTCACGTCGACGGCGTCGACAATCACATCCGCCCATTCCACCAGTGCATCGACGTTGTCCGGCGTAATGCCGTTTTCCCAGCTGCTGATCTGCACAAACGGGTTGATCTGCAGCATGCGCTCGCGGAACACCTCCACTTTGCTGCGTCCCACATCGGCCAGCACCATGTTCTGACGGTTGGCGTTATTCAGCTCGTAACTGCCGTTATCGGCCAGCGCCAGATGCTCGGCACCGCTGCGCACCAGCACTTCGATCACACTGCCACCGGTTGAACCGCAACCCGCCACCAGTATGTGAGCCTGACGCAGACGCTGCTGTTCGGCGTCGCTGATAAAGCCCGCGTTGCGCAGCGTAAATTCGTGATAAAAACTCTGGGCGTCTCCCGACCATCCCGGATTCTGTTCAGCCATCATCCCCTCCTGGCAATTTGCCATGCATCCTGAAAATTAATTCCGCGCCTGACTCTGCGGCTGCGAAAAACGCCGGATAACCCTGTTCATTCCGGTAAGCCAGCGCGTCAGAGTCAGCGGAGCCCGGATGCTAGGGAGGGCATTCATGACAGCACAACCTGTGATTTTTAACGGCTGTCATGAAGGATTTTTTCCTGTCTGAGGCGTCAGAAAAATGAGAAAAAACGGCAATAAAAATGACACGACCGTGCCGTCACAATGAGCGGCGGACAACGCCACAAACGACATTTAAATGGGAATACAAATGCCTGATTTTTAAACAATGGTAAAAATCAGACATAAAAAAAGCGCCGCTGGCGCTTTTTATTCGTGACATTTTCGTCTGATTTTTCCAGACCAATGAGCCGGACTTTTTTATGACCGCTCAGGCAGACGCGGGCAATAAACGGTGCAACTCCGGTGGCACCTGCGCGAGGTCCCAGAGGAAACTGTCCAGTTTGAAGGTTGCATTGCGGATCTGGTGTTCGATCTGCGTCAGCTCCTGCTGCACCTGCTGATAACGCTGCTGACGCCGCATCGCCGCCAGCGCGCCTTTTACTTTGTCCGGGTCTGAACCCACGTACTGGCGTTTACGCTTGCCATTTTTCTGCGGCTCGATCAGGTACAGGTAACGTCCCTGATGCCAGAACGGGGTGGCATCAATGCGCGGTAAATCCTGCATGTCATCCGCTTCGCCGAGCAGATGAGTGCGCAGCACTTTCAGCCGTTCGAGCTGATCGTGAATGCGCTCGACTTTATCGCCCAGCAATTGCTGGTCACCCATATTCTGCAGATAAATCTGCTGCCGCGATAAATCGGTCACCGTCATCATGCAGCCGCGGAAGGTGCCGTCACTGCTCGGAATGGCGGTGGCCGAAATCTGCACCCAGTGCACGTCGCGGTTGCGGTTAATCAGACGCACGGTGAAACGGCTGCGGCCATCACGCCCGAGCAGACGCTGACGCAGCAGGTCGGCATCGTCGCGCGGCATCAGCTCGGTCAGCGGACGTCCGGCCAGTTCCGCCGGCGCATAGCCGCACAAACGCACGAGGTAAGGGTTCATATAAGTGATATGGCCACCGGCATTGACCACCAGCATGCCGTCTTCGGCACGCTCGACCAGACTCTCGTAGCAACGGCTGCGTTCGTGGCTGGCGCAGGTGGTAATCTGAGGCACCGGAGCATCGTCCATGTCGCTGTGGGCAAACGACACAGGCACCTCAATGTCGGGGTCATACTGGCTGAGCAGATGAATGAGATCAGCAGCACGCATTGGCACATCCTCCGTGAATTTGTCGCCAAATGACATTGGCGGCGATGATGACGGAGCAAGATGACAGGTGCAAGTCTGCAGCCCCTTGCCGGGCGACAATCCCATTCCTGTGGCCTAGCAGTCTGGCGTGTCCATGCCAGACGGCGCGGTCTGACTCCTTCTGCCTGATCCGTTATACTCGCCGCCGAATTCATCGTCCGGCAGGAATACTCATGTCCAAACGTGTTGTCTCCGAAACTCTGTACAACGGCTACGCCCAGTCTTTCACCGTGGATAAAGTGCTGTTCGAAATCAAAACCGAACACCAGCATCTGGAGATTGTGGAAACCCCGTTTATGGGCCGCGTCATGTTGCTGGACGGCGTAGTGCAGACCACGGAAAAAGACGAATTTATGTACCACGAAATGATGGTGCATGTGCCGCTGTTCGCGCACCCCAATCCCAAGCGTGTGCTGATTATCGGCGGCGGTGACGGCGGTATTGTGCGGGAAGTGATGCGCCACAAAAACGTAGAGCACGTGACTCAGGTGGAAATCGACGCCAGCGTGGTCGACATGTGCAAAGAATATTTCCCCAAGCATTCCGCCGGTGCCTTTGACGACCCGCGCCTGAATCTGGTGATCGCCGACGGCAAAGACTTTGTTGCCAACTGCACAGAAAAATACGATGTGATCATCGCCGACTCCACCGACCCGATCGGCCCCGGCGAAGTGCTGTTTACTTCGGATTTTTACGCCGACGAAAAGCATAATTGTCTGGCCGCCGGTGGCATCATGGTGGCGCAGAACGGCGTGCCTTTTATGCAGGGGCAGGAAATCACCAACACCTATCAGCGCCTCGGCAAACTGTATAAAGACGCCAGCTTCTACGTGGCGGCCGTTCCTACCTACATAGGGGGATTTATGAGTCTGGCCTGGGCAAGCGATGATGAGACGCTGCGCACGCAAAACGCAGAGCAGATTCAGGCGCGGGTAGCCGCCGCCGGCTTCGCCACCCGCTACTACAATGCCGATGTGCATGTGGCGGCGTTTGCTCTGCCCAACTATCTGCGCCAACTGATGCAGTAAACAGGTCCGCCGTGAGCCTGTTTTCACTCACTTAAACAGGCTCTGACGGAGACTTTATGAACATCGACCGCATTCTCGATCTGGCGGCATCCAGCGCAGCCACCGACACCTACCTGCCGGCACCGGAAAAAATTCTGGCAGGCCACCCGCAGCAAAGCGTACGTAACGACTACGCAAGCCCGTGCGGCCAGTTCAACGTTGGCATCTGGACCGGCGAACCGGGCCAGTGGACGGTGAACTACAGCGAACACGAGTACTGCGAAATTCTGCAGGGCGTGTCTGTGATCCGCGATAAAGAAGGCAACAGCCGCACCGTGAAAACCGGCGACCGCTTCGTGATTCCGGCCGGTTTCAGCGGCACCTGGGAAGTCGTGGAGTCGTGCCGCAAAGTGTACGTGGTGTTCGAAGCCAGTCAGGACTGACACCGGACCGCGCCCGCCCGTGGCCGGAGGTCTGTCTATACTGGTGTCATGACAAACTCCGGCTCCGGCCCTATCTCCCAGCAACAGGTTCATCAGTGGCAAAGCGCCTTTCTGCAGCTTAATCAGAACCGCTTACAGATTGCCCGCAGCCTGATGTCGCCCCGCCAGCAGATCGTGCTCGATGTGCTGCCTCTGATGCTGCACCTGAATCACCCGCAACTGCCCGGCTTTATTAACCATAACGTGCCCCACGGCCTGCCCCATTTTGTTGCCAGCGCCCAACAATTGCAGAGCCTGCAGACCATCGCCCGCGGGCTGCAGTTACCCCGTGGTTTCAGCGCCCAGCAGATCCGCGGCCTGTATCTGATGGGCAGTCTGGGCTCGCTGGCTCAGGCGCGCTCCAGCGATCTGGACGTCTGGGTCTGTTACGACGAATCCCTGCCCGCTGACGACATCGCCCTCCTGCGCAACAAATGCCAGTTGCTCGAACGCTGGGCCGAAAGCCTGAGCGTGGAGCTGCATTTCTTTCTGATGAATCTCAGCGACTTCCGCAAGGGCCAGAGTCAGGAAGCGGAAGGTGAAGACTGTGGCAGCAGCCAGCATGTGTTGCTGCTGGATGAGTTCTACCGCAGCTCGCTGTGGCTGGGCGGTTGCCAGCCGCGATGGTGGCTGATTCCCACCACGCAGGAACGCAATGCCGATGCACTGTGGGAGCAACTGCTGGATCAGCACCGGGTGCACAAAGACCACTGGCTCGACTTCGGCGCCATCCCCACCATTCCGCCCGCCGAGTTTATCGGCGCCGGTCTGTGGCAGCTGAACAAAGGGCTGGGCGACCCGTACAAGTCGCTGCTCAAACTGCTGCTGACCCGGCATTACGCCGGCCAGTACCCCAACATCCGCCCGCTGTGCTGGGACCTGAAAGATCAGGTGCACAAAGGCCTGTGCGACGTAGAAAGCAATGACGCCTACCAGCTGATGCTGGCGCGCCTTACCCGTCAGCTGCAGGACGAAGGCAACCGCGAACGGGTCGAGCTGGCGCGACGGGCCTTCTACTACAAAGCCAAAATTCCGCTGTCGCAGCTGAACCCAGCGCAGCGCAACAGCTGGCGTGCCAAAGCCATGCTGGGTCTTTGCCACAGCTGGGGCTGGAGTGAAGACACACTGAAGGAGCTGGACCAGCGTCAGGAATGGGCACCGATGCGGGTGCAGAAAGAACGCAACGCCCTTATCAGTGAAATGCTCGGCAGCTACCGCTTTCTGGCGGCCTTCAGCCAGAAATACGCGCCGCGGGTGCACATCAGCCGGCAGGACATGCAGACACTGGGTAATCGCCTGTACGCCGCCTTCGACACCCGCCCGGGCAAAATCATCGACATCAATCCGGGCATCTCGTCTTCTCTCGGGCAAGAGAAACTGGCGCTGAATCTGAAGCGTGGCGTCTGGCAACTGATTCCGGGCATTTTTTACCGCAGTGGCGACGAACAACTGGAGCAACAGCAGGTGCTGAAGCAATCGCCGTCGCTGGTCGAACTGCTGTGCTTTGCCCGCTACAACGGCCTGCTCGAAGGCTACACGCGCATCGCCATCTACCCGACGCACAACCCGCTCAGCCAGTACGAGCTGAACGAAATCAGCGCCATCATCCGCTCGCTGGAACCGGTAAAACCGAACAACGCCGCCTTTTTACGCGCCCCCAGACCGCTGCAGTGGCACCTGCTGGTGAACGTCGGCGTCGACCCCCAGCACGAACTGAGCCGGCGCGGGATGCAGAAGATCAGCAACCGCGACGACGCACTGGGCTACAGCGCGGCGCGGGACAATCTGGTGCAGACCATCGATCTGGTCACCATCAACAGCTGGGGCGAGTGGCTGACAGAACGTTTCACCGGTGACGCCGCCATGCTGCAGTGTCTGCAGAGTGTGCTGGCGCATCTGCCGCAGGTGCGCGAGTTCGGCTGGCCACCGGCCACGGTACACTGCCACTGCGCCTCACGCGCCAGCGCGATCCGCATCCGGGTCGAGCAATTGCTGGCCGATGTACTGGCGCATTTCAGCGAACAGCCAAAGGCGCCCTACCTGATTGAAGCCTCAGAAAGCTGGTATCTGCTGGAAAACAGCCGCGACGGCATGCAGCTGCGCGCGGCCGACAGCCCGATGAAGCTGCTGGCTCTGCTGGCGCGCCCGGCCAAGGGCTTTGTCGGCTACACGCTGGATCGAGCAGCGCTGCTGAACAGCCCGCTCAGGGTCATCTTCAGCGAGGCCCGCTCCGGTGTCTGGCAGATCTGGTACTGGCGCCACGACGGCAAGGTCTATTTCTATTTTGTCGACGACAAGGGGGCCTTGCTGCACCAGCAATGGCCGGATCAGGAAGGCAGCAGCCAATACTGGCTGATGCCCATTCTGCGTTTCCTGCGCCAGATTGATCAGCGCTGGCAACGGCAGGACGGGCGTCTGCAACCGCGTAAAATCCTGATTACCGAAATGCGCCGCAAAGCCCAAAGTTTTGAATTTGAACTGGTGCGCCGGCGGATGCCGGATCTGCCGCAGCAGTCGAGCAGCATCGATTTACGCGCCGTGCTGGACGCCAACAAACAGCCAACGCTGTACTGCGACGGCATGGAGTTCAGCGCCTGGCAGTTCGGCAACAGCCTCTATCAGGCGGTGGTGAAAGAAGTGATCGCACGCCGCGGCAGCCGTGCTCAGTACCCGCTGTTTCTCGGCGATCTGGAGCTGCCCGACAGTCAGAATATGATTGAACACCTGCAGGTAAAGCAGCGGCTGGAAACGCGCCTGATGCATGCGCTGCAAGGTCATCCGGAAGATTCACCGCCTGTACCGGGTGTGGTCAGCAGCGGCAAAGACAAATAAGCCGCGAAACCCCGGTCGGGCGCCCATAAAAAAACCTCCCGCAGGAGGTTTTTTTATCGCCAGCTGAACGGGGCTTATTTGCCGCCGCGCATGCTGTCGAAGAAGTCGTCGTTGGTCTTGGTCTGACGCAGTTTATCGAGCAGGAACTCGATGGCCTGTACGTCTTCCATCTCAGACAGCAGACGACGCAGAATCCACAGACGCTGCAGCGCCATTTCGTCGAACATCATGTCTTCACGACGGGTGCCGGAACGACGGATGTTGATGGCCGGGTAAATGCGTTTTTCCGCGATCTTACGATCCAGATGCAGTTCCTGGTTACCGGTACCCTTGAACTCTTCGTAAATCACTTCGTCCATTTTGGAGCCGGTGTCGACCAGAGTGGTGGCAATGATGGTCAGGGAACCACCTTCTTCCAGGTTACGGGCAGCACCAAAGAAACGCTTTGGTTTTTCCAGCGCGTTGGCGTCCACACCACCGGTCAGAACCTTACCGGATGACGGGATCACAGTGTTATAAGCACGGGCCAGACGGGTAATGGAGTCGAGCAGAATGACCACGTCGCGCTTGTGTTCAACCAGACGCTTGGCTTTTTCGATCACCATTTCGGCAACCTGTACGTGACGTGCCGGTGGTTCGTCGAAGGTAGACGCCACCACTTCACCACGCACAGAGCGCTTCATTTCGGTTACTTCTTCCGGACGTTCGTCGATCAGCAGAACGATCAGGTCACATTCCGGGTTATTGCGGGTAATGGCCTGAGCAATGGTCTGCAGCAGCATGGTTTTACCGGCTTTCGGCGGCGCAACAATCAGACCACGCTGACCTTTACCGATCGGGGCAATCAGGTCCAGAACACGGGAGGACAAATCTTCAGTGGAGCCGGTACCGACTTCCAGCACCAGACGCTGTTCCGGGAACAGCGGCGTGAGGTTTTCGAACAGAACTTTGTTCTTGGTGCTCTCCGGCTTGTCGCCGTTGATTTCGTTCACCTTCAGCAGGGCAAAGTAACGCTCACCTTCTTTTGGCGGACGGATCTTACCAGTTACTTCATCACCTTTGCGCAGGTTGAAGCGACGGATCTGGCTTGGTGACACGTAGATGTCATCCGGACCGGCCAGGTACGAGCTGTTGGAGCTGCGCAGGAAACCAAAGCCGTCCTGCAGAATTTCCAGTACACCGTCACCATAGATGTCTTCGCCGCTTTTGGCGTGGTGTTTCAGGATCGCGAAAATGATGTCCTGTTTGCGGGTACGGCTGACGTTCTCAAGGTCCATTTCCTTAGCAATATCAAGCAATTCAGGAACGGACTTCAGTTTCAGATCGGAAAGATTCATAGGGCAGAGGTTATTGCAGAGTGATTGAAGGAATGGGGTGAACTATCAGGAGAGGGCGGAGGGGAGAACTCCCAAGCGTGAAAGGACTATAGACACATTATTTCTGGGTGTCCATATAAAAAGGCGCCGTGGCGCCTTTTTTACGATCACCCGCCACTAAGGTCGGATGAGGGTCGTGCAGGTCAGGTTCAGATGGCCTGTTCGATGAAAGCAGCCAGTTCAGACTTGCTCATTGCACCGATTTTGGTGGCTTCCGCCTGACCGTTTTTGAACAGAATCAGGGTAGGAATAGAACGAATACCGAACTTAGGCGCAGTGGCTTCGTTCTGGTCGATGTTCAGTTTGGCCACTTTCAGTTTGCCTGCGTATTCTTCGGCGATTTCTTCGAGAACCGGAGCAATCATTTTGCACGGACCGCACCATTCAGCCCAGAAATCGACCAGCACTGGCAGTTCAGAACCCAGTACGTCAGCTTCAAAGGAGTCGTCGGATACGGTCAGGATGTTATCGCTCATGTGTTTCCCCTGTGGAATTTCGGTTTAAGGCAGCATTGTACGCGGCCTTTGTCCGGAATCAATTACAGAATCCGGACTGGACGTACGATAGCGCTCGCTGCATATTCGTCAGGGTTTACCATATGAGGCCTGACGATTGTTTTTAAAGGCCTTATGCCCGTTTCAGGTTCCCGTCTGCGTATTTTCCACTGACGGGACAGTGTTTTCAGGAACGTAATATGACCGACACACAGGGCCCGTCGCCCGATCTGATTGCCGCCGTCGACCTTGGCTCCAACAGTTTTCACATGGTCGTGGCGCAGGAATTTCAGGGCGAAATCCGCACCCTCGAAAAACGCGGGCAGAAAGTTCAGCTCGCGGCGGGTCTGGACAATAACGGCATTCTTTCCGAGGACGCACAGCAACGCGGCCTCGATTGCCTGCGCGAGTTTGCGCAGCGCCTGCAGGGTATGAATCCGAAACGCGTCAGCGTGCTGGCCACCAACGCCTTGCGCGCGGCGCGCAACCGGCAGCAGTTTATTGAGCGCGCAGAAATCGTGCTGGGCTATCCGATCGAAGTGATCGCCGGGCGCGAGGAAGCCCGTCTGATTTATCTCGGCGTATCGCACACGTTGGCAGATGACGCCGGTAAGCGTCTGGTGGTCGACATCGGCGGCGGCAGCACAGAATTCATCATCGGCGAACGCTTCGAGCCGCTGGCGCTGGAAAGCCTGCACATGGGCTGCGTGTCGTACACCTGTCAGTTCTTCCCCGACGGCGTCATCACCGAAGAACGCTTCAACGAAGCCGTCGAGGCCGCCGCGCAGGAACTGCTCAACATCGAAGCCAACTACAAACAACTGGGCTGGACCAGTGCGGTCGGTTCCTCCGGCACCATTCGCGCCGCCGAGCAGGCCATTATTGAAAACGGCTGGGCCAGCGAGGGCATCACCGCTGAAGGCCTGAAAAAACTGCGCAAGCAAATGCTGCAGTACAAAACCACGGATGACGTTGCCCTGCCGGGTGTTAAGCCGGAACGCCGTCAGGTGTTTATTGGCGGACTGGCCATTCTGCAGGCGGTGTTCGACACCTTCGGCATAGAGCGCATGATCTATTCCGATGGTGCGCTGCGCGAAGGCGCGCTGTGGGATCTGGTCGGACGTTCGACCCACGAGAACGTGCGTGAGCGCACGGTGCAGGCCATGTCCGAGCGTTTTTATGTCGACCAGTTGCAGGCCCGCCGTGTACAGGAAACGGCCGCCGCACTGTTCAGTCAGGTACAGACCAGCTGGGATCTCGACGACGCTTCCGGCCACTTGCTGCAGTGGGCCGCCCAGCTGCATGAAATTGGTCTGAGCATTGCCCACAACGGTTTCCACAAACATGGCGCGTATCTGCTGCAGCATGCCGACATGCTGGGCTTCACCAAACAAGGACAGGCCAAGCTGTCGGCGCTGGTGCGCACTCACCGGCGCAAGTGGTCGGCCGAGGCATTTGCCGGTGTCACCCCGTCCCGCGTTGTCGCCACCATGCGCATCGCGCGATTGCTGCGTCTGGCGGTGATTCTGAATCACAGCCGCGGGGCCCATCCGGTGCCGGTACCGGCACTGGTCGCCCATGGCGATGAACTGACCCTGAGTATGCCGGACGGCTGGCTGAGCGCACATCCGCTCACGGAACGGGATCTGGAAGGTGAAGCGGCACAGCAGAAGTCAGCCGGTTTCATACTGCATCTGAGCTGAATGGAAGGTGCGCGACAGGAAGACGCGCAATAAAAAACGGCTGCATCCGCAGCCGTTTTTTATTGCCTGTTCGTGATCGGTACGATCAGAACATGTAGGTCAGATTCACATCCAGCGTATCGATTTTGGCGTCGTACGCTTTGTCGGTGTCTTCTAGGCCGTAGCTGGTGTAATCCAGGCCCGCACGGAAGTGACGACCCAGATCTTTATCCACACCCACGCCCCACAGGAAGTCGATACCCGAGGTCGACAGTTCAGGCTGTGCGCCGGCACTGGTTGTACGCTCCACACTCCAGGAGTGGGCGCCCAGTTTGAACATCAGATCCATATCCCAGAAGATCTGACGGCCGAAGCGGCTGACAATCTGATAGGAGGTCATGGAATCTTTGAAAATGGTGGTTGGCTTTTCGACTTCGATATCGCCGATCTGCTTCACGCCCAGCATGACGTCGAAGCGGCTTTTATCGTTCAGGGCAAAGTGAGTACCCATGTACACACCAAAACCCAGATCAGTGGTTTTCTTGCCTTCGGTATCGAGGAAGGTCGCGCCGGTATTCAGGGTCACGAAGTGACGGATGGTTTTGCCATCGCCTTCCCGCAGATCACCGACTTCGTTTTCAATCTTGCCGCAGCCGAGACAACGGACAAAGGCCGCCTGCAGTGGCGTAACCACCAATGCTTCAGCCGCTTCATCGGCGTTACCGCCCAGCAGCGTGAATGGCAGTGTCACGCCATACACCAGCGCACCGGCCTGAGACAGTACGAAATACAGAGGACGAGCCAGCACCGCATCCGCCACCATGGCACCGGCGCTCGGGCTCTCTTCAATCAGTTCAGCATTAGCCAGTGTGCTGGCACCGATCAGCGCGGTGGCCATGGCCAGTTTCAAAGGATTCCGTAAGACCGCCTTGAGTTGCATCGTCCTTCCTCTTCCGTATGCGGGTATGAATGCAAAGAATATATCAGTACGTTTACATAAGGTCACGGTTATGACTGTGCGCCAGATCCCGTTACCGCTGACACGCCGGGCAATAGACCGTAGCACGCTGCCCCTGACGCAGCTCTTTTAACGGCGTTTTACAGACTTTGCAGTCTTCGCCGCCACGGCCATAGACCAGCAGCTGCTGGGCAAAATAACCCGGCTTGCCATCACCGCCGACAAAATCGCGCAGGGTCGTCCCCCCTTGTGCAATGGCCTTGGCCAGCACGTCGCGGATCTCCTCCACCAGACGTTCGCAACGCGGCTTTGTCAGCTTGCCAGCAGCGGCTTGCGGCCGGATGCCGGCCTTGAACAGGCTCTCATTGGCGTAAATATTCCCCACGCCGACCACGACCTTGCCGTCCATGATGAAGGTTTTAATCGCCTGACTTTTGCCGCGCGTGCGTTGATACAGATAGTCAGGCGTGAACTCGTCAGACAGTGGCTCAGGGCCGAGATGCGTCAGATGCTCGCTGACCTGACCAGGCGGAACAAAGAGCAGCGCGCCAAAGCGTCGGGTGTCGTGATAACGCAGCACCTTGCCGTTACTCATCAGCCAGTCAATATGATCGTGCTTGCCCGGTGGAACATCCGCCTCCACCAGACGCAGCGAACCCGACATCCCCAGATGCCAGATGGCCGTGCCACGCGCAGTCTCCACCAGAATGTATTTGGCGCGCCGGCTCAGACTGAGGATCTTTTCGCCCTGCAGCGACTGAATGGCATCGTCCACCGGCCAGCGTAATTTCGGCTGACGGACGATAATACGCTCAATGACGTGCCCGGCCAGCCAGGGTTCTATTCCCCGCCGGGTGGTTTCGACTTCCGGTAATTCAGGCATACAGGCTCTTGCGGTGTGAGAGTTGGCCTATTATCGGGCGTTTTGGCGGCGGGCGCACGCCTGAACGACAGGCATAAAAAAACCCGGACAAGCCGGGTTTTTCTCAAGCAAAAGAAGCTTACTTAATTTTGGCTTCTTTATACATCACGTGCTGACGAATCACAGGATCAAATTTTTTGATCTCCATTTTCTCAGGCATGGTGCGCTTGTTTTTGTCAGTGGTGTAGAAGTGGCCGGTACCGGCACTGGACACCAGACGGATCTTATCGCGTGGCATAACAGGTCTCCTTAGACTTTTTCGCCGCGGGCACGCAGATCGGCCAGAACGGCGTCGATGCCCTTCTTGTCGATGATGCGCATGCCTTTAGTGGAAATACGCAGACGAACAAAACGGTTTTCGCTTTCTACCCAGAAGCGGTGATGCTGCAGGTTAGGCAGGAAGCGGCGTTTGGTTTTGATTTGTGAGTGGGAAACTTTGTTTCCTACTGCAGGCCCTTTGCCTGTGATTTGGCAAACCTTAGACATTGATCTTCGCCCCGATTCTTGAATGTATCGAACACACTGGAAAATTCGTTACCAACCGTGGGCGTTAGTCACCATTTTGGAGACCGAGGACGACCCTGGCTGAAATGAGCTGCGCTTTATACCAGAAGCCCCAGGGGGGAGCAAGCGAAAGTCTATTTTTTATACGAATCGGGAGGCCTGACAGGTTACATCCACCCGCGTTCGGCAAATGAGACCGCATAACCGTCGCCGATGACCAGATGGTCCAGCACGCGAATGTCCACCAGACCCAGCGCCTGCTGCAACCGTACCGTAATCGCACGGTCGGCCTGACTGGGCTCGGCAACACCCGACGGATGGTTGTGCGCCAGAATCACCGCCGCTGCGCCATTGGCCAGCGCCTGCTTCAGAACCTCTCGCGGATAAACCGCGGCGCCGTCGATGGTGCCGGTAAAAAGCTCCTGATATTTGAGCACCCGGTGCTGATTATCAAGAAACAGACAGGCGAAGACTTCGTGATCCCGGTCGCGCAACTGCGCCTGCAGATACAACCGGGTCAGTTCCGGGCTGGTCAGCGCATCACTGCGCTGCAGTTCTTCCGCCAGATGCCGTCGTGCCATTTCCAGCACCGCCTGCAGTTGCGCGAACTTGGCAGAACCCAACCCCAGAGGCGCGCAAAACGTTTCTTCATCCGCGGTCAGCAACGCCCGAAGGCCACCAAAGCGCTGCAACAGGTCGCGGGCCAGATCCACAGCACTTTTGCCTTTCACCCCTGTACGCAGAAAGATGGCGAGCAATTCGGCGTCTGTCAGTGTGCGGGCGCCGCGGCTGAGCAGCTTTTCCCGTGGCCGGTCTTCCGCCGGCCAATGGCAGATTCCCATACCTACCTCCCTGTAGGTCTGTGTTATATACTCGAGACCACTCAATTCAGCATAAAAAGCGCCATGCAACAACTCGCCAACAAGCGTATTCTGCTCGGAATCACCGGGGGAATTGCCGCCTATAAATCCGCCGAACTGGTGCGGATGATGAAGAAAGCCGGAGCAGAAGTTCGTGTCGTAATGACGGCAGGCGCCATGGAGTTCATTACTCCGCTGACCCTGCAGGCTCTGTCCGGCAACCCGGTTCACCACGAACTGCTCGACAGCGATGCCGAAGCCGGCATGGGTCATATCGAACTGGCCAAGTGGGCAGATCTGGTAGTGATCGCCCCCGCCTCCGCCAACTTCATTGCCCGCCTGACTCAGGGCATGGGCGATGACCTGCTGACCACCATTTGTCTGGCTACCGACGCCCCACTGGCGCTGGCGCCTGCCATGAATCAGGCCATGTGGCGCGATCCGATCACGCAAGCCAATCTGGGACGCCTGATCGATCTGAAAGGCAGCAAATTATTTATCTTCGGTCCGGCCGAGGGGGTGCAGGCCTGTGGCGACAATGGACCGGGACGCATGCTCGAACCGGCCGAAATCGCTGAACGTGCCGCCGACCTGTTTGAGACCGGCGCTCTGGCCGGTATCCGCGTAGTCATCACGGCCGGTCCGACCCGCGAAGCGCTGGATCCGGTGCGTTACATCTCCAACCACAGCTCCGGCAAGATGGGCTACGCCATGGCCGTCGCCGCGCGCGACGCCGGTGCCAGCGTGACCATTATAAGCGGCCCGGTGAACATCCCGGCACCCGAGCGCGTCACCATTGTTGATGTCACCAGCGCCCGCGACATGCTGGAAGCCTCCCTTGCCCAGCTGGGTAATTGCGACATTTTTATCGCCAGTGCGGCGGTCGCCGATTACCGCCCGCTGTCACCGGCGTCGCAGAAAATCAAAAAGAGCGGCGAAACGATCGAGCTGACGTTGGTGAAGAACCCGGACGTTGTCGCCACCGTGGCCAACCACGAACTGCGCCCGTTCACCGTGGGCTTCGCGGCCGAAACTCAGGATGTGGACCTTTACGCACGCGGCAAGCTGACGGCCAAGAATCTGGACATGATCATCGCCAACGATGTGTCGGGGCCGGAAATTGGTTTCAACAGCGACCTCAACGCCGTGACCGCCTTCTGGGATGAGAATCAGCAAAGCTTTGCACCGCGCACCAAAAGCAGCCTGGCCTTCGATCTGATTGATCTGATCGCCCATCGCTACCAGCACACCCGCGACAACAACACGACAGAAACGGAATAAACGCATGCACAAACTTCAGGTAAAACTGCTGGACGAGCGTCTGGGCAACAGCATTCCCATGCCGGAATACGCCACGTCCGGTTCGGCCGGACTCGACCTGCGCGCCTGTCTCGACGCCCCCCTGACCCTGCATCCGGGTGAAACTCAGCTCATCCCAACCGGTATGGCCATCTATATTGAAGATGAAGGCCTTGCTGCCATGATCCTGCCGCGCTCTGGTCTGGGTCATAAACACGGCATCGTGCTGGGTAATCTGGTCGGTCTGATCGATTCCGATTATCAGGGCCAGCTGATGGTCAGCTGCTGGAACCGCGGCAAAGACAGCTTCACCATTGATATCGGTGAACGCATTGCCCAGCTGGTTCTGGTGCCTGTGGTACAGGCCGAGTTCAGCATCGTCAGCGAATTTGCCGCCACAGACCGCGGCGAGGGCGGTTTCGGCCACACCGGCCGGGGCTAAATGATCACAGGGCCGGCCTGAGCGTCACCGGACCAGACAGCCAGAGAGAAAGGAAGCTTCCATGAGCAGTAATGTCCGTCCGCCAAAGCGCACCATCATTTTTTACAGCCGCATCACCATCTGGCTGGCCCTGTTGTTCATCACCGGTGGCATGGCGGTACAGAGTGTTCAGGTGAACCTGATTACTCAGTCCGACGTCGACAAGGCCTTTTCTGAAGCCATGGCGGAGCAAATGTCGCACGCCCTGAGCACGCGCCTGCAGGACACCCGCCGTCTGCAAACAGCTGCCACCAATCACCCGTTTACCCTGCAGGCGCTCGACATGGACGATGTCGCCTGGCGCTCTACCCTGAGGCAGTTCCTGCCCGGCGTCAGCTCGCTGCGTCTGATCCGCCGCGATGAAGCCATGGGTCTGCAAACCACGCACGGCTATGCCGTACAGGAGCTGGTCAGCCGTACCCTGAATGGCGCCGACATGCGCATGGAAGCCGTGATGCGTGACGGCGCGCTGCATTTTTACTGGGCCTCCCCGATCCGTAACGAGCTGAAACAGATTACCGGCGTCCTGCTGGCGGAATACGGCTCCAACTGGCTGGCACAATTTCAGGCTGGCACCAGCCAGAAACTGGGGCAGGTGGTGGTGAACCAGTATGTGGATAACGACCGTGCGCACGGCCTTGAGATTTTCCGCATCGGCGACAACCCAAAGCGCCCTGGCACCATCATTACCCGCCCGATCAATGACTTCTGGTACCTCACCTACATTCCATCCGATGAGCGCCCGCAACTGAGCGTTATGCCCTTGGTTACCCCCTGGCTGATAACACTGGTCGCAACCCTGATCGGCCTGTTCATCATGGTGGGCATGCAGAAGCGCGACATCCTGCGCAATCAGCTCAAGCTGCTGACCTATGTGCGCGCCCTCAGCCGTCGTGGCGAGGATGAGCGTCCAAAATTCACGCTGGCGATCTTCCATGAGCTGGCTGATCACATGCAGCATCTGATCAATACCATGCGCCCCATCGCCGCCGCGCCTGCGAAAAATGAGGGCGCCCGGGAAAAAGTCGACATTTCGTTCGAACAGCCGCGTAAAACGAATGCACCACGCACCGTCAGCAGCTCAGCGCCGCTGCCGGGTCTGATGGTCGAGGAAATGGAACACGAGAACGTTCCGGTGATCAGCCAGGACATCTTCCGTGCCTATGACATCCGCGGCATCGTCGGCAAAGACCTGACCGCCGACACCTGTTACTGGATTGCCCGTGCCGTCGGTGCCGAAGTCCGCGAACGTGGCCTGAAGAAAATCAGTCTCGGCTGGGACGGTCGCCATTCCAGCCCGGAACTGGCCAAAGAAGTTCAGCGCGGTCTGGTCGACAGCGGTTGCGACGTCATCCGCCTCGGTGCGGTGCCGACTGGCCTGCTGTATTTCGCCACCCACGAAACCGACGCCAGCAGCGGCATCATGATCACCGGCAGTCACAATCCGGCCGAGTACAACGGCCTGAAAGTGGTAATCGACCAGCAGACCCTGATGGCCGATGAGCTGATGATGCTCTATCACCGCATCGCCCGTGGCGATCTGCCGAAAGGCAATGGCTTCAGTGAAGACCGCCGCCTGCATCAGGAATACGTCAGCCGCATGGAAGGCGATATTCAGATTGGCCGCGACCTTAAGATTGTTATCGACGCCGGCAACGGCATCGCCGGGCCGTTCGCCAAAGCCCTGATGGATCAGCTGCATATCGAGGCTGAATGCCTCTATTGCGACGTCGACGGCTCATTCCCGAACCACCACCCGGACCCATCCATTCCGGAGAACTTAGCGGCTCTGCAGGCCGCCGTTACCAACAGCGGCGCCGATCTGGGCATCGCCTTTGACGGCGACGGCGACCGCGTCGCGCTGGTCGACAATACCGGCAAGATCATCTGGCCGGACCGCCTGCTGATGTTGCTGGTCGAAGATATCCTGCCGCGTAACCCGGGACGTGACGTGCTGTTCGACGTGAAATCCTCACGCCATCTGAGCACCCTGATCAGCCGCCACGGCGGCCGGCCGACGATGTGGAAAACCGGCCACTCGCTGATGAAGCGCAAGATGAAAGAAACCAACGCTGTCGTAGGTGGTGAATTCAGCGGCCATTTCTACATTCAGGATCGCTGGTACGGCTTTGACGACGGTCTGTATACCGCAGCCCGTCTGCTTGAGCTGCTGAGTCAGCGCGGGCAGAGTGTCAGCGAGGTCTTTGCCGCCCTGCCGGAAGACACCAGTACGCCGGAAATTACCATCGCCACCACCGACCAGCGTAAGTTCAGTCTGATGGAACAACTGGCCAAAGACACAGAACTGACCGCTGGCGCCCGGGTGTTCAGCGTCGACGGTGTACGCATTGAGTTTGCCAATGGCTGGGGCCTGATCCGGCCGTCGAACACCACGCCGAAACTGACCCTGCGTTTCGCCGGTAACGACAGTGCCGCCATTGCCCAGATTCAGGCGCGGATGAAGCAGGCACTTACCCGCCACGCACCGGAACTTAACGTTCCGTTCTGAGCAAAGTCTCAATTCCCGTTGGTGCCGCCGCCAAGGTTAACGCTATAATGCGGCGCCAATGAGAATCCCTCAGCAACCCCATTTTCCAGCTTCACTGAAGGAGCCCGCCCATGCCACTGTCGCGTGAAAACGCCATGAACGCCACCAAAGTTCTGAGCGAAGCACTGCCGTATCTGCAGCGCTTTGTGGGTAAGACCATCGTGGTGAAATACGGCGGTAACGCCATGATCGACGTCGAGCTGCAGAACAGCTTCGCGCGCGACATGGTGATGCTGAAGCTGGTTGGCATTAACCCGATCGTGGTGCACGGTGGCGGCCCGCAGATTGGTGATCTGCTGCAGAAACTGAACATCGAAAGCAAGTTCGTGAACGGCATGCGAGTGACCACCAGCGAAACCATGGACGTGGTGGAAATGGTACTCGGCGGCCTGGTGAACAAGCAGATCGTGAATCTGATCAACCAGAATGGCGGCAAAGCCATCGGTCTGACCGGTAAAGACGGCCAGCTGCTGCATGCCCGCAAACTGCATGTGACCAAAAATTCTCCGGAGCTGGAAAAGCCGGAAATCATCGACATCGGTCACGTTGGCGAAGTGTCACGCATCAATACGCAGGTGCTGGACATGCTGACCCAGAGCGATTTCATTCCGGTGATCGCGCCGATTGGTGTGGGCGAAGACGGTTCTTCCTACAACATCAACGCCGACCTGGTGGCGGGTAAAGTGGCCGAAGTGCTGCGTGCTGAAAAACTGATTCTGCTGACCAACATCGCCGGTCTGATGGACAAAGAAGGCAAGGTACTGACCGGCCTGACCACCAAGCAGGTAGACGATCTGATCGCCGACGGCACCATCTACGGCGGCATGCTGCCGAAGATCCAGTGTGCGTTGGATGCAGTACATGCGGGCGTGACCAGTGCGCACATCATTGATGGCCGCGTATCGCACTCCACTCTGCTCGAACTCTTCACTGATGAGGGTGTTGGTACCCTGATCACCAACCGCCGCAGCTGACGGAGAGACGGATGACCGAGACCGCCGACAAGCTGTCGCGCCGCGATCAGATTCTGCAGGCTCTGGCGCACATGCTGGAAACCAATCCGGGCGCCCGCATCACCACGGCCAGCCTGGCCAAGGCGGTGGGCGTATCGGAAGCGGCGCTTTACCGCCACTTCCCCAGCAAAGCCAAGATGTTCGAAGGCCTGATCAGCTTCATTGAAGAGACGGTATTTTCGCGCATCAACCGCATCCTGCAGGACTTTGAGCTGGCCGATCAGCGTTGCGAAAAAACCCTGACGCTGGTACTGACCTTCGCCGAGAAGAACCCGGGCATGTGCCGCCTGCTGTCCGGCGACGCCCTGTCGGGCGAAACCGAACGCCTGCGTCAGCGCATCCAGCAGTTCTTCGACCGCATCGAGATGCAACTGAAGCAGATTCTGCGTGAAGCTGAGATGCGCGAAGGCAAAGTGCCGCTGCAAACCGCCAGCGCCGCAGCCAACCTGCTGACCGCCGTGGTCGAAGGCCGCATCCGCCAGTACGTGCGCAGCGAATTTGCAGCCATGCCAACCCAATACTGGGATGAGCAATGGTCACTGCTGGCACCGGCACTGCTGCGCGAGAAAAACCTCGCCAGCGTGACGGTCTGAAAAGCAGATTCTGCCCCATAAAAAATCCCGGCCATGCCGGGATTTTTTATGGGTGCAAAGGTACCGTTCAGGCCATCACTTGCTGGCCGGTGCCGCCTTGCTTTCACGCTCAGCCAGCACCTGGTCGACTTTGTCGAGATCCACTTCATCGTCCAGCACGCCAGGCTGGTACACCTGCAGAATGCGCACCCGCTCGTACTGGTCCGCGTACTGGCGGGTCACCTCACCCAACTCCTGCTGACGGTTGCGGATGTTGTCTTCGGAGTCACGGATACCGTTCTGCAGCTGCACGATTTCCAGACGGATATCGGCCGGTACTTCGAGTCCCTTACGTTCGATATTCGCTGCCTGCGCCTGTGACTTCTCCAGCTTCTCTTCAAGGTCAGTAATGCGGCGACGCTGCAGCTGGATGTACGACTCAATTTCGTCGGCCTTGCGCTGACGGGCACGCTCAACGTCTTTCGGTTTGGCGTACAGACGCAGCAGGTTCATGTCTTTCTGACGCTGTTCAGCGATCGCGTCCTGACGGGCTTTCTTCGCCGCTTCTTCGGCTTTGCGCTGCGCCAGCTCATCGGCGGTGGGGGCCGGGGCTACGGTTTTGATCACCATGCCCTGCTTGTTCAGGACGTCGTAGCCCAGGTGGCTGTATTCGGCCGGCACGTAGTCTTTGACCACGATCTGACCGTCAACGTTGAACCGGTACAACTTGTTGGCGTACACAGGCGCTGCCACCAGCAGTCCTGCCAACGCCAACATCCCCACCACTGACTTCATGTTATGAAACTCCGTACTGATCCCGGTAAGCACTGATGGCCGCTGCGTATTGCTTGAGCTCAGGCTTCTCTGACACATAGTCGAGCACCTGGTTCAGGCCCACGATGCTGATGACTTTCATACCAAAATCGCGCTCAACTTCCTGAATAGCGGAAAGGTCACCCTGACCTTTTTCCTGACGATCGAGGGCAATCAGCGCCGCGGCAGGTGTCGCCCCTTCGGCGGCGTTGATCATGGCCATGACTTCACGGATGGCCGTGCCGGCGGTGATCACGTCATCGACAATCACTACGCGGCCTTTCAGTGGAGCACCGACCAGATTGCCGCCTTCACCGTGAGTTTTGGCTTCTTTGCGGTTAAAAACGTACGGCATGTCTTTGCCGTAATGATCCGCCAGTGCAACAGACAGTGTCGCAGACAGTGGAATGCCCTTGTATGCAGGCCCGAAAATCACATCGTATTCAATGCCGGAGTCTTCCAGTGCCGCCGCGTAAAAACGGCCCAATTTGGCCAGCGCCACACCGGTGTTGAACAGACCTGCATTGAAGAAGTATGGGCTGATACGCCCGGATTTCAGGGTAAATTCGCCAAATTTCAGCACGCCCTGAGCGATGGCAAATTCGATAAAGTCTTTCTGATAAGCTTGCATACGATACCTGAGTGATTTCCGGCTACGCAGCATCAGGGGTTTCCTATACTGACAGTCTTGCCGGGGTGGAGGGTTCCGGGAGCTTCCTGCCAGATTTACCCGCTTTCCTGAGGATGCGGTATCATACACGCTCAATCAGTTGGGAACCATTTATGAGGATCATCAGTTTACACGTCAACGGCCTGCAGCAAGCGGTAGAAAAGGGGTTGTATACCTGGCTGCAGACTGCCGGCGCCGATGTGGTAGCCATTCAGAATATTCAGGCCAAGGAATATCAGCTGCCCGATTCGGTCGTGTATCCGGAGGGCTACAACGCCTACTTCTTCGATGCCGAAGCCGATGGCTATTCCGGCGTGGCGATCCTGACCAAAGAAGTGCCTAAAGCCATCATGACCGGTCTGGCCTTCACCCAGTGTGACGTGCAGGGCCGTTTCATTCAGGCCGACTTCCCGCACGTCAGCGTGGGCTCCATCCTGTTCCCGGCGGTTGACCAGTTCAATACGCTGGAAGACAAGCTGGCGTTTCAGAAAGCGTTTCTCGACCACCTGAACAAAACCCGCCGTAAGCGCCGTGAGTTTATCTTCTGCGGCAACTTCGAAGCCGCCCACAAAACCGTGGATCTGGCCGACTGGCAGGGTAATCAGCAGACACCGGGCTTTCTGCCGGAAGAACGCGCCTTCTTCGATCAGATGTTCGGCCCTGCAGGCTATGTCGATGCTTTCCGTGAAGCCAACTTCGGTGAGAACCAGTACACCTGGTGGCCGGATGCCGACAGCGCACGCCGCAACCTCAATGGCTGGCGCAAGGATTACCAGATCTGTACACCGGGTATCCGTCAGTTCGTGGTAGAAGCCAAGCTCGATACCAACCTGCGCTTCGGCGACCACGCCGCGGTGATGGTGGAGTACGAGTTCGACGACGAGTGATCATCACTCAGACACAAAAAAGGCGCCGGATGGCGCCTTTTTTGTTGCCTGCCGGCAGCGCTTAACCTTCCAGCGCGGCCTTCTGCACAGCCGACAGCTCACCGATGGCTTTCTGGGCCAGTGCCAGCATGGCGTTCAGCTCGTCCGCCGAAAACGCTTCGCCTTCCGCGGTACCCTGAATCTCCACGAATCCGCCTTTCTCGGTCATGATCACATTCAGGTCGGTTTCGGCGCTGGAGTCTTCAACGTAATCCAGATCCAGCACGGCTTCGCCTTTGTAGATGCCCACAGACACAGCCGCGATCATCTGCTTCAGCGGCTCGCCTTTCACCTTGCCGTTCTTTTTCAGCCAGGCGATGGCATCGGCCAGCGCCACACAAGCACCGGTAATGGACGCTGTACGGGTACCGCCGTCGGCCTGAATGACGTCACAGTCGATGGTGATGGTGTTTTCACCCAACGCTTCCAGATCGATTGCTGCGCGCAGGCTGCGGCCGATCAGGCGCGAAATCTCGACGGTACGGCCCTGCTGTTTGCCCTTGGCCGCTTCACGCAGCATGCGCGAACCGGTGGAGCGCGGCAGCATGCCGTATTCCGCCGTCACCCAGCCCTGGCCTTTACCACGCAGGAACGGCGGCACGCTGGTCTCTACCGAGGCGGTGCAGATCACTTTGGTGTCACCGAACTCCACCAGCACAGAACCTTCGGCGTGTTTGGTGAAGTTGCGGGTGATACGCACATCGCGCAGCTGATCGGTCTGACGGCCACTGGGTCTCATAGGCGGGGTCCTTACATCGGAGGTCGTTGAATAGTCTTGGGGCGGCATTATAGCGGCAAACGGCGGCGACAAAACCGTGCGACGTGAAGCGTCAGCCCGTACAATGCGCGCAACGCCAATCGGGAGACTCCGTTATGGTCTGCAGTATGACCGCCTTTGCCCGCGCCTCCGCCGACTGCGCTGAGGGTATTTTCACGTGGGAAATCCGCTCGGTGAACAGCCGCTATCTGGAACCGCATTTCCGCCTGCCGGATGCCTTCCGTGATCTGGAACCCCTGCTGCGTGAACGCCTGAAGAAAGCCATCAGCCGCGGCAAGATTGAGTGCGGCCTGCGCTTTCAGGGCCAGGTCAGCAGCGAACGCCTGACCGTCAACCATGACATGGTGCGCGAACTCAGCCGGGCCGCGGACGAGGTGCACGCCATTATCGGACCGGGCAATGCCATGAACGTGCTTGAAGTGCTGCAATGGCCGGGCGTGCTCGGCGGCGCAGAAGCCGACAGCAAAGCGCTGCAAAGCGCCGCACTGCAGGCCTTCGATGCCTGTCTGACAGCCCTGACTGACACCCGCGCCCGCGAAGGCGCCGACCTGTCTGCCCTGATCAGCCAGCGCCTGCAGCGCATGGACATCCTGGTCGCCGAGGTTCGCAAGGCCATGCCGGAAGCACTGGCCGCGCAGAAGCAGCAACTGCTCGACCGCTTCGCCGACCTGCAACTGACTGTTGACCCGTCACGCATCGAAAGTGAAATCGTGCTGCTGGCGCAGAAAGCCGATGTGGCCGAAGAGCTCGACCGCCTGAGCACCCACATGCAGGAAGTGACGCGCAATCTGAATCTGGACGAACCGGTCGGCCGGCGCCTCGATTTTATGATGCAGGAACTCAACCGTGAGGCGAATACGCTATCCTCAAAATCACTAACCACCGGCATTACGCAGGCGGCGGTCGAGCTGAAAGTGCTGATCGAGCAAATGCGTGAGCAGGTTCAGAACATCGAATAAGCACCGGCAGTTTTTATGAACGAATCCAAAACCATGATCGGCACTCTGTTTATCTTTTCCGCTCCGTCCGGCGCCGGCAAAACCAGTCTGGTAAAAGCCCTGCTGCAGAGCACCGGCTACATTGGCGTGTCCGTGTCACACACCACCCGTGCACCGCGCCCGGGCGAGGTTGACGGTAAAGACTATCACTTCACCACCATTCCGGATTTTCAGGCCATGGTGTCCCGCGCCGAGTTTCTGGAACACGCGCAGGTGTTCGACAACTACTACGGCACGTCACAGGCGTGGGTAGAATCCGAGCTGGCCGCCGGGCGCGATGTGATTCTGGAAATCGACTGGCAGGGCGCCCAGCAGGTTCGCCACCTGATGCCGGATACAGTCAGCGTGTTCATCGCTCCGCCATCCATCGAAGCCCTGCGCGAACGCCTGCAGAAGCGCGGACAGGATAATCCGGAAATTATCGAGCGCCGCATGCGCGACGCCCGCAGCGAGATGAGCCATTACGGCGAGTACGACTACCTGATCATCAACGACAACTTCGAAAACACCGTTGAAGAACTGCGCTCCATCATCATCGCCCGCCGCCACCGTCTGGCCGCTCAGCAAGTCCGCCACGCGGATGCGCTGAAGAACCTGCTCGGCCAGTAAGCACGGCTTGTCTCCTCAGGCGCCTGAGCCATCAGGCGCTGACCACCACCCGCTTGTACGCCAGCAGACTGCCATCGCTGTTCTGCTGCAGATTCATCAGATACTCACTGTAATCACTGCCAAATATAGTATCCCGCCCACCACTCAGGGTTGTGTCCTGAATACCGCGACTGCTGTATTTAGCATGAGTCGTGCAGATTTCTTCGGTAAAGGAATCATCAAAACAGAACTGAGAAATCAGGTAATCCGAACCACCGTTGGCTTTGCGGATACGGAAGTGAATGTGAATGGTGCGCCCGGAATACCAGCCCGGGAAGCAGCTTTTGAAATTCACCCGGCCACTGCTGTCGGTGGTCAGCTCGCCGCGAAACCAGGTACTGGCTTCGGCAGCGCTGTTATTCCCGGTGCAGTAATCACCGGCAAAACGGGCTGAATCATCACTGTCACTGGTATCGCCGGAATAAACACCCGAACGGTTACAATGCCAGACCTCGATCAGATAGCCTTCCAGCGGATTGCAGTCTTCATCCACAAACTGCAGACACAGCTGCATCGGCAAGCCGGTCTGGCCTTCGGCGATGTCTTCGCTCTCACTGACACCGAAATAGCACGGCCCTTCGGTCTGGGCCGACATGGTCACGCTGCAGGTACTGCTGCCGTCAAACAGGGTGTCGGCCGGGTAATCAACCGTGATCAGGTCGGTACCGCCGGATGCCCAGCCAGTGCTGGTATCGACCGTGGTCGACGTTTCCGAGCCTGACCCAGTGGTCGAGGTGCTATCGCCTACGCTGCCGGCGATGGTGCTGTCATCACCGCCACAGCCAGCCAGTCCAAGGAAAGGAACGGCGGCCAGATACGAGCCTGCGGTGGTCAGCAGTTTTCTGCGGGAAAGGGCTAACGATTTATAATTCATTATTATCTCCGGGCTTTGCGCCTCTGAATCAGGGTTGTGCCGCTCAACTTTTGCTCAATTCCTGATCGCCGTCCTTCCGCAAAAGGTAAATTTCCGGCTCTTTACCCCGCATTGACACTGCTCATTCTGCAGCCAGTGCTTCCTTTGGCCCGGATTTCCGCTAAAATACCCGGTTCTTAAGATTTAACCCGTATCCACAGGAACTCCCCCATGGCCCGCGTTACCGTAGAAGATTGCCTGAACAACGTAGACAACCGTTTTGAACTGGTCATGCTGGCCACCAAGCGTGCGCGTCAGATCGCCGTACAGGGTGCTGAGCCACTGGTTCCGGAAGAAAACGACAAGCCAACCGTACTGGCCCTGCGCGAAATCGCCGAAAACCTGGTAAACCCGGCCACCATGGCAGCTCAGGAAGAAGCGGCCCGCGCCGAACAGTACTGAGAGCGGCATCCGGAGGGCTGACCAATTGCCGACCATTGATGCCTTATCTGAGCGTCTTTCCCAATATCTGAGCAGCCCTCAGATCCAGCAGGTCTGCCGCGCGTACTACTACGCCGAGCAGGCCCACGAAGGCCAGCGCCGCCGCAGCGGCGAGCCTTACATCATCCACCCACTGGCGGTGGCCAATATCCTCGCTGACATGCACCTCGACCATCAGAGCCTGATGGCCGCCATGCTGCACGACGTCATCGAAGACACCGGCGTTCCTAAAAACGCACTGGCCCGGCAGTTCGGCGACGTGGTCACCGAACTGGTAGATGGTGTTTCCAAGCTCACCAATATTCATTTTGAGAGCAAGGAAGAACAGCAGGCTGAGAACTTCCAGAAAATGGCCATGGCCATGGCGCGCGATATCCGCGTGATTCTGGTGAAACTCGCCGACCGGCTGCACAACCTGCGCACGCTGGGCGTGATGCGTCCCGACAAACGCCGTCGCATCGCCAAAGAAACCCTCGATATTTACGCACCGATCGCCAACCGTCTGGGCCTCAACAGCCTGCGCGTGGAAATGGAAGATCTGTGCTTCGAAGCCATGTACCCCATGCGCTCCGAAATGATCCGCAAAGCGGTGAAGGCCGCCCGCGGTCACCGCTCTGAAGTGGTGAACAACATCGCTGCATCGGTGCGCAACCGCCTGAGCGAAGTCGGCATCAGTGCCCGCGTGGTGGGACGGGAGAAGCATCTGTACAGCATTTACACCAAGATGCGCGACCAGCGGAAATCGCTGAGCGACATCATGGACGTGTACGGTTTCCGCATCATCTGCGACTCGGTGGACTCCTGTTACCGTATCCTCGGTGCCATGCACGGGCTGTACAAACCGATTCCGGGCCGCTTCAAAGATTACATCGCCATTCCGAAAACCAACGGTTACCAGTCGCTGCACACTACGCTGATTGGCCTGGGTGGTCTGCCGATCGAAATTCAGATCCGCACCGAAGAAATGGAAGCCATGGCCAACCATGGTATTGCCGCGCACTGGCTGTATAAGTCGGAAAGCGATCAGGCCAGCGGCACCCAGCGTGCCCGTCAGTGGGTGCAGAATCTGCTGGAACTGCAGAAGAGTGCCGGCAGCCCGATCGAATTCGTTGAGCACGTCAAAGTCGACCTGTTCCCGGACGAGATTTACGTGTTCACGCCGAAAGGCAAAATCATGGAGCTGCCCGCCGGCTCAACGGCCATCGACTTCGCCTACGCCGTGCACACCGATGTCGGCAACCACTGCATCGCCTGCCGCATCAACCGCCAGCTGGCGCCGTTAAGCGCGCGCCTGCAGAACGGTCAGACGGTGCAGATTGTGACCGCACCGAGTGCCCAGCCGAATCCGGCCTGGCTCAATTTTGTGGTGACCGGTAAGGCCCGCTCGAACATCCGTAATTACCTGAAATCCCAGCGCCGTTCCGAATCGGTGGCGCTCGGTGAGCGTCTGCTGAACAAAGCGCTCGACGCCCTCGGCAAAACCATCAGCGACATCGACGATCAGCACATCGATCTGGTGCTGAAAGAAACCGCCCTGCCAACCTTTGATGACCTGCTTGAGGACATCGGCTCCGGTAACCGCATGGCCCCTCTGCTGGCGCGCCGCTTACTGGTGGCCAACAAAGGCAGTGATATTGATCTGGAAGACATGGAACAATCGCCGCTGGCGATCAAAGGCACCGAAGGTCTGGTGGTCAATTTCGCCAAGTGCTGCAGCCCGATTCCGGGCGACCCGATCATTGGTCACGTCAGCTCCGGCCGAGGTCTGGTGATTCACACCGAGAGCTGCAAAAACGTCGAAGAATTCCGCAACAACCCGGAAAAATTCGTCATCCTCAGCTGGGATAAAGACATCGACAGTGAATTCACCGTCGACCTCAAGGTGTACCTGGAAAACCGCCGAGGCATCGTCGCTGAGCTGGCCAGCGCCATCACCCAGGCCGAAGCCAACATCGAAAAAATCAGCGTGGAAGAACGCGACGCCCGCCTGAGCGTCACCCACCTGAGCCTCAGCGTGCACGGCCGCAAACACCTTGCCCGCGTGATCCGCCGCCTGCGTACCATCCGCGGCGTGAATAAGATCGTCAGAACCCGTAACTAAGGTCTGCTAACCCTAAGGAAGCAACGCATGAGCCGCGAAATCATCTCCACCCCAAATGCCCCGGCCGCCATCGGCACTTATTCACAGGCCGTAAAAGTGGGTAAAACCGTGTACCTGTCCGGCCAGATTCCTCTGGTTCCGGAAACCATGGAGATTGTGGAAGGCGACATCGAGGCACGCATTCATCAGGTGTTCAAAAACCTGAGCGCCGTGTGTGAAGCCGCCGGCGGCTCACTGCAGCAGATCGCCAAGCTGAATATCTTCCTGACCGACCTGAGCAACTTCGCTACCGTGAACAAAATCATGGCCGAATACTTCGTGCAGCCGTACCCGGCGCGCGCAGCCGTCGGTGTGGCACAGCTGCCGCGCGACGCCCAGGTAGAAATGGACGGTGTGCTGGAACTGGATTAATCCGCAGCATAAAACGCGCAATAAAAAAGGGACCAGCAGGTCCCTTTTTTATTGCTCAGATCCTCAGATCAGCCCCAGCTCTTCCAGCAGCTTGTCGTAGCCTTCGCGGTAATTGCTGTAGCGGAACTGGTAACCCAGCTCGTGAATGCGCTTATTGGAGCAGCGGCGGTTGGCACGACGGGTCGCTTCCGGCACATCGTGGTCGGGCTCGACATCGCCGATACGGTCTTTCATCCATTCGAGCACATCGAACAGGGTGGCCGGTTCGTCGTCGGTGGCCAGATAAATGTCTTCAAGCGGATCGCCGGCCAGTGCTTTTTCCACCAGCAGGGCCAGCACGCCAACGCAGTCGTCGCTGTGTATGCGGTTGGTCCACACCGGCGGTTCGGGGTCGCAATGACCACCGTGGCGGGCCTGTTCAATCATGCGCGTACGACCCGGGCCGTAAATACCGGTAAAGCGCACCACAGTGCCCGGGGTTTTGTCTTTCAGCAGGGCTTCTTCCGCCGCCAGCAGCTCTTTGCCGGCAAAACTGGTCGGACGGGTTTCGGAGGTTTCATCCACCCACTCGCCATCCATCTGGTGATATACGCTGGAGCTGGAAACGAAGAACGTGTGCTTCAGCTTCTGGTCTTTGAGGGCGCGCAGAATATGGCGCAGACCGCGGTAGTAGTAATCGTGGTAGCCCTCTTTCGAGAACACAGGGGACGCGACACAGTAGAGCATGATGTCGAGCGCTTCCGGCAGATTCTGCAGCGTTTCGGTATCGGCCACGTCGGCCTGAATCAGACCAACCTTGTCGCCGATGGCCTTGTCCGAGCGCCGTAAGCCCCACACCTGATGACCGGCATCCGCCAGAGTCACCGCCAGACGACCACCGATATCACCAGCACCCACAATCAGAATACGGGCCATAGTTTTTCCTCCTGCACTGGCCGCGCGGCGCAGCCTGTTGCCTTGTTTCAGCTTCCTGACTTTCCGCCGGGCCGGGCGGATTCCTGTTGTACCTGCATCTTACGTACCTGAGCTTAAGAATAAAGCTTTTTACCGCCCATGCGGCGGGACTTTATTCCGGCCGAATCAATAGGTAAGATATATCACATCTCGAAAGCCTATACAGGCAGACAATAAGGTGATGGTATGACACTGACCGAACTCAAATACATAGTGACGCTTGCACAGGAACGCCATTTCGGCCGTGCCGCCGAAAAATGTTTCGTCAGTCAGCCGACGCTGAGCGTAGCGATTAAGAAACTCGAAAGCGAGTTAGACATTGCGATATTCGAGCGCAGCAAAAGCTCGGTCACCGTGACCCCGATGGGCGAGCGCATCGTCACTCAGGCCCAGCGCGTACTCGAAGAAGCACGTGTGATCAAAGAAATGGCCAGCGCCGGCAAGGACCAGCTCAGCACGCCGCTGAAAATCGGCGCCATCTTCACCATTGGCCCGTACCTGTTTCCGCATCTGGTACCTCAGATTCATCAGCAGGCGCCAACCATGCCGCTGTATCTGGAAGAGAACTACACCGGCACCCTGCGCCGCCAGCTGCGCGACGGCGAACTCGACGCCATTATTGTCGCCCTGCCGTTCACCGAGCCGGATGTGCTGACCCGTCCGCTGTACGACGAAAACTTCGTCGTGGTGCTGCCCAAGAACCACCCGTGGACCAAACAGAAACACATCGAAGCCGAACAGCTGGCCGACGAAGACCTGCTGATGCTGGGCGAAGGCCACTGCTTCCGTGATCAGGTGTTCGAGTTCTGCCCGGCGCTGGGCCGCAAGCACCACACCCGCCTCGGCAGTGTGCTGGAAGGCAGCTCGCTGGAAACCCTGAAGCACATGGTCGCCTCTGGTCTGGGCATTACCGTGCTGCCGGAGTCGGCGGTGAGCAATCTGGATATGAATCTGGTGACCACCCGTCCGTTCCGCACGCCGGCACCGCACCGCACCGTGGCACTGGCGTGGCGCGCCAGCTTCCCGCGTGGTCAGGCCATCGACCTGCTGCTGAGCACGGCGCGTCAGTGCCGTCTGGAAACCAAACACTGAGGATAAGGCGTGACGCGGCTGAGTCTGCTGACCGATCTGAAAGGCGTTGGCCCTAAGCTGGCCGAGCAGCTGGAGAAGCTGAACATCCGCACACTGGCGGATCTGTTTTTCCATCTGCCCTTCCGCTACGAAGACCGCAGCCGCATCACGCCCATCGGTGCGGTGCAGCCCATGCGGCCTGCCGTGGTGCAGGGGGAAGTACGCGCCGCCAGTGTGCTGTTCGGCAAACGCCGCAGCCTGCTGGTCAAAATTCAGGATCACACCGGCACCCTCAGCATCCGCTTCTACCATTTCAACGCCGCGCAGAAGAACCAGTTCCGCACCGGCAACACCATCCGCTGCTACGGCGAACCGCGCCGTGGCGCCAGCGGGCTGGAGCTGTACCACCCGGAATACACCCTGCTGGAAGACGGTCTGGATGCCGGTCTCGAACCCAGCCTGACGCCGGTTTACCCCGCCACCGACGGCATCAGTCAGCAACGCCTGCGCCTGCTGCACGAGCAGGCGCTCGGACTGCTGGCCGCGGATCAGGTGGATCTGACCGACCTGCTGCCGCACCAGTGGCTTCAGCAGTGGCAGCTGCCGACGTTAAAAGACGCGTTGCTGTTTCTGCATAACCCGCCGCGCGACACCCGGCTCGAACAGCTGGAAAGTGGCCAGCACCCGGCGCAGCGACGCCTGATTCTGGAAGAGCTGCTGGCGCATCAACTGTCGCTGCACAAGCTGCGCTCGGAAGTTCAGTCCGATGCCGCACCCGCCATCCGCAGCGCCAAGACCCTGCAGAACGCCCTGCTGGCCGGTCTGCCCTTTACCCCCACCGGCGCCCAGAGCCGGGTTGTGAACGAAATCGAACAGGACCTGCAGCAACCTTACCCCATGCTGCGCCTGGTGCAGGGCGATGTGGGCTCTGGCAAAACCCTGGTCGCCGCACTGGCCGCCTGCGATGTGCTGGAGGCCGGCTTTCAGGTGGCCTTAATGGCACCGACGGAAATCCTCGCCGAACAGCATCTGAACAACCTGACCAACTGGTTTGCGCCGCTGGGCATCCGCACCGGCTGGCTGGCCGGCAAAGTGAAGGGTAAAGCGCGGGAACGTGCTCTGCAGGAGATTGCCAGCGGCGAAGCGCAACTGGTGGTCGGCACCCATGCGCTGTTTCAGGACGACGTACTGTTCGCCCGGCTAGGCCTCATCATCATCGACGAGCAGCACAGATTCGGTGTGCATCAGCGGCTGGCCCTGCGCGAGAAAGGCGCCCATACCGAGCTGTCACCGCATCAGCTGATCATGACCGCCACGCCGATTCCGCGCACGCTGGCCATGAGCGCCTACGCCGACCTCGACACCTCGGTCATCGATGAACTGCCACCGGGGCGCAGCCCGATCACCACGGTCGCCATTTCCGACCAGCGCCGCACGGACGTGATCGAACGCGTCAACAGCGCCTGCGCCCGGACCGAGGACGGCGGCGAAAATGCACAGGCCTATTGGGTCTGCACCCTGATTGAAGAAAGCGAGGCCCTGCAGTGTCAGGCCGCGGAAAACACGGCGCAGGAACTGACCGAAGCCCTGCCGCATCTGCGTATCGGTCTGGTGCACGGACGGATGAAACCGGCCGAAAAAGCCGACGTGATGGCCCGCTTCAAAGCCCACGAACTGGATCTGCTTGTCGCCACCACCGTGATTGAGGTGGGTGTGGACGTACCCAACGCCAGCCTGATGATCATCGAAAACCCGGAGCGTCTGGGTCTGGCTCAGCTGCACCAGCTGCGCGGCCGGGTCGGACGGGGCTCCGCCAAGAGCCACTGCGTGCTGCTCTACAAATCGCCGCTGTCGTTCACCAGCAAGCAGCGCCTGCAGGTGATGCGCGACAGTCAGGACGGCTTCTACATCGCCGAACAGGATCTGATGATCCGCGGCCCGGGCGAACTGCTCGGCACCCGCCAGACCGGTCTGCAGCTGCTTCGCGTGGCGGATCTGCAGCGCGACGGGGACTTACTGCCGCAGGTAAGGCAGATGGCCGAACAGCTGTGGAGCCATCATCCGCACACCGTCGACCCGCTCATCGACCGCTGGCTGGGCGACGCAAGCCGCTTTGCCACTGTGTAACTGCGCCGGGTCAACTTTTCTTTGCAAAGCCCGTCCGGGTCAGCAGCCCTCGACTATAGTTAAGGCCAGTCACTGTAAAACCCAGATGGATCTCCTATGGCTATCCCTGCCAACGTGAAAAAAGTACTGGATGACTGGCACATCAACTATTCACTGACCAACGACGAGGAGTTGTTTCACCTTATGCAAAGCAATCCTCCGGCCTCGTATTCCGCGAAAGTGGCCAACGTCATTTTTCTGAAGGATGAGCTGGGCAAGGTGCAGGTCGTGATTCCGGGCAACCGGATGCTGGATCTTAATCAGCTTGCCCACCAGCTCGGTCGCCAGTTTACGGCTCTGTCCGCGGAAGAGCTGGATAAACTGCGCAACAAATTCGGCCTCAGCGCCTTCCCGGCACTGCCCCAAGTAACACAGCTTGAAAGTCTGGTCGACGATCACCTGCTGGCGGAAGAGGAGCTGTTCATTGTTTCCGGTGACAGCCATGAGTGGCTGAAGATTCCGATGGAACAGTTCCGCAGCCTGACCACCAGCTCACGCATCGGCAGCTACACAGCGCCGCTGATGACCGACGTGCATTACAACGATGCGCGTCAGGATCTGGAAGACATTCACGCCGCCATCCGCCAGTTCACGCCGCTGCGCATCAAGCAGCGCCTGTCTGAAACCCTGGATCTGCCGCCCCTGCCGGAAACCGCCCGCCGCATCATTGAGCTGCGGGTCGATCCCAACGCCGACACCACTTCACTGGCCCATACCGTCGAACTCGACCCGGGCATGGCCGCTCAGGTGGTGAGCTGGGCACGCTCGCCGTATTACGGCGTGCGCGGCGAGGTTAAAACCGTCGAAGACGCCGTGATCCGCGTGCTGGGCTTTGATCTGGTCATCAATCTGGCGCTGGGCCTGTCGCTTGGCCGCACGCTGTCAGTGCCGAAAGAAGGTCCGCACGGTTATGCACCGTTCTGGCAGCAGGCTGTGGTCACCGCCACGTTGTGCGGTGAGCTGGTGCGACTGATTCCGGCCCGCCACCGGCCGAGCCAGGGGTTGGCCTATCTGTGCGGACTGCTGCACAACTTCGGCTTTCTGGTGCTGGGCCATGTGTTTCCGCCGCAATTTTCGCTGGTGAACCGTCATATCGAGGCCAATCCGCACATCAACCGTTTCTACGTCGAACGGCACCTGCTCGGCCTGACCCGCGAGCAGATCGCCGCCGGTCTGATGCAGCAGTGGCGCATGCCGGACGAGCTGGTGACTGCCATGCGCCAGCAGCACAACCCGTATTACGATGGCGAACATGCCGACTACGTGCGTCTGCTGTACATCGCCACCCGCAGCCTGCGCCGCCACGGCTTCGGTGACGGTCCGTTTGAAACGCCGGAGGATTATCTGTTCGATGCACTCGGCCTGCGTGCCGACGCGGTTGAGGAAGTCACCGCCAAGCTGCTGGAACGGGTCGATGATCTGGGCGAGCTGGTGCAGATGATCGGCAGTAAACGCTGAATGTAGCGCTCGGACCCGCCCATAAAAAAAGCCGCAGATGCGGCTTTTTTTATGGTGTCTGAACGGCCGTCAACCGGCGCTGAGCTGACCTTTCACACCGGCCAGCCACTGCTGCATCACCGGCTGACGGTAGGTCTGAATCAGACGCTGTAATTCGTCATTCGGGGTGCTGCGGTGCACATACAGCAGGAACTCCTGCACATGCTGTTGCAGTGCTGCCTGCCAGCCGGCCGGCGGGTTCCAGCCGCGCAGCACGGCCTGCAGCTGCGGGTACACTTGCTCGCGGGTCAGGCTCATCAGAGCGGAAAACTGCATCGCCTGATCCAGTTCATTAATCAGCGCCACCCGTGCCGGTGGCGGCGGTGACGTGCGCAGACGCTGCACATAGGTGGTGTAGGCCTGAGAGCCCTGATGGCGGATGGCCTCTTCTTCTTTTTCGCGCAGGTTGATCAGCTGGCGGCTGGCCAGCAGGGTTTCCAGCGCACCGCGGTCGGTGTCAGACAAGGTCTGCAGCACCCGGCCGAAGCGGGCTTCCAGCGCCACCGGCGCCCACAGCGCGGTCAGACGGTCGACCACATCGTATTGCTGGCCAATGGGCGCGGCCTGCTCATTCAGCACCTGTTGGGCAATGTTGCGCGCCTGTTCGCTCAGACCGATCAGACCGGACGTGCGGATGATCTCCTGCGTCTGCACCACGGCCGGATCCGGCTCAACAGCCGCCTCCACGGGCGCTGCAACATCGGCCGGGCTGCTTTCAATGGCCAGCGCCCCCAGCGGGGTAAGCACCAGCATCAGGGCCATCAGCGGCTGTCTGATCACTCTTGTTCTCCTGCGCGAAGATTAAAATAGGTGTCGTCATTGAGCGCCCCTTCGCTGCGGGCAACCACCACCGACACCATGGCATCACCGGTAATGTTCACGGCGGTGCGTATCATATCAAGAATCCGGTCAACGCCGATGATAAGGGCGATGCCTTCCAGCGGTAATCCCACCTGCTGCAGCACCAGTGCCAGCGTCACCAGCCCGACGCCCGGCACACCGGCCGTACCGATCGACGCCAGCATCGCGGTCAGCACCACCAGCAGATAATCGGTCATGCTCAGATCGAGCTGAAAGGCCTGAGCAATAAAGACAGTCGCCACGCCCTGCATAATCGCCGTGCCGTCCATATTGATGGTGGCACCCAAAGGCACCGCAAAAGCCGCCACCCGGTTCTGCACACCAAGACGCTGCTCAACCGTGCGCAGGGTGACCGGCACGGTCGCGGTGCTGGAGGCGGTACTGAAGGCAAACAACTGGGCGTTGCGCATTTTCAGCAGGAAAGGCACAGGCGACAGACCCGACAACAGTTTCAGCAGCAGCGGATACACCAGCAGACCGTGCAGCAGCAACGCCGCCACCACGGTCAGCATGTAGATCGCCAGATCGCCGACTTTGCCAATGCCCTGCTGGGCAAACAGGGTAAACAGCAGGCAGAACACACCGTAGGGGGCGAAGTTCATCAGCAGCGTCACCAGCTTCATCAACACTTCGTTCCAGTCGGAAAAATGGGCGCCGATGCGGGCGCCATGATCACCACTGCGGCCGACTGCCACACCGATCAGCAGGGCGAACACAATCACCTGCAGCATGTTGCCCTGCGCCATGGCCTGAATCGGATTGCTCGGGAAAATACCGGCCAGCACATCGATCAGCGGCGTCGGCTTCGGCGGCTGATAACTGCCATCCAGCGCCATGTGCACACCGGCACCCGGTTGCCACCAGCTGGCCAGCAATAACGCCAGACTGATCGCCAGGCCTGTGGTGGCCAGATACAGCACGATGGTTTTCAGGCTTAGCCAACCTAAGGAACTCTGGTCACGCAGATGGCAGACACCGCACACCAGCGACACAAACACCAGCGGCACGACAAGCAACTTGAGACTGGCGACAAAGAGTTTGCCACCCAGCAGAAACACGCCCTGAGTGAGCAGGTCATTCAGCACGTAATGAAGAACAGAATTGAGGCCCGGGATCAGCAGAATCTGCTGGGTCAGACCGCCAAGCACAATGGCGGCGGTCATGGCGATCAGGATCTGGCGGGTCAGGGACATGGACTCTCCTTATCGTCCCGGGCCTGCGTGGTGGTTAAAAACGCCTTTCAACCACCGTGACCCGGATTACTTTTTCTTTTTCGGCTTCAGGAACTTGGTGATGCTCTGGAACCACATCACTTTGGACAGATCGCCGGCGATCTTAATGTCTTTATCCTGAATGCCTTTCATGAAGGCATTTTTATCCTTGGACGTCAGGATGCGCAGGCCAGTATCGGCGTTTTTGAAGCTGATGGTAAAGGCCGGATCCTGAGTGGCCTTGGCTTTGCTGCGGATTTTGCTGTCGGCGACCGCGAAATGGCGGACCACTTTGCCGTCTTCAGTCTGCAGCTGGAAAGCGAAATTTTTACCGTCGAGTTGCTGGCGGAAGTCCGGGTTCTTGCGGGCTGCTTTTTTCATCAGCAGTGCCAGAGCCCAGAGCAGAAGCTTGAACTTGATCATGATGAATCCTCTGGATTAGCGATTGAGCTTTCAGGAGTCCGGTTGTTCGGAGGTGGAGTCTCTTTCCTGAAAGACGCGCGATTGTGCCAGAGCAGGCATTCGTTGCAACAGTCCTTCTTTGCCAAGACGGCGCATATGCTGGCGGTTGCGTTCGGGGATGCGGTCCGGATGACGCACGCTGGCCAGTGCTTCCTCGATATCCGCCTCACGGATGATGTGCAGCATCGGGAATGGCGAACGGTTGGTGAAGTGACTCATGTCGTCGTCATCTTCGCCTTCAAACAGGTAATCGGGATGGAACGTCGCCAGCTGCAACAGGCCTTCATAGCCCATCTGCACCAGCAGGTTGTCGCAGATCAGACTCCAGTTCCAGTACTCGTCGAAGTCGTCCAGCGCGTTGGGGGTAACAAACAGTGCTGTTGGCAGCTGTTGCGGATCGGCGTCCGCCACCTCGCGCAGCACGTTCATAAAGACCATGGTCAGCTCTTCCAGATCGGAGCTGTCACAGACGTCGATGCGCAGGGTATTGAAAACAGGATGGGCAAAGGGGCAGAGCCCCTCGCCAATGACGAGCTGCTTAACCCATTCCCGGGTCAGCAGCTCAGGTGTGCTTATTGCACAGCCTCTTTCAGAGCTTTACCTGGCTTGAAAGCCGGTACTTTAGCAGCCGCGATGGTGATGGCTTCACCAGTCTGCGGGTTTTTGCCCTGACGCTCAGCGCGAGCACGTACTTCGAAAGTACCGAAGCCGATCAGACTTACGGAATCGCCTTCGCTCAGTGCCTTGGCAATCTGGTCAGTGATGGCGTTGATCACTTCTGCAGCTTTTTCTTTGCTCAGGTCCGCTTTTTCAGCGATGGCCGCAGCCAGTTCTGGTTTACGCATGGATAAAGATCCTTATTGGGCAGTGACTGTCCCCCCGTTTCCGCGGGGGATTAAACGATCCCCACAGATGGACCGTGGGGCAGAAAACCAAGCTCAGGGCATTACCGCCGGCAGCTCTTTGTTGAGCGCTACTTTATTCATAACCCTGGCTCCGGTCAAAGCATAGCCGAGCAAATGGCCGTTTTCGTCGCGGAATTCCGCCTGAACGTCCACTCCGTCACACTCGACCTGCCACTGGCCGGCACTGCCTGGCGCCGGCGGTGAAACCACCACAGGGACCACCGGGGTTTTTACCGTCACCGGCATCACACCGAAGGACACGTCGGTCGGCTCGCCGGCCAGTGTCTTGGCCAACGCACGGGCAGACGCCATCAGCGGCAGCACATACAGCAGCACACGGCCTTCGATTTCAGCGCAGTCGCCCAGTGCATAGATGTCCGCTTCGCTGGTTTCCAGACGACGGTTGACCATCACACCATGATTCACCTGCAGACCGGCTTTTACCGCCAGATCCAGACGCGGACGCAGACCGATGGCCGATACCACCACATCCGCGGTCAGGGTTTCGCCGTTGGTCAGTGAGGCTTCGACCTGATCGCCGGAGCGCACAATGCGGGTCACCAGCGGGCCTAAATGGAAGCGCACGCCCAGACCTTCCAGACCAGCCTGCACCGCGTCGGCCGCTTGCGGCGGCAGCAGTGACGGCAGCAGATGCTCGCACGGGGCAACAACGTCGATATCGAAACCACCGGCGGCCATGTCGTTGGCGTATTCCGCCCCGATCAGACCAGCACCCATGATCAGCACTTTTTTACGGCCTTCTGCCGCCGCGCGGAAACGGGCGTAGTCTTCCAGATCGTTGATCGAGTAGATGCTGTCACCGGCATCGCCTTCCACACGGGCGCGGATCACTTCCGCTCCCCAGGCCAGCACCAGCTTGCTGTATTCCACCGGTTCTTCACCGATGAACACGCGGTGCGCCGCCGGGTCGATGTGGGTAACGCGGGTGTTGGTGCGGATAACGATGTTCAGCTGTTCCGCCATCTCGCCGGCGGAGCCCATGGCCAGCTCGTCGGCGGATTTGTTTTTGCCAAACCCGGTGGACAGCATAGGTTTGGAGTAATTACGGCCGTCGTCGGCGGTAATCATCAGAATGGGTTGTTCAGGCGCCAGCTTGCGCAGTTCTTTCACGAGGTTGTAGCCGGCAAGACCAGTGCCGATCACCACAACCGGTGCGGTTTGAGTGCTCATAAATGTCAGTCCGGGTGAAAGGGGTGGAGAGGCAGGTGCGGAAGCCGCACCTGAGGGGGCGTCAGCAGGATCAGATTTCGACCATTTCGAAGTCGTCTTTACCTACACCGCAATCCGGGCAAATAAAGTCGGCAGGAACATCTTCCCAACGGGTACCCGGCGCCAGGCCTTCTTCCGGCGCGCCCAGTTCTTCGTCATAAATCCAGCCACACACAACACACTGCCACTTCTTCATTTTCTTACCTTTGGATAACACACATATTCAGAAAGGCCGTAAAACTACTCAGCCACCCTAGGAAAATCAACGGTCTTTTCCGGGCAGTTGGCGGGTGCGCAATGCACGGTTGCGCCCGACCGCTTGCCTGCTCCGGCCTTTTGTCGCATCCTGCGCGCCTCTTCAGGGGCAACTGAGCCCCATGCTGTTTCCGGAGTCCGACTGTCCGATGACCCCCATCCGCGCATTGCAGGCGTCCGCCGTTTTACCTCAGGGTCTGGCCCGCACACTGCATCCGCTGGCCCCCGTCTGGTCAAACCGAAATCAGATTCCTGCCTTCAGTCTCAGGCCGTTATGGCGCGACTGGCTGTTCGATCAGGGCTCTCTGACCGCCCGCATCAGCGCACTGCGCCCCGGTACCTTTCATGTTGAGGTTCTGGGTCAGTACGCAGCGCATCCGACCGCCACCGAACGCCGGACGCTGAATCTGGGTCAACAGCAGGCGGTCTGGGTGCGGGAGGTGATTCTGCGCCTTGCTGATGAGCCGATTGTCTACGCCCGCACGGCCGTGCCGATGTCGACGCTGCGCGGCAGCGGCGCGCAGCTGCGTCATCTGGGCAACCGTTCACTCGGATCGTTTCTGTTCCGCCAGCCCGGCCTCAAACGCACGCCCCTGCAGGTGAGCCACTGCGCCGCCAATCAACTGGGGTTACAATGGGCGCGCCGCTCGGTGTTCACCCTGCGCGGCGGGCGTTTACTGGTAACGGAGGCGTTTTCATCCCGTCTGGACGCCTACGTCTGAGCTTTTACCGCAGGAATACCGCATGACCGCTTTCACTGCACTACTGAACCGCCACTGGCCACAATGGCAGGACTGGGTTGCCATCACCCGTATTGATAAGCCGGTGGGCTCGTATCTGCTGTTATGGCCAACGCTGTGGGCATTGTGGGTGGCCGGTAAGGGTCATCCGGATTTTTCTGTGGTGCTGATTTTTATCATCGGCGTCTTTCTTATGCGCTCCGCCGGCTGCGTCATCAATGACTTCGCTGACCGTAAGGTCGACGGCTTTGTGAAGCGCACCGCGGAACGTCCGATGGCCACCGGGCGTCTGTCAGAAAAAGAAGCCCTGACCGGCTTCGCCGTGCTGGTTGGGCTGTCGTTTCTGCTGGTGCTGCTGACCAATACCTACACAGTGCTGCTGTCGTTCGGCGGTCTGGCACTGGCGGCACTGTATCCGTTTATGAAGCGCCACACTCACCTGCCACAGGTGTTTCTCGGTGCCGCTTTCTCGTGGGCGATTCCGATGGCATTCGCTGCCCAGAGCAACGAAGTGCCCGCCGTCGCCTGGCTGCTGTACGCCGCCAACCTGTCGTGGACGGTGGCTTACGACACCATGTACGCCATGGTCGACCGCGACGACGACATGAAAATCGGGGTGAAATCCACCGCCATTCTGTTTGCCGATCTGGACATTGCCATGATCGGTCTGCTGCAGGGCATTGCGGTGTTCTGCCTGCTGTCGGCAGGCAGCCAGCTGCAGATGGGCTGGCCATTCTGGGTGGCCCTGGTAGCCGGCTCCGCCTTCCTCGGCTGGCTGATGTGGAGCATCCGCGGGCGCGGGCGCGCCGAATGCTTCGCGGCGTTCCGCCAGAGTCACTGGTTTGGCCTTATGATCTGGGCGGGTATTCTGCTGAACTATTTGCTGAATCCACCAGTCTGATGCCTCTTGTTCGCTAATCTGCTGATCTCATCGTCAACTGTCACATCCCTGTAACATTGCGCCAGTGTAATACCAGCGCAATAAGATCGGATTATGACACTTGCGTGACGACTATGAGCAAAGCAGGTAAGACGGTATTAATCGTCGATGACGAAGCACCGATCCGCGAGATGATCGCGGTGGCGCTGGAAATGGCGGGCTACGAATGCATGGAAGCGGCTAACGTTCAGGAAGCCCACAGCAAAATCGTTGATACCAAGCCGGATATGATTCTCCTCGACTGGATGCTGCCGGGTACCAGTGGAGTGGAGTTTGCCCGTCGCCTGAAGCGCGATGATCTGACAGCCGAGCTGCCGATCATCATGCTGACCGCCAAAGGTGAAGAAGATAACAAGGTGCAGGGCCTTGAGGCCGGTGCCGATGACTACATCACCAAGCCGTTCTCGCCGCGTGAGCTGGTTGCGCGTCTGAAAGCCGTGCTGCGCCGTGCCACGCCGCAGGGCATCGAAGAGCCGATCGAAGTCGGCGGTCTGATGCTGGACCCTGTGTGTCACCGCGTGACCTCGCACACCAAACCGGTAGAAATCGGCCCGACCGAATACCGTTTGCTGCAGTTTTTCATGACCCACCAGGAGCGCGCGTATTCCCGTGCCCAGCTGCTGGATCAGGTCTGGGGTGGCAACGTGTATGTCGAAGAACGGACCGTCGATGTGCACATCCGCCGTCTGCGTAAAGCACTGGGCGAATCCCACGACCATCTGATTCAGACCGTCCGCGGTACCGGCTACCGTTTCTCGACCAAAGCCTCCTGACCGGAGTGCTGGTGAGTCCTGTCTGGCGCAGGGAATTGCGCCGTCTGACCTATCTGCTGGTTCTGGCCGTCGCCGCCGGCATCACCCTGCATCAGCCGGGCTGGAGTCTGGCGGCGGTACTGGCTATCTACGTCGGCTGGCAATTACTGCAGTTATCCCGTCTCCACCGCTGGCTGCAATCCGGTCAGACCGCCACCCTGCCCGACAGCCTCGGCATCTGGGGCGCCATATTTTCCGACACCCGTGCCCTGCAGCTGCGCAGCCAGAAGTATCAGCAGAAACTGCAGTCGGTGATTAACCGCATTCAGGATTCCACCGCCGCCCTGCAGGATGCCGTGCTGATGGTCGACAGCCACGGCAATCTGGAGTGGTGGAATCAGGCTGCACAACGTTTTCTGGGGCTGAAATCGCCGGTGGACGTGGGACAGCCGATCACCAACCTGATCCGCGATCCGGCGTTTAAAACCTATTTCGATGCCGCCGATTACCGCGACCCGCTGACCATGCAGTCGCCGGTCAACAAACGCATGCACCTGCAGTTCAATATCACCCAGTTCGGTCGCCGCGACCGCCTGTTGCTGGTGCACGACGTTACCCGCCTCAAGCATCTGGAACAGATGCGCAAAGACTTTGTCGCCAACGTCAGCCATGAGCTGCGCACACCGCTGACCGTACTGTCGGGTTACGTCGAAACCATGGCCATGCACGGTGACGACCTGCCGCCGCGCTGGGGCCGCATGCTGGAGCAGATGAGCGAACAGAGTCTGCGCATGGAAGCCATCATCAAAGATCTGCTGGCGCTGTCGCGTCTGGAAACGACCTCCACCGAACAGCCGGGGGCTGTGTTTGTGCAGCCGTTGCTGGAACAGATTTGCGCCGACGCGCGGGCGCTCAGTGGCCAGCGCGGCCACGACATCACGCTCAGCTGCGACGGCCCGGAAGGCCTGCTCGGCTTTGGTGATGAACTGCGCAGTGCCTTTTCCAATCTGGTGTTCAACGCGGTGAAGTACACCCCCGACGGCGGCCGCATTGAGGTGTTGTGGCAGGGCGATGCCGAGCACGGCCTGCTGTCGGTACGCGACAACGGCACCGGCATTGCAGCCCACCACATCCCACGCCTGACCGAACGTTTTTATCGGGCAGACCCCAGCCGCAGCAAAGAAACCGGCGGTACCGGTCTTGGGCTGGCGATCGTCAAACACGTGCTGCTGCGCCATGAAGCAACGCTGGAAATCGAGAGCGAAGTGGGCAAAGGCAGCTGCTTCCGCGCCCGCTTTATCAGCCGGCGCCTGATCAGCCAAATGGCGCCGGATCAGCGCACGCGGGCGATATAACGCGACAGGGTTTCGAGTTTTTCCGGATCATCATCGACGTAGCGGATGATCATCTGGATGGTTTCGGCGTCCGGGTGCGGCTCCTGCGCCTGCATCATGCGCACATAACCGTTAATGCGCGCGACGTCACCAGTTTCCTGATCGACAATGTCCAGCACCGCCTGCTCCAGCAGCGCCGGCAGCTTGCCTTCGCGGCGGAAGACGCCGATCAGTTCCTGCAGACTGATGTCCTTGATAACCAGCTTGGCCGTACCGCCGGAACCAAAGCGCACACTGGCGATGCCTTTGGCCCGCACACCCGCCTTGGCTTGCGGTTTGGGCGCTTCTGCCGCGCCCAGCAATGCAGCGGCACTGCCACTGTCGGCCGGTGCCCGTACCTGAGGCGGCAACTTGGTAGCAGCCCCCATCAGCACCGACGCGCCCCCCATATCACCGCCTTTGGGTTTGCCCGCGGTTTGTTCCGCGCCGAGCACACTGACCGCACCCGCCGCCAGCGGATTGGCCGGTGCCTCGGCCTGCGACGGTTTGATTTTCAGATGGCGCCAGACCAGCTTGGTCAGCTTGCCGGCGAAGTTTTCACGGGTGAAGGGTTTGCCGATGTAATCCGATACACCGGCTTCTACGGCTTTGACTACATGATCGCGTTCGCCACGACTGGTGATCATCATGAAGGGAATGGCTTTATAACGTTCGTCGGCGCGCATCCATTGCAGCACTTCAATGCCGGACACCTCCGGCATTTCCCAGTCGCACAGCACAAGGTTGATGGACTTGCTGTTCATCAGCGAGATGGCCTTACGGCCATCAATCGCTTCATGAATTTCGCAGCCGGGGTAGGTTTCCCGCACTGCTTTTTTTACCAGATCCCGGATAAACGCTGCGTCATCCACGATCAGAACGTTGAGAGCCGCCATGCCTCAGCCTTTTTGCATCAATACTGATTTCAGCATAGACGGCTTCAGCTCCTTTGCCCTGCGCACCGGAGGCCAGCGGCAGACGCTCGCAGCGCAGTAACGTGGCGCCGATCACCGCCGCCGGCATCACAAACCAGTTCACCACCGGAATCATCATCAACCCCGCCACCAGCGCACCAAAGCCCAGTGCGGTTAACAGATCGGCTTTTACGCTGGCACGCACCTCGTGGAACGGGCGGCCGTGGTTGTCGTAGGAATAATCGATGTACTGCAGCGCCACCACCCAGCTGCCGAACCAGAACCACAAAAACGGCGCCGCCAGATTCACCACCGGAATAAAACTGAGCACCAGAATCAGCAGATAACGCGGCAACAGGTAACCCAGCTTGGTCAGCTCGCGGCCGAAGGTGCGGCGCACCATGGACCACAGCGACTCTTCCGGCACCGTGCGGCCGCTCGCCCGTTCCACATGCTCGCTGAGCAGACCATTGAACGGGCTGGCCAGACTGACCAGCACGGCGCTGAAAAAATAGGCCATCACAAACAGCAGGGTCAGCAGCGCCAGCGGCAGCAATAACCAGTACAACCAGCTCAGCCAGTCGGGTAACCACTGGGTAAGCTGCTCGATCCAGCCGCTGATCTTACGACCGCCCCACCAGGTGGCGGCCGACATAATGACGATGTTCATCAGCAGTGGCAGAGCCACGTAGCGCTTCAGACCCGGGCGGGTCAGCTGGCCGAAACCACGGGCCAGATACTGCCAGCCCAACAGGGGATTTCCGTTCATTCTTGTCTCCGTGCAGATGCGTTCGTGCATCAACTGGGGGGCTTTTATACAATGCAGGACGCTTATGACCAAACGCTCTACGGAGGATTCCCCGCGTGACGCCGCAACGTCTGCAACGTATTCAGCAAACCCTGCGTTTGCGTCAGCCCGATCTGACGGTGCTGACCGACGAGGTTCACAAAGACCGCAACCTGTCTGCCATTGTCCGCAGCGCCGATGCGTTTGCGATTCCGAAAGTCCACTGCGTGTGGCCGGACGACACCTACTATGTGCGCCCTAATCAGTCATCCGGTGCCGGCAACTGGGTGGACGTGCAGACCCATCCGACCATTGCCGACGCCATTGGCCATCTGAAAGAACAGGGCTTCCGCATCGTGGCGGCTCATCTCTCTGACCGGGCAACCGACTACCGCGCCTACGACTTCACTCAGCCGACGGCCCTGATGATGGGCAATGAAAAAGAAGGCATCAGCAACGAAGCCGCAGAACTGGCGGACGAGCATGTGATCATTCCCATGTCGGGCATGGTGCAGTCATTCAATGTGTCGGTGGCGGCGGCGATTATTCTCAGCGAGGCACAGCGCCAGCGTCAGGAGGCCGGGCTATTCGATGAATGCCGTATCGCCGATGACGATTATCAGCGCCTGCTGTTTGAGTGGTGTCAGCCACAGATCAGCGAGATTTGTCAGGCCCATGGCCTGCCCTATCCGGAGATTGGTGACGACGGAGAGCTGACGGACCCTCAGGGGTTTTCGCAACGGGTCAACGGCCGCTTGTGAAAGTGCCAGCTCATGCCCCGGCCGTCGGGTGCCATGTAGCCCACCGGGATACGCTGGTAGCGGAAGTCCTGCCGCAGAAAGGCCTGTAAGCGTTTTAATGCGGGTGCCGGAACGGCGCTGCCGACCAGCACAATGCGCAGCGCTTTGGGCGGCAGACGCAGCAGCCACTGGCGGCTCCCGGCCACCGTGATCGGCGGACCGGCCTCCTTACGGGCCAGCACCAGCCTGTGCTGGCGCAACGGCGAGCGGGCGGGCGCATCCGCCCACAACCGCGACGGAAAATCCGCTGGCCACTGCTCGTCATAGCGCAACGGACGTATATCCGCCTGCGGGCAAAAGTCCGGCTGAATACCCAGCCACACCCGGTTGAATCCGTGCAGGCTCCAGCTCAGGGCGCAATCCGGATCGGTACTGAACGTCTGCCACAGCCAGTCCTCCGGATTGCCCACCGGTGCGGCAGCGGCCTGCTGCTTTCTGACCAGCAACGCCTGTTCAATATCACGCCGTTTGCGCTCCGCCTGCTGAATAAAGGTGTCGACCGTCATCAGATCGCGCAGCGCTGGCGGCAGGCGGGCGAACTCAGCGCGCAGATGCGCTTCGTATTCCTCGCCGCTGACGGCGGCCACGGTAACCGGCGGACGCTGGTAGCCCGGAAGGGCAGCGTATTCAGGGGCGGTCAGCGGTATCACCGCCCGCTTGAGCAACGGAATTACTTCTTCTGACAGAGGCAGATACAACAGTCCGGACGGTATCGTCACGTCGTGACTCATACAAACTCACTATTCCACTGGGTGGGTTTGTTGCGATATTTACCTGCGCGCTTGTGCGATATATCTCACAAAGGGGTAAGCGTTTTAGGTAAAAATTCGCAAAGAAACCGGAAGAACCTAACGAGACATTTTCTAAATCATTGAAAAATAACGATTTTTAAAAATCTCATCGGTAACCGTTTGTGTCAGTATAGAAAACCCCCGCTTGGGCGAAGTCGGCTTTCTGCTATCTTTAATTTCACAAGGACGGACGCACTGCCCGGATGGCAGTGATCAGGAAGATGCTGCGATGGAAAGCAGTCACGGAAGATCTGAGCAGCAAGGAATGCTGACAGGGAAGTAAAACCGCGACGGATAGCGGCAAGGACGAACGAAAATCTAGATAGCCAGGATGGTGCTAGGGTGCTGCGGCGGCCAGAACAGGATGTTCTGGCCGCCGATTTATTTTGGGCCATCCAAAAAATCAGCGACTGTGATAGCGCTCCGCCAGAATCCCCACCAGTACAAACGCACCACCCACCACCAATAGAAACACTCCCGCCGATAAGGTCCGCAAATACGACTCCAGCAACGGCGTCAGCCACACCGACAGCATGCCATAACCAAACGTACAGAGCGCGATAAACACCAGCACCCGCAACCAGACCGGCTGGCGGCGCACCAGATGGCGGGCAAGATCGTTAATCGTATCGCCAAAGATCACCAGCAAGGTGGCAATCAGCGCCAACGCAATGTCGTCGGTGTGAGGCCGTACATACGCAGAAAACTCAGTAATCAGACTCATATTTCCTCCTGTTCGCGAGCCAGATTAGCCATTGGTGCGGGCGTCATCCACGATGGTTACGAATAAAAACCAATTGTTAACCAAAGACGGTAGTTTTCTGTAAAACCTGTGCCATTCTGGAACAGAGTGTTCAGCCATAGGAGAAGGCGGATGCCCCCATTACCTCATCAGCTCGGCCAGTTGTTGTTGCGTCGCGGAGCCATTACCGAAGCACAACTGGACCAGGCACTGGTCTGGCAACAGGCTCATCCGATGCCGATTGGCGCGGCTCTGTTGCAATTAGGCGCCATCGATCAGCGCACACTGGACCGGGCACTGCGTCAACAGAAATGGCTGCGCCCATGCGCCGCCTGCTTTGCGTTGATTGCGCCGCTTTCAACCGCCTGGGCTGCGGATCAGGGTGACGAGGGCGATGTGTTTCACAGCTGGAACGACCGGGTGCAATGGCAACTGGGCGAGTCCGAGCACGTGTCGCAGCACACTGCGTCGGTCGACCTCGTGAAATTCGTCGCGCTGACCGCGTGGGATATTTATCAGGGAGCACCGGAAACCGGCGAGATGCGTTTCAACCTCAGCCAGACCGGCAAGAGCGCGTATCAGCTGGAAATGACCGTGCATTTCTGAGTGCAGAAACGCCTGAAACAGAAAAGAAAAAGCCCGTCACAAGGACGGGCTTTTTTGTCTGGTGCCGGCACAAGGAATCGAACCCTGGACCTACTGATTACAAGTCAGTTGCTCTACCGACTGAGCTATACCGGCAAGTGGGCGGGAATCTTAATGTCGAGTTTACGGCCCGTCAACCGCTTTTTCCCTAACCCCATGAAAATTATCGGATTATAGAAAAAAGACCGGTAACAGCAGGCGCCGGTGGGTTTCTGTTCTTCATAAAAGTGTCACAATTACACCCCTGTATTTGCCTTAGAATCGGGGACCCACGATGAGCGGTGGCTACATTCTCGTTGTCGACGACGAGCCTGCAATCTGCGATATGATCCGTACCTGTCTGGAAATGGCTGGCTTTAAGGTCAGATTGTCTGCCAACGGCGCCCTCGCCCATCAGATGATTATCAATGATCGTCCGGATCTGGTGATCCTGGACTGGATGATGCCCATGCTGTCCGGCCTTGAGCTGACCCGTAAGCTGAAGCGTGAAGAGCTGACAGCCGATATCCCTGTGATCCTGCTCACCGCCCGTGCCGACGAGGACGACCGCATCAACGGTCTCGATTCCGGCGCCGACGACTACGTCACCAAGCCCTTCTCCCCACGCGAACTGGTTGCCCGGGTACGCGCCGTGCTGCGCCGCACCAACGCCCTGATTGACGATGTGCCACTGGCCGCCGGCAAGCTGAGCCTCGACCGCCAGTCGCAGAGCGCCACCATCAATGGCGAAGCCCTGACACTGGGACCTCTGGAATACCGCCTGCTGGAGTTTTTCATGCTGCACCCGAACCGCGTGTTCTCGCGTTCGCAGCTGCTCGACCGGGTGTGGGGCGGAAACGTCTATATTGATGAACGCACCGTGGATGTTCACATCCGCCGCGTGCGCAAAGTGTTGTCGGTGGATGGTCAGGAGCAGATGATCCAGACCGTGCGTGGTGCCGGCTACCGTTTCTCCCCTAACGATGCTCCCAAGGAGTCCTGATTGCAGAAAGAAGCCTGGCAGCGCGAGATACTGCGCGTCGTTATTGTCACAGGCCTGGGACTGGCCCTTGGTTGGTCAGCCGGATTTCCCCTCTGGGGACTGCTTGCAGGACTCATCGCTACTCTGATCATGCTGCTGCGCTCGGTGGAAGCCCTGTTCCGCTGGAGCTACCGTCAGGGACCGCCGCCACAGGATGCCGGTCTGGTCGGTTACAGCGTTGATAAGCTCATCCGCCGCGAAAAAAACCTGAAGAACAAACTGGCCCAGCAGGCGGCGCAGCTGCAGCGCTACAACCAGGGTATCGAATCGCTGCACGACGGTGTGGTGATCATTGATCAGGAAGGCCACATCACCAACTTCAACGGATCTGCCGCGCGCTTGCTGGGTCTGCGCAAACAGGACACCGGTCAGCACATGACCAACCTGATCCGTAACCCGCGCTTCACCCGCTATTTCAACGAGGCCGACTACGGCTCTTCGCTGCAGTTTGACGTCAGCCACCGCAAGCAATTCAGTCTGCAGGTGCAGATCACGCAGTTTGGTCTCGACCAGAAAGTCATGCTGGTGAAAGACATCACCGAACGTAAGCGCGTCGAAACCATGCGCCAGAACTTCATCGCCGACGTTTCCCACGAGCTGCGCACACCGCTGACGGTGATCAACGGTTATCTGGAAATGCTGCAGGACATGGAACTGGCACCGGCGCTGAAGCGCGCCATCGGCCAGATGGGCAGTCAGAGTCAGCGCATGACACTGCTGGTCAACGATCTGATTCAGCTGTCGAAACTGGAAAGCGCCAACACCGAGCAGGTCGGCACCTGGTTTGATCTGCAGCAGCTGAGCTTTTCGGTGGTCGACCAGCTGCAGGCACTGAGCAACGGCCGTATCCGCCTGCGCTGCGATCAGAAAATTGAAGTGCAGGGTTTTGCCGAAGAGATGAGCTCGATCCTCTCCAACCTGCTCACCAATGCGGTGAAATACGGCGGCGAAGGCACCATCGAATTCAGCGTGCGGCCGGTGTATGACGGCGTGAAAGTGAGTGTGAAAGACGAAGGGCCGGGCATTCCGCCACAGCACATCAGCCGCCTGACCGAACGTTTCTACCGGGTGGATGAATCACGCGAATCCACCGTGGGCGGTTCCGGTCTGGGACTGGCGATTGTGAAGCACGCGCTGGAACACCACGACACCGTGCTGGATATCGAATCCACCATGGGCAAGGGCTCAACATTCAGTTTTGTTCTGCCCGATGAGCGTTGCCGCGTCGAGCAGAAGGACTGATCGGACAAAGCGTAAAAACGCCGGCGTTAAAACTCCGGCCTCAACAACGCACCGCAAACACCAAGCTCTGACAACCTCAGAGCTTCAGAAACCCGGCGCACAGCTGGGTCAGGCGGTTAACCGCACCGCGGTTTTCCGCAACCGCCCGGCGGCCCGCACCCCCCATCGCCTGCCGTTCATCCGCACGTTCAAGGTAATGCAGTAACTGCTGCTGCAGATCGGCCGGATCCGCACTCACCAGCGCCAGCGCCCCACGCTCCTGCAGACTTTCTGCAATGGCAGCAAAATTCATATGATGCGGGCCCATCAAGGTGGCTTTGCCCAGCGCCGCCGGTTCAATCGGGTTGTGACCGCCGTGGGGAATCAGCGAACCGCCAACCAGCACCAGATCGGCCGACGCCAGTAAGCGCAGCATTTCTCCCATGCTGTCGGCCACGTACACCTGAGTATCCGCCGCCACGCGGTTTTCACTGCGCAGCGCCGTAGGCAGACCGCCAGCACGGGCGGCCTCGGCCACCGCCGCAAACCGTTCCGGATGACGCGGAATCAGCAACAGCAACAACCCCGGAATCTGCTGCGCCAGCGCCGGATACAGACTGAGCAGCAATTCGTCTTCGCCGGCGTGACTCGACGCCAGCGCCAGCACAGGCCGCTCTGAGCCCCACTGCGCACGCAGCAACTGCCCCTGTTGTTCAATATCGTCCGGTACCGACACATCGAACTTCACCGAGCCAGTGACTTCCAGCCGTTCCTGCGCCAGACCCAGCCCAAGAAAACGCTGACCGTCGACGGCATTCTGCACCGCCACCAGCGACAGACGCTGCAGCATGGGAAAGGTCAGGGCCGAAAACTTGCGGTAACCGCGGGCAGATTTTTCCGACAGACGTGCATTGGCCAGCATCACCGGAATGCTCTCCCGTTCGCAGGCGGCCAGCAGATTCGGCCACAGTTCGGTTTCCATCACCACCAACAGGCCTGGGCGCATGCGCTTGAGAAATAACTGCCAGAACACCGGCAGGTCGTAGGGCAGATAGACGTGCAGTACGTCATCCCCGAACAGGCGCTGCACCTGTTCAGAACCGGTCGGTGTGGTGGTGGTGACGATCACAGGGCAGGCCGGATATCGGGCACGGAACTGACTGACCAGCGGCGCCGCCGCCAGCGTTTCGCCCACCGACACCGCATGCAGCCACAAACCATTGGCCGGCGGACGCTGGCGGAACAGGGCAAAACGTTCGTGAATACGCTGCCGGTAACCGGGGTTCAGCCGCCCGCGCCACCACAGCCGGGCGACAAACACGGGTAACAACAAAGCGTAAATCAGGGTATAAAAAACGCGTGCCACTGAGCCTGATCCCTAAAAAATCCGAGCGCGGGATGATAGCACAGCCCCTGCCGGAACCAGTGCCCCCTTGCGGCCTCCGCTGCGCGGAAGCACAGACCACGTCACAGGCGACGGTCTGGTCTCTTGTGTTAAACTGCCGCCCTCTTTTTTGGCTGAGCTGAGCGAAATCCTGCCATGAGCGTGACTCTCCCTGACTTCCACCAGGCCCGTGTACTCGTATTCGGTGATGTGATGCTGGACCGTTACTGGACGGGTCCGACCTCGCGTATTTCGCCGGAAGCGCCGGTGCCTGTGGTGAAAATTCAGGATGTTGAAAACCGCGCCGGCGGTGCCGGTAACGTGGCGCTCAACATTGCCACGCTGGGTTCCGGCGTCGATCTGCTCGGCATTACCGGTGCCGACGAAAACGCCAGCGCGCTGTCCGGCATGCTCGAACAGTCGCGCGTGAGCTGCCATTTCCTGCAGCACCCGACGCACCCGACCATCACCAAACTGCGCATCATGAGCCGCCATCAGCAGCTTATCCGTCTCGATTTTGAAGAAGCCTTCGACGCCACCGACCTGACGTCGCTGTACGGCACCTTCGACGAGCGCGTAGCGAACGCCGGCGTTGTGATTCTGTCCGACTACGGCAAGGGCGCGCTGAGCAATCCACAACGCCTGATCAGTGCCGCCCAACGCCATAACGTGCCGGTACTGGTCGATCCGAAAGGCACCGATTTTGAACGCTACCGCGGCGCTACCCTGATTACCCCGAACCTGAGCGAGTTTGAGGCGGTGGTCGGTGTCTGCAAAGACGACGACACCTTAGTGGCCAACGCCCGCACCCTGATCAGCGACTTCGATCTGCAGGCGGTGCTGGTTACCCGCAGTGAAAAAGGCATGACGCTGGTACAGCGTGATCAGGAGCCGTTCCACCTGCCGGCCCGCGCCCGTGAGGTGTACGACGTGACCGGCGCCGGCGACACCGTCATTTCCGTGCTGGCAGCCGCGCTGGCCGCCGGTAAAGATCTGCAGCAGGCCACCGCGCTGGCCAACACCGCCGCCGGCATTGTGGTCGGCAAACTGGGTACGGCAACGGTTTCCACCGAAGAGCTGCGTGCCGAACTGCGCAGCGAGAACCAGCTGGGTGCCGGCATTTTCGACGAAGACAGCCTGCTGTTACTGGTGGAAGAAGCCCGGGCCCGTGGCGAAACCCTGGTCATGACCAACGGCTGTTTCGACATCATTCACCCGGGCCATGTGCAGTATCTGAAAGAAGCCAAGGCACTGGGCGACCGTTTATTAGTGGCGGTGAATTCCGATGAATCCGTCAGCCGCTTAAAAGGCCCGACGCGTCCGATCAATCCGCTCGATCACCGCATGGCGGTGCTGGCCGGACTGGAGAGCGTCGACTGGGTGGTGCCATTCGCCGAAGACACCCCAGAGCGCCTGATCTGCCGCGTACTGCCGGACATTCTGGTAAAAGGCGGCGACTACACCATTGAACAGATTGCTGGCGGCCGCTGCGTGCAGGCCAACGGCGGCGAGGTGATTATTCTGAGCTTTAAAGACAACTGCTCCACCACCGCCATTGTGAAGAAAATTCAGGAGAGCGAAGCATGATTATCGTAACCGGCGGCGCCGGCTTTATCGGCAGCAACATCGTAAAAACCCTGAACGAACAGGGCCGTAAAGACATCATCGTGGTCGACGATCTGACCAACGGTAAGCAGTTCTACAACATCAGCGACTGCGACATTGCCGATTATCTGGATAAGGACGACTTCCTCGCCCGCGTCAAAGCCGACGACGGTATTCTCGATAACGTCGACGTGATTTTCCACGAAGGCGCCTGCTCCTCCACCACCGAGTGGGACGGCAAATTCATGATGGACAACAACTACGAATACTCGAAAGTGCTGCTGCACGCCTGCCAGGCCAAAGGCATTCAGTTCCTGTACGCCTCCAGCGCGTCGGTGTACGGCGGCAGTGACGTATTCAAAGAAGAACGTCAGCACGAAAAACCGCTGAACGTTTACGGCTACTCCAAGTGGCAGTTCGACCAGTACGTGCGCAGCATTGAGCACACCTTCACCAGTCAGGTGGTGGGCTTCCGCTACTTCAACGTTTATGGTCCGCGCGAACAGCACAAAGGCTCGATGTCGTCGGTGGCGTTCCACTTCAACAACCAGATCAAAGACAACGGTGTGTGCAAACTGTTTGGCGCCACCGAAGGTTACGGCGACGGCGAACAGCGCCGCGATTTCGTGTTTGTCGGCGATGTGGTGAAAGTGAATCTGTGGTTCTGGGCCAACCCGGACAAGAGCGGCATTTTCAATCTGGGCACCGGCAAATGTCAGAGCTTTAACGACGTCGCCGATGCGGTCATCGCCTGGCACAAAGAGCGCGGCACGGCCGGCAAGAAAGACTACATCCCGTTCCCGGATCACCTGAAGGGTGCCTACCAGAGCTTCACCGAAGCGGACATCAGCAACCTGCGCAACGCCGGTTACAGCGATGCGTTCGCCACGGTAGAACAGGGTGTTGAGCTGTATATGGACTGGCTGAATGGCTGAGCAAGCGTCTTCTGTTGTCATGCCACGCGCGGCGCTGCACCCGAAATACTGGCTTCTGTGGCTGGGGCTCGGCGTGATGAAACTGCTGACCCTGCTGCCCTTTGCGGTTCAGCTGAAAATCGGCAAAGCCATCGGCCTGCTGCTGCACAAGGTTGCCGGCAGCCGGCGCAATATCGTGGAAGTGAATATCCGTCTGTGTTTTCCGGAAAAATCCGCGGCCGAGCAGAAGACTCTGGTACGCCAGATCTTTATCGACAACGGCATCGGTCTGATGGAAACCATGATCGCCTGGTTCCGCGACCCGAAATTCCTGATGGCGCGCACCCGCATCACAGGCCTAGATAAAGTCAGGGCCATGCAGGCGGAAGGCCGCGGCGTACTGTTGCTCGGCGCGCACTACTCGATGCTGGATCTGGCCGGCGCCCTGCTGAGCAACGAGCTGAACTTTAACGTCAGCTACCGCCCGCAGGACAACCCGGTGATGAACTATGTGATGGAGCGCTCCCGCGCCCGCCTGTTCGACAACTGCTTTACCCGCAAGGATGTGCGCGGCTTTGTACGCTCGCTGAAAAAATGTGAGGTGCTGTGGTATGCGCAGGATCAGGATTTCGGCCGCAAAAACAGTGTGTTCGTCGACTTCTTCGGCATTCCGGCAGCGACCATTACCGCCACCTCACGCATCGCGAAAGCGGGTAACGCCGCCGTTATGCCCATCACCTATTTCCGCCGCGACGACAACTCAGGTTACGACATGGTGATTCACGATCCGCTGCCGATTCCGGGCGAAGACGAAACCGCCGACGCCCGTCTGTGCAACGCCTTCCTGGAAGATCAGCTGCGTCAGCACACGTCGCAGTATCTGTGGCTGCACAAGCGTTTTAAAACCCGCCCGGAAGTGGCAGAGAAGAAAGGCCTGCTTTACAAACGCTGAGCGGATCACGGCACAGAACATAAAAAAGCCGGGTATTTCCCGGCTTTTTTATGTCTGCTGCCATCATGCTGAAGCGGTCTTCAGGCGGTTGTCGCCTGCATCACCCGCAGGTAGGTTTCCTGTAATACCTGCACGTCGTTGGCGGCGCGGTGGCGTTCAATGTGCATTTCGCTCCACAGCGTCTGCTTGGTATCGGTCCAGAGTTCCATCTGCTGCGGCGTCAGCAGCTTGTTGATGGTTTCAATCCGGAAGCGCTGCACCAGCTCGGCTTCGTCAAACAGACGGCCCATCCACGAACTGTCAAAACTCCAGGCGTCGGAATACAGGGTTTTGCCGCGCAACATATCGTTCATTTTCAGCGCCACTTCGCGCGGTGTCATACCGTCGCTGTCGAGCTGGCTGCGTGAAATGCCATGAATCAGTTCCGCTTCCACACTCCAGTGCAGCCAGGTCGGCGCCGGCTTGATCAGAAAGCTGTGAACCACCCGGTCTTCTGTGGCGAAGCCGACCTCAATGGGGTAGCTGCCGCGGCCAAAGCCGGACGCCTCAAGGTCAATGATGGGTGGGATACTGATGGCCAAACCTGAAATTCCTGTACTGTTTTAACGCGTGTTCTGTGTGAGTTTAGCGGCTCTGCAGCGTCTGCTCTATGTCGCGGCCGCGTTTCTTATTGGTTACTGCGTGTCTGAGGTGCCACGCGCATCACTTCGGCCACGGTGGTCATGCCCGCCGCTACCTTGTGGGCGCCACTGAGACGCAGGCTGTGCATACCTTCTTTCATCGCCGCCTGACGCAGTTTGCTGTGGTCCATCTGGTCGCTGATCAGCACTTCCAGATTCTCGGTCATCGGCATCACTTCATAGATGCCCATACGTCCCAGATAGCCGGTGCCACGGCACTCCAGACAGCCTTTCGGGCCGTAGATGTGCTCCGGGGTTTTCACCAGCCAGGGCGCGGTCAGCTGTTTCCACAGTTTGTCGTCCACCGGCTCTTTCACCTTGCAGTGCGGACACAGGGTCCGCACCAGACGCTGGGCCATCACCCCGATCACGCTGGAGCGGATCAGATACGCCGGCAGACCAAGTTCCAGCAGGCGGGTAAACGCCGACGGGGCGTCGTTGGTGTGCAGGGTCGACAGCACCAGGTGACCGGTCAGGGCCGCCTGCACGGCAATTTCTGCGGTCTCGAGGTCTCGCACCTCCCCCACCATGATGATGTCCGGGTCCTGACGCAGCAGGGCGCGCACACCGCTGGCGAAGGTCAGGTCGATGCCGCCATTCACCTGCATCTGGTTGAACGAGCCTTCGACCATCTCAATCGGATCTTCGATGGTCGATACGTTCACCTCAGGCGTGGCCAGCTGCTTCAGCGTGGAATACAGGGTGGTGGTTTTACCCGAGCCTGTTGGCCCGGTAACAAAGATGATGCCGTGGTTGTTGCGCGTCATCTGGTTCCAGCGGCGGTGATCTTCTTTGCTGAAACCCAGCTCCGAGAAACTGCGCACCAGCACCTGCGGGTCGAACACCCGCATCACCAGCTTCTCGCCAAAGGCCGTCGGCAGGGTGGACAGACGCAGCTCGACTTCCTGGCCGGATGGCGTCTTGGTTTTCAGACGGCTGTCCTGCGGTTTGCGCTTTTCGGCAATGTTCATACGGCCGAGGGATTTGATCCGCGCCACCACAGCAATCGCCACCTGCGCCGGCAGGTCGTAGACATTGTGCAGGACACCGTCAATGCGGAAACGCACATGGCCGACTTCGCGGCGGGGCTCGAGGTGAATATCACTGGCGCGCTGGTCGAACGCGTACTGCAGCAGCCAGTCCACAATGTTGATGATGTGTTCGTCATTGGCGTCCGGAGCCCGGGCTTTGCCCAGCTCGAGCATGGACTCCAGATTCTGCACCACGCTCGCGCCCTTGTGGGTCTGACGGGCACGGTTCACCGAGTTGGCTAACTGGTAAAACTCCACGCGGTAGCGTTCGATGTCGCCCGGTGCCGCCAGCACACGCTTAACATGACGACGGGTCACGTGTTCAAGGTCCGGCACCCAGGCTTCGATGTCCGGCTCGGCACAGGCCACGACAACGCTGTCCGTTGTCACCTCAACCGCCAGAATGCGGTTACGCTCGGCGAAGGCGTACGACATCACCTCGGTGACCTTGGTCACGTCCACTTCCAGCGGATCAATCTGCACCGTCTGCATACCGCATTTCTGCGCCAGCCAGCTCACCAGACCATCTTCATTCAGCACCTGACCTTTGCTGCGCGCGTCGGCGAAATTCTGCCGGCCCAGCAGGGTCAGTACGTGCATCCCGGCTTCTTCCGGCTTACGGCGGACGCCCAGCGCCAGCTGATAATCTTCATCGCCCAACATCTGGTCGCGACGCAGATCTTCAATCAGCGACTGTAGTGTCAGTTGACGTTCCGCCTGAGCCTGCATATCGGGAGATCCTTGTGGTTATATCTGCCGCGCCAGATGTTTCAGATGTTCCAGCGCCCATTCAGTGTATTCAGTCAGAGGCCGTAATGGCTCTGCCGCGTCGGCAAGCGGTGACGGCCGCACCAGCAGCGTCTGCGCACCGAGCATGTCGGACAGCACCCGCACCACGCCATCGCCGATGCCACCACCGGCGATGCCCAGTCCACGGGCCACACCCGGCAGATCCTGAGCGTAATCCGCGCATTGCTGCAGCAGCGCCATTTCGTGCGCCAGGCCGCGCCAGCGTTCTTCTTCCTGCGGACGACGGGATTTCAGCTCATCCAGCAAAGGACCATGGGCGCGTAGCAAATGCCGCAGCCAGTGACCCAGTGGCTCGCCGGCGCTCTTGCCGGCTTCCAGGCTGTACAGGGCATAGGCTGCATTCAGCATTGCCGACGCCAGTGCGCTGTCGCCGCGGGTCGCCTGCACGGCGGCCTGCCAGCGGCGGTCGAGCGCCTGCAATTCTCCGGCCACCAGCGTGTCGTCATCGGCGGAACGCAGATACGCGTTCAGCTGCGCCAGCGTGGCCAGGGTTAACAACGGCTGTTCCCACCGATCCAGCGCGGCGCGCAGGTCACGGGTTTGCGCGCGTTTAACCGCTTTACCGGCCAGCTGCGGCAGCGACCGCAGAGCCTGCCAATGACGACGGGCACGCAGCGCGGCGGCGCGGTCGCCTTCCCACAGACAGGCTTCTAATGCCCGCTTGAGGTGCAGAAATTCGTAATGCAGGAGCGCCGGCAGGGCAACGCTGAGATCGTCCTGCTCGTTAGTGTCGGTGCGCTGATGCCACGGGCGGCTCAGTTTCGCCAGCCGGTAGCCACGCTCGGCTTTGCTGATGTCGCTCAGCCACAGAGGGACAGTGCCGGCCAGTTCCTGCGCCATGCGCCAGAGGCAGACCGCATCGCCGTCTTTCAGTTCCAGTTCCACTTCGCACAGTGGCAGCTTCTGTGCACCGGCGCACACTTCACCCTGATCAATCACTACTTCGGCGGTACCGCCAAAAGCCTGCCACTCGAACGCCTGACGTTCAAAGTGGGTGGTAAACACCTCGCCCAGACGGCTCATGTCGAGACCGGCAGGCCAGGCGGCTGCTACTTCGGCGGATTGCAGCACCACGGTATTGAGCACAGGCTCGGACAGTGGCCAGTTCCACTCACCGCGTAACTGCAGACCGGCGAGGCTGGTGCCACGGGTCTTGAGGGTTTGTTCGTAACCATTGGCTTTCTGGCGGATGCGCAGGGCCGCACGGGCGGCAGAAAGCCCGGCCTCCGGCGTATCGAGGTACCAGTTTTTCAGCGTAGAATGGCTCAACGGTCGTGCCGTTGCGTTCAGGAAGGTGACCAGAGCCGGAACATGGTCCGGGCTCAGGCGCAATTTGAGTTCGGTTTCTTTAGTCATCGCGCCATTGTCCTGACCAGCCGGTCATTAAGCAAGGGAGCTTGCGGCCAACAGAGTGTCTGCCCGTTCACGAGGTTATCAGGAATTATGAACCAGCCCCGCCTGCCGGCTCTGAAGGAGCGTCTGCAAACGCTGATCGGCATCAACAGCATCAGCGCCGTATTGCCGGAATACGATGAAAGCAATCTGCCGGTGATCGAGGTGCTGGCCGAGTGGTTTTCCGCGCTGGGCTTCAGCACCGATATTCAGCCGGTGGACGGTTTCCCCGGCAAAGCCAATCTGGTGGCCACGCTGGGCAAAGGCGATGGCGGTCTGGTGCTCAGCGGCCATACCGATACCGTGCCCTGCAATCCGGACCGCTGGCAGTCGGACCCCTTTAACCTGAGCGAGCGCGACGGCCGTTTTTACGGTCTGGGCACCTGCGATATGAAGGGCTTTTTTGCACTCATCATTGAAGCCGTACAGCACTACCGCGCGCAGGATTTTAAGCAGCCGTTGATCGTGCTGGCCACCGCCGACGAAGAAAGCTCCATGTGCGGCGCCCGGGCACTCGCCCGTCAGGGCAAGCCGAAAGCACGCTACGCCGTGGTCGGCGAACCCACCAGCCTGAAGCCGATCCGCATGCACAAAGGCATCATGATGGAAGGCATCCGCCTGACCGGCCGCGCAGGCCATTCCTCCGATCCGGCACTGGGCATCAATGCGCTGGATGCCATGATCCCGGTGATGCAGGAGCTGCAGGCGCTGCGTCTGGATCTGGCCGGCCGTTTTCAGAATGCACATTTCGCCGTGCGGACCCCGACCCTGAACCTGGGCTGTATTCACGGCGGCGACAACCCCAACCGTATCTGCGGCAGCTGCGAGCTGGCCTTCGATCTGCGCACCCTGCCGGGGATGAGTAACGACGACCTGCGCGACGAAATCCGCCGCCGTTTAAACCCGATTGCGGCGCAGAATCAGGTGACACTGGAAATGAGTTCGCTGTTTCCCGGCGTCGACTCGTTCGCCACGGCGGAAACCAGCCCGCTGGTGCAGGTCGCCGAACGCCTGACCGGTCATGTCAGCGAAGCCGTCAACTACGCCACCGAGGCGCCGTTTCTGCAGCAGATGGGCATGGACACCATTGTCCTCGGGCCGGGCAGCATTGATCAGGCCCACCAGCCGGATGAGTTTCTGGCCCACGACCAGATCGACCCGTGCGTGGCGATTCTGCGTAACCTGATCGAGCGCTTCTGCCTGACCGCAGCCCATGATTAAATCCGCCTACGAAGCCCAGTAAGGACACCGAGTGAATCCGACCGACTACGTAAAATGGTTCCGCCATTCATCGCCCTACATTAACGCCCACCGCGGCAAGACCTTTGTGGTCATGCTCGAGGGCGACGCGATTGAGCACGACAATTTCAATAATGTGGTGCAGGACATTGCCCTGCTCGCCAGTCTGGGTGTGCAGCTGGTGCTGGTGCACGGCGCCCGCCCGCAGATCGACAGCGTGCTCAAGGCACTGAACATCGAAAGCCGGTTTCACAACGACCTGCGCATCACCGACGCCAGCGCGCTGAACGCGGTTAAAGCCGCCGTGGGCATGGTAAAGGCCGATGTGGAATCGCGCCTGTCCGTCGGCCTGCCGAATTCGCCCATGCACGGCGCCCGCATCCGCGTGGTCAGCGGCAATTTCGTGACCGCCAAACCCATGGGCGTGATCGACGGCGTCGATTTCCAGAACACCGGCGAAGTGCGTCGTATCGAACACCAGGCCATCAGCGAGCTGCTGAGCCAGCGCAACATCGTGCTGCTGTCGTGCACAGGTTATTCACCCAGCGGTGAAATGTTCAACCTCTCCGTGGAAGACGTGGCCCAGCACGCGGCCGTCAGCCTGCGCGCCGACAAGCTGATTGTGCTCGGCCGCAACGCCGGCCTGCCGGACGACAACGGCGAAATCCTGAAAGAAGTCACCTGCCTCGATCTGGAACAGCACATTCACAGCCTGAAAGGCGAAGCGCGTAATCACGCCGACGCCGCCATCAAAGCGGTACGTCAGGGGGTACCGCGCGTGCACCTGCTCAGTTACGCCGACGATGTGGCCCTGCTGCAGGAGCTGTTCACCCGCGAAGGTAAAGGCACGCTGGTCACCCAGTACGCCTACGACCAGCTGCGCGCCGCGCGCACGGAAGACGTGGCCGGCATTCTCGAACTGCTGCGGCCGCTGGAAGAGAAAGGCATTCTGGTGCGCCGCTCGCGTGAGCTGCTGGAAAACGAGATCCACCGGTTTTACGTGATCGAACGCGACGGCATGATCACCGCCACCGCGGCCCTGTATCCGTATTCCGACGATCAGGCGGAACTGGCCTGCGTTGCCGTGCACACCGACTACCGCGGCACCAGCCGCGGCGCCCGTCTGCTCGAGCAGATTGAACAGGAAGCGCGCCGGCGCAGCCTGAAACAGCTGTTCGTGCTGACCACGCGTACGGCCCACTGGTTTGTCGAGCACGGTTTTGTGCCCGGCCCGGTGGAAGCCCTGCCGCAGGAGCGTCAGCGCCTGTACAACTTTCAGCGTAACTCCAAGGTCTTCTTCAAAGCACTGTAATGGACCTTTCCCATCTGGGGCGCGAACTGCACCGCCGTTACGACGAGTTCGGCCCCATTCTGGTTCTCGATGACGGCAACAAGCGCTACCTGAGCTTCGGCACCGCCGACGAACAGAGCTGCCAGCTGAAAAGCGCGCCGCTGCAGCTGCAGCACGAATACGCGCGGTCGATGGCGTCTGTGCTGGTGCAGTTTGCCAGTCTGTCCCAGGTGCAGCAGGTGACCCTGCTGGGTACCGGCGCCGGCACCATGGCCAGTACGCTGCATCATGTGCTGGCGGATGCCCATATCGACGCCGTCGATGTGCGCGCGGCGGTATTTCAGGTGGCGTGGCAGTATTTCGGCCTGCCACGCGGCCCGCGTCTGACCACCCACACCAGCGATGCCGGTTTTTACCTGCGCGACGCCCAGCCCGGCCACTGCGACCTGTTAATCGCCGACCTGTATCTGGCCGACGGTCTTGACCCTCTGGTGTTGCAGCCAGACTTTCTTAAAGCCTGCGCCGGGCATCTGAGCGATGACGGCTGGCTGGTGCTCAATCTGTGGAAAGAACACCGCGAACAAACCGACTGTCTGGCGCATCTGAAAGCCCTTTTCCCTCTGGTTCTGCAAACCACTACCAGCGATGGCAACTGGATTCTGCATGCCAGCCGTGCCGCTGCCGCCAGCAAAGACGGAGCGCGCGAGCGGGCCAAAGCACTGGCAGCACCTCTGGGTTTTAATCTGTGGAACAGCGTGAAGGGCTTTTACCGGCACAGGTAGCGAAGCCTGAAGCCCGAAGCTGGAAACTGAACAGACGCCGCAAGGCTGACGTTTCTCACCCCTCGCCTGCCGCCGATTTCTGTTACTGTGGTTTCACTCAGCGCATCCGCGCCGCGAAAAAATAACAACAAAGAGACAATCCTATGATGCTGAATCTGATTCAGATCGGCCTGCCCGTCGCCCTGATGCTGATCATGGTGGGCGTTGGCCTTGGCCTGACCCCAGGCGACTTCAAACGCGTGTTCCGCGAACCCAAAGGCTTCCTGATCGGCGCTTTCTGCCAGATGGTGCTGCTGCCTCTGGTGGCCATCGCCATCATCGAAGTAACCGGCCTGCACGGCGAAACCGCCATCGGCCTGTTTATTCTGGCGTTGTGCCCGGGCGGTACAGTCTCGAACCTGTACAGTTTCCTGGCCAAAGCCGACGTCGGCCTGTCGGTGTCCCTGACCGCGGTCATTGGCTTTATCACGCCGTTCACCATTCCGTTGCTGAGCGTGTGGGCGATTAATCACTACAGTGACGCCGGCAATCATTTCGAACTGCCGCTGCTGAAAACCTGGCTGCAGCTGATTGTGATTACTGTGATTCCGGTGATCGTCGGTATGGGCATCCGCGCCCGCTGGCCGCAGCTTGCCAAACGTCTGGAATCGCCGCTGACGCGTTTCTCGGTGGTGGTGCTGGCGCTGGTGATTGTTTCTATCTGCCTGAGTCTCGGCGACAAAATGATCGGTTTCCTGCTGCACGCCGGCCCGGCCGCGCTGCTGCTGAACCTCAGCACCATGGCGCTGGGCTATATCGCCGGCCGCTGGTTACTGCACAGCGAAGCTCAGGCGCGCACGATTTGTCTGGAAGTCGGTCTGCAGAACGGTACGCTGGCCCTGCTGATCACCACCGGCATTCTGAAAAGCGCCGGCATGTCGGTGGCGCCGAGCGTGTACGGTCTGCTGATGTTTGCCACCGCCACGCTGTTCACGCTGGCGGTGCTGCGCAAAGACAAACAGCAACCCGCTCTGGCCTGATCAGGAGGTCATTCCGGGACAAAGACAGGCCCGATTGTCAGGCAATCCAACCGGGCCAGCGGACCTTCTCCCTGCTATAGTTAGGGCTAATTGCGCCGCAAAGGGGCTTGCGGCGCGCCCCTACAGGAGTTGGTTCGATGACGTTAAAACCAGTGACCACATTACGGCCGCTGTTCTGGTTTCCTTTGCTCTGGCTGTGCGCCCTGCACGCTCATTCTGTCGAGCTGGTACTGAACGGCAGCGCCGTGTATCAGCAGCTCACCCGCGACTATTACCTCGCCGGCCTGTATTTGCCCAAAGCCAGTGACGACCCCGGCTACATCTTCGCGTCGTCGACCGCCAAACGTATGCAGATGGTGGTACGCATCAACCGCTGGACGCCGCGCAAATGGTCGGGTCAGTGGCAGAACAACATTTCCATCAACAACGACCTCAACAGCGCGCCGGCATCGTTGCAGAAAGCGCTGATGGAATTCACCCAGTTTCCCCGGGCCGAACTGACCGAAGGCGATGAAATCATCGTCGACTACCAGCCGGGCGGGAATACCCGCGTGCTGCTCAACGGCGATCAGGTGATCGAATCGCCGGGCACCGACCTGTTTAATTTTCTGCTCAATACCTGGATCGGCAAACTGGCGCCGTCGCGCGAGTTCCGCCACGAAATACTGCATCAGAGCAACGACGCGCTGCGCACCGAGCTGACCCGGCATAAGGTCAGCAGCGAACGCAAAGGCGTGTACGCCGGCTGGATAGCCGCCGAAAAAGCCCAGGCAGCGCGCGCCAGAGCCGCCGAGCAGGCGGCCGCCAAAGCCCGCGCAGACGCGCTGGCTGCGCAACGGGAGCAGGAACAACAGGCACAACTGAAAGCCCGTCAGGACGAAGAAATCCGCCAGCGTGAGGACGCACGCAAACGGGAAGAAGAAGCCCGTCTGGCCGCCGCCCGCAGCGAATCGGAAAAACAGGCAGTCGCCCGCGCCAAAGCGCTGCGCGCAGCCCAGTCGGAAGCCGCCAAAGCACAGGCCAAAGAGCTGGTCGGCTCCACCAGCAACGCACTGGGCCAACGCAAAACAGCTCCCGTGCTGGCCGAAGAGCAGCGCTACTTCCTTGAGCTGCTGCAGTGGAATCTGCAGCGCCTGACCGAAGCCAACGTCACCTATCCGACCTGGGCGCGGCAATTCGGCCAGGAAGGTCTGGCGCAGGTGGATTTCACCTTCAGCCGCGAACGCAAAATCACCAACCTGCAGGCCCGCGATGAACAGGTCGACGACCTGCTGATCAGCGAACTGGAACGCGCCCTGGCACAGGCCGCGCCCGATGTGGATATTCCGGCCGGACTCAGTGGCGAGCAGTGGCCGTTATCGGCGTCGTACCGCTTCGCCCTCGCCAGTGATGCGCAGGAATCACTGACCATGCCGCAGGCGCCGTCGTCGCTGCGCACCGGCCCGCTGCCGGAAGCGGAACAGGAAGCCCTGCGGCAAAGCTACCGCGAAGCACGCAATCAGGCCGTTGCCCGACGCGTTGATTACCCGGCCGCCGCCCGTATTCTGAAGAAAAAGGGCTGGGTGAGTCTGGAGGTGGATGTGCAGCCGGATGGCACTGTGCTGGCGGTGCGTCAGCCGAAACCTTCCCCGCACCGCGAGCTGAACGACGCACTGGCCGATGCGCTGAAAAAGGCCCAGCCGTTTCCGCCGTTGCCGGATGGTCTGGCCGACCGTGTGCTCACCATCAACATCAGCTACGAATTCCGCCTGTAATCATCGCGCTGAATGCCGGACATCATGCAGGGTGTCTGGCAATTACTGCGCACGACGCCGACACTGAGGACTCCCATCTCACCGGAGTCCGCCATGCCTTACGTAAATATCCGCATTACCGACGAACAGGTAACCCCAGAACAGAAAGCCCGTCTGATTGAAGGCGCCACCCAGTTACTGGTGGATGTGCTGAATAAAAATCCGGCCACCACCTTTGTGATCATTGATGAAGTGAATACCGACAACTGGGGTATTGGCGGCAAGACGGTGACGGATTTACGCGCCGGGCGCTGACATATCAGCTGTCGTTCACTCATAAAAAAGCGCCGGTTAATGGCGCTTTCTTATTGCGGCGACTCAGGCGCCAGGTTGCTGAACTCTCTGCTCGGTTTACGGCTTTTGTGTCTGAGCCTGCACGCCCCATTGGTACAGGGTATTGATGATGGGCGTTAAGGCTTCACCAAGTTCCGTTAAGCGATAATCCACGCGCGGTGGTACCTGCGGAAATACCGTGCGACTGATCAGGCCGTCGTGTTCCAGCTCGCGCAACTGCTGCGTCAGCACTTTCTGACTGACGGGTGGAATATTCTTTTTTAATTCGCTGAAACGATGCGTTCCGATACTCAGCATATGAATAATGATGGGTTTCCATTTGCCCCCCATCATGCCCATGGCATGCACCAGCGGGCAGTTCATGGGATTGTCGATGTGCCAGTTTTCCTTGTTCACAGTTACCACCAGGTTACTCAGTGAGAAAATGGTGCCCTCTTGTCCGGGCGTTTTAAAAATACCAGTATGACCTCACTGACGCGACAGGAGAGGGATGATGCTCAGGATAATACGAGTACCTGTACTGCCATTCGGCATGGTGAACGCCCATCTGATTATCGGCGCGAACGGCTGCCTTCTGGTGGACGCCGGCCTGCCCGGTACCGAAAAAAAACTGCAGGCCGTTCTTAAACACAACGGGCTTGGATTCCGTGATATCCGCTTAATTGTCATTACCCATGCGCACGTCGATCACGCCGGCAATGCAGCAAAAATCCGCTCGTTGTCGGGCGCGCCCATTCTGGCGCACGAGGGCGATTTACCTTACTACCTGCGTGAACGGGAAATGCACTTTTGCGCCAGCGGTCTGTTTGGCCGTTTATTCCTGCGCACCGGCCTGATGTATGAGCCGTACGAGCCGTTCCGCCCGGATATTCTGCTGCAAGACGGCGACAGCCGCTCACTGAACGAATGGGGGTTCGACGGTCTGGTGCGCCATACACCAGGGCACACCGCAGGCTCGATCAGCGTTCAGCTGGAAGGCCAGCACATGCTGGTCGGGGATTTACTGGCATCGGGATTATTACTGGGCGGCATCGCCTTCACAGGACGCGCCAAAAGCCCACCGTTTGAAGATGATCCGCACCAGGTCGGTAAACAATTACAGGCACTGATTGCCGACGGCGGCAGCGATTTTTTTATCGGACATGGCGGGCCACTGTCGGCTGCGCAGGTTGCTCAACACGCTGCACGGCTGCTGAAAAAACAGCCGTAGTGCACAAGGCGTGTTATTAAAATAAGCGTATCAGTAAAATCGGCGCGTCAATAAAATCGGCGTGCGATTGAAATCGAGCACAAATTACCACGGCAGTGGTTCAGCCACCTCGGCCCAGCGCTGGTTATCGTGAATATCTGCCAGATCCAGCGCGAGCTTTTCACAGGCCGCGACGGCAATGTCCCAGCGCCGGCGGCGTTCGCTGTAATCCGGATACTGATAAAAATCCTCCAGATCCGGAATGCGGCCGCCGGGCAGAGAGGCGGCAAATTCCCACGACGGTGCGATAATAATCGTGCGGCGATAATGTTCGCGTGACGACGTACGCCACTTCAGTTTTTTATCGAACCAGCCGCCGATCGGTGCTTTGGCAAAATAATGCGGATACAGCACGAAGCCGTTTTCTGGCATCACCGGCAGGTCGAACTGATAGTCGGTAATACCGCCATCACGATAAGTGCCTTTCGGCGCACCGGGAATATCACGCACACCGCTGATGGCAATTGGAATGGCGCCGGTGGCGAGAATGGCCGGGCCGATATTGTCTTCGGTCAGTGCCACATGACGCGCCGGTAAATGCGGAAAATGATCAATCGGCGGCTTGTCCGGATGATGGAAAAACACGCGCTCGACCCAGGGGCGCATGGCACTGCGCGCCACCATATTCGACGCCAGCGCGCCGGCCATACCGACGGTCTGTACCAGTTTGTGTTCGGACGCCCCCAGCCCACGGCAGCGGGCCACCAGGGTGTTATAGCGCACCACCGGGTTGTGAATAATTTCATGGGCGCCGTTATCACCCAGAATTTCATTCAGAATATGGCGGCAACCGTCGCCCACTTCCTGCGCCGTCGGTTTGGCGGAATATTGCTGCGCCATATAGGCTTCCTGAAAACGCGCATGCGCTGCCAGCGGATCTTGTTGCGCGTAGCACGCCAGTCGCCAGCCACCGGCGGATGTGCCCAATGCATGCAGCGGCTTTTTACGGTCGCGGAACCATTCGCTGATCAGGTAACGGTCTATGGCCGCCAGCGACAACCATTTCGGGCCGCCCGAAGCACCCAGAATCATTTCGATATCGTCTGGTTTCAGACCGTTGGCGCGGATATGAGCCAGTGCGTCGGCACCGGCGAAAATTTTCAGAGCGGGCTTCATGCCGTATTCCCGGTAACACTCAATTCACAGACGTCTTTGTAACGTTTCTGCGTGACAGTTTTAAGGGGCAAATACGCTAGGAAAGGATTAATGCCGGCCGGGAAAGACAGACGGCGTTTATTCTTTACCCGGCCGTTCAGACGATCAGACGCGCTCGTACACCACGAAACTGTAGTCGTACGGATTACCCCCTTCGGCAGCAAAATCCTCACGCGCTACCGCCTGCCACTGGCCGCGATCAAATTCCGGGAAAAAGGCGTCACCTTCGACCTCGGCGTGCACTTCGGTGAGGTACATGCGCTCAACCAGAGCTAATGCCTGCGTATAAATTTCGGCGCCGCCAATGATCAGCGCCTCGTCCTGACCATTGATCAGCGCCAGATTAGCGGCCAGTGCCTGCGCCGCTTCGAGCGAGCTGACCACTTTCACGCTGTCGTTGGCGTTCGGCGGCAGGTAATCGCCCTGACGGGTGATGACGATATTGGTCCGGCCCGGCAGCGGCTTGCCGATGCTTTCGTAGGTTTTGCGCCCCATGATGATGGTTTTGCCCATGGTCACCTGCTTGAAGTATTTCAGGTCGTTGGGCAGATACCAGGGCAGTTTGTTGTCGATACCAATGGTGTGATTGCGGGCCAGCGCCACAATTAAAGAAAGTTTCACAGCGGCAATCCGTACTGAGGAAAACCGCGATGATAACAGGCAAGCCCCGTCAGTTGGATGCGTTGTGAGAAAGGCAGAGCGCCGCCAGCCCCGGAATGTCGTCGGCGCCGACCGGGCGCGAGAAGAAAAAGCCCTGATACTGATCGCAGCCAAACAAGCGCAGCAGATCGAGAATCTGCTGATCTTCCACCCCTTCTGCCGTCACTTTCAGGCCGAGGTTGTGGGCCAGACTGATGATAGAACTGGCAATGGCGGCGTCGTGGGTATTGGTGACCACATCTTTAACGAACACCCGGTCGATCTTCAGATAATCGATGGGCAGATCTTTCAGATACGCCAGCGAGGAATAACCGGTACCGAAATCGTCGATGGCAATCGCCACCCCGAGCTGGCGCAGTTCATTCAGCACGCTGACCCCCTGATCCATGTTGCGCATCAGGGTGCTTTCAGTGATTTCCAGCGTCAGCCGGTCCGGCGCCAAACCCGCCTCCTGCAGGGAATGACGGATGCGTGCCACCAGATCAGGCTGACCAAACTGACGCGGCGACAGGTTCACCGACAGCACCGCGTTGTCGGGCAATACGCCGGCGTTCAGCCACTGGGCGAACTGCAGACTGGCGTTGGCCAGCACCCACTCGCCGAACCGGGCGATCAGGCCGGTTTCTTCCAGCACTGGAATAAACACCACAGGCGACACCTCGCCCAGCACCGGATGGCTCCAGCGCAGCAGCACCTCAACTCCCGAAAAGGCGCCGCTGCTGATGTTCAGCTGAGGCTGATAAACCAGCCGCAGCTCGTTGCGCTCGAGCGCGTGATAGAGCGCGCTCTCAAGGCCGGCACGCACACGGTCGGCCGGTGAGTGGTCGTCTTCGTAGAGCAAAAAGCTGCGGTGATCGTCGCGCCGCACCCGGTGCATGGCCAGCTCTGCGTGGCGCAGCATGGTGCCGGAATCGCTGTTGGCGCGGCCCGAAAGTTCCATGCCGATACTGACCCCGAGAAAGACTTCAGTGCCGGCACACAGAAACGGCGCCGAAAACGCCTGACGGACCTTGTCGGCGATCTGATTCATGGTGATTTCGTCGGGCACATTACCGAGCACCACGGCGAATACATCGCCGCCGATACGTGCCAGCGTGTCCGAGCGGCGCAGGGTGTCCTGCAGACGACGGGCGCAGGCCACCAGCAGTTCGTCACCGGCGGCATAGCCGTGCAGTTCATTGATGATGCGGAAGCGCTCGATGCCCATGTACAGCAGGCCGGTACTGGTGCCGTGGCGTTTACCTTGCACCAGTGCGTGATCGAGACGGTCGAGAAAGAGATGGCGGTTGGCCAGTCCGGTAAGCGGGTCCTGATACAGATCGCGCGAACGGGTGTGTTCCAGACGGATGCGCACCAGAGCCCGGTTCAGAGAGCGCTGCAGGTGGGTGTCGTCGTCGCAGATCACTTCCTGCACCCCGAGCTCGAGCAGAGCAATTTCATCCGCCTCAGGCGCTACCACCACCAGCGCGGCATCCGGTAACACGGCCCGCAGACGGCGCAGCGTGACGTCGTCCACCGGGCCATCTACCAGCACAATGCCGTGGCGGTGATTGAGCCAGACGTCGGCCAGTTCATCGGCCGAACCGAACACCTGGGTGTCAAAGCCGTCGCACGGCATCACCCAGGACGGAACATCCCCGGACAAAAGCACCAGCAGCGGTATCGAGTGTTCGGCAACAGCCTGAGTGGATTGCATAACGGGCGTTCAACATTGTTAAAAACCCAGTATAGACAGCCCCCCGAGAGCGTCTGTTTTATGCCGGTAAATTCAGGAAAAAGCGGTGTATCAAAGCGGACGAATCCCGACGGACCGCCCGCATTGACCGGATCAGACGGCGACAGGCGCCTTGATGTGCGGATGGTGCTCGTAGCCTTCGATCTCGAAGTCTTCGAAACGGTAGCCGAACAGGGACTCCGGCTTACGTTTGATCACCAGTTTCGGCAGCGGCAACGGCTCGCGGCTGAGTTGCAGGTCGGTCTGTTCCAGATGGTTGGCGTACAGATGCACGTCACCGCCGGTCCAGACAAAGTCACCCACTTCCAGATCACACTGCTGCGCCACCATGTGCACCAGCAGCGCGTAGCTGGCGATGTTGAACGGCACGCCAAGGAAGATATCCGCGCTGCGCTGATACAGCTGGCACGACAGCTTGCCGTCGGCCACGTAGAACTGGAAGAACGCATGGCATGGCGGCAGCGCCATGTTTTCGATCTCACCCACGTTCCAGGCCGACACAATAATGCGGCGCGAATCGGGGTTGTTTTTAATCTGGTCGATCACCTGACTGATCTGGTCGATATGACGGCCATCGGCGGTCGGCCAGCTGCGCCACTGGTAACCGTACACAGGGCCAAGATTGCCCTCGTCGTCGGCCCATTCGTCCCAGATGGATACGCCGTTTTCTTTCAGGTAACGGATGTTGGTATCGCCGCTCAGAAACCACAGCAGTTCATGAATGATCGAACGCAGGTGCAGCTTCTTGGTGGTCACCAGCGGGAAGCCTTCGCTCAGGTCGAAGCGCATCTGGTAACCAAAACAGCTGTAGGTGCCGGTGCCGGTACGGTCTTCCTTGAAGGTGCCGTTGGCGCGGACGTGCCGCATCAGGTCGAGGTATTGTTTCATGCTCGGGATTCCACGTTGTTCGGGCTGCGATAGGCGATGATCAGCAGCACCACGCCAATGACGATCATCGGCAGGCTTAACAGCTGTCCGCGGGTGACCCAGTCGAACAGATCAAAGCCGATCTGTGCATCCGGTTCGCGGAAGAATTCGGCAATAGTACGGAAAACGCCGTAGCCGATCAAAAAGACTGCGCTGACCGCTTTCTGTGGACGCGGACGCGACGAGTAGAACCACAGAATCAGGAACAGCAGAAACCCTTCCATCGCCGCCTGATACAGCTGCGACGGATGGCGCGCCACATCGCCGGCACGCGGAAACACCATGGCCCAGGGCACGATGGCCGGGTCCGCGATACGGCCCCACAGCTCACCGCCAATGAAGTTGCCGAAGCGGCCGAACATCAGGCCGACCGGCACCATAGGGGCGCCGAAGTCCGCGATCTGGAAGAAAGATTTCTGATACTTGCGGCCAAACAGCAGGAAGGCCACCAGCACGCCCAGCAAACCGCCGTGGAACGACATGCCGCCTTCCCATACCCGGAACAGCCACAGCGGGTCCTGCATAAACTGCGGGAAGTTATAGAACAGCACGTAGCCGCAACGACCACCCAGAATCACGCCCATGGCGCCATAGAAAATCAGGTCGGACACCTGCTCTTTGGTCCAGCCGGAACCCGGACGGTTGGCGCGGTAGGTGGCCAGCAGCCAGGCGGTGCCGAAGGCCAGCAGGTACATCAGGCCGTACCAGTGAATTTTCAGTGGGCCGATGGCAATGGCAACCGGGTCAATCTGGGGATAAGTCAGCATCCTGGGTTCCTTGGCTTAACAACGATTACAGCTCATCACGGACAGATGAAAACCGTATGAATTCCTTAGAAAAACAAAAATTTCAGGCCAACCACGCAGAGCAGCAGTGAGAAGGCTTTTTTCAGCACCGCCGGATCCAGACGGTGAGCCAGTTTGGCGCCCACTTTCGCGAACGGCACGCTGGTGATCACGATACCGGCAATCGCCGGCCAGTAGAGAAAACCCGTGGTCCAGGCCGGCAGGCCTTCGTGGCCCCAGCCGGCAAACACGTTACTGATGGCGCCGGTAATGGCAATCGGCAGACCACAGGCAGCGGAGGTCGCCACCGCCTGACGCATCGGGATTTTCATCCAGGTCAGATACGGCACGGTCAGCGTACCGCCACCGATACCGAACCAGGAAGAACCAAAGCCGATGACACTGCCGGCAGTGATCAGGCCAGCGTTACCCGGCTTTTTACCGTCATGGCCGGGATCAATACCGAAAAACATTTTTGCGGCCACCAGCAGGGCGAACACACCAATGATGTTCTGCAGCACATCGCCGGGCACCGACGTGATCAGGCTGACACCGATGGCGGTGCCGATGACGATACCCACGCTCAGCACCATCACCAGTGGCCAGTCGATGGCGCCTTTGCGGTGATGCTCCAGTACCGAGCTTACAGAGGTGAAGACGATGGTCGCCAGCGAGGTCGCCACCGCCATGTGCGTCAGCACAGTGTCGCTCACGCCCTGGGCCGCAAAAGTGATCACCAGCACAGGGACGATCACCAGACCACCACCGATACCAAACAGCCCCGCCAGCAGACCGGCAAAAGCACCCACGATCAGAAACAACAGCATTATCAGCATAGCGGTCAGCACCAGAGCAAAAGACCCGTTCTGGGACGGGTTTCAGGGGCAGGCATTATGACCTAAAGTGTGCGCCTTGTCGGCAACCCTCTGAGACCCCTGCCCATGTGTCTGATCGCCTTCGACTGGCAACCCGGAGCCCGGATATGGCTCAGACTGAGCGCCAACCGCGACGAGTTCCATCAGCGCCCGGCAGCCCCTCTGCAGCGCTGGGACGATGTCCCGACTGTCATCGCCGGCCGCGATCTGAGTCAGGGCGGCACCTGGCTGGGCGTGAGTGATCTTGGCCGTATCGCCGCCCTTACCAACGTCCGCGCCCCCGGTGCCGGTCCGGCCGAACCGGTCTCGCGCGGCCATCTGGCCACCGACTGGCTGAACTCAGAGCAAACGCCGCAGGCGTTCGCCACCCAACTGCTGCAGCGGGCGCATGAATTTGCGCCGTTCAATCTGCTGATAGGCACCACCACCGAACTGTTGCATATCAGCAATTATCCACAACCGGTCATCACCCAGGTGACGCCCGGTATTCACGGCCTCAGCAACGCCGGACTGGACACACCATGGCCGAAGACATGCCTGGCGACAGAACTGCTGGCAGCCACCCCGCTGACCGATGCTCCCACCGGTGACGCCAGCGACGCTCTGGCCAGCCTGCTCAGCCGGCGTGACACGTTCGCCGACGATCAGCTGCCGGCGACCGGTGTGCCGTTAGAATGGGAACGGCTATTGTCGGCGCCCTTTATCGTCGCTCAGGGCTACGGCACCCGCTGCTCGACCGGCCTGCTTGCCGGCCAGTACAGCGCCTCTGTGACAGAAATCCGCTGGGATGCCCGGGGCGACGAGAGCGGCCGCTCGCAGATGGCGTTCGACTGGCGCTGACCGCCGGGCCAGACCACTGAAATTGCTCACAATTCCGCCAGTCCGGACATTGGCGGAAAGCCGTCAGACTGGCGCGAGTTACAGGAAACGAACGTAAGTGATTGTTTTATTTAGAGCCTGATTTCTGGCGCCCTGAATGGTTTCAATCTTTTACAAAATTCTTAGAACGGTAGCGCGATTCGCATCACATTTTCCCTATCTGCCGTCCATACTTCTGTGCATGAACAGCACGAACACTACCCGGAAACCGCAACGTGTCGTCGCCCTCACCGGGCTGATTGCCCTGATCTGTGTGGGCCTCCTCTTTGCGGCTCTGGCTGCCAGCATCAATACCAAGCCCTATATGCCACCCAAGGTGGCGCAGAAGTATATGGAGGAATGGTTAATTGAATCCGCACGCAGTGTGGCGGGAGAGGTGCGCCTGAAACACGTGCAGGCGATCGAACCTTTTTATCTGCGCCGCGACTACCAGCCCGTGTGGATGAACAGCTATGAGCTGACCGAAGCGGGTAAAGAACTGCTGCAGGTATTGCGTGAAACCGCCGCCGACGACTGGCGCAACTACGGTTACGAGCTGTCGACGCTCGAGCGGGAAACCAGCCGCCTGTCGAACATCCCCAAACAGGCCACCGCCGTTGAAGTGCTGCTGACCGACGCCTTCATTACCTACGCCAAGCAGGCACTGAGTTCCGAGCTGCTGCCCGATACCGGCGAGGGTGATCACCCCAGTATCCGCAAAGTTTCCGCGTCCCAGCCGGGCACGTCCGTCAGCGAAGAGCAGATCGTTGAACTGCTGAGTGATTCCGTGCGCCGCAACGAGCTGGAGGCGCTGGTCGAAAAGCTCACGCCGTCTCACCAGGGCTATCTGAAGCTGCGTAAAGAACTGAACCGCTATTTGGCGATTGCCAATTCCGGGCACTGGTATCCGTTACCGGACGATCTGGTGCTGAAACCGGGCGAGCGTAACCGTCTCGTTCCGCACCTGCGCTGGATGCTGAGCCAGTATGGCGACCTGCAGAAAGGCGCCCTGTCATGGCTGTTCCGCGAATCGGAAGAACGCACCCGCGCTCCGGGCATCGACGAGCCGCACGATCTGAACCGCGCCGAGTTTCTGTTCGACGACAATCTGGCCGACGCCCTGCGTCATTTTCAGAGCCGCCACAGTCTGAAAGCCACAGGCGAGATCGATCCGCAATCGCTGATCTGGCTGAACATTCCTCCGTACCAGATGGCGCAGAAGATTGCCCTGAACATGAAGCGCTGGCGTCACCTGCCACGCGATCTGGGCAGCCGCTACGTGATGGTGAATATGGCCGATTACAGCCTGCAGCTGATGAACGGCAATTCGGTTGAACTGGATATGAAGGTCATCATCGGCAATCTGCAACGCCGCACCCCAGTGATGTCACAGAAGATCAGCATGCTGGAACTGGCACCCACCTGGTCCGTGCCGCGCCGCATTGCTATCACCAGTCTGCTGCCCAAGATCCGCCGCAACCCGGGCTATCTGGAAGAAAAAGGCTATCAGATCATCGGCCGCGTAAACGGCGTCGACGAGTACATTTCGCCGTATGCCATCGACTGGAAAAAGGTGAATGCCAGCAACTTCCCATACCGTCTGGTGCAGAAACCGGGCGATGACAACGCGTTGGGTTCAATCAAATTCCTGTTCCCGAACGACAAAGACATCTACCTGCACGACACCTCTCAGCCGGAGCTGTTCAATCTTGATAAGCGCGCGCTGAGCTCTGGCTGTGTGCGGGTTGAAAAGCCCCGGCTGCTGGCTGAAAAGCTGCTGCGCGGACAGGGCGGCTGGACACGCGCCAACATCGACTCAGCCATCGACCAGAACCGCACCACCCGTATCCGTCTGCAGGACGAAGTCCCTGTGTACCTGATGTACTGGACCCTGTGGATCGGCGAAGACGGCACCCTGCAGGTGCGTGATGACGTTTACAGTCGCGACCTGATTGCCGGTTTGCCGCCGGTAAACCCAGCCGTCAGCCTCTGATTTCTGGCGGATACTCGTCCGCCACTCTCGATCTGATCAAAAAACATCCAGATTTACATAAATCCGTATGACTTATGTAACCTTCTGTCGAATCGGGAACTGATTCCAATTTCTTCTGGCAAAGGTTTGGCATACTCCGGCCTCAACACGAGTCTTTCGAGTACCGGACCCGACATGCTGAACCGACGCCATTTCCTGCAACACGCCGCTGCGCTGGCTGCCGCACCACTGATCAGTCCATTGGTGAATGCTTCCGCAGCGAGAGGCGAACGTGTTCTGCACGCCTACAACATCCACACCGGCGAGATGGTGTCGGCGACGTTCTGGGCTGATGGTCAGTACATCGACGAAGAACTGCAGGCGCTGGACATTCTGGTGCGCGACCACCGTGCCAATCAGGTAATCGCGATGCAGGTTGAGCTGTACGAAAACATGTACCAGCTGCAGCAGTTGTTCAACAACCGCGAGCCGTTCTACATCATCTCAGGTTACCGGGCACCGGCCACCAACGAAGGCCTGCGGGCCGTGAGCAACGGCGTCGCCGAACACAGCCTGCACACGCAAGGCCGTGCCATCGACATCCGCATTCCAGGGGTTTCTCACCGCGATCTGCACAATGCCGCACTGCAGATGGGTAATGGTGGCGTGGGGTATTACCCCAAGAGTGGATTCGTTCACATTGATACCGGCCGCGTCCGTCACTGGACGGCCTGAGCCCGACGGCCCGGTGAACGCCGGGCCTGTCAATCAGCCGCGCGCCGCCGGCCCTATGATGCGGCCGAAACCGGCTTTCTCCAGCGACAGCTGAACCATAGCCGCAATCACCGGCGCGCTCTCAATCTGCATCACGTCATCGAGCAGGTGTTTCGCCCATTCCCGGCTGACGCCGCGCAGCACAGACTTCACTTTCGGCAAATTAGTCGCGTTCATTGACAGCATGTCGTACCCCATCGCCATCAAAAGCACCGCACCCATCGGATTACCAGCCAGTTCGCCACAAACGCTGACCGGCCGGCCAATGGCGGTCGCTGATTCGGCAATCATGCGCAGCGCGTTCAGCACCGCCGGGTGGAACGCCTGATACAGGTCGGCGACCCTTGGGTTGTTACGGTCAACCGCCAGCAGATACTGGGTCAGGTCGTTGCTGCCGACGGAGAGGAAATCCACGCGGCTGCCCAGCTCACGGATCTGGTACACGGCGGCAGGCACCTCAATCATGACTCCCACCTGCGGCATCTCGATCTGACGGCCATCCTCCACCAGCTCGGCATGTGCACGGTAGATCAGGTGCAGCGCCTCATCGACCTCGTTCACACTGGTGACCATCGGCAGCATGATGCGCAGGTTATTCAGCCCTTCACTGGCTTTCATCATGGCGCGGATCTGCACCAGAAAGATTTCCGGATGATCGAGCGACACCCGGATGCCGCGCCAGCCCAGGAACGGGTTGGCCTCGTTGATCGGGAAGTAGGTCAGCGCCTTGTCGCCACCGATGTCCAGCGTGCGCATGGTCACCGGGTTCGGGGCGAAGGTTTCCAGCTGCTGACGATAAATCTGTTGTTGCTCACTTTCCGACGGAAAGCGGTCTTTCATCATGAACGGCACTTCGGTGCGGTACAGACCCACACCTTCAGCGCCGCGCTCCAGACTGCGCACCGCGTCGGTGATCAGACCGGTATTTACCCACAGCGGAATACGATGCCCGTCGGTGGTTTCAGCGGGCTGGTCACGCAGGCCTTCAAGATCCTTCTGCAGTGCCTGCTCTTCGTCATAAATCGACTGGTACTGCTGACGCAGCTCGTCTGTCGGACTTGAGTAGATCTGTCCGCGGTAGCCGTCGACGATGATCTCCAGCCCCTGCAGCTGAGCGTACGGCACATCGACCACGCCCATCACGGTCGGAATGCCCATCGCGCGCGCCAGAATGGCCACATGCGAGTTGGACGAACCACGCACCGACACCAGACCACGCAGCTTGCCGGGCGGCACTTCACCCAGCATGGCCGGCGTCAGTTCTTCGCTGACCAGAATGGTATTGTCCGGGAAGTCGTATTCTTCCGGTGGCTCATCCCAGCCCTGCAGATGCGCCAGAATTCGGGTGCCGAGGTCGATAATGTCGGTGGCCCGCTCACGCAGATACACGTCTTCCATCATCTGGAAATGACCCACGTACTGCATCACCACCTGACGCAGAGCGCCCTGAGCCCAGTTGCCTTCTTCAATGCGGGCCCGCACTTCGGCGCCCAGCGCCTGATCGTCGAGCATATTGAGGTACACATCGAACAGCGCCATTTCTTCCGGACGCAGCTCACTGGATAACTTTTTGCCCAGTACACGGATTTCCTGCCGCGCACCTTCCAGCGCTTTCTCAAAGCGCTCAATTTCTTCCGGGATCGACTCGGCTTCTTTGTCGATCACCGCACCCAGATCAGCCGCTGGCGTAATAACAAACGCCTGCCCCAGACCAACGCCGGGGGCGCCCGGTGCGCCGGTAAAGCGGGTGCTCTTTTTCTTTTCGGTGGTGTCAGGAATTTCAAGGATGTTGCCGGTGGCTTCGGCGTGGGCAATAACCCCGGCCAGCTGCGCCGACATGGTGACCAGAAAGGCTTCTTCGCTGGCATCAAACTGGCGGCTGTCGCGCTGCTGCACCACCATCACACCCATCAGGCGTTTGTGATGAATGATGGGCACACCGAGAAACGACAGGAAAGGGTCTTCGCCGGTTTCCGACAGGAAGTGGAACTTAGGGTGTGCCGGGGCATTGTCGACGTTGATCGGCTCAGCGCGCGAACCAACCAGACCGACCAGACCCTGGGATGAACTGAGACTGACCCGGCCAACCGCCTCCTGCTTCAGACCTTCGGTGGCCATGAGCACGTAGCGTTTGCTGTCCGGATCGTACAGATAGACCGAGCACACCTCTGTGGCCATGGCTTCGCGGATGCGGGCCACCACCACTTTCAGTGCGTCGCTGAGATCAGTGGCAGCACTGACCTCCTGTACTATCCGTCTCAGAATATCGAGCATCAGCCCTTAACCTGCCCTGCGTTGCAGTTTGGCAATCCTTGGTGCGAGTTCGGTCATGGCGCGGCGGTAAACATCGCGCTTGAAGGCAACCACACCCCCCAGCGGGAACCAGTAACTGACCCAGCTCCAGCCATCAAACTCCGGTTTGTCGCTGACTTTCAGGTTGATTCTGGAATCGTCCCCGAGAAACTTCAGCAGAAACCATTTTTGCTTCTGTCCTACGCATACCGGCTTATTGTCGTGACGGACCATGCGCCGTGGCAGGCGGTAACGCAGCCAACCCCGGGTGCAGCCCAGAACCTGAACGTCCTGCGGCCCCAGTCCGATTTCTTCCATCAATTCCCGGTACAACGCCTTTTCAGGAGTCTCACCCTGCTTAATCCCACCCTGTGGGAATTGCCAGGCATCCTGACCAATCCGCCGCGCCCAGAGTACCTGTCCTTTATCGTTACAAAGGATGATACCGACGTTCGGGCGGTAACCTTGTTCGTCAATCACAATGCCATCCAATCTGTCGTATGGGTTCAAACCTTGCCGATTTCCGGCAAAAGGTCAAGCGGGCTGCCGTTTGCAGCACTGTCAGACCTTGTCAGACTGTCACTGACAAGGGGATAAACAGCTGGGTTCCACCGCGTTTTTCAGAACCTAAAGCTCATGAATTTTTCTTTATCTGAAACTCAGAATTATAAGGAAAGTATGCTCTGTTGCCCGTAGAATAGCGACGAAATTGTTAACCCGATCCGAAGCAAGGCGGAACGTCCGTGGCACTGGCTATTTTCGATCTCGACCATACCCTTCTCGATGGCGACAGCGACCACACCTGGGGCCAGTATCTGGTCGATACCGGTCTGGTGGATGCGCAGGTTCATAAGCACCGTAACGATCATTTCTACGAGCAGTACAAAGCCGGCACGCTGGATATCCACGAATATCTGGCGTTCGCGCTGAAGCCACTGACTCAGTACCCGCTGGAGCAGATGCTCAGCGCCCGCGAAGCCTTCCTGAAAGAACGCGTACTGCCGCTGATTTCCCAGAAAAGCCGCGACCTGATTGCCCACCACAAGCGTCTGGGCGATACCCTGCTGATCATTACCGCCACCAACGGCTTCGTGACGTATCCGATTGCCGAACTGCTGGGCATTGATCACATCATCGCGCCGCACCCTGAATTTGTGGACGGTCGCTACACCGGCGGCATCGTCGGCATTCCGAGTTTCCAGCACGGTAAAGTAACCCGTCTGAATGACTGGCTGACCGAACAGGGCTTTGACCTGACCGGCAGCTGGTTCTACAGCGATTCGCACAACGATCTGCCACTGCTGGAAGTCGTGGATCACCCGGTGGCCGTTGATCCGGATGACCGTCTGCGGGCGGTGGCCGAATCCCGAAACTGGCCGGTTATCAGTCTGAGGGACGGAGTCTGACGCCGTGAAACTGCGCTATGTTCCACTGACCGCCAGCCTGCTGGTGCTGTCAGCCTGTGATCAGCAAGCCCCCGCCACCAGCCAGGTGAAAACACCGGTGGCGGCTGAAATCCGCTACGAAATCCCGGCGGAAGAAGCCAGCGTGTTTGCCTCTCAGCTGGGTCTGTCGGCCTATACGGCCATGTCGCTGGCCGCACAGGAAGCGCAGGAGCTCGACAGCCGTCTGCAGTCGTTCCTCTATCATCCGAACCCGATGTCGCTGAAAGAAGCCCATGACGCCTGGCGCAACGCCTATTCCGCCTATCTGCAGACCCTGCTGTACAGCAGTTTGCCACTGAGCGATCCGCCGGACTGGAACAAGAAAGGCATCGACCTGAAGCAGACCATGAAGCTGCTCGACAGCTGGCCGATTGAAGGTGGTTATATCGACCACGTGCCGGGCTATGCCTTCAGCGGCATCGTTAACGATCTGGCGCTGGAGCTGAACGAAGAAAGCCTGCTGGCGCAGCACGGATTTTCCGACCCATCCTACGCCAGCCTGGGTTACCACCCGTTTGAATTCATGCTCTGGGGGGCCGACGGTCAGCGATCAGCGCGCGATTTCTTCCCGCAGGAAAATACAGCCCCCGTGGTTCTGCCCGCCGAAGGTGGCAACAACACCGACGCGTCCGGCGATCCGGAACCCGTGGCCAGCACCGACGGTGAAGAAGCCGGCGACAGTGCCTCCTACGAGGTGGACATTCAGAACCACAACCGCCGCCGTCAGTACGTGCAGTTGCTGAGCGATCAGCTGCAGAAGCATCTGCACCGCCTGCAACGCCGCTGGGAGCCGAGCAATGGCTATTACGCCACCCTGCTGCAGCGCTCACAACCGGCGCAGGTGATTACCGCCACCCTGAATGCCACGCAAGAACTGCTGTCCGGTGAATTGCTGGAGAAGCGTCTGCAGGGCAATAGCAGCGAGTTCAGCAACACATCCTACGCCGACGTCGGTTCCATTGTGCTGGGGCTGCGTCAGTTCTATCTGGCGAGCAGCGAAACCGATACACCGAATGGGCTCGCCGCCGTGCTGCCGGCCGACAAGCGCGAAGAGCTGATCGGCGAATGGGACCGTCAGCTGACTCTGGTGGATGAAGCAGTTGCGCAATGGCAGCAGGAGAATGGCAGCGAAGCGAGCCGCCAGCAGTGTCGTCAGCGCATCATTGAACTGATGTCCGTACTGAAACACACCGCGGGCGTACTGAACGTACCCCTCGCGGCGGAATAAGACCAACCCCGCCATTCAGGCGGGGTTAAACGATCGGCCCGCTCAGCGGGTCGGCAGCACGCGGGCGAATACGGCTTTCAGATAACGGGTCTCCGGAATCGCCGGAATCACCGGGTGGTCAGCGCCCTGACTGCCCACATGCTGAATCAGCACTTCACGATCCAGTTCACGTCCCATAATGCGCAGCATATCCGGCAGGCGGTCTTCACCCAGATGCATGGAGCAGGATGCCGCCACCAGCAAACCGTCTTTGCTCAGCAGACGCATGGCCAGTGAGTTCAGACGGTGATACGCCTGCTCGCCGGCTTTGATGTCTTTGCGGCGCGGAATCAGCGCCGGCGGATCCATCACCACCACATCGAAACGCTCGCCGTTGTCTTTCAGCTGGCGCAGGGCGGCGAAGGCATCGCCTTCCCAGCAGTGCACTTTTTCCTGTACGCCATTTAACGCGGCGTTCTGCTCGACCCAGTCCAGCGCCTGCGCAGACGCATCCACACAATGCACCTCCGCCGCGCCATGATTGGCCGCTTGCACGCCCCAGCCACCGACGTAGCTGAACACATCGAGCACGCGCTTGCCCTTCACCAGACGGTTGAGCTGGGCGCGGTTTTCACGGTGGTCGTAGAACCAGCCGGTTTTCTGACCGTGAATCACAGGCGCCATAAAGCGCGTGCCGTTTTCGATTAACGGCGCGCAATCGTCTTCCAGTGCGCCCTGCACCACTTCCACGTATTCAGGCAGTCCTTCCACCGCGCGCAGTTTGCCGTCGTTCTTGAGCACGATGCAGTGCGGCTTAGCCACTTTATTCACGGCGTCGATAATGGCCTGACGACGTTCTTCCATAGCGGCGCTGGAAATCTGAATCACCACCACATCGCCGAAACGGTCGATTACCAGACCCGGCAGGCCGTCGCTGTCGCCGTACACCCAGCGGTAGCAATGATCCGGGTACCAGAGTTCACGGCCGCTCTGTGCCACCTGCAGACGGTGCACAATCATCGAGGTATCGAGCACTGCCGACGCATCACGGCTGAACAGACGGGCACAGATCAGCTGCTCCGGACTGACCACGGCTTTACCCAGCGCTTTACCGCCGGCCATTTCGACCACCACTTCAGAACCTGCGGTCAGGTTTTTCAGCGGCGTGACGTCGGTATCCACTTCGTTGCTGTACACCCACAGGTGGCCGCCTTTCAGGCGTCGTTCTGCTTTGGCTTTGAGTCGGATGGTGGGCAGCATGGTGGTTCCCCGGGGCTGGTTACAAAAAGACGGGCATTATACGCATAGTGCGACAAACGTCCCGTCTCAGCACTGCTAATCTTAGTGACTGAACCGCCAACCCGCGCCCGGATCGCTCACATCATGGTCAGAAGCACGCAACAGGAACTTACGGAAGACCAGATCAACCGTATCTTGCATGGCATCAAAATTCCGCCACAGCCTCAGATTCTGGTCGACCTGCAAATGGAACAGATCATGCCTGACCCGGACTTACAGCGCATATCCAAGCTGATCAGTCAGGACGTGGGTCTGGCCGGCACCATTCTCAAGGTGGTGAATTCTCCGTTTTATGGTCTGAAGAACCGCATCACCTCCGTGCAGCAGGCCGTCAGCCTGATTGGCCTGAACAGCGTGATCAACATCATCAATGGCCTGTCTATCAAGAGCCAGATGAGTGACGAGACCATCGTCAACATGAACCGCTTCTGGGACACCGCCAACGACATCGCCCAGGTCGCCACCGCCATCGCCAAGCAGGTGGGGTACCCGAATCCGGATCTGGCGTATCTGCTGGGTCTGTTTCACAACTGTGGCATTCCACTGTTAATGGCGCGCTTTGAAAATTATCTGGAAGTGATGGAGGAGTCTTACGCTCACCCGGAACTGCGTGTGGTCGATGTTGAGAATCAGCGTCTGAACACCAACCACGCAGTGATCGGTTATTACACAGCCAAATCCTGGAATCTGCCCAAGCTGCTGTGCGACGTTATTGCCGAGCACCACAGTGCCAGCCGCTATTTTGCCAGCAACGATTTCCGCGACTCAGAAGGCAAGACCCTGCTCGCCATTCTGAAGCTGTCGGAGCATGTGTGTGGTAATTACCGCATTCTTGGCCGCCAGCAGACAGACCTTGAATGGCAGACTGTCGGCACCGAAGTGATGACGTATCTGGGGCTGGGGGAATACGACATAGAGCAGATGGAAGCCAATTTTGCCGAGCTTGGCATTGGCTATCAGAATTACCGCTATTGAGCGTTAAACACCCAATAAAAAAGCGGACATCAGGTCCGCTTTTTTATTGGGTAAGGCGTTAACGGAATCAGTCGCGGGCGTTGATATACGCCTGCTCAGACACCGCGTGATAGGCCTTCACTTTGTCGCGGAAAGTGCGGAACGATTCGTACACTTTCGCCGACATCGCATCGCCGGCAGCGACTTCGGCGACAACCTCATCCGACAGGGCCTGCAGTTTTTTCAGCACATCCGCCGGGAATGGGCGTACATCGACACCGTGCTTCTCTTTCAGCTCAACCAGAGCCGCCTGATTGCGCATGGTGAATTCGCTGAGCATGTCTTCGTTAATCGCCTTGGTGGCGATTTTCACGATGGCCTGCAGATCGGATGGCAGTTTGTCGAAGGCGCTTTTATTGATGATGAATTCCATCATAGAGCCCGGCTCATGCCAGCCCGGGTAGTAATAGTGCTTGGCCACTTTATACAGACCAAACGCCAGATCGTTGTACGGACCAACCCACTCGGTGGCATCGATGGCACCGGTCTGCAGTGAGGTGAAAATTTCACCGCCCGGCAGCGTCACCGGAGTACCGCCGGCACGCGCCAGCACTTCACCGCCCAGACCCGGAATACGCATTTTCAGACCTTTCAGGTCATCAACGCTGTTGATCTCTTTATTGAACCAGCCGCCCATCTGCACACCGGTATTGCCACCCGGCAGTGGCAGCAGATTGAACGGCGCATAGACTTCTTCCCACAGCTGCTGACCGCCGCCGTATTCCATCCAGCCGTTCATTTCCTGTGCCGTCAGACCAAAAGGTACCGAGGTGAAAAACTGCGCCGCCGGTGATTTACCTTTCCAGTAGTACGCACCACTGTGGCCCATTTCTGCAGTGCCCTGCGAAACGGCATCGAACACCTGCAACGCCGGAACCAGTTCACCGGCACCGTACACTTTAATCATCAGACGACCACCGGACATTTCTTCCACCATGGTGGCAAACCGTTCGGGTGCCGTGCCGAGGCCAGGGAAGTTTTTCGGCCACGACGTCACCAGTTTCCATTTAAAGGTCTGGGCTTCTGCCGCAGCGGTGGCTTGCGGGGTGTCACAATCGTTCTGGCAGCCGGCCAGCATCAGCACTGCGGATGCGGCAACCAGCCAACGGGTCAGGCGTTTCATGGGCTTGGGTCTCCTTATTGTTGTCTGTCGTCCGTGTTACAACACGGTCAGCTTGGCAAAGCTGGCCACCAGCCATTTGCTGCCAGCGTCATCAAAATTAATCTGCACGCGCAGGCCATTCCCCTGCCCCTCGAACTGCAGCACCGTGCCTTCACCGAACATCTCGTGATGTACCCGCTGACCGAGTGCGTACGGCAGACCGGCGTGCACAAACGACGGCGTGCTGCCGCTCATTTTCGGCCGTGCACTTAATGGCCGGCTGATGGTATTTTTTAAGCGCACTTCGCTGATCAGTGGCGCCGGAATTTCGCGGATAAAACGCGATGGCGTGCTGAAGTTTTCCTGGCCATTCAGACGGCGGCTTTCGGCGTGGGTAATGATGAGTTTTTCCATCGCGCGGGTAATACCGACGTAGGCCAGACGGCGTTCTTCTTCCAGACCGTCGGCATCATCCATCGACATTTTGTGCGGGAACAGGCCTTCTTCCAGACCGGCCAGCACCACCTGTGGGAATTCCAGACCCTTGGCCGAGTGCAGGGTCATTAATTGCACGGCGTCTTCGTATTCATCGGCCTGGGCGTCGCCGGCGTCGAGAGCCGCACGGTCGAGGAACAAGGTCAGCTCTGTGAGCGGCGAATCCTCACTGTCGTCTTCCGCCGCAGCGGCTTCGTCGGCGTCAAACTGACGGGCGGCGTTAACCAGTTCTTCAAGGTTGTCGATGCGCGCCTGACCTTTCTCACCTTTTTCTTTGCGGTGATGGTCGATCAGACCGGACTGCTCGATGGCATGCGATACCATTTCGTGCAGCTCAAGTTCTTCAATGCCCACGGCCATTTCATCGACCAGATCGAGGAAGCTCTGCACAGACGATGCGGCACGTTTTGGCAGTGCGCCGTGTTTGATGGCCAGATGCGCCGCTTCCCACATCGAGCAGCCCTGATCACGGGCAAAGGTGCGCAACAGGTCGACGGTTTTTTCACCAATAGCGCGGGCCGGCACGTTGATCACCCGCTCCACTGAACCATCGTCATAGCGGTTCAGCAGCAGGCGCAGATACGCCAGCGCATTTTTAATTTCCAGACGCTCGTAGAAACGCTGGCCGCCATAAATACGGTAAGGAATTCCGGCGCGCAGGAAGGCCTCTTCCAGCGTGCGCGACTGAGCGTTGGAACGGTACAGAATGGCCATCTCACGACGTTCGCGGCCGGAGCGCGCCCACTCATCCACCTGATCGGCGATATAGCGCGCTTCATCCTGCTCGTTAAAAGCGCTGTACAGCAGAATCGGTTCGCCCTCAACACCATCGGTGCGCAGGTTTTTACCCAGACGGCCGGAGTTGTTATCGATCACCGCGTTGGCAGCGTCGAGAATGGTTTTGGTCGAACGGTAATTCTGCTCGAGTTTAATCAGTTCAGCGCCGGGAAAATCCTGCTGAAAATGGCGGATATTATCGATGTTCGCACCGCGCCAGCCGTAAATCGACTGGTCGTCATCGCCCACCGCCATCACGGAAATATGCTGACCCGCCAGCATGCGGATCCAGGCGTACTGAATGTTGTTGGTGTCCTGAAACTCGTCGACCAGAATGTTGCGGAAACGCTGTTGGTAATGCGCCAGCAAATCCGGATGGTTAAGCCACAGCTCGTGTGAACGCAGCAGAATTTCGCCAAAATCGACCAGCCCGTTTTTCTGGCAGGCCTGTTCATACAGCTCGTACACATCGCGCAGCGTACGGGCAAACGGATCGGCGGACGGCATCACATGCGCCGCACGGCGGCCTTCGTCTTTTTGCTCGCTGATGAACCACTGAATCTGCTTGGGCGGATAGCGGCTGTCATCGATGTTGTTCTCTTTCATCACGCGCTTGATCAGACGCAGCTGATCGTCGCTGTCGAGAATCTGGAAGTGCTGCGGCAGACCGGCTTCGCGCCAGTGCAGTTTCAGGAAGCGGTGCGCGAGACCGTGGAAAGTACCGACCCACAGGCCATTGGCCGGGATATTCAGCAGCTGTTCCAGACGGCCTTTCATTTCTTTCGCCGCCTTATTGGTGAAGGTCACCGCCATCACGGAAAACGGCGATACGCCCTCGACCTGCAACAGCCAGGCAATGCGGTGCACCAGAACGCGGGTTTTACCCGAGCCGGCACCGGCAAGCACCAGCTGATGACGTGAGCTGGCCGCCACGGCATTACGCTGCGGGTCGTTAAGCTGATCGAGAAGTAATGAGATATCCATGGCGTGCGAGTCTATCAGAGCACCGGCGAAAAGACTGCTGTTTTGTACAGTATTCAATCGGCATAAAGCGACGTGGCTATTCCCTGCAAAAGACTTTTATAATCCAGCGCTTACATGCCACAGGACGTCTGCTGTGAAAAACAGTCCCATTCTCGCCGAGATCGCTGCCGCCATCCCCTCACTGCGTAAATCGGAAGTGAAGGTTGCGGAGTTTGTGCTCAAAGCGCCGCAGCAGGTTATGCACATGCGCATCGTCGATCTGGCGCAGGAAGCCCAGGTCAGCGAACCCACCATCGTCCGCTTCTGCCGCGGCATTGGCTGCAACGGCTTTCAGGAATTCAAGGTGCGCATCGCACAGGAAATCGCCATCGCCAACAACATTGGTCAGTTCGCGATTGCCGAAGACGACAGCATTGAAGACATCTGCGACAAGATCGCCGACACCACTATTCAGCGCCTGCATCAGGTGAAAACCCAGCTGAAAAGCGCTCAGGTTGCCGCCGCCGCCAATGCCATCAGCCGGGCACGGCGGGTGGAGTTCTACGGCTTTGGAGCCTCTGGCGCCGTGGCCATCGACGCCCAGCACAAGTTTTTCCGCCTGCAGGTGGCCACCGCCGCGTACAGCGATCCGCACATGCAGGCCATGTCCGCCGTCACCCTGAGCGATCAGGACGTGGTGGTGGCCATCTCCCAGAGCGGGCGCACCAAAGACCTGCTGCACTCGGTACAGCTGGCGCAGCAGCATGGTGCCCGCGTGGTGTGCCTGACGCCGGCCAATACACCACTGAGCCAGACGGCCGACCTGCCGATTCATATCAATATCGAAGAGGACACGGAGCAATTCACGCCCATGACCTCGCGCATTGCCCACCTGATGATCATCGACATGCTGGCCGTGGCGGTGACCCAGCGGCGCGGACCTGAATTCGCAGCGCACCTGAATTCCATCAAACGCAGCATCAAGTCACTGCGTCTGGACCCACACTGACGCACCAGACCAAGTGCGTCAGTTGCCGGTTCCGCCGTATGTCACCAAACTGACGTTAACAGACTTTCCTTCCGCGAACTCTGCTATCCCCATGTAAAGCATGGGAATTCTGATCACATACTGTACATTTGGCCGTGCCGGACGCTTGGCTCAGCTGTCGTAAAGTGTCATTCTCCTGCAACGAATAACAAGAAAAATCGCAGTAGGAATTGCTGCGATCAACCAGAGGGAATGACTATGGAAGCTGCGATCAAGTACGAAAGCCACGACGAAGTGGTGTCCTTCGACCAGGAAGGCAACGTCGTTGTGAACAAGGAAACCCAGATGTCGAAGAAACTCATGGCCCGCCGGGCGATTGAGGCGCATCTGGAGCGTAAGCGCCTGGAAAAAGACCTTGAGGACTACTACTTCGACTGATCGCCGATCAGACCAAAAAAGCCGCAGAACCTGCGGCTTTTTTGTGCCCGTCATTTATTGCCGGCATAAAAAAACCGGCCAGAGGCCGGTTTTTCTGAGGGGTATTCCCGCGAGTTCTTATTTGTTGGTGAACTCTGGGTAAGCTTCCATACCACACTCAGACAGGTCCACACCTTCGTACTCTTCTTCTTCAGAGACACGCAGACCCATCACAACTTTCAGTACCAGCCAGGTTACCAGAGAGGCTGCGAATACCCATGCGAAGATGGTTACTGCGCCCATCAGCTGGCCACCGAAGGTGGTGCCGTCTGCGGTTACCGGTACAACCAGAACACCGTACAGACCTACAACACCGTGTACAGACACAGCACCAACCGGGTCGTCGATTTTCAGTTTATCCAGAGTCAGGATAGACAGAACTACGATCAGACCACCAACCATACCAATGATGGTTGCAGCGAATGGGGTTGGAGAGTCAGGGCTTGCAGTGATCGCAACCAGACCAGCCAGGGCGCCGTTCAGAGCCATGGTCAGATCCGCTTTACGGAACAGGATGTAAGCCAGAACCAGAGCGCCGATCAGACCACCAGCCGCAGCAGCGTTGGTGTTCATGAATACAACCGCTACAGCGTGGGCGTTAGCAATGTCGCCCAGTTTCAGTACGGAACCGCCGTTGAAACCGAACCAGCCCATCCACAGGATGAAGGTACCCAGGGTAGCCAGTGGCAGGTTAGCGCCAGGGATCGCACGCACTTCACCGTTAGGGCCGTATTTGCCTTTACGTGCACCCAGCAGCAGTACGCCAGCCAGAGCAGCGGCAGCACCTGCCATGTGAACGATGCCAGAACCTGCGAAATCTTTGAATGCGAAGTCGTCGCCCAGAGAGTACATACCGAATACAGACTCGCCACCCCAGGTCCAGGCGCCTTCCAGAGGGTAAATCACAGCAGTCATCACAACAGCGAACGCCAGGAAAGCCCACAGCTTCATACGCTCAGCAACGGCACCGGAAACGATGGACATTGCAGTCGCTACGAACACAACCTGGAAGAAGAAGTCAGAAGCACCAGAGTAGATTGAACCACCGGTGAAGCCGTCTTCGCGGGAAGCGAAGTCAGACAGTACTGCCGCAGTATCGATCTCAGTGATACCAGACAGGAAGTAGCCGCCGCCGTACATGATCTGGTAACCACACACCAGATACATGGTGCAGGCGATCGCAAACAGGGCGATGTTTTTGGTCAGAATTTCAGTGGTATTTTTTGCGCGCACGAGGCCCGCTTCGAGCATGGCGAAACCAGCCGCCATCCACATTACTAATGCGCCACACACCAGGAAATAAAAGGTGTCCATGGCGTACTGGAGTTCGTAAATGTTGTTTTCCATTCTAAGCCCCCCGCATAAGGCTCATGTTAATACTGAATTTGGATCAGATCGCGTCTGCGCCGGTCTCGCCGGTACGGATACGAATAACCTGTTCCAGATTGGTAACGAAAATTTTGCCATCGCCGATTTTGCCGGTGTTGGCTGCTTTAGTGATGGCTTCAATAACCTTGTCGGTCAGGTCATCGGTAACCGCTACGTCGATTTTTACTTTTGGCAGAAAATCGACCACGTATTCAGCGCCACGGTACAGTTCAGTGTGACCTTTCTGACGGCCGAAACCTTTTACTTCGGTCACTGTGATGCCCTGTACGCCGATCTCGGACAGTGCTTCACGCACGTCGTCGAGCTTGAATGGCTTAACCACAGCAGTAATGAGTTTCATAGAAAACTCCTTGTTAAACGCTATTTAGGGAGGTTGGAACAATGGCCCATGCGGGGGCACGGGCCATTGTATTCGTTTTACATAGAGATAGGCAGGCTGTAAGAAACAACCACTTTCAGATCTTCATCAACGCCTTCTTCGCCTTTGTCCAGATCAGCGCTCTGATCGATCACTTTAGAGAAGGTGAAAGACAGGTTGTCGTTGTATGCGTAGCCTACGTCCAGGTGGGTGTAGTCATTGTCAGCGCCGTCATCAGCGTGGCCCAGAGTCACAGAGTAGGCGTCCATACCGTAACCCAGAGTGAAGTAGCTGTAGTCATCGTTAGACTCAGCGCCAACTGGCATGTAGTAAGTGAAGGAAGCGCCAGCGTAGCCCAGGGAGATGATGGCATCGGAGTAATCGAAGGTGTTGCCACGGGTGTCTACACCAGCATCAACGTCATCGTCTGCCATGTTTGCGTAAGGGAAAGCATTGGCACTTGGGTAAACGTAGGTCCATACGCTTACGTCGACAGAGAAGTCACCCATTTCGGCGCCGTAACCAACGTACAGGTCGTATTCGTTACCCAGAGAGCTGTCACCGCTGGAGGTCCAAACACCAGCGTACGCACCGGAAGCGCTTACAGACAGATCGCCGGAAACTGCTGGAGAGCCGTTGCCCAGATCCATACCGCGCCACAGGTACATGCTGGACACAGTGGCAGAAGCAGAAACTTCAACTTCAGCCTGAGCAGTGTGAACAGCAGCCAGACCTGCAGTCATTGCACCAGCCAGAACGATTGCTTGAGACAGTTTTTTCATGGTTCTTTTCCTTCATCAGTTAGCGAAGCTTTTTGATTATTGGTGCTGCGCACCGTTTTCTTTCTGTTAAAACTCGGTACAGACGATATAGCAGTCGCTGTGCCAACTTTTAAAAACTCCATTTTTTCAGCTACTTGAGCGTAACTTCCGTGAAAAATGCGTCAGCGGGCGATACTTTTCGGTGCAGGCTGCGGGAAAACGCACCAAAAAGTCACAACACTCTTATAGCACTAGCACACATATGATGCACAGCGGCAAGACGAGACTTATAACAGGGCAAATGCATTCGGAGCATCAGCCGGACGTGTTAGGATGCGGTCATTACCGAGGAGAATTTCATGCTGAATCAGGATCAGATCCGCGCCCGGATCGAACAATTACTGCAGCAGTCACCGCTGTCTGGACTGTCCAATGACGTGCGCCTGCTGATCAAAGGCCAGATTGCCAGCCTGCTGACCAGTGCTGACATCGTCAGTCGCGAAGAATTTGAAGTGCAGGCCGAAGCGTTGCGCCGCACTCAGGCCAAGCTGGCTGAACTCGAAGAGAAGCTGGCAAAACTGGAACAAGCGTCCAGCAAATAAGTGCCGGAATTGAGAAGGAGATCACAGGATCTCCTTCTCTTTATAAGCGAACGCTCAACAACCATCAGATGGCCAGCAGGGTTCTCGCCTCTTCCGACGCTTTTAATTCACTGCCCTTGCCTGCGGCGACCACACGCCCGCGTTCGAGAATGATGAATTCATCCGCCAGTTCGGCTGCAAAATCCAGATATTGCTCCACCAGCACGATGGCCATTTCGCCACGGTCGCGCAGCAGTTCAATCACCCGCTGAATGTCTTTAATAATCGACGGCTGAATCCCTTCGGTCGGCTCATCGAGAATCAGCAGTTTGGGTTTCAGCAATAACGCACGGGCAATGGCCAGCTGTTGTTGCTGACCGCCGGATAAATCGCCACCCCGACGCTTCAGCATTTGCTGCAGCACAGGAAACAGCGCATAAATCTCAGGATCAATGCGGTGCTGACTGCGCGGCAAAGCCGAAAATGCGGTCTGCAGATTTTCCTCAACGGTTAATTGCGGAAAAATATCCCGGCCCTGGGGAACATAGGCAATACCATTGCGGGCACGGTCCGAAGGGGCAACACCGCTCAGGGATTTACCCAGCCATTCAATGCTGCCGGCGCGGGGGCTCAGATGCCCGGCCAGGGATTTCATCAGGGTGGTTTTACCCACACCGTTGCGGCCCAGCACACAGGTGACCTTGCCCACATCGGCTGTCATCGATACACCGTACAGCGCCTGACTGGCCCCGTACGCAACATCCAGTTGATTTACATTTAACATTTCCGATCCCCTGACTTAACGGCCCAGATACACTTCGATGACCTGAGGGTTGGCCTTAACCGTGGCCAGCGAGCCCTCTGCCAGCACATGACCTTCATGCAGCACCGTCACTTTGCAGTCGAGTGCTTCGATAAAGTCCATGTCGTGCTCCACCACCATCAGCGAGTATTTTTTCGCCAGCTGCTTAAACAGCGCAGCGGTTTTCATGGTTTCTTCGTCGGTCATGCCCGCGGCCGGTTCATCGATTAACAGCAGCTGCGGCTCTTGTCCGAGCAGCATGCCGATTTCCAGCCACTGTTTCTGACCGTGCGACAGACTGCCGGCCAGCCAGTCGGCTTTATCCGCCAGATCAATCAAACCCAGAATTTCATCCAGCTTGGCCGCTTTTTCAGCGCCGAGCTTATGCGTCAGAGCCGCCCACAAACCGCGGCCGCCTTTTAGCGACATTTCCAGATTTTCAAACACGGTTAAGCTTTCAATCACGCTCGGTTTCTGGAATTTACGGCCAACACCCAGATTGGCCACCGCCGCTTCATCGTAGCGGGTGAGGTCATACTGAGTGTTGGAGGAATCGGTAAATACGATGGTGCCGTTGTCCGGGCGGGTTTTGCCGGTAATCACATCCATCATGGTGGTTTTACCGGCACCGTTAGGGCCGATAATGGCGCGCATCTCGCCCGGCGCGATCACCATCGACAACGAGTTCAGAGCTTTAAAACCATCGAAGCTGACGCTGACACCGTCCATATACAGCACGGCCGGGTTATCAATGTGTTTCGGAATTGCAGCACTCATGACAGGCTCTCCTGTTCGCTCACCGGCGCACCTGCGTCAGGCTTTTTGCTCAGCCACTGTTTTTGTTTAATCTGCGCCCACAGGCCTACCACACCTTTTGGCAGATAGAGCGTGGTCAGCACAAACAGACCACCGAGCATAAACAGCCACAGCTCGGCGAAAGCGCCGGTGAAATAGGTTTTGGCGTAGTTCACCAGCACAGCACCGATCACAGCGCCGTACAGCGAGCCGCGACCACCCACCGCTACCCAGATAATAATTTCGATGGAATTAATCGGTGCAAATTCGCCCGGATTAATAATGCCCACCTGAGGTACATACAAGGCACCGGCAACGCCGGCCAACATGGACGACACGACGAACACAAACAGCTTGTAGTACTCGACACGGTAACCGAGGAAGCGCGCACGCGATTCGCTGTCACGGATGGCCACCAGCACGCGGCCGAGTTTCGACATCACAATAAAGCGGCTGATTAAATAGCCGAGAATCAACGCCAGTACAGACGCCACAAACAGCGCCGAGCGGGTGCCGTCGGACTGCAGACTGAAACCGAGAATGTCTTTAAAGTCGGTCAGACCGTTGTTGCCACCAAAGCCCATGTCGTTGCGGAAAAAGGCCAGCAACAAGGCATAGGTCAGCGCCTGGGTAATGATCGACAGATACACTCCGGTCACACGGGAACGGAAGGCGAGGAAGCCGAACACAAAGGCCAGAATGCCCGGTGCCAGCAAGACCATCAGCATAGCGAACCAGAACTGATCGAAGCCAAACCAGTACCACGGCAATTCCTGCCAGTTGAGGAATACCATAAAGTCCGGCAATACCGGGTTGCCATACACGCCCCGGTCACCGATCTGACGCATCAGGTACATGCCCATGGCGTAACCGCCGAGCGCAAAGAAGGCCCCGTGACCCAAGCTTAAAATACCGCAGTAACCCCAGATTAAATCCACCGCAATCGCCAGCAAGGCAAAGCACAGGTATTTGCCGAGCAATGTCATGGTGTAGGTCGATACGTGGAAAAACGAATCGTCCGGGAACATCAGATTGCAGAACGGAACCACCACCGCCAGTGCCAGCAGCACCAGCATCAGACGCCGGCCACCGGCGTCACTCATAATCAGGCGCGTTAAAGGGCCCATGTTTTGCGTATTCATACGGCCTCCTTACGCATTTTCGACAGCACGACCTTTCAGCGCGAACAGGCCGCGTGGTCGTTTCTGAATAAACAGAATGATGAATACCAGCACAAAGATTTTGGCCAGCACGGCACCTGCCAGTGGTTCGAAAATTTTATTGGCAACACCGAGCGACATCGCGGCTACCAGGGTGCCCCACAAATTACCGACACCGCCAAACACCACCACCATAAAGGAGTCGATGATATAGGCTTGACCCAGATTCGGACCCACGTTGGTGAGCTGCGATAACGCCACACCGGCGATACCGGCAATACCGGAACCCAGACCAAAGGTCAGTGCATCCACCCAGCCGGTGCGGATACCCATAGAACTGGCCATCGGCCGGTTCATGGTCACCGCCCGCATCTGCAGACCGAACAGGGTGCGCTTCAGCACCAGCGCCAGCAGGGCCAGCACCATTAAACTGAAAATAATGATGTACAGACGGTTCCAGGTCAGCTCCAGCGCCGGGTTAATCATGAAGGTGCCGGCCATCCAGTCGGGTGTCGCCACTTCACGGTTTAACGGGCTGAAAATCGAACGCACCGCCTGCTGCAGAATCAGACTGATGCCAAAGGTCGCCAGCAGGGTTTCCAGCGGACGACCATACAGATGACGGATCACACCACGCTCAATGGCCACACCCACGGCGCCGGACACGAGAAAGGCGGCCGGAATAGAAACCACCAGCGACAACCCAATATGCTCCGGCATTAATTGCTGAACCACATAAGTGGTGTAAGCACCGAGCATAATCATTTCGCCATGCGCCATATTAATCACGCCCATCACACCAAAGGTGATGGCCAGACCAATGGCCGCCAGCAACAGCACCGCGCCCAGCGCGAGGCCGAAATACAGGTTTTCGATATAGCCGTTCACCGACACCAGTTTCTCGATGTCTTTCAGCACATTCTGCGCTTGTTCATATTCGGCTTTACGGCTGATTTTATCGTCGTCGGAAAAGGCCTGAATAAATTGGTTCAGGCCGGCGCGCACTTCCGGATACAGAGAGCCATCGAGCGCAGTCAGCGCGCCCAGACGTTTTTCCGCGTCAGCATCGTTCAGATCGATCAGCGCCAGAACTTGGGTCAGCACGTTTTTTACGTCGCCGTCGGTTTCTTTTTTGTGCGCCGCCAGCACCAGATCAGGTGCAACTTCCTGGCTGTTTTTAAGGAAGGTCAGCGCTGCGTCCATGCGCACATCCGCATGACGGGAGCTGATCTGAGCTTCAGAAATCAGGGCGCGCAACGCGATACGCAGTGAGTTATTCACACTGATTTTTTTGGTGTCGCGTTTATCCAGATCACCCACCGGGTCGCTGGACAGGGCGTACGCCAGTGAATCATCGTCGGCGACAATCACCAGCTGTTCGTTGTCTTTGCGGTAATTCAGTTTGCCATCGAGCATGGCATTCAGAAGGGGCAGAACACGTTCGTCATCGAGCGCGGCCATCTGGCCTGCAATCTCGGCTTTTTCTTTAAATCCGGCGCTGACCAGCTGAGTGCTCAGCGTGTTCAGATCCTGTGCCGGCTCATCGGCCAGTGCGAGCACAGCGCACAGTAGCCACACCAGGCCTATCATTGCCTGCATGCCATATTTCATCATGAAAATTAATCCTGTCGGGAAGATAAGTCCTCCGCGGGCGCGGAGGATCCGGGGCCTGCCCGGCTGAGCAGGCCCGGCTCACTTACTCGCCGGCTACAGCGCCACCACAGGTTTTGGTCACTGTGTTGTAGTTGCCGCACTTGATTGGCGCGGTCCAGTCGGAGATCAGGTTTTTGCTTTCTGGCAGGTAGTCAGTCCAGGCATCACCCGGAACCACACCGTCGGTTGACCAGACGATGTCGAACTGACCATCTTCCTGAATTTCACCGATCAGTACCGGCTTGCTCAGGTGGTGGTTTTTGTTCATCACGGCCATGCCGCCAGTCAGGTTAGGAACGGAAATACCGATCAGGGCATCTTCCACTTTATCGACGTTGGTGGTGCCGGCTTTCTCAACCGCTTTGGCCCACATGTTGAAACCAATGTACGTGGCTTCCATCGGGTCGTTGGTTACGCGCTTGTCGCTCTTGATGAACTTGTGCCATTCCTTGATGAAGGCTTCGTTCTCTTTGCTGTCGGCGCTCATGAAGTAGTTCCATGCTGCCAGGTGACCAACCAGAGGCTTGGTATCAAAACCGGACAGTTCTTCTTCACCCACAGAGAAAGCCACCACAGGAATGTCTTCCGCGCTCACGCCCTGGTTGGCCAGTTCTTTGTAGAAAGGCACGTTGGCGTCGCCGTTGATGGTAGAAACCACAGCGGTTTTCTTACCGGCGCTGCCGAATTTTTTCACGTCAGACACAATGGTCTGCCAGTCGGAATGACCAAACGGGGTGTAGTTGATCATGATGTCTTTGTCGGCCACACCTTTGGACTTCAGGTAGGCTTCCAGAATTTTGTTGGTGGTGCGTGGGTATACGTAGTCGGTACCCGCCAGAACCCAGCGCTTAACGCCCACTTCGTTCATCAGGTAATCCACCGCGGGAATGGCCTGCTGGTTAGGTGCTGCACCTGTGTAGAACACGTTGTAAGAAGACTCTTCACCTTCGTACTGAACCGGGTAGAACATCAGACCATTCAGTTCTTCAATCACCGGCAGAACGGATTTACGGGACACAGAAGTCCAGCAACCGAAAATCACATCCACTTTGTCTTTTTCCAGCAGCTCGCGGGTTTTTTCCGCAAACAGTGGCCAGTTAGACGCAGGGTCAACCACAACGGCTTCCAGCTTTTTACCCAGCAGACCGCCTTTTTTGTTCTGCTCGTCCACCATCATCAGCACGGTGTCTTTCAGTGTGGTTTCGGAAATCGCCATGGTACCGGACAGAGAGTGCAGCACACCGACTTTAATGGTGTCAGCGGCGTTCGCCAGACTGATGCCAGCCGCCAGAGTGGCCATGGTCAGCACCTGAGTCGCTTTGCCCAGGGTCTTGAGTCCCAGTTTTTTCATGAGTCCATCCTTCTTTTCTTTTGTGAGTTTTTCCCGGTTGCCGACAACGCCGTCGCAACTGAAGTGGGTAGCTTGCCCAGACCATTCAGCAAAGGCTGTACCAAGTTAATTTCCTGAAAAAATCCTGAATTCCGGGCAAAAAGTGGCCCTGCCGGCGTGTTTTTGGCTTTATTGCGCGCAGCGCGCACTGACATTGCACAGATTTAATTCACGCCATCCCTGTTGTGGTGCAAAACCGGAAATGGCGGATTTAATCAGCCATCGTTTATGCGGATATTCAGGTTGTAGAGTTGTTTGGCCTGCTGAATACGGTGCAAAGTTATGGTGCGCACCGTGTTTTTGCTTAATTCAATGTGCGCACTCAGCGCCACATTCGCGCGCACGGCGTCACCGGCCAGAATCAGGCGCAGAATGTGCGCGTGTTCATCGTAGGTCACGCCGATACGGTCGGGTTGGGTAAAGTCGAGGCGGCGGATAATGCGCAGCCGTTCGCACACGTCGCGGTGAATGGCCGCCATCTCCTGATTGCCGCGCGCGCTCACCAGCGCGAAATGAAAATCCTCATCCAGTCGCGCTACGTCGTCACTGGCCGACAACCGTTCCCCGGCGGCGACACACCACACCGATGTGAGTTCAGCGAGGCGCGCCCCGCGGTCGTTCTGTGCCGCGAGGAAACGCACGGCGTCGGTTTCCAGCAGCGTGCGCACTTCGTACAGATTTTCGAAATAACGGAAATCAAAAGGCCGCACCTGCCAGCCACTGCGGAAATGCACCTGCACATAACCGTCGCGCTCGAGCCGGTACAGAGCTTCCCGTACCGGTGTGCGGCTGGCGTTCATGCGCGTGGCAATTTCGCTTTCGCTGAAGCGGTCGCCGGGCAGCAACTGAAAATCGAAAATATCGTCTTTCAGTTGCTGATAAATGCGTTCGGCAACGCTGGCGGCGCGGCTCATATCAGGCCTGCTGCGCTTTCAGATGCTGAATAAACGCGCGCCAGCCTCCGAACTCGCTGATGTGGCGTGCATCGGCCACCACTTCCGGTTCGCAGATAAAGCCTTTCACCAGACGGCCATCGGCCAGCTCCAGCGTGCCTATGCCCAACGGGCGCGGAATTTCGTCAACGAAACTGCCGAACGCCGCCACATCCAGTCGCCACAGTTCGACGATGATTTCGTGCCCTTCCTGCGAACCGTCGGCCAGCAACGCATCGTTCACACGTACTAGGCCCGGCTTCGGCGGCACAGTGTTGGCGAGGGCGTACAGCTGGTATTTTTTCGCACTGACGGTCTGCTCCAGCAGCACGGCGTTGCGGCTGGTGAGCTGATGATTAAGCGGCATGCCGGTCAGGTGCGCACCGACCACGGCCACCACCACGGAGTCATCGCCGCGCGCACCCAGCATGACGGGGGCGGTCGGTAATTTCAGCGCCGCCTGCCAGTGTGCGGCAAAGGCCATTAACGCCGACTCGCTGAAGGCCGGGGCAATCACAGTGATGCCAAACGGCAGGCCGTCGGCGCGCATGTTGGCCGGCACCGAAACAGCCGCCAGATCGGCCAGATTCACGAAGTTGGTGTAGGTGCCCATCTGACTGTTGATGGTCACAGGCTCAGCGGCCAGCGCCGCGTGAGTCGGGAAATGCGGCGCGGTCGGCACCAGCAGCGCATCAAACTGCGCGAACAGGTCGGCGATGGCGCGCACCAGTTCTTTACGGCGGTATTCGGCACGGAAAGCGTCTACTGCGGAGCCCAGATTCGCGCCGTTCAGGGCTTTCTGGCCGCCGGTAATAATGCCTTTCACCACAGGGTCGATACCCGGCAGATCCTGCTCGAGGAACTCACCCACGGCGGCGTAGCGTTCCGCCACCCAGGGGCCCTGATACAGCAACGCTGCCAGCTCCCACAGCAGGGAGAAGTCGGTTTCCACCAGCTCATAGCCCAGCGCTTCGGCATTGCCGACGGCTTTTTCCCACGCCGCTTTTTGCTGCTCGTCGCCAAACCAGGGCGCCGCTTGCGGAATGGCCAGACGGCGGATGCTGCGCAGCGGGCTGCTGCCCAGCGCACGCGAATACGGATCTTCGGCGTCGTACACGCCGGCCACCGCCAGCACCTGTTCAGCGTCGATGCTGGTCAGTGCAAACACCGACACGCAATCGAGACTGCGGCAGGCCGGCAGCACGCCACGGGTGCTGAGTGCGCCAATGCTCGCCTTCAGCCCCACGATATGATTGAACCCGGCCGGCACGCGCCCGGAACCGGCGGTGTCGGTGCCCAGTGCGAAAGCCACGTAACCGCGCGCCACGGCGGTGGCGGAACCGGAGCTGGAGCCGCCGCTGATGTAGTCGCCGTTAAAGGCATTCGGCACAGCGCCGTAAGGCGAGCGCGCACCGACTAAGCCGGTGGCGAACTGATCGAGGTTGGTTTTGCCCAGCACAATGGCCCCAGCGGCTTTCAGCACGCGCACGACCTCTGCGTCGGCGTCTGGTTTGAAAGCAAACTCAGGGCAGGCGGCGGTGGTGCTGAAACCAGCCACGTCGATGTTGTCTTTCACCGCAAACGGCACGCCGTACAGCGGCAGCGCAGCGCGACCCTGTGCCTGCTCCAGCGCTGCCAGAGCCGTCAGCTGGCTGGCCAGCTGCGCATCCGAGGCCAGTTCGATCCAGGCCGAGCCGCTGCGCAAACCGTTAGTGGTGCTTTCTTCACTGCGCACCCAGTGCAGCAGGGCGCCGAGTAATTCACTGGCCTGAGCGCCTGCGCGGTAGGCCGTGCGCCAGTCTTTGAGTGTCCAGCCAGCCTGTGCGCGTCCGTTTGAAGTCGTCATGGGTTACCCTTGTGTGCAAACTTGTATACAAGATGCAGAGCGGGAATCGTGCCAGCGCCGTCCAACCAGACAGAACCCGGTTTATGCGGGCTCTGGGCAACCGGCACAGCACAGGCGCGCACCAAAACGAAGCAAGCCAGTCAGAAACGCATCGTCACAGCTCAGTCGGGCGCTGTTTAAGGGCAAGGCCTGACGCCGGGCAAGATTCCGGCGGACTCAGGCTTACAGTGGCCGCTGACAAGTCTATTCTTAGGGCACTTCTATTGGCGTATCCAAGGTCGGACCCGACGATGAACCTTAAGCCCCGCATCCTGTTACTGACCGCCGTGCTGATGGTGCTGTCCGCCGCCGGCATCTGGTTTCTGAGCCAGCAGGTGACGATGTCGGTGCTGAAAGAGTGGGCACTGAAGAGCTTCGAGACTCAGGTCAAACTTGAAAAAGAACGGGCCTTGCAGCCCATCATCCGCGAGGTCGCACTGGCCCGGCAGCTGGCCAATTCGCAGATGGTGCGCAACTGGGCGCTGGACGAGCACAACGCTGCGAAAAAGCAGGCGGCCCTCACCGAACTCGAAGCCTACCGCCACAACTTTGCCGACCACAGTTACTTCGTCGCCCTGCTCAGCAGCGGCGACTACTACCACAACAACGCCGCCAACGAATACGCCGGTCAGGAATACCGCTACAGCCTGCGCAGCGATAACCCGGACGACCGCTGGTTCTACAGCATCATCAACCAGAACCGCGACATTCACCTGAACGTAAACCCGGACATTCCGCTCAAGGTCACCAAACTCTGGATCGACGTGCTGCTGCGCGATGGCGACCGCATCCTAGGCGTGATCGGCACCGGCCTCGACCTCAGCGACTTTATCCGCCAGTTTTCGACCGCACCGGAGCCCGGTGTGCACAACCTGTTCTTCGATCACGAAGGCGCGGTGCAGATGTCAGCCGACATCAGCCAGATCGATTTCAACAGCATCACCAAAGCCGCCGCCGAACGGAAAACCATCTGGCAGCTGCTGGGTGGCCATGACAGTGAAACGCGCATCCGTCAGGTGCTGGCCAGCGCCATGGCGGCACCCGGTTCGGTCATCAGCACGCAGCTGCTGTTCGAGAGCGAAGAGCATCTGGCCGGGGTGATTTATCTGCCCGAGGTGGACTGGTACGTGATGACCCTGCTTGAGCCCGATACCCTGCTGCCGCTCAGCACCTTCAACCGCATATTCCTGCTGGCCGGCTTCAGCATTTTTGTGTCGCTGCTGCTGTTTAATCTGGTGCTTAACCGGCAGGTCATGCGGCCGCTGGCGCAGCTGGAAAACGCCATCGACACCCTGCGTGCCGGCAAGCCGGTGGACAGCGCCTTCCCTGACCACACCCAGGGCGAAGTCGGCCGCCTGATGAAGCACTTTATTCAGATGGGTGACGAAGTGCTGGAAGCACGCGAACGCCTCGAAACCCGGGTGCGGCAGCGCACCGAAGAACTGGAAAAGCAAACGCTTACCGACCCGGTCACCGGCCTGCTCAACCGGCGCGGCATGATGCAGCAGCTGGAACTGGAAATGGCGCGGCTGGAGCGCGAACACACGCCGTTCGGCATTCTCTGGCTGGATCTCGACGGCTTTAAGGTGGTGAACGATGCCTTCGGTCACAACGCCGGCGACACCGCGCTGGAGTCGACCGCGCACATCATCCGCAGCCATATCCGGCCGTATGATTTCGCCTCGCGCTGGGGCGGTGATGAGTTTCTGTTGCTGATCAAAACCAATCAGCAGCCGCTGCTCGATCAGCTGGGCCGCCGCCTGTGTGCCGCCGTACGTGAACTGGAACTGCACACCGATCAGGGCGAGCGTCTGCCGGTGACCATCAGTGCCGGCAGCAAGCTGGCGCAACCGGGCACGACCCTCACCGATCTGCTGGCCGCCGCCGATCAGGCCATGTATCAGGCCAAAGAAGCCGGCCGCGACCGCTATCTGTCGGGCTGAGCGCTGTTGCGCTGGCTGCCTTTCTATAAGTCCAGCTTATTTACTGTTATTCAGATTATTCAGTTCATCTATAAAAACCGTCTGATTACACTGAATCCATCACGTCACTTTCCACCTGAAAGAGGTCAGTATGGATTTTCAGCATTCCCCCAAAGCGCAGGACTACATCAAGCGCGTTAAAGAATTCATGAAGAATGAAATCGAGCCGGTGGAAGAAGCCTACCTGCGCGAACTGCACAGCCTGGACAACAAGTGGGTGGTGCTGCCCATCATCGAAGAGCTGAAAGCCAAAGCCAAAGCCGCTGGCCTGTGGAATATGTTCCTGCCGGACGAGCACCATGGTGCCGGCCTGAGCACGCTGGAATACGCCGCCGTCGCTGAGCTGACCGGCCGCTCGTTCATTGCTCCGGAAATCTTCAACTGCAACGCGCCGGACACCGGCAACATGGAAGTGCTGGAAAAATACGGCACGCCGGAACAGCAGGAAAAATGGCTGAAGCCCCTGCTGGCCGGTGAAATCCGTTCGGCCTTCTGCATGACCGAACCGGGCGTGGCGTCATCGGATGCCACCAACATGGAAGCCACCGCCATCGTCGAAGGCGACGAAGTGGTACTGAACGGCCGCAAATGGTGGAGCACAGGCGTGGGTCACCCGAACTGCAAAGTCGGTATCTTCATGGCCCTGACCAACCCGGATGCACCGCGTCACCAGCAGCATTCTATGGTGCTGTTTCCGTTCGATGCGCCGGGCGTAAAAATCGAGCGCATGCTGCCGGTGTTCGGCTTCTACGATGAGCCTTACGGTCACGGCGAAGTGAGCTTCACCAACGTGCGTGTACCCCTGTCCAACATCATCGCCGGCCCCGGCCGTGGTTTCGAAATCGCTCAGGGTCGTCTTGGACCAGGCCGTATTCACCACTGCATGCGCTTAATCGGCATGGCCGAAAAAGCACTGGAGCTGATGTGCATCCGCGCCGCCGGCCGCACCGCGTTCCATAAGCCACTGGTGAATCTGGGTGGTAACCGCGACATCATCGCCGACGCGCGAATGAACATCGAACAGGCCCGTCTGCTGGTGTTCAAGGCCGCGTGGATGATCGACAAAGTCGGCGCCATGGGCGCCATGAGTGAAATCTCTCAGATCAAAGTGATCGCACCGAACATGGCCCAGCAGATCATCGACGCCGCCATGCAGATGCACGGTGGTGGTGGTCTGTCGGAAGACTTCCCGCTGACCGGTCTGTTCACTGCCGCCCGCGCCCTGCGTCTGGCCGACGGCCCGGACGAAGTGCACCGCGGTCTGATCGCCAAGATCGAGATGATGAAATACAAAAAGTATATGAAAGACGCCTGAGGCTGCCTGCGGCCGTCTGACGGCCGCGCATATGTCACAAAAGCCCCTTAACAGGCCATTAGTTACAACATAATAATTCGCGGCAGACAAACTGCCGCTACGCATTTGAGGATACGGGATGAAAAAGGTACTGATCACTGGCGCCGCCAGCGGACTGGGTCGTGCACTGGCCCTGCGCTATGCCAAAGAAGGTGCGGACATCTGCATCGCCGACATCAACATGGGCGGTGCGGCTGAAACCCTGAACATGGTCGAAAAAGCCGGCGGCAAAGGCTGGATCCATGAACTGGACGTGCGCAGCGAAGCGGCGTGGAACACCCTGCGTGACGAAGTGAACAGCCGCTGGAAAGGCATCGACGTGGTGATCAACAACGCCGGTGTCGCCACCGGTGACCGCATCGACGCCGGTGACTGGGCCTGGTGGGACTGGATCATCGACATCAACCTGAAAGGCGTGGCACTGGGCTGCCGTACCTTCACCCCGCTGATGAAGCAGCAGGGTCATGGTGGTTTTATCAACGTCGCGTCTCTGGCCGGTCTGCTGAAAGCGCCGTCCATGTCGTCGTACAACGCCACCAAAGCCGCTGTGGTGGCCATCTCCGAAACCATGCACTTTGAACTCATGCCGTACGGTATTCACGTAACCGCACTGTGCCCGGGCTTCTTCCGCACCAACCTCAACCACGGCATGAAAACCTCCGATCCGGACATGCTCAAATTCGTGGATAAAGTATTTGAAGCCTCAGCACTGGACGCCGACGACATCGCCGACGCCGCCTACAAAGCGCTGCTGAAAAACGAAAAAATCTGCAATCCGCACCCGGCTGGCCGCCGTGCGTATTTCTTCAAAAAATACCTGCCGTTCCTGTTTAACAAAGGCATGCTGAGCATGGCGCAGGGTCTGAAAAAACGCGAAGACCAGCGCAAAGCTTTTGCCTCCGGCACCGATCTGCCGGTCGGTGAAAAATCAGGAGCCTGAGATGAGTCAGCAGTTCATTGACGAAGCCAAGGCTCTGCGCGACAGCGACGCCTTTGATATTCAGGCGGTGCACAACTGGCTGAAAGCACAGGGACACGACTACGGTGATGCGCTACCCGAAGTAAAACAATTTTCCGGTGGTGCCTCCAACCTGACCTACCACCTGAAATACGCTGACCAGTACGCCCCCAACGCCCAATACAGGGACTTAATTCTGCGCCGTCCACCGGCTGGGCATAAAGCCGCCGGCGCGCACGATATGAAGCGCGAATACAGCATTATGCAGCGGCTGAAACCCGTGTATCCGTACGTGCCGAAAATGATCGCCTTCTGCGAAGACCAGAGCGTGGTCGGCAGCGATTTTTACGTCATGGAACGCATGCGCGGCATTATTCCACGCGGCAATCTGCCCCGCGGCATGACGCTCAGCAAAGAACAGGCGCGCGACCTGTGCATTTCGGTATTCGACAAACTCATCGACCTGCACAAAGTCGACTATCAGGCCAACGGTCTGGATGATCTGGGCAAAGGCGCGGGCTATGTGCAGCGTCAGGTCGAAGGCTGGAGTGGCCGTTATACCAAGTCCAAAACCTGGAACGTACCGGGTTTTAAAAAGACCATGAAATGGCTGCAGGCCAACATGCCGGCCGATGTGAAAACCTGCATTATCCACAACGATTACCGTATGGATAACGTGGTTCTGAACCCGGACAACCCGGGCGAAATTATCGGCGTGCTCGACTGGGAAATGGCCACGCTGGGCGATCCGCTGATGGACCTCGGCGGCGCACTGGCCTACTGGGTAGAAGCCGGCGACGACGCCTTAATGCGTTCTATCCGTCGCCAGCCTAGCCATCTGCCGGGCATGCTCACCCGTCAGGAAATCGTGGATTATTACTGCGATAAAATGGGCCTCGACGCCAAACTCTGGCCATTTTACGAAGTATTCGGTTTATTCCGTCTTGCCGTGATCGTGCAACAGATTTACTACCGCTATCACCACAAACAAACCGATAACCCGGCGTTTAAAAACTTCTGGTTCTTCGTGCATTACCTGAACTGGCGCTGCAACCGCATCATGAAAGCGGCGCGCAAAAACGGGTTTCAATAATGGCCAGTATTTACCTGGTGCGCCACGGTCAGGCCGGTTTCGGCAAGCTGAATTACGATCAGCTGTCGGACACCGGTCATCTGCAGGGCGAACTGGTGGGTAAGTCGCTGGCGCTGCGCGGCGTAGAAGCGCACCGCGTGGTGCACGGTGCCATGCAACGTCACCGTGAAACCATGGCCGGCGCACAGAAACACTGGCCGGCGTATGGGCCCACCATTGAAATGGCCGGCTTTAACGAATTCGACTCGGACGACATTATCGCCTGTGCCTTTCCGCAGTTTAAAAACAAGGCCGTGTTAGGCGCATGGATTCTGGCGCAGCCGAATAAGCGCAAAGCCTTTCAGGAATTATTTTCACAGGCCATTGAACGCTGGACCGGCGGCCAGCATGACGGCGACTATATCGAATCGTGGAGCGCCTTTACCGCACGGGTGCGGGAAGCGCTGCGCGAACTCATGCTTGCCGCCGAAGGACGCAACGCCGTGGTGTTTACCTCGGGCGGTCCGATAACGGCCATTGCTCAGTATTGCCTCGGGCTGAGTCACGACAAAGCCTTCGACCTGAATTGGACACTGCTGAACGGCGGCATTACCCAGCTGCTGTACAACAGCAGCGGCAAGGTCAGCCTGGCATCGTTTAATGAACAACAACATCTGGCGCAGGCCGGAAAACATTTTCTGACTTACCGCTGAGCGGTAAACAATAACAAGGGAGCCCCTATGAACCCACAAGAACTGTTTAACCTGTCCGGCCGCGTTGCTCTGGTGACCGGTGCCAGCCGTGGTATCGGTGAAAGCATCGCCAAACTGCTGGCCGCCAGCGGCGCCCACGTCATTGTCTCCAGCCGCAAACTGAACGACTGTCAGCGCGTAGTGGATGAAATTGCTGAAGCCGGCGGCAGAGCCGAAGCGCTGGCCTGCCACATTGGTGAAATGGAGCAGATCGAAGCCTGCTTCAAAACCATCGAAGAGAAACACGGCAAGCTGAATATTCTGGTGAATAACGCCGCCGCGAACCCTTACTTCGGCCACGTGCTGGATACCGACTTAGGCGCGTTCCAGAAAACCGTCGACGTAAACATTCGCGGTTATTTCTTTATGTCGTCCATGGGCGCCAAACTGATGAAGAAAAACGGCGGCGGCTCCATCATTAACGTGGCGTCGGTTAACGGCGTGATTCCGGGTGATATGCAGGGCATTTACTCCATCACCAAGGCGTCTGTGATTGCCATGACCAAAACCTTCGCCAAAGAATGCGCACAACTGGGCATCCGCGTGAACGCCCTGCTGCCAGGCCTGACCGACACCAAGTTTGCCAGCACCCTGACCAGCAACGACGCCATCCTGAAAATGGCCATGATGCACATTCCGATGAAGCGCGTCGCCATGCCGGAAGAAATGGCGGGCACCGTGCTGTATCTGGCGTCTGATGCGTCCAGCTACACCACAGGCGCGGCGATTAACGTCGACGGCGGTTACCTGCTGGTATAACGCATTAAAAGATCGACCGACAAAGCGGCGTATTACTATCGCCGCCTTGTCGGCGGCTCTTTATAGTTCCGGTATTAGGTTAACCGGACACCCCCATGAAGTTTATCCTGCCTGTTTCGCTCCTCTCAGGTCTGTTACTGACCCTGATTTTCAGCCTGGCGACCGCCACCGTCAGTGGCCGTAATATTGAAAGCGGCGAACGTTTTGAAGTGCATCACTGGGATGCGATTTCCCTCTATGTTTCGCAACTGGGGCTTACGCCCTACCTGCTGAGCGTGCTGCCGGCCTTTATTGGTTTTGCCGCGGTTACCGGCATCAGCCTGGTGATTCTTAAACGCAAAAAACAACGCGCAAAATCCATTTAATCTGGGGTTGGCGGCCTTAAATAACCAGACACATTCACAGCCGCTCCGGTACACTGAGAAAAATAATAATACCCGGAGCCTGACATGAAATTCCTGCTCTCACTGTTCCTGCTGATTCTGATCATTGCCGCCGCTCTGGTGGCCATGCCATCCCCCATCGATTCGGTTGCCGTCAGCGTTTCACGCCCGCTGCCGTTTGCCGGCGCACTGACGGTGAACGATGCCCTGCAAAGCACACAGCTGATCGCGCTGCCGGAAGGAAAGCGCGGTGGCGAGGACGTGGCCCGCGATCAACTCGGCTGCCTGTACACAGGCACACTGGACGGCAGCATTATGCGTAAATGCGCGTACTCGGGTTGGGAAACTCTGGTCAATACCGGCGGCCGTCCGCTGGGACTGCATTTTGATGCGCAGCAGAATCTGATCATCGCCGATGCTGAAAAAGGTCTGCTGAGCATGAGCCCGCAGGGCAACCTGCGCGTTCTGGCCGACCAGTTTAAAGGCAAGCATCTGGGCGTGGTCGATGATGTGGATATCGGTGCCGATGGCACCATTTATTTTTCCGATGCCAGTAACCGCTACCCGCTGAGCGACATTGTGCTGGACGTTCTGGACGGACGCCCGTCGGGCCGCCTGTTCGCCCTGAATCCGGCCGATAATTCACTGACCCTGTTGGCCGATGAGCTGGCCTTTGCCAACGGTGTCGCCGTATCCGCCGACCAGAGCTATGTGCTGATCAATGAAACCTTCACCTACCGCATCAGCAAGGTGTGGCTGAGCGGCCCTAAAGCCGGTGAAAAAGAGGTACTGCTCGACAAATTACCCGGTATGCCCGACGGCATTGCCCGCGCCGCCAACGGCACCTACTGGGTTGCTATGTATGGCCTGCGTCCCAAGATTGTTGACCAGTTCCACGATCAGCCGTGGGTGAAAAATCTGCTGGCAAAATTACCGAAAGAAATTGCACCTGTGCCAAAGCCGTACGGCTTAATTCTGCAGATTGATGAAAACGGGATGATACTGCAAAGCCTGCACGACCAGGCCGCCGTCGCCATTGGTGAGGTGACGTCAGTGCAACCAGAAGACAACGGCTTATATCTCGGCACCCTGCACATGGGCGTGATTGGTAAGCTGGCGTATTAAGAAACCGATACGGAATAAACGCTCACCCGCTTCCTGCCAATGCAGATTCCGGGGCCGGTGAGCCCATTTTTTAGTCAGCAGGCGATCAGTGCGCCTGCTCCCAGTTGTCACCAATACCGGCTTCTACCACCAGCGGCACCTTTAATTCGGCGGCATCCTGCATCTGCTGCTTCCGTTCTGCTGAAAAGTATCTATCGATCTACCTCCCCATGGTATTTCCTGCAGCCCGCCGAAGAATCTGCTTTACGATTAACGCCACGGGGGACTCGCACTCACACAATTGACAAATCCAATATCTATAATAAGAATCGCGGGCGGCACAAGGAGACCCGCCGTGAAAAATTTCGTACTGAGTTCTTTAGTATCACTAATATTTACCTCTGCAGCAGCTTCCGTTACCGCCGAAGGAATTTTCCCAGGTGGAGCATTCAACTCCCAGAGTCAGTCTGTTATGGCCATCGGATGCCTGACAGGCACTGAAGTTTTCGAGGAATATGTGGATTCATACCAGCCGCTGGAACGTTTGAAAGACGCACCAGCCATTGAAATGCTTTCCGACCTGTCCCCCAAGTTTGATGACGCTGCTGACTTTCGCAGTATTCTGCTGTCGTCGGAAATGACTGCGAACTTCAGAAGCGTAAGCAGCAGTGATTACTCAACGGTCATCCGCTTCCAGAAAAAGTTCAAGACGGGATACTGGATTTTCAAGCCGGAATCCGTCACCGCCTTGGCGCAATCAGCACTGAGTACATCCCCTCAGGCCTTCTCCCGGATTTGTGGAGACCATTTTATAAGTAAAATCGACGCTGGTGTTCAGTTTGATCTGAGCGTTACATTCGGCTTTTCAAACCCTTCCTACAAGAAAGTCTTTGATACGACCGACAGTGCGACGATCACCGATATGCAAACCCTGAAGTCATCCGTCAATACTGTTCTGGAAAAATACGGTGATGGTACGACCATCGGCATCACCCTCAGCCAGCAAGGCGGAAGCTCTTTGGCGATTGGTAATTTGCTGACGACTGGCTCGGTTTACTGTGATAGCAGCGACTGCGTTAGTATCTTTGACAATATTGCAGCTTATACAGCAGCGAATGGGGCTATTTATCAGTCATCAGGCGAAAACGCAGCTTATACCGCCGCGTATCCCGTGCGCTATTCCGACAGCGTAAGCACTGACATACCTCTGCTCAGCACACCTGAAGATGTTTTATCGGCACGACAGGAATTAATCGATGAGCTCATTCACCAGCATCAACTCTTACATGAGATCGAAGTTCGGGGAACCTCACAATCTGTAGACGCTGAAAATAAGACCGATCTGTACAAGGAACTCATCACACGTATCACGGAAAACCTGAGTTATCTTGAAAGATCACTGCTAACTTGCTACGACAATACCTCCGAGTGCGTACTTCAGAAAGTTAATACTCTGAACAATCTGGAATACATCGATATTCCTGAAACCAGTGTATCCGTTTACAACAATTTCACTCTCGATATCGGACGTGGTGGTTACGAGACGTTTTGTAATGCACCTTCGTCATCCGTGATAGTGGGATTTGGTGCCCGTGTCCATAAAGATGACGTCAAAGGTATACGTATAGGTTACCGCAACGTACTGGCCGACGGTTCACTGGACGAAATTCAATACCTGCAGTGCGGATCGGGATACGAGCGTTATGTTGAGGTGCCCGATGGCTATGTGCTTACTGGTTTGAGCAGCAGGGTCAGAAAAAACAACATTGCTGCTGTTCATGCTGCCGCGCGGCAATGGGACCCTGAAACTCGCCAGTTAGTAGGGGATACAGTCCATTACTCCGATGGCAAAGGCTCGGAAATGACGCTGACCCTTGAGAATTTTCTGCCCGCAGACAATCAACTGTTTCAGCCAGATCATAGCATCCTCTCCGGTATTGGCCTTCGCAGTACGAAAGACAACATATCCGGTGTGTCTGCACGCGTTGGCTGGCTGAACTGATCTCTGGTTGCGGCAAAGGCGCCAGACGGCGCCTTAATCTTCGGCGCTAGTGCGCCTGCTCCCAGTTATCACCAATACCGGCTTCTACCACCAGCGGCACCTTTAATTCGGCGGCATCCTGCATCTGCTGCTTCAGTTCTGCGGCAAAGGCGTCGGCCTGATCGGCGCGCACTTCCAGTACCAGTTCGTCGTGTACCTGCATTAACATGCGGGCGTCGAAGTCCGCTGTTTTCAGCCACGAAGAAACGGCAATCATGGCACGTTTGATAATATCGGCGGCCGTACCCTGCATCGGCGCGTTAATCGCGGTACGTTCGGCGTGCTGACGACGCGGTACGTTTTTACTGCGGATTTCAGGCAGGTATAAACGGCGGCCGAAAATAGTTTCAACGTACCCCTTTTCTTTCGCCTGTTCGCGGGTGCGGTCCATGTAGTCACGCACGCCCGGATAACGCTGGAAATACAGGTTCACATAATCCTGCGCTTCGCCACGGCCGACACCAATCTGCTTGGCCAGACCAAAGGCCGACATGCCGTAAATCAGACCGAAGTTAATCGCCTTGGCGGCGCGGCGCTGGTTGTCGGTTACCTCGGCTTCGGTGGCACCGAATACTTCCGCCGCCGTATGACGGTGAATATCGCGACCGTCGGCAAAGGCTTGCAACAAACTGTCGTCACCGGATAAATGCGCCATGATGCGCAGTTCAATCTGGCTGTAGTCGGCCGCTACCAGTTTGTAGCCGTCGCGGCCAATAAAGGCCTGGCGGATTTTGCGGCCTTCTTCTGAGCGCACCGGTATGTTCTGCAGGTTCGGGTCGGTAGACGATAAACGCCCGGTGGCTGCCACCGCCTGATGATAGGAGGTATGCACACGCCCGGTATCCGGAGCGATCATGGCCGGTAATTTATCGGTGTAAGTGCTTTTTAATTTTGCCAGTCCTCGGTATTCCATCAGCAGCTGAGGTAATTCGTGGCCGTCGTCGGCCAGTTCCTGCAGCACCTCTTCGGCGGTGGACGGCACGCCGGTCGGCGTTTTCTTTTTCACCGGCAAACCGAGTTTGGTAAACAGAATTTCACCCAGCTGTTTCGGCGAGCCGAGATTAAACACCTGACCCGCAACGTTGTGGGCTTCCTGCTCCAGTTGTTGCAGGCGCTGATCAATCTGCTGACTCTGCTCGTGCAGACGGTCGGCGTCGATCAGCATGCCGTTTTCTTCCATTTCAAACAGCACAGGCATGGCTGGCATTTCGATGTCAGTGAGCACGGCTTTTAATGCGGGCACAGCTTCCAGCTCGGGCCATAAGCGCTGATGCAGACGCAGGGTAATATCGGCATCCTCAGCGGCGTAAGGACCGGCTTTTTCGATATCGATTTTATTAAAGGTCAGCTGCTTGGCGCCTTTACCGGCAATGTCTTCGAAGGTGATGGTGCTGTGGCCCAGATACTTGAGCGACAGGCTGTCCATATCGTGCCGGGTGGCAACGGAATCCAGCACGTAGGATTCGAGCATGGTGTCGAACTGCACACCGCGCAGGTGAATGCCGTGATTCGCCAGCACGTGCATATCGTATTTCATATGCTGGCCGACTTTTTTGTGCTGCTCGCTTTCCAGCAGTGGCTTCAGCTGCGCCAGCACGTCTTCGCGGTTTAACTGCGCAGGCGCGCCGTCGTAATCGTGGGCCAGCGGTACATACGCGGCTTTACCGGCTTCGGCGGAAAACGACACACCAACGATGCGCGCTTCTTTGTAATTGAGCGAGGTGGTTTCGGTATCGAAGGCGAACAATTCGGCTTTTTTCAGTACCTCAAGCCAGCGTTCCAGATCGGCCTGATTAAAAATAATCTCGTACTGTGTTTCACCGGCAAAGGCCGCGGGCAGATTAACGACGGCGGCAGCCTCATCCGCAGGGCCCGCCGACGCGGATAATTCAAACGCTGGGGTTCCGTCTGCCGCTGCACTGAACTCGGCGATCCAGGCTTTGAATTCCATGGTGCGGAACAGCTCTAACAGCGCGCTGACGTCGGTGTCTGTGTTCCTGATTTCCGGCAGGGTAAAGCCGAGTTCCACATCGCACTTAATGGTGGCCAGCACTTTCGATAACAGCGCCTGCTCTTTGTGCTCCTCAAGTTTAGGGGCCATGGTTTTTGCACCACGAAAATCGAGGGCGGCCACCTTATCGAGGTTGGCGTAAATATCTTCCAGACTGCCCAGTCCGGCAACTAAACCCACGGCGGTTTTTTCGCCCACTTTCGGCACGCCCGGAATGTTGTCCACCTTGTCGCCCATTAACGCCAGGTAATCGACAATGTGCTCGGGCGGTACGCCGAATTTTTCTTTAACGCCATCCACATCCAGACGGGTATCGGTCATGGTGTTGATCAGTGACACGTGGGAGTTCACCAGCTGCGCCATGTCTTTATCGCCGGTGGAAATCACCACACTCTGATCGTGTTCAATGGCCTGCGCCGCCAGCGTGCCGATGACATCGTCGGCCTCAACCCCTTCGACAATCAGCAGCGGCAGCCCCATGGCGCGGATGATGTTGTGAATCGGCTCAATCTGCTCACGCAGTTCGTCCGGCATCGGCGGGCGATGGGCTTTGTAATCCGGGTAAATATCGTTGCGGAAGGTTTTGCCCTTGGCGTCGAACACCACCACCAGTTGCGACCCGTCAAAATCTTTCTGCAGTTTGCGGATCATACTGATCACGCCTTTCACCGCATTGGTGTGCAGACCTTTTGAGTTAGTCAGCAAGGGGATGGCGTGAAAGGCACGGAACAGGTAGGAAGATCCGTCAACGAGTACGACTGGCTTGGACATAGGGCAATTCCTGGTCTGGGGTTTCCGCCACTGACGACGTACAATGGCGGAATCGGAAAAACAAACTGAGGCGAGTTTACCATGAAGCCCCGTCAACTTATGACCGCATTACTGATGACGCCGGCGCTGCTGCTCAGCGGCCTCAGTGTCGCCCAAGACCCGGCCGAAACCGTTACCATCCGCAACGATGGCGACAACACCTACTACGAATTCCGCATCAACGGCGAAATCAGCGAAATCAAAGTGGTGCCGATCAAAGGCCCGGCCTACTACCTGATTCCGTCTGAACAGGAAGACGGCGATTTCGTGCGCAAAGACAACCCAAGCATGCGCGTACCTAAGTGGGTTATTTTCCGCTGGTAGTCCACATTGCCGCCTTACAACCGTCATGGACGACGGTTATAGTGACCCCTCATCACTCCCGCTAACTCCGGTTCTGGTTTCCCATGTCTGTTTACACCTCGCTCAGCGCTCAGGACATCAGCGAACTGCTGGCCCGCTTCAGTTTGGGTACGCTCGTTTCACATAAAGGCATCACGGCCGGCATCGAGAACACCAACTACTTTGTGACGACCAGCAAGGGCGAGTTTGTACTGACCCTGTTCGAGCACAACCCGGCGGATGAAGTGCGGGCGTTTGTTGGTCTGGCACGCCATCTGGGCAGTAAAGGCCTGCAGGTTCCGGCACCCATCGACGACACAAGCGGCCAGTGGCTGCATGAACTGAAAGGCCGGCCGGCCATCCTCTGCCAGCGTCTGGCGGGCGAACATATTCACGACCCGCAAGCCGGGCATTGCCACAATATCGGCCGCGCGCTGGCGCAACTGCATCTGGCCGCCGCCGACTTACCAACCAACCGCATCGACGGCCGCGCTTACGACTGGTGGGTCAGTGTGGGGCCGGAACTGGCGCGCGATTTATCCGCCGACGAACAAACCCTGCTGGCCGATGAACTCACGTTTCAGACCTCACACCGCGAACAGTGGCTGGCCTTACCACACGGCTGGATTCACGGCGATTTATTCCACGATAACGCCCTGTTCACCGCCGCTGGCGATGTCGGCGCCATTCTCGATTTATACAACGCTGCCGCCGGTGCTCTTTTGTACGATGTAGCCGTCGTCGCCAACGACTGGTGCTGCGATAAAAACGGCGTGTGGAAAGACGGCTGTGTGGACGCTTTGCTTGCTGGCTACGAAAGTGTGCGGCCATTCAACAGCGACGAAAAAGCAGGCTGGAATTTAGTATTAAGAGGCGCGGCCCTGCGCTTCTGGCTGAGCCGTTTATTAACCCGCCGCCTGCAACAGCAGCAAGCGGGGGAAATGGCACTGCAGAAAGATCCGGCGGAATTTATGCGTAAATTAATCGTACGTCGTTCAGCCATTTAACCGCTGATTTTTCGCTGCTTGTTTTAACTGCTTAACGCCAGCAAACCACGCAAATAAACATCCAGTTCCCGCTCACTCCAGATGCCCTGCGCGCCATACCAGAGGGCACTGAGGTAGTTCATCTGTTCGCGCGCTAACGCCCAGGCGCGGTCGTCGCGGATGCCGTAGGCATACAGCACTTTGGATTCGTCTTCTTCGTTCAGCCCGGCGTTCTGCAGCAGGGCGGCGATGTCCCACAGCGGATGGCCGATGGCCGCGTATTCCCAGTCGAGCAGTACCAGATCATCGTCCGGTGTGAGAATCCAGTTCGCAGGCAGCGGGTCCATATGGCACAGACAAAGACGCTTGTCGGGCACACCACCCAGCACGCTCTGCAGCGGCGCGCGCAGCGCGAGTAATTCGTCGTTGCGGGTATTGGCGCTGATGATATTCCAGTAGTGGCTGGCTTTGGCGCTGATGCTGAGCTGCGGCACATCGTCTGGTGGATTAATGTCGTGCAACAAACTCAGCTGCGCCGCCATCTGCATTAAGCGGTTTAAGGTTAATTCGTCGGCTCGCAGTGAATGGCCGGGCACGTAATCACGAATCCAGTAATGCACGCCGTCGGCGCGATCAGGCGCCGAACGGTAACGCACGGTTGGTGTTAATCCCTTACCTGCCACCAGCCGGTGCACCAGCCATTCCGAATGACGGTTAATATCCAGTGCGCCGGAATTCTGCCCTTCAATACGCAGCACGTACTGGCCACTGCCGAGCGTGAGCAAAAAACATTGATTGGTCAGGCCGCCAGGCAGAGGTTTCAGCTGCGCCCGCACCGGCGGTGTGGCGCACAGATGCCACGCCTCCCATTCACTCAGAATCTGTTCTATCACGGTAGTTTTTCACCCACTTGCCAGGCCGCAGGCGTGGCTTTTACGCCGCGGTCCTGCGACTGCTGTTGTTTATAAAGGGGTAACCATTTAAACCAGCCAATGATCACCAGCACCACATAAATCACCATCAGCAGTGCGGTTAAATACAGCTCGCGGTCGGTGTAGAGGAAAATCGCAACGCCATCAATCACGATCCAGTAAAGCCAGTTTTCCAGCACTTTTTTCGCCACCATCCAGGTGGTGAGCACCGCACCCCAGGTGGTGAAGGAGTCCAGATACGGCATGACGGCGTGCGTATTTTCCGCCAGTAAATAACCGCTGATTAAACTCATGGTGATGACAGCGGCAATGGCCAGCAGGTGTTGCTTCGCACCCCACGACTGAATGGGTAATTCCTGCTCCTGCGCGCCAGAACGCCACAACCACCAGCCGTACACGGCCATAATCAGGTAGTACACATTGAGCGCGGATTCCATCAGCAGGCTGACATCCCAGAACAGCCAGACGAAAATCGCGGTGCTGAAAAACGCAGCGTACCAGCACCAGATGCTCTGCTTCATGGCCAGCAGCAGGTATGCAACACCGAGGGCAACGGCGATCACTTCCCAGATGCTCATGGCCTGGACGGCCTGTTCAATACTGTTCCAGATATCGGTCATATTGGGGTCCTTGGGTTAAAGCCGGAAGCCGGAAGCCGGAAGCCGGAAGCCGGAAGCCGGAAGCCGGAAGCCGGAAGCATCATCCGTGTGGATTCAGCGCCGGGTCTAAATTACGGCCAATAAATTTGCACACAAAAATCGAACGACCGAAGGTTTCCCAGCTGCGTTTGATTTCGGTCTTTAAGGTATCCATCACCAGATCGTAATCGCCGAACACCTGAGTGCTCATGGTATTGGTGACCACGCTGATACCGTCGACTGCGTTCAGGCGATCGATAAAATCTTTGATGTAGGGAATGTAATCATCCGCCAGTGGGTACTTGCTGATTTCTACTGAGATTTCCATTGGGGTCTCCGTTGTAAAAGCCTGAAGCCTGAAGCCTGAAGCCTGAAGCCTGAAGCCTGAAGCCTGAAGCCTGAAGCCTGAAGCCTGAAGCCAAGCGTCCAGCTTCAAGCCTCTGGCTTCAAGCGCTTATTAAAACGCGTACTTAACTTCGGCCATGACTAAACGTGGCTCGCCCAATTGAGCGTAACGGCCAACATCGTCCGGAGCCGGATCATATGCATCGTTGTTGAAGCCACCAAAGCCACGAACATCTGTTTCCCGGTTGGTCAGATTGCGGCCGGATAGTGCAATATCCAGAGGTCCATGCTGATAACCGAGGCGGGCATGCCAAAGAACTGCGGCCCGTGCTTTTTCATCGTGACTGTCAGAAAAGTAGAACTCATCCTTGGCCTCACTTTCTACACGCAGCGAAAGACGCTCGGTGAAAGCATAGGTAACCGCAGTCGCCACGCTGTATTCTGGCGCATGAGCCTGAGACCGACCGGACTTATCCACTGTGGTGCTACCCACAATATTCCAGTCAACGTCATACACATTCTGTTCATAACTGTAATCACTGAATTCGGCATTCAGGTAACCCAGACTGATATCCCAGCGCAATGCATCGAAAACCTGCCACTGACTTTCGACTTCCAGACCGTAGTTTTCGCCTTCTGCTGCATTCGCCAGATAATCCATGAAGGAAGCACTGGACTGTTCAAAATAGGAACTTTTAACCTGTTGGTTTTTGCGCTGAATATAGAACACGGCAACGCGGGTATGCAGCGTGTCATTATCCAGTGAGGACTTAACACCCAGCTCCGCCGTGTTATTAAACTCGGTGTCGAAACTGCGGTTTTCGTCAGCAACATCAGGGTCACTGTTGATGCCACCTGGTTTATATCCGCGCGCCAGCGAGACATAGCCCAAATGATTGTGTCCCAGCAATGTTTCGAGCGTCACTTTGCCACCGAACAGCGTTTCGTCCGTTGTACCGTCAACCCCATCATTGGCAGAAAAATCATTTTGCCATTGCTCTGCACGCACACCATAAATCAAGGTTAATTCCGGGCTTAAAGCCGTGCTTAATTCGGTGTAAACAGAAACAGAGTTAGCGCTCAGTTCGCTGCGGTATTGGGCAGGGTCGCTGGAGTAATTACGCTTAAGATCTTCTTCGCGGTTCATGTAGTAAATTCCGACAGTCCAGTCAGTACTGTCAGAGAAAATACGTCCCTGAGGCGCAGATAAAAAGCGCAGATCTGCGCTATTACGTTCAAAGGTGCGCAGGTATTGGTCGAATGCACTGCCCCATTTAGGCGGATAGGCATCGCTGACCCAATCTTCATCGTAACTGTATTCAGCGCTACTCCAGCTACCGCTGGTTTCAAATACCATACTTACAGCTGTATTCAGATCGCGGTTATAACTCAGGGCGAAAGCACTTGTGTCCTGACTGTCACGGCCCGGCTGATCAGACAGTGTGGTACGGCTGTTATCAAGGGTAAACGCGTCATAGCCATTGTCGATATCGGCGTACAGCAGCGTCAGTTTGACTTCGCTTTGCGCATCCGGCTGATAGGCGAATTTCGCGCGCGCGATTTTTTCGTCCTGATTATTGGTGTCGTCGCGGTCCAGATAATCGTTGTGAATAAAGCCGTCGGATTCAAAACCGTGCACGGCAATGCGCGCCTGCACATCGTCCGTCACCGCACCTGACAGGGCCGCACCAACGCCATAGCTGCTGTAATTACCGGCTTTGGCCGACACATAACCTTCGGTATTTTTTGTCGGATCACTGCTGGTGATGTTGATCATGCCCGCCAGCGCGTTGGCACCGAAACGGGTGCCCTGCGGACCGCGCAGAATTTCCACCTGCTGCACATCAAATAAGGTGGCGGCCGCGCCTAAGCCAGTCATATCGATGCCGTCGATCAGCAGACCAACGGACGGGTTTACCGGGTCGACAAACTGGCTGCGTTCACCGATACCACGGATCTGGTAATAGCGGCCACGGGACGCGCCCGAGGCAAAGTTCACGTTCGGCGCAAAGCTCAGCACCTGCTCCAGATGTTCTGCCGAGCGCGCGGCAATCTGCTCGTGCCCGACCACGGTCACGGCTTCGGGAATCTGTTGTACGTCGGTGTTGCGGAAGTCGGCCTGCACCGTCTGGGTATCAAGGGCCACGTCGTCTGCGGCCACGGCCGTTAAGGGTGCTAACGCCACCAGCAGAGCTAAAGGATGGTGTTTCATGTCAGGGTCATTCCTTAAATCGAAAGTAAGAAAAGACCCGGCTATTGCGTAGGGGTGATGCCTGCCAAGGGCATGAACTCACCTCTGATTGTGATGCGCCTGACCGCCGCCAAAGCGCCAGACCGCTGTGCTGCCTGTGCTTTCAGGATCAAACGCCCCCATTCCTACGCCGGTACTAACCGGATCAGGTTCAAGGGGTTTGTCTCTCTGCACTGGCAGGTCTCTGACATCTCAGGCACAGCTAAGCCGCACCACCCCCTGGGACGGCGCACATGATACGCGCAATGCGCGCGAATGGAATATCGACCAAGGCCGCGCGGCCCGTTTTGCCATTACCCTTCCTGACAATGCCGGGCCTTGAAAACGGCACAAAAAACGCCATCCTGATGGTCAGAAAAGGACATTGCAGATTCGCTGCAATGCCGCATAACCAAACACGAAACCCGTGAAGGAGCTGCAACCATGTTGCGCGTTATTCTGTTTCTGGCGACCAACCTTGCTGTGATTCTGGTGGCCAGTATTACCTTGTCTCTGCTGGGCGTCGGCAGCTACCACGCTCAGGGCGGTGGTCTTAACCTCGCCAGCCTGATGGTGTTCTGCTTAGTGTTCGGTATGGCCGGTTCCGTGGTGTCGCTGCTGCTGTCGAAGTGGATGGCGAAAAAGTCGATGAACGTTCAGATCATCGATCAGCCACAGAACGCCGGCGAACAATGGCTGCTGAGCACCGTAAAAGAACTGGCCGACAAAGCCGGTATCGGCATGCCGGAAGTGGGTATTTTTGCCTCGGCTGCACCGAACGCGTTTGCCACCGGCTGGAACCGCAACAACGCTCTGGTGGCCGTATCCACCGGTCTGCTGCAGCGCATGGACAAAGAACAGGTGAAAGCCGTTCTCGGCCATGAGATTGGACACGTGGCCAACGGCGACATGGTGACGCTGGCGCTGATTCAGGGTGTGGTAAACGCCTTCGTGATGTTCTTCGCCCGTATCATCGGCAACATCGTCGACAACGCCATGCGCGGCAACAATTCCGAAAACTCAGGCCCCGGCATTGGTTTCTATGTGGCCACGTTCGTCGCCGAAATCATTCTGGGCTTCCTCGCCTCCATGATCGTGGCCTGGTTCAGCCGCCGCCGTGAATTCCGTGCCGACCAGGCCGGTGCCGAACTGGTGTCGCCGGCAGCCATGGTCAGCGCGCTGGCGGCTCTGCAACAGACCTACGACCAGCCGAGCGAATTGAACGGCGAACTGGTGGCCTTCGGCATCGGCGGTGAAGGCAAAATGTCCGCCCTGTTTGCCTCGCACCCGCCACTGGAAGTGCGCATCAACGCCCTGCGTCAGCGCTACAGCCGCTGATCAGCCCGGTCAGTAGCACCCAATAAAAAAAGGCCCCAAATGGGGCCTTTTTTATGAGGCGCCGTCAGGCGCGGGCCATCAGAGCGCCAAATCGAAATTCACGCCGGTAGTGTCGCCCTGGGTGACGCTGGCGTTCTGCACGGCGGTAAAGGTCAGTGCCTCATCCTGTTCGTTGTCGTCGGCATCACAGGAATAGCTCAGGCTGTAATCGCCCACTTCCAGAAACGCGGCGCTGTACTGATAGGTCGTGGTTTCAGCGTCGTACACCACAGGCACGGCGACCAGAGGCTCACTGCTGCTGCCCAGATCATCCGCCGTGGCATCGGCGCCACTGAACACATACACCATACCGGCGTAGATGTTGCTGTCAGCGCAGGCGGCGCTGATCAGCTCTCCGGTCACAGTGCCGGCCACACTGCCCACCTGCAGGTTGTCGACCAGACGCAACACCGGCTTCAGGAAGTAATCGGCGCTGTTGCCGGTCGGGTCGACGATGGATTTGCGCACGTCGAAGTCGATGGTGAACGCGGACGAACCGCCCTGCGCCACGGTGAAGCCCTTCACCAGTTTCAGGCCGGTTTCCGCACCGGACGGAATTTTCAGGGTTTTCAGCGCACCACCGGTTTCGGTCACGCTCAGGTTATCGCTGTCGACCGCCAGCCGCAGCCAGTTATAGGCACCGGCCGGCACGGTCACATCGTTCAGCAGCAGAGCGGTTTCGCCACCCTGCAATTGCAGCAGGTCGAGGGTTTTCGGCTCTTCGAAGGTGTACGTCAGCGTATCGCCGGACGCGGGCTTCAGGCTGACGCCGGTGATGGTGACCGACACACTTTGCAGGCTGGTGACCGGTGCATCGGTCAGGCTCAGGGTCAGCTGACCACTGCCGTCGGACGAGCTGGTGCCGCAGCCGGCCAGGGCAGCGCACAACGCGGTGAGTGTCAGGGAATTGCGGATGGTGTTGTTCATCAATGGCCTCCTCTCTGGCCGTCGTTGCGCGGCCTTACTGAATTACGGTTACGGACACTGAGACCGTAAGCGTCTCACCGGGTTGCCACTGAAAACCAGTAACCAGTCACAAACAAAAGCGGTCATTCCTGTTGACCCTGACCTTTTACTGACATTGATCGCCTTCACGGCCGCCCTCCGAACGCTGCGAACTCACTCGCTGAACACAACCACCTCTGCGCGAATAAGCGGAGCTTTTTCTGTGCTAATAAGCGGAGCTTTTTCTCCGCGACTGGTTCTATACTGAGCCGGTCTCTGGACAATAAAAGCAACGGGAACAATAAAAGCAACGGAGCCCGACCATGACCCAGACCGCCAGCCCTGACGTTCTTGAAGCCCTGAAAATCGCCTTCAGTTACATGCCGAAGGCCGGGGATGTTTCCCGCGTGGAATACGGTGTCCGCTATCAGATCGTGCAGGATCAGATTGCTCAGGTGCGCGCCGCGCTGGCGCAGAACGGGCTCGATCCGGACGAGGTGTACGCCAGTCTGCACGCCGAGAAGTGTGCGTATCACACCTACTGACGAACGCTCAGCCGGTTAACGCTGGGGCGTACAAACGCCCGATAAACAAAAGGGGCTCACAGCCCCTTCATCACACGCTTCACATCCGCCAGATGCCGGCGACTGACCGGCACGCCGTCTTCCATGCCACGCAGAAACAACTGATGCCCGCCTTCCGGTAAGGCCTGCAGCCGTTCAATGCGCGCCCGCGCCACCAGGGCACTGCGGTGCACGCGCACGAATAGGTCGCCGAATTCGTCTTCCAGCTGTTTCAGGCTGTCATCAATCAGGGTTTCACCGCCAACGTAGTGCACATTCACGTACTTCTGATCGGCCAGACAATAAAACACCTCATCCAGCGGAATCAGCTTCAGGCCATTGTGGGTGCGCGCACTCAGATGCGTGCGGCAACCAGACGGCAGAGCCTGCTCGGTGGCCGCCGGTGCCTGCTGCGCCAGCCATTCAGCGGCCCGTTGCAGGGCACGGGACAGATCTTCTTTGCGTACCGGCTTCAGCAGGTAATCGACGGCTTTCACCGCAAACGCCTGCAAGGCGTGTTCTTCATAGGCGGTGCAGAACACCACCACCGGCGGGCGCGCCAGCGACTGCATGGCGGCAGCGGTTTCCAGACCGGTGCGACCGGGCATCTGAATATCCAGCAGCACCAGATCGGCCGCGTGCTGCGACAACCACAGCAGGGCATCGTCACCGGAGGCGGCTTCGCCGGCGCAGACAAAATCGGTGTGTTCCAGCAGCAGACGTTTCAGGCGCTCGCGCGCTAACGGTTCGTCGTCCACCAGCAATACGCGGTAACTCATGCCATTCCCTTCTGACGGTCGGACGCCCGGGTCTGCGGCAGACGCAGACAGGCGATGTATTCGGTAGCGGTTTCTTCGGTGCTCAGGCCGGCGGCCGGGTCGAGTGCCTGCAGGCGTGAGCGGATATTGTCCTGGGCCATCTGGTTGCCCGCATGGCCAGACACCACCGGCGGTTTGCTGTTGCGGATCAGCAGCTGCCAGCCGTCGCCGGCACTCTGCAGCTCAATGTGAATGTAGCCCGGCGCGGCGCTGGCCTGAATGCCGTGGTAGACGGCGTTTTCCAGCAGCGGCTGCAGAATCAGCTGCGGCACTTCCAGCGACGGCAGCGTCGCCGGCAGGTGCCACTCCACCGTCAGGCGGTCACCGATGCGCACCTGCTCGATATCCAGATAACGCTTACCCAGCTCAATCTCTGCACTCAGCGACAGCCGCGCCTGTTCCGACTTCAGCACCGCGCGGAACAGCTGCGCCAGATCGAGCAGCATGTGCTCGGCTTTGTCCGGATCAACCGGAATCAGCGAGGCCACAGTATTGAGGGTATTAAAGAAAAAGTGCGGACGAATATTGGCCTGCAGCGCGGCCAGCCGCGAGCGCAGCTCGGCCTGAGCCTTCAGCCGCCACTGACTCTGCACGTAGAAATAGCGCATGGCCATAGCGCCGAACACAGTACCGATCAGCACGTTGCGCCACACCCAGGGCCAGTCGATATGGCTGCTGTCGAGTGGCCACAGACATTCGCCGGCGACACTCACCAGCAGCGTCACCAGCTGCACCACGCCCACCGCCACCAGCGACGCCGGCACCGCCGCCAGCCGCACCAGCACCACCCGCAACTGACAAAGCACGGCAACCGACAGCAGACACACCCACTGCACGAAAAACGACACCACGGTAAAGCGCTGCCAGGAAAAGCCGGGCAGGCTGCTTTCCATTAAGGTCAGCGCCAGCACCAGCGCCTCGCTCAGCGCCAGCAGAATGATGACAGCGCGGGTATTGCACAGATCAGGCAGAAAAAACGCTTCCAGCAGATCCTGTTTTCCTGTGCGGTTCGTGGCAGACACCCGGTATTCCCTGCGTTGGTGATTAAGACGATTAAGTCTGTCCTGTCGCCTGCATCCGGGCAAGTAGCCAGTTCACGAATAACAGACAGGCATGGGCAAGGTTGGTTATAATCCGCGCCATTTCTGCGTTCAGCACCCCTTTTTGCACCAGATTGAGGTCATCATGTCCGATTCCAGCAATTCCACTAACAGCGCCTGGGGCGGCCGTTTCTCCGAGCCGACCGATGCTTTCGTTGCCCGTTACACCGCCTCTGTTAATTTCGACAAGCGCATGTACCGTCAGGACATTCAGGGCTCCGTTGCCCACGCTAAGATGCTGGCCAAAGTCGGCGTACTGACTGAACAGGAACGTGATGACATCATCCGTGGTCTGGAAGAAGTGCGTATCGAGATTGAACGCGGTGAGTTCGAATGGTCAGTGGCGCTGGAAGACGTGCACATGAACATCGAATCGGCGCTGACCAAGAAGATTGGTATTACCGGTAAAAAACTGCACACCGGCCGTTCCCGTAACGACCAGGTGGCCACCGATATCCGCCTGTACCTGCGCGACGAAGTCGACGCCATCAGCGGCGAGCTGACCCGTCTGCAGCAAGGTCTGGTGGAACTGGCCGAAAAAGAAGCCGACACCATCATGCCGGGCTTCACCCACCTGCAAACCGCCCAGCCGGTGACCTTTGGTCATCACCTGCTGGCGTGGAACGCCATGCTGGAACGCGACTTTGCCCGTCTGCAGGACTGCCGCAAGCGCATCAACCAGCTGCCGCTGGGTGCCGCGGCACTGGCCGGTACGACTTACCCGATCGACCGTCACTACACCGCCGAACTGCTGGGCTTCGACGCACCGACCGAGAACAGTCTGGATTCCGTATCCGACCGCGACTTCGCCATCGAATTTGCCTCCGTGGGCGCGCTGATCATGATGCACCTGTCGCGCTTCTCTGAAGAGCTGGTGCTGTGGGCCTCAGCCCAGTTTCGCTTCGTTGATCTGCCAGACCGCTTCTGCACCGGTTCATCCATCATGCCGCAGAAGAAAAACCCGGACGTACCTGAGCTGGTGCGCGGCAAAACCGGTCGTGTGTACGGTCACCTGATGGGCCTGCTGACCCTGATGAAGTCGCAGCCACTGGCGTACAACAAAGACAATCAGGAAGACAAAGAGCCGCTGTTCGACACCGTCGACACTCTGCGCGACAGCCTGCGCGCGTTCGCCGATATGGTGCCGCACCTGATGGCGCGTAAAGCCGATATGCGCGAAGCCGCAATGCGTGGTTTCTCTACCGCGACCGACCTGGCCGACTACCTGGTGCGCAAAGGTATTCCGTTCCGCGATGCTCACGAAATTGTTGGCAAATCCGTCGCCTACGGCGTGAAAACCAGCAAAGACCTGAGCGAAATGACGCTGGAAGAACTGCAGCAGTTCTCCGGCGAAATCGGTGCCGACGTGTTTGACGTACTGACCCTCGAAGGGTCTGTGGCGGCGCGTAACCACATCGGCGGTACCGCACCGGACCAGGTACGCGCAGCTGCCGCTCGCGCCAAAGCGGTGATCGCTCAGCGTTAATCGCAACTCCTGACACACGCAAGACGCGCGTAATACGCGCGCATAAAAAAGCCGGCAACAGTGCACACTGCTGCCGGCTTTTTTGTATCTGCGCTATGGCTTCAGGCGCCCGGCGCTTTCTTACGGAACAGGGCCGGAATATTCACCACCTGCACAAAGCGGAACACCAGCACGGCGTGAATCAGTGCCACCACAGCGCCGAAGCCGTGCTGACCATCACCCATCAGTTCAACCACCAGCATGGGCATGACCAGCAGCGGGAACCAGGCGATGTAACGATAGAAGAAGCGTTCAAAGCCATTGGCCGCCGGCGTTTCCGCCTTGGCCTGTTTGTTGTTTTTGTCAGTACGGGTCATGAGCTGTCTCCCCTGTGAGAATCAACAGCTGACCATATCCACCGCGGCGGCACTATTAGTCCTTGGTATATCCCGCGAAGCAAACGCCCAAACAGGCTGCCCGTCCGGCAAAGGTCTTGTGCATCCCACACAGGCGCGGCAAAGCCGCCACACCGCTGCTAATCTTTCTGTAGTTAACTATCGGCGACGGCGGACCCGTGCTCAGGCTTCTGATTTCTTGGCTATTTGTCTTTTCTGTTCTCGGTCTGAGCGGCTGTAATCCGCCGCCGGATCCCGTGCGCATCGGCACCAATTTGTGGCCCGGTTATGGACCTCTGTATCTGGCCCGTGCCCGCGGCTACCTTCGCCCCGGCGATGTGCGTCTGGTGGAAATGCCGTCGGCCTCCGACGTGATGGACGCCCTGCGTCTGGGTCAGCTGGAAGGTGGCGCCTTAACGCTGGATGAAACCCTGACACTACTGGCCGAGGGACAGGATCTGGTGGTGATTCTGGTGTTCGACATTTCGGTCGGCGCCGACATGATTCTGGTGCGCGACAACATTCAGACACTGGGCGATCTGGCCAGCCGCAGAATCGGCGTTGAGACCACGGCCGTCGGCGCCCTTATGGTCAAGTCGGCACTCGATATGGCCCAGCTGAGCGACGATCAGGTGAAGATAGTGCACATGCCGCTCAACGATCATCTGGCGGCATTCCGCGCCCACCGCATTGATGCTGCGGTTACCTTCGAGCCCTACGCCTCTGAACTGCGCCGGGCCGGTGCTCATGTGTTGTTCGACAGCTCGGCGATACCGGGCCAGATCGTCGACGTGCTGGCGGTACGCCGCTCCGCTCTTCAGGAGCGCCGCGATGCGCTGTCCGGTCTTCTGGGCGCTTACTATCAGGCACGGAACGAGCTGCATACAGACCCCGACGAGTCGCTGAAAATCATTAATGCCCGGCTGCAGGCCACACCTGAAGATTTACCACATCTGTTCGACGGTCTGGACCTGCCGGATGAAAACGCCAATGTGCAACTGCTCAGCGGCAATCCGTCGCCACTGGAACGATCCGCCCAGCAACTGGCTGACGTGATGCTGCGCCAGAAACTGCTGCCACGCTCCCTGTTTATCACCGGCATTACGTCGGTCATTCCGGCTGAGGGCGCGCAATGAAGCTGCTGCCACGCCATTCACTGAAACGCATTTTGCTGACCTGGTCGGCGCTGGCGCTGGGCATCACCGTACTGATCGTCAGTTACTTTCTGTACCAGACGCTGACCAGTCAGTTCAGCCAGAACTGGCAGAATAAAATCGACGCCGAACTCAGCTCTCTGCGCATGACGCTGCACCACCAGTTGTCCGAAAGCGACTGGACCCTGGCCGATCAGAGTCTGTCGCGCATGGGTACCCGGCTGTATATCCAGCATCTGATGCTGGTCACCGATAACCGCATCCGGTTATCCAATCGCCGGGCTGACATCGGACAGACCTATCTGCCGGAACAGCTGCCCGCACATCTGACGTTCGACGGCAGCGAGTTACAGATACATCAGGATGGCACCGTGTTCCATGCGGTCATGCCGGTGAATTACCGCGCCGATGGTCTGCACACCATTCAGCCGGCCTGGCTGATCGCGCACTACGACGCCAGCCATCAGTATCAGATTCTGCTGCATGACACGCTGCATAAAATTCTGCTGCTCATCGGTTTGCTGGTGCTGTACACCATCGGATTGCTGAACATCATGACCCGCCAGGTGCTGTCGCCGCTCGATCGTCTGGTGGAGTTCACCCGCGCCCTGCGCGACGGCAGTCTGGGCGATACCATCCACTCCCAGACGTCCACTGAGTTCTCGCATCTGGAAGGCGCATTCAACAGCTTAAGCCGCCACCTGAAGCACACAGTACAGCAGGTGCACGACCAGCACATGCGCGACCAGGCCTTTACCCGTGCCTTCCCCGATGTAGCCTTTCTGATCGATAACGACGGCTTTATTCAGGGCCGCTACGGCAGCGGCGACAGCCCGGTGGCGGCGCTGAAGCGTCTGATGCCGGACGAGTACTACTCCATCTGGGTGAACCCGAAAGACGCACCGGCGCTAGAGGCCAACCGCCAGCTGGCGATCAGCTCGCACGACACCGTGATTTCCGAGTTCCGCTTCGACGCCTTTTATCTTGAGTCGCGCATGACGCCACTGCTGGACGACAGCGACAGCAGCAACATCACCAGCAGCGGCGTGCTGTGGCTGATACGCGATATCAGCGACGTGAAACGCAAACAGCAGATGATTGAGTATCAGGCCAACTTCGATTCACTGACCAATCTGGCCAACCGCCGCTTTGCCCTGCTGCACATCAACAAGAAGATTGCCCACGCCCGCCGCGCCGGTAAGTTTGGCGCCGTGCTGTTCATTGACCTCGACCACTTCAAGAACATCAACGACTCACTCGGCCACCCGATCGGCGATCAGCTGCTGATAGAGATGGGCGGCCGACTGAGCAGTGCGGTGCGCGATGAAGACCTCACCGCCCGTCTGGGTGGCGATGAATTTCTGGTGTCGTTCGACGATCTGGCCGACAGCCCGGAGGCCGCGGCATCCCTCGCCAGTGATGGCGCCGAACGCCTGCTGGCCATCATCCGCCAGCCACTGAAGGTGGATGTGAACACCTTCCACTTGTCGGCCAGCATCGGCATCGCCATCTTCCCCAATAACCAGCAGGATGCCGCCGATCTGGTGCGTCAGGCCGACACCGCCATGTACCACGCCAAAGGTCTGGGGCGGAATGGCATCAGCGTCTACACCGACAACATGCAGCAGGAAACGCAGGACAAGCTGAACCTGTTCAACGATCTGCATCAGGCCATTCAGGATAAAAGCTTCACGCTGGTGTTCCAGCCGCAGCTGAATGATCAGGGCGAAGTGACCGGCGCCGAAGTGCTGTGCCGCTGGACCAACAAGGGTCAGCCGGTGCGGCCGGATATTTTCATTGCCGCCGCCGAGGAAACCCGCCTGATTCTGCCGCTGGGCGACTGGATTCTGATGGAAACCTGCCGCCGCCTGAAACACTGGCGCGAGATGAAACTGCTGCCGCCGAGCTTCCGTAAGCTGGCGGTGAACATCAGCCCGGCGCAGTTTATGGAAGGTAATTTCGAGCACAAACTGGAAGCGGAAATTAATGACACCGGCCTGTGTTCGCGCCAGATCGAGCTGGAAATCACCGAAAGTATTTTCATGGGCGACAAAGACCTGATCCGCAGCAAAATGGAGCGTCTTAGCGAACTGGGCTTCTCGTTTGCGCTGGACGATTTTGGTACCGGCTATTCGTCGCTCAGCTACCTGCAGAACCTGCCGATCAACAAACTGAAAATCGACCGCTCATTCATTCTCGATATCGGCGACGACGGCCAGCCGGCCCGACTGGTGGATTCCATCATTCAGCTGGGACGCAACCTGAATATGGACATCATCGCCGAAGGTGTCGAAACCGAAGCCCAGCGCGACTACCTGAAGGCCCACGATTGCCATGAGTATCAGGGCTACCTCTACAGCAAACCGCTGACCGAGACAGAATTTCTGGAGTTTGTGCGGCACAATAGTGGCAACCCAACTGCCGATTACTGAGCCGTGCTGCCGCTGGTCTACCACCCCAACTATTCCTGCCCATTCCCGGACGATCACCGCTTCGTGATGTCCAAGTTCGTGCGCCTGCACGACTATTGCCAGCAGCAGGGGCTGATTCAGCGCAACCTGTTCCGCCCGCAGGCGGCCGCCCTCAGTGACCTCAGCATTGCGCACTCGCCGGAGTATCTGGCCATGCTCTGTGATCAGACGCTCGATCCGAAAGCCTGGCGGCGCATCGGCCTGCCCTGGAGTCAGGGCCTGATCGACCGCACCCTGACCGCGCCCAACGGCACTTTGCTCAGCGCCCGCCTTGCGCTGCAGCACGGCATGGCCTGCCATCTGGCCGGTGGCACGCATCACGCTCACCGCGATTTTGGCTCCGGCTTCTGTCTGCTCAACGATCTGGCCTACACCGCCCTGACGCTGCTGCACAGCGGAGAAGCCCGGCGCATTCTGATCTTCGATCTGGACGTGCATCAGGGCGACGGCACGGCGGCCATTCTGGCCGGCGAAGCGCGCGCCTTTACCTGCTCCATCCACTGCGAGAAAAACTTCCCGTTCCGCAAATCGGCCAGCGATCTGGATGTGGGGCTCGACAATCATCTTGGCGACCAGCCGTATCTGGAGATTGTCGAAAACACCCTGCTGCGGCTGCTGGATGACGTGCAGCCCGATCTGGTGCTGTACGACGCCGGCGCCGATGTGTGGGAAGGCGATGCGCTGGGGCACCTGAACATCAGCTGGGCTGGCGTACAGCAGCGCGATGAACTGGTGCTCAGCCACTGCCTGCGCCGCCACATTCCGGTGGCCACCGTCATCGGTGGCGGCTACGACCGTGATCACGATCGTCTGGCCCGGCGCCACGCCATCGTGGTCGAAGCCGCCGCGCATCTGTGGCCGCAATATCTGGGCTGAGCCCAGGATCAGGCCCTAGACAGAACAGCCCCCCGCTCAGACTGGCACCCTGCTTGCTCACTCCCTGTCAGGATTCCGGTATGCCCCTGCAGCCGCAGGCCCGCGCACCGGATAAGGGCACTGTCGCCCGATCAATGCACCACACCTGAAGCGGAGAACCTATTCATGGATAAAGTCACCATGACCGAAACCATCATCGCAGCCAAACTGGCAAAAGGCCTGAGCTGGGAAAAAATGGGCAAGGATCTGGGCATGTCGCCTGTCTGGCTGACATCCGCCTGTCTGGGGATGAACAGTGCGCCGGCCGATAAAGCCGCGGCCATCAGTGACTATCTGGGGCTGGGCTCTGAAGTGAGTGCAGCACTGGCAGCCTTCCCGACCAAAATCTGGGATCAGGCGGTTCCGACCGACCCGCTGATTTACCGTCTGTATGAGATCGTGGGCGTGTATGGCCCGACTCTGAAGGAAGTGATTCAGGAGAAATTCGGCGACGGCATCATGAGTGCCATCGATTTCTCGATGGAGATCGACAAGATCGAAGACCCGAAAGGCGACCGCGTACTGCTGACCCTCAACGGAAAATTCCTGCCGTACAAAAGCTGGTAAGTCATCAATGAACCCGGCGGGGTGTCCCGGCGCCATTTACAGCACTGACGTACAACATTAGGCTGTAGCGCTAACAATAATAAGGACACCCCAAGTGCGTGCACTTCTCATCTTCTGGCTGGGCCTGATGCTCACCGCCTGTGGCGGCGACTCGGCCAGCAACGCCGTCAGCGGCGGCGACAACTCCGGCGAGGATAACAGCTCCGGTGGAGACAATAGCTCCGGTGGCGATAACAGTTCCGGCGGCGATTCCGGAGGAGATTCTGGCGGCGACACCTCCGGTGGCGATAACAGTTCCGGCGGCACAACGCCCGACCCGGTCGATTGCGGCTGGACCACTCCGGCGGATGCAACACCTGCCGAAACGCTGGGCAATACCGCCAGCGCTGCAACCTATGATCTCACGGGTTACACCGAATCCAGCGCCAATGGCGACCTGACCGGACGCTGGGTGCTGGTGCATAAGATCACCAGCATCGGTGAAAATGAATCCGGGGTGCGCACCACCACAGTCACTGAGCAGAAAACCCACTTTGTGATCCGCGACAACGGCGGTCAGCTGCAGGCTTCTGTGTGTAACGCCAACGGTACCGGCTTTGCCAACCTGAGCGACACCAGTGCCGACTTCAGCCTGCCGGTATTCGGCGGTGGCACCGCACCAAGCTTCACCCGCACCAGCAATACCGAGCTGACCGGCAACCCGTTGGCCGATGCCAACGGCATCGATTACGACAGCCAGAGCACCCGCGCCATCAAGCTGTCGTCTGCGACCAGCGCCTATGGCCAGAGCTCGATAACCTTCAACGGCAGCAGCGATAACAACGCCGATGTTTACTGCTACTCGCAAAAGCGCGAGCGCAGCATGCAGCAGCAATGCAAAGAAAGCGCCGGCGCCACGCAGGTGTCTTTGTTCTTAATCATGGGAACGGCCACTGGCCAGCAGAGCCTGATCTACAGCTCAACGCCTTACTGGGCCCTGAGCAATGACAATCAGGTGATGCTGCAGAGCAGCGCGCCGGGCACCTTCAGTGTCAGCGCCGACCAAACCAGCCTGTCAGTGAACGTCGCACTCGACTCGGCCACCATCATCAACGGCGCCAGCAATGTCTCAGGCGCCATCACCAGCAACCTGACCCTGCCCTGAAAAGGCCACAGGCCAATCGTCTGCCCGGTCAGTCTTTTACGCTGCGGGCAGGCATCAGCTGGGTCAGCTGATCTTTCAGCCACATCACCGCCGGGTCGCGACTGGCCTTTTTGTGCCAGTACAGGTGCAGCTCCAGCGGCGGCAACGCCAAAGGTAATGGGCGGGTGGTAAAACCGCTGAACTCGCGCAGCAGATGGTCGGCGTAGCTGGCCGGCAGCGTCAGCAACAGCCCGGTTTCACGCACCACCTGAGTGGCGGCGTAGTAGTTCTGACAGCGCAGCGCGATGTCGCGCACTTTGCCCAGACGGGTCAGGGCAAAGTCTTCAACGCCCGGGCCATCAGCCCGGCTGGATACCAGCACATGCCGGGCACCGAGGTAGGCGTCCAGATCCCAGCGCTGACCGGCCTGTGGATGATCCGGCCGCATCAGCACCACCAGCTGTTCTTCACCCAATGACTGATGTTCGATCTGATCGGAGACCGGCAGCAGCACGTCGGCGGCAAAGTCGATTTGTCCCGACGATAACGCGCTTTCCATATCACGGCGCGGGATGCGGACGCTGCGCAACTGAATGCCCGGCGCCTGCTGCTGCAGACGCGCCATCAGCGGCGGCAGCGCGGTCGATTCCATCACGTCACGGGCCGCCAGCGTAAATACCCGCCGCGCCTGCGCCGGATCAAACGCCAGCCCCTCGGTTAAGGTCGACTCCAGATCCTGCAGCGCCGCCCGCACACGGCCAACAATGGCTTTTGCCAACGGCGTCGGTGCAACGCCTTTACCGGCGCGCTCGAACAAGGGGTCATCAAAGCGCTCGCGCAAACGCCCGAGTGCATGACTGACCGCCGGCTGCGACAGGTTCAGGGTCTCTGCAGCACGGGTCAGATTGCCTTCGCGGTAAATGGCATCGAACACGACAAACAGGTTCAGGTCGACCCGCGAAAGATTAATGTTCTGCATAAGAGCAAGCACCGAAAATTAATGCAGCCGATGATAGCAGAGGAATCCGGTTTGACGCTCTGCCCGGCGCCCCGTATCTTGACACTGTCAACATAGGAGAAAGTTCGCGATGCCCACGTACGAGTGTTTCAAGGTAGAGGTTGCCCAACACATTGCGCATGTTCAGCTGTGCCGCCCCGACGCGCTGAATTCCATGAACAAAGCCTTCTGGACCGAGCTGCCGCATTGTCTGCGCGACATCGAGTCCAATACCGATGCGCGCGTGGTGGTGATTTCCTCCACCGGCAAACACTTCTCGGCCGGCATGGATCTGTCGGTGTTTTCCGATCCGAAACTGCTGCCGATGGGCGGAGATCCGGGTCGTATGGGCGAGGGTCTGCGCCGGCTGGTGCTGCAACTGCAGGACAGCCTGAGCTCGCTGGAGCAGGTGCGCATTCCGGTGCTGGCCGCCATTCAGGGTGGTTGCATCGGCGGTGCGCTGGACATGGTGTGCGCCGCCGATTCCCGTTATTGCTCGGCCGACGCCTACTTCACTATCAAAGAAACCGAGCTGGGCATGACGGCGGACGTCGGCACGCTGCAGCGCCTGCCGAAACTCATGCCACAGGGAGTGGTGCGCGAACTGGCCTACACCGGACGCAACTTCACAGCGCAGGAAGCCAAAGCGCTGGGCTTTGTGAACGAAGTCTATGAATCGCACGAAGCCCTTCTGGCCGGCGTGATGGGCATTGCTGCGCAAATTGCGAGAAACTCGCCATTGGCCGTCACCGGCTGCAAAGAGATGCTGAATTACAGCCGCGACCACAGCGTGGAAGACAGCCTGAAGTACATGGCGACCTGGCAATCCGGTATGTTCCGCCCGAACGACATGATGAAAACCTTTCAGGCCAAGGCGATGAAACAGCAGGCGGAATACGAAGATCTGCGTCCGGTGAAGGGCTTGTTTGAAGGGTAAGCAACGAGCGGATTGCAGCACGACCAAACGGTGCTGCACTCCGGCTGGCGGATTCTGCGTACTCATTTTTTATCCGCCTGACAGTCCCCAATAAAAAAGCCGCAGAGACCTGCGGCTTTTTTATTGCGCGTTTACGACCCTCAGCGACGACGGCGCAGGCCCGGAATCGCCAGTGCCAGCAACCACCAGCCGAAGCTGCCACCGCCGGATTTTTTACTCCCGGAAGAGCCTCCGTCTGTAGAACCACCGTCTGTAGAACCACCGTCCGTAGTGCCCCCATCCGTAGAACCGCCGTCTGTGCCTGCGGCTTCAGTAACGGTCAGCGTCACGCTGGCGGATACCGACGCATCATAGGCATCCGTTGCGGTCACGCTGATCGTATAGGTTCCGGCCGTGGAAACCGTTCCGCTGATCACATCATCCGTCAGGGTCACACCCGCCGGCAGACCGCTGGCCGCAAAGCTGATGTCGTCACCTTCAGCATCGGTGACCCAGGTGCTTAGGTCGAGGCTGATGCTGTCGCCCACCTCGGCACTCAGCGAGGCCGGCACGTCGTCAGTCAGCGTTGGTGCTTCATTGGTGACTGTCAGTGCCAGATTTTCTGTGGCACTCAAACCGTAAGGGTCAGACGCGGTGACCGCCACCGTGTAGTCGCCCGGAGCATAGGTTGAGCCCGAGATGACCCCAGAGTCTTCGTTGATGCTCAGTCCGTCCGCCAGACCACTGGCGGCGTACGTCAGAGCATCGTCTTCCGGATCAGAGAACCAGTCTGCCGTCACAATGGCCAGACTTTCGCCACGAGCAGCCTCAACCGCGCTGGATTCGGTCGACACCACAGGGCTCAGGTTGCCGTACTCCACCGCACCGATATCAATGCGGCCCCGCGCGATACGGTCGTTGCCACGCTGATCTGTGGTTGAGGCATCGCTGATGCTGGCATTACCGGCGTCGACCAGAGGTGAATCCGTTGCCGGATAGCGGGTTTTGGTAGCTCCGCCGTTGTCGGCCAGAACCGCCAGCTGCGGATCAGCGGACGACACAATCACACCGTCGCCACTGACGATTGGTTTACACCCGCTCGCCGCATTGTTTGCGCCATCCCAGAAACTGTATTCCAGCTCGACGGACGACGAGAATTCAGAAGAAACGCAGAAGTTACCCGCATTCTGGTTGCCCGTGGTGTTACCACTGAACACTGAGTGACTGACGACAATCGCACCGCTGGGTGCTGACGCATAGATAAAGCCCGACGCCACATTGGCGGTATCCGGCGTGCTGTTGCCGGTTGCCGTGGTGTGACGGATAGAGGCGCCATCCAGACCGGCAAGGAACAGGCCGCCACTGAAGGTTGCCCCGGAATTTCCATCAAAGGTGGACGATTCGATCTCCAGACCCACACCGGCTCCCAGAGCGTAGATAACACCCGCAACACCCGCCGACTGGTTGTTGCTGAAGGTGCTGCGACGGAGCGCCAAAGTGTATGGATTATCAACCGTGGCATCGGTGTAGATAGCCCCGCCATAGGCCAGAGAACTGACGCCGCTGTTGACTGTGGTGGTGTTGCTGTCAAAGGTCGAGTCTTCAATGGTCACATCGCCATTGCGGCCGCTGCGACCAATGTACACGGCGCCACCGGCCGATTGAGCATCGTTACCCTCAAAGCGGGTGCCGGAAATGCTGATTTCCGTTGAGCGATCGAGCACCAGCGCGCCACCGTGTGCTTCTGCCGAGGCACCCGTGCCGTACTCACTGGACGCGGCCGTCACTGAGTTGTTTTCAAATACCGAGTCTTCAACCACAAAAGTCGCCAGGCTGCCCTGATAAATAGCCCCGCCATAGTTCTTCGCCGCGTTGTTGCTGAAGGTGGAATTGCGGATGGTTGTATTGGCATGGCTGTATTCACCGGCGTTGTATATCGCACCACCACCTGAACTGTCACTGTCGCCATTGGCGGTATTGCCATCGAAGACGCTGTTTTCAACCGTCAGGTCGGTATCGAAGGCGTAGACGGCACCACCGCGGTAGCTGCTGGCGCTGTTGCCCGAAAATGTACTGTTGCGGATTTCGAGCTGAGTATCACCCGCCCCAGAGCCACCATTGGAACCGACAACCCCGTTTGCACCTGTATTGTCCCGGATATTGCTGTCGGCAATAGTTACTTTTACCGGAGAAGTGCTGTAGCCGTTAATGTTAATCGCCGCCTGATTACTGCTGCTGATCACGTCATCGAAATCCACCCGGGTAAAAGTTACCTCGGCTTGCTGGATCTCGAACAACGCGGCGCTGCGCGTTTCGGCGTCTTTACCGGCGAAGTTGATATCGCTGATGCTGGCAATAGCGGATTCGTTGATGGCCATCAGCGCCTGATCGGCTGCGGCCACCGTGACCGTAAAGTCACCCGTTGCCGGACCGTTCAGCGTCAGCACTTTGCCGTTATCAACGGCGTAGGGAACGCCGCTGATGTTTTCGGTTTTGCCAACCAGCGACTCGTCAATCGAGATAGTGACAACGGAGTCGCCATCGCACGCGGCAAGGGTCGTCAGTGCCTCGGCTAAGGTTGTGGTTTCCGCCGTGTCTTCGGCTTCAATCGCATCCACCACAACGGTGGCCGGGCATGTCAGAGCGACGGCTCCGGCCAGCTGGGCATTGGCCAGCGCGACGATAGCGGCCAGCGGCTTCAGAACGCCGGCGTGTCTGTAGATTGATTGCATGATTCCCACCCGCACCTTGCTGCTGATCGTTTTATTATCAGCATTAATTATTAGTTATTGTTCCGAACCTCACTTTAATGTCGTAGGCCTGCTCAAACAACGCGCAGTAACGAAAGTCACCTTACGACGCTTACCGTTATTTACGATTCGCCCGGCAGACCCGGCCGACGGTTTCTCTGACTGACGCGTTATGCCATAGTCCTGACAAACCTGCTGAGGGCCCCGCATGAAAGCCGACAACCGCCTGCACTTTGGTGTACCCATTCTGGAAGTTCAGTTGCAAGAAGTAAGGGACAGGGCAGCCGACATCGCGCAGGCGCTGCTGCAATTGCGGGCGACCGAATCGGGCATTCAGCGTTCGAATCAGCGTGGCTGGCATTCGGCCGATGATCTGTTCAACCGCCCCGAGCCCGTTTATCCGTGGCTGAGTGATGTGATTTTTCAGATCGCCGGCAAGCTGATCCGCCATGCCGAACGTTTGCCGGATGACGAGGAGCTGCTGCTGAGCTCGCTGTGGGCCAACATCAACGACGCCGGAGCCTGGAATGCGCCGCACGCGCATCTGCCGTGCGAGTGGAGCGGTGTGCTGTACATCGATGTGAACGAAACGCCCGCTGAATCACAAAGCGGCATTCACGACGGCGATATTCTGTTCTTCGACCCGATTCCCGTCGGCGCGCCCTACCGGCCAGCGGCGACTGTGGCCTATACGCCGAAGATCGGCACCCTGTACGTTTTTCCTTCTTACCTGCTGCACATGGTGGCGCCGCATTTTGACGAGCGGCCGCGCATCAGTCTGGCGTTTAACTTCCGTATTGCCCGCAACCTGAAACAGTTCGCCCGCTGAGCCCGCTCCCCCCTCAAACCGGACTGTTTGCTCAGAGCGGGTTCTTCCCACCGGATGGCTGGCAAAGCTTAGTACCTGTCTGGTTTCTCGCGGATCTGCTGGCCATAGGGTAAGCACGCAGCTGGCTGCGGACTCCGGCAGACATAAAAAAACCCCGCAGAGCGGGGTTCTTTAACGATCGACTGTTTCAGCTTAGTGCTTGCCCAGTTTCTCGCGGATTTGCTGGCCATGGGGTATGCACTCAGCACGCTGCGTACTCCAGCAGGCATAAAAAAACCCCGCCGAAGCGAGGTTTTCCATACCGCAATAATCTTAGTGTTTACCAAGTTTCTCGCGGATCTGCTGGCAATAGGGTATGCACGCAGCTGGCTGCAGCTTCCGGCAGATAAAAAAACCCGCACTGCAGAACAGTGCGGGTTTCTTTCGCGCCAAACAAGGAAGCTTAGTGTTTGCCCAGTTTCTCGCGGATCTGCTGGATAGTACGCAGCTGAGCTGCGGCTTCTGCCAGCTGAGTGAGCGCGCGGGAGTAATCAAAGTCGGAACCCTGATTCTCGATCGCCTGCTCAGCGTGTTTCTTGGCTTCCAGAGCTGCAGCTTCGTCGAGATCATTCGCACGGACTGCAGTGTCGGCCAGAACAGTAACCACGTTGGGCTGAACTTCGATATAACCGCCAGAGACGTAAATAATCTCTTCTGAACCGCCTTGTTTAACAATGCGGATCGGACCTGGTTTCAGCGGGCTGATCAGTGCGGCGTGGCCAGGTTCAATACCCAGGTCACCCAGTGCACCGGCAGCTACTACGCGCTCTACCAGACCGGAGAACAGATTCTCTTCGGCGCTGACGATATCGCAGTGGACGGTAATCGCCATAATCTTTCCCTCAGAGTGAGGAGATCACCGGCGTACTACACGCTCGCCGGTGATCCACCCAGATTACATTTTCTTGGCTTTCTCAACGGCTTCGTCGATGGTACCAACCATGTAGAACGCTTGTTCTGGCAGGTCATCGAATTCGCCGTTCAGGATACCCTGGAAACCACGGATGGTTTCTTTCAGAGACACGTATTTACCTGGCGCACCGGTGAAGATCTCGGCCACGTGGAATGGCTGAGACAGGAAACGCTCGATCTTACGTGCACGGGCTACCAGCTGCTTGTCTTCGTCGGACAGTTCGTCCATACCCAGAATCGCGATGATGTCTTTCAGCTCTTTGTAGCGCTGCAGAACACCCTGAACGCCACGAGCGGTGTCGTAGTGTTCGTTACCGATTACCAGTGGATCCAGCTGACGGGAGGTGGAATCCAGTGGGTCGATCGCCGGGTAAATACCTTTGGCCGCGATGTCACGGGACAGTACTACAGTAGAGTCCAGGTGAGCGAAGGTGGTCGCAGGTGACGGGTCAGTCAAGTCGTCCGCAGGTACGTATACGGCCTGTACGGAAGTAATGGAACCAGTCTTGGTGGAAGTAATACGTTCCTGCAGAACGCCCATCTCTTCCGCCAGAGTTGGCTGGTAACCTACCGCAGATGGCATACGACCCAGCAGAGCGGATACTTCAGTACCAGCCAGGGTGTAACGGTAAATGTTGTCTACGAACAGCAGAACGTCTTTACCTTCATCACGGAATTTTTCGGCCATGGTCAGACCAGTCAGAGCTACACGCAGACGGTTGCCTGGTGGCTCGTTCATCTGACCGTAAACCATTGCTACTTTAGATTTGGCTTTTTCGTCCAGGTTAACTACACCAGACTCGGCCATTTCGTAGTAGAAGTCGTTACCTTCACGGGTACGCTCACCAACACCAGCGAATACAGACAGACCGGAGTGTGCCTTCGCGATGTTGTTGATCAGTTCCATCATGTTTACGGTTTTACCTACACCGGCACCACCGAACAGACCAACTTTACCACCCTTGGCGAACGGACATACCAGGTCGATAACCTTGATGCCGGTTTCCAGCAGTGCAGTGCTGTTGGATTGCTCGTCGAAGGAAGGAGCTGCGCGGTGAATCGCGGCAGTTTCTTTCTCGCCGATTGGACCGCACTCGTCGATCGGGCGACCCAGTACGTCCATGATACGACCCAGAGTTTCCACACCTACAGGTACGGAGATCGGGGCACCAGTATTTACCACGTTCAGGCCACGTTTCAGACCTTCTGTGGAGCCCATCGCGATGGTACGAACAACGCCGTCGCCCAGCTGCTGCTGAACTTCGAGGGTGGTGTCAGTACCATCTACGGTCAGGGCGTCGTAGACCTTAGGCACAACGTCGCGTGGGAATTCCACGTCGATAACGGCGCCGATGATCTGTACGATACGTCCGCTCATATTCGGTTCCTCTTAATCTTAAAACCTTAATCCCGGGGCCTTAAACGGCCGCGGCACCGCCAACGATTTCTGAAATTTCCTGGGTAATGGCTGCCTGACGAGCTTTGTTGTACAGCAAATTCAGCTCTTTGATCATACCGCCGGCGTTGTCGGTGGCGTTTTTCATTGCCAGCATACGCGCGGCCTGTTCACAGGCGTTGTTTTCCACTACACCCTGATACACCTGAGATTCTACGTAGCGTACCAGCAGACCTTCGAGGATCTCTTTGGCATCCGGCTCGTAGATGTAGTCCCAGTGATGTTTCAGTGAATCGTCTTTCTGTGCCTTCAGGGGCAATAACTGCACCGCTTCAGGCGATTGGGTCATGGTGTTCACAAAACGGTTGTGCATGATGTACAGGCGATCGATCTTACCTTGGTCGAACGCATCCAGCATGACTTTCACCGCTCCGATCAGGCTCGACAACTCAGGTGCATCGCCCAGATGAGACTGGGACGCCACCACGTTGCCACCAAAGCTGGAGAAGAACAGGGACGCTTTGGAACCGATTCCGCAGAAATCGACTTCAACGCCTTTCTCTTTCCACTCTTTAGCTTGCAGTGCGACGCGCTTGAACAGGTTGTTGTTCAAACCACCACACAGGCCACGGTCGGAAGACACCACGATATAACCAACACGCTTGATTTCGCGGTCTTGCAGATAACGATGACGATACTCAGATGTCGCATTGGCCAGGTGACCGATCACGCTGCGGATTTTATCCGCATACGGACGGCTCTGCTCCATGCGCAGCTGAGCGCGACGCATTTTACTTACAGCTACTTTTTCCATAGCTGAAGTAATTTTCTGCGTGCTTTTTACGCTCGTAATCTGCTCTTTAATCTCTTTTCCGACTGCCATATTTAAGCTGCCTTTTCGTTGAGTGAATCCGCCGGTGTCTGTTGTTCACAGGCACCGGCATTGGACTTACCAGGTCTGAGTCGCTTTGAACTTCTCAATACACTCTTTCAGACCGGCTTCGATCTCGCCGTTGAAATCGCCTTTCTCGTTGATCTTCGCCATCAGAGCAGCGTAAACGCTGTTGGCGTAGCTCAGCAGAGCAGCTTCAAACGCACGGATCTTGTTCACTTCAACGTCTGACAGGAAGCCTTCGTTGGCAGCGTAGATCACCAGACCCATCTCAGCGGTGGACATCGGCGCGTACTGACCTTGTTTCATCAGTTCAGTAACGGCTTTACCGTGTTCCAGCTGTTTACGGGTGGCTTCGTCCAGGTCAGAAGCGAACTGAGCGAATGCTGCCAGTTCACGGTACTGAGCCAGAGCCAGACGGATACCGCCGCCCAGTTTCTTGATGATCTTGGTCTGTGCAGCACCACCCACACGGGATACAGAGATACCCGCGTTCATCGCCGGACGGATACCGGAGTTGAACAGGTTGGTTTCCAGGAAGATCTGACCGTCGGTAATAGAGATCACGTTGGTCGGTACGAACGCAGATACGTCGCCGCCCTGGGTCTCAATGATCGGCAGAGCGGTCAGGGAACCGGTCTGGCCTTTCACTTCGCCGTTGGTCATTTTTTCTACGTAGTCAGCGTTTACGCGGCAAGCACGTTCCAGCAGACGGGAGTGCAGATAAAATACGTCACCTGGGTAAGCTTCACGGCCTGGTGGACGACGCAGCAGCAGGGAAATCTGACGATAAGCCCATGCTTGTTTGGTCAGATCGTCATAAACGATCAGAGCGTCTTCACCGCGGTCCAGGAAGTATTCACCCATCGCACAACCAGCGTATGGAGCCAGGAACTGCATTGCTGCAGGATCGGCTGCACCAGCGGCAACGATGATGGTGTGTTCCAGAGCGCCGTGCTCTTCCAGTTTACGTACAACGTTGGCGATAGAAGATTGCTTCTGACCGATCGCAACGTAGATACATTTAACGCCAGAACCTTTCTGGTTGATGATGGCGTCGATAGCCATTGCAGACTTACCGGTCTGACGGTCACCGATGATCAGCTCACGCTGACCACGACCGATCGGTACCATGGAGTCTACGGCTTTGTAACCAGTTGGCAGAGGCTGATCAACGGACTTACGGGCGATAACGCCTGGAGCCACGCGTTCTACCGGAGCGGTAGTAGCGGTTTCGATCGGGCCTTTACCATCGATTGGGTTACCCAGTGCGTCGACTACGCGACCCAGCAGGGCTTTACCAACCGGTACTTCCAGAATGCGGCTGGTGCACTTGGCTTTCTGGCCTTCGGCCAGGCCTTTGTAGTCACCCAGAACAACGGCACCAACGGAGTCACGCTCCAGGTTCATTGCCAGGCCGTACACGCCACCTTCAAATTCAATCATCTCGCCGTACATAGCGTCGGCAAGACCGTGGATACGAACGATACCGTCGGATACGGATACAACGGTGCCCTCGTTCTGGGCTTGTGAAGTCACATCGAGACTTTCGATGCGTTTTTTGATGACTTCACTGATCTCGGATGGATTCAGTTGCTGCATGCATCGTCCCTCAAACTAGGATTTCATCGCTTCGGCTAATTTTGACAGCTTGCCGGTTACCGAGCCGTCGATTACCAGGTCGCCTGCACGGATGATCGCGCCGCCGATGAGAGATTCATCGACTTCGCTGGTCATGCGTACATCGCACTGCAGTTTGGCTTTCAGAGCCTGCGCCAGTTTTTCTGCCTGCTCACTGCTCAGTTCAAACGCAGATGTCACAACAACATCGACGGTGTTCTGCAGTTGAGCTTTGAACTCTTCGTAAAGAGCAGCAATTTCAGGCAACAGCGGCAGGCGCTTGTTTTCGGCCAGAACGGCTACCAGGTTTTTGGCGGCGTCATTAAGCTTGTCGCCACATACGTCGATCAAAGCCTGTGCCTGCTGCTGAGCAGTCAGAGACGGGTGCACCAGCACTTTTGCCATATCGGCATCAGCAGCAAACGCTGCCAGGGTCGCCAGATCAGAAGACCAGGCATCCAGTGCACTTTTCTCTTGTGCTTCAGCAAACACCGCTTTGGCGTACGGCCGAGCGAGAGTTGTTAATTCAGCCATGGAAACCTCGCTTACAGCTCGTCAGCTAATTTATTCAGCAGCTCAGAGTGAGCGGCTGCGTCAACTGACTTGCCCAGAATTTTGGCTGCGCCAGCAATAGCCAGCTCAGACACCTGCTTACGCAGAGCTTCTTTAGCGCGGTTCACCTCTTGCTCAACTTCAGCTTGAGCAGCAGCTACCAGACGGTCACCTTCAGCACGTGCGGCTTCTTTAGCCTCATCGATGATCTGGTTAGCGCGTTTGTTAGCCTGTTCGATGATTTCAGCAGCTTTTTCTTTGCTTTCACGCAGCTGGGCAGTGGCTTTTTCTTGAGCCAGTTCCAGGTCGCGTTCAGCACGATTGGCTGCGTCCAGACCATCGGCAATTTTCTTTTCGCGTTCTTGCATGGCACCCAGCAGGTGAGGCCATACAAACTTCATGCAGAACCACACGAAGATTGCGAAGGTGATGATCTGGCCGATCAGAGTCGCGTTAATGTTCACGCCAGAGCCCTCATGTTCATTGATTAAGGAAGTTCGTTTCTAAAAAAGAACCCTTAGGCAGCGAACATCAGGTACAGACCCAGACCAACACCGATCATTGGCACGGCGTCCAGCAGACCAGCGATCAGGAACATTTTACCTTGCAGCATTGGACCCAGTTCAGGTTGACGAGCAGTGCCTTCCAGCAGACGACCACCCAGCAGACCGAAACCGATTGCAGTACCCAGAGCACCCAGACCGATCATCAGAGCCGCAGCCAGGAATACCAGACCTTGTTCCATAATTTTCTCCAAATAGAAGTAAGTTAGTTAAAGTGAGTTAAGGGTTAAAAACTTAATGATCTTCGTGCGCCATGCTCAGATACACGATGGTCAACATCATGAAAATGAACGCTTGCAGTGTGATCACCAGGATGTGGAAAACCGCCCAGGCCCATTGCAGGACACCGCCCAGCAGTGCCATGAACGCACCCGCAGAAAACATGAGTGCGATCAGGATGAAGATCATCTCGCCCGCGTACATGTTACCGAACAGTCGCAGTGCCAGAGAGATAGGCTTAGCCAGCAGTGCAACGGATTCCAGGAAGAAGTTGATCGGCACGAAGATGGCCTGAACAACCGGGTTTTTGGCGCTGAATGGGTGCAGCGTCAGCTCGCCCACGAAACCGCCAATGCCTTTCACTTTGATGGAGTAGAAAATCATCATTGCGAAGACAGTCAGAGACATACCCATGGTGATGTTCACGTCAGTGGAAGGAACCACTTTCATGTAGTGCACACCGAAGGCACCAAAAATACTTGGGAACACGTCAACCGGGATCAAGTCCATGAAGTTCATCATGAAAACCCAGGTGAAGATGGTCAGAGACAGTGGAGCCACCATGGCGTTACGGCCGTGGAACGCTTCTTTAACTGTGTTGTCGATAAACTCAACAATCATTTCGATGAAGTTCTGGAAGCCGGTTGGTACGGCAGTGGTCGCACGCTTGGCGGCACGCCAGAACAGGAACATGATCAGAGCACCCAGACCGACAGACCAGCCGAGGGAGTCAACGTGAACTGCAGTGAAACCCATTTCTTTGGCTTCATGACCGTTATGGGCCATGGTCCAGGTGGCTTCAGTCAGTTCAGTTTCAGAACCGTCTGCGTTGTGACGAACAAAACCTGCCGGCAGCTTACCGTAGGTCAGGTTGGTCAGGTGGTGCGAGATATACTCTTGAGAGTTACCAGCCATTGCTCACTTCCAACATTCAAAGGTTTATAAATTGGCAATCTTTGCCGAGGCCACATGCCCCAGCTGCACTGTTATGAATCCTGCAAACAGTGCCAGAACATTCAGAGGCTCCACGCGCTGGAAGATGACGACAAAACACAGCGACGTGAGCACAAATTTCCAGGCTTCTCCCTGATAGAACGACTGCACAATCTGCGCAGCTGACCGGGCGCCACTGTATTTGAATGCCTTCCAGATGAAGTACGCATTCGGTACAGCGCAGGTCAGTCCTCCCAGAAAGGCCGATTTGGCCGCCAGGGGGCTGTGCAGCAGTGCCAGCAGAGCAACCGCGAACGTGAGTAACACTTGGAAAATCACGATCCGGTAGGCCGGAGGACGTGGAATGCCAGCCATCCGAAACCCCGCTATTAGACAAAAACCCGCAACAGCCTATTTTAAAGCGCGGTGATTATATGGGGTCGACCTGCCGGCATCAACCGGAACCGGGGGTAAAGCTCTGTCAATTGATAGGTTTTAAGTGATGTACGTCATTCAGCGAATGAATGTCAGTCAGAACTTGAGCCCGCGTGGCACGGGCTCGTCAGAAGGGCGTTATTTGATGTGTGCCAGAATGCCATCCAGCTCATCGAGCGAGCTGTAGTTGATGACCAGCTTACCTTTGCCTTTGGCGGAATGCTGGATCGCCACTTTGGCGCCCAGACGATCGCCCAGCACGCGCTCAAGGCGCTGAATGTCCGGATTCGGACGGGCCGCGGCTTCCTTATCTTTGCCTTTGGTTTCCTGCAGGTGACGCACCAGCGCTTCGGTCTGACGCACGGTCAGTCCGCGGCTTACCACCTGTGCAGCGGCTTCACTCTGCTGGCCACCGCTGAGGCCGAGCAGCGCGCGGGCATGACCCATTTCGATGTCGCCATGCTCCAGCAGACGCTTCACGTCTTCATTCAGATTCATCAGACGCAGCAGGTTAGCAACGGTGGCGCGGTTTTTACCCACGGCTTCGGCTACTTCCATTTGAGTCAGCTCAAATTCGTGCTGCAGACGGTAGAGGGCGTTGGCCTCTTCCATCGGATTCAGATCTTCACGCTGGATGTTTTCAATCAGCGCCATGGCGATGGCCGCTTCGTCCGGCACATCCCGGATCAGCGCCGGCACGGTATCCAGCTGAGCCAGCTGACAGGCGCGCCAGCGGCGCTCACCGGCGATAATTTCAAAACGGTTTTCACCCACCGGCAACGGACGCACCACAATCGGCTGCATCAGACCCTGCGCCTTGATCGAGGCGGCCAGTTCTTCCAGTGCTTCCGGCTGCATGTCTTTGCGCGGCTGATACTGACCCGGCTGCAACCATTCAATCGGCAGGTGACGCAGCTCACCGTCGAGCGACACCGGCGCATCGGCGCGCTCCAGCGGCGCTTCGATCACATCCGTGTCGTCATCCGCCAGCGTAGCGACCGCCGCAGCACGCGAGCTGGTCAGAAGGGCATCCAGGCCGCGGCCCAAGCCGCGTTTTTTCTTTGTCATGCGAGTCTGTAACCTTGTTCTATCGGGCGGCCTGACGCGTGCGGCGGTTCATTTCACCGGCCAGCGCCAGGTAGGCAACGGCACCACGGGACGTTTTGTCGTAACTCAGCACCGGCACCCCATGACTCGGGGCTTCTGCCAGACGCACGTTACGCGGGATCACGGTGCCGTACACTTTGTCACCGAAGTGACTGATCAGTTGTGTGGAAACATCCACAGTCAGGCTGTTGCGCGGGTCGTACATGGTGCGCAACAGACCTTCAATTTCGAGTTTCGGGTTGATGCTGTCGCGGATGGAATCCACGGTCTGCACCAGCGCGCTCAGACCTTCCAGTGCGTAATACTCGCACTGCATCGGAATCAGCACACCCTGCGCCGCCACCAGCGCATTGACCGTCAGCATATTCAGTGACGGCGGACAGTCGATCAGGATGTAGTCGTAATCCGGGCGTACTTCGGCCAGCGCTTCACGCAGGCGGCTCTCGCGACGGTTGAGCGACATCAGTTCTACTTCGGCGGCGGTCAGGTCGCCGTTGGCCGGCAGCAGATCATATCCGGCCGGATCCGTTTTACAGATGGCGTCGGCGGTGCGGCATTTGCCGGTGAGCACTTCGTACATCGACAGTTCCAGCTCGTACTTATCGATACCGCTGCCCATGGTGGCGTTACCCTGCGGGTCCAGATCCACCAGCAACACACGACGCTTGGTCGCCACCAGTGACGCCGCCAGATTCACCGCTGTGGTGGTTTTACCAACGCCGCCTTTCTGATTCGCGATTGCCAGAACTTTGCTCACGATACTGCTTCCTTTAATACCTGCGCCCCTCAGGCTGATGTGCGGGGCAGCAGGCGCAACAGATGGCGCTCGCCATCCACACCGGGAACCTCGATGGCGTAACTTGCGGCCACCTCGTATTTGTCTTCGATGGCCTTGATTTCATCCACCGGATATTGCCCTTTCATGGCCAGAAAACAGCCATTTTCCGCGCGCAGATGGTGACACCAGCCGGTCATATCCGCCAGTGAGGCGAAGGCGCGGCTGACAATCATATCGAAAGGTTTTTGGGGATGATATGCCTCGACCCGATCGTTCACTATGGTCACATTGCTCAGGTTCAGCGCCGTGCGCGCCTGAAACAGAAAGCGGGTTTTCTTACCGTTGCTGTCGAGCAGAGTGAAGCTTTTATGCGGGTTCATGATGGCCAGCACAATGCCCGGCAGGCCGGGGCCGGTGCCCACATCGATGATGTTGTCTGCGTCCTGCACAAAGGGGTGTACCGCCAGACTGTCGAGCAGATGCAGGTTCACCATGCGCTCCGGCTCACGGATGGCCGTCAGGTTGTAGGCCTGATTCCACTTATGCAGCAGTTCCTGATAACTCAGCAGGGCATCGAGCTGCTCATCGGTGAGGGCAATCTGCAGGTCAGCAGCGCCGCGGGCGATCTGCTGGCGTAATTGGTCGGCGTTAAAATTCATGGCAGGACTCACGGCAGAACTCAGAAAAACCGGATCAGAAGAAGCCGCGGATGGTAACACAATCGCCGTCGGGCGTCTGGACGCCGCCATTCACCACGCTTGTTCCGGGCATAACCAAAGTCGGGCTGGGGGGATGCCGGACAGACGCCTATGATGAAGGCACTCAACAACGGAGCGGTACCATGTTGTCTCAGCCTCACACCCCTTCATCCCACTGGTGGCCGATTCTGGCGGCCGCCGTCTCTCTGGTGGTGGTGCATGGCTTCGGCCGCTTCGTCTTCACCCCACTGCTGCCACTGCTGGTCGATGATGGCCTGATCACGCTGGCACAGGCGGCGTCGCTGGCCACCTGGAATTACGTCGGCTATCTGGCCGGCGCCATGCTGGCGCTGTTTCTGTACCAGCGGGGCCACGGCCGTAAAGCCCTGCTGATGATGCTGCTCGGTAACGGTCTGATCACACTGCTCCAGTGCTGGGCCAACGACTATAACGCGCTGGCGCTGCTGCGCCTGATCAACGGCATTGGCAATGGCGTGGTGTTCGTACTGGCACCGGCACTGGTGCTGGAGTATCTGGCGGCACAGGGCAAAGCGCAGCTCAGTGGTCTGATGTACCTCGGCGTGGGCGTCGGCCTGCTCAGCTCCAGCGCCCTGACCGACCTGACCGCCAGCGCACTGGCTGGCTCTGGCCGCTGGTTGCCGGCGGCGGTGGTCGCGATTCCGCTGTCGGTCTGGAGCGCCTGGTATCTGGCCCGTCTGCCGGGACATGCTCCGAATACCGGCCGCGATGACCACTCACCGCTGTGGGACAAAGCCAGCACGCCGCTGTTTCTGGCCTACGCCGGCGCCGGCCTTGGCTACATTCTGCCCATGACCTTCCTGCCCGCCGTCGCCGCCGACTGGCAACTGACCATGACCCCCAGCGCCTGGCTGATTGTGGCGGTGGCGTCACTGCCGTCGACCTGGCTGTGGAATCATCTCGGCGCCGCCATCGGTGACAAACCCGCCTTGCTGTGGAACTACGGCATTCAGGCGACCGGCGTAGCCGCCATTCTGCTGCTGCCGCAACAGATTGCGGGTCTGTGGCTGTGCGCTGTGCTGGTTGGCGGCACGTTTCTCGGCGCGGTATTGCTGACCCAGCGACTGGCGCGCTCGCTGCACCCGCACCAGGGCCCGCGTCTCAGTGCGGCGCTGATAGCGCTGTACGGTTTCACGCAACTGCTGGGCCCCTGGCTGGCGCGCATGGGCATCGAAGGCGGCGCCACACTGGCATCCACCTTTATCTGGGGCCTGGTCGCGCTGGTGTGGGCGTTTGTGCTGATGCTGAAGGTGCCTGCCAGACGGCACTGACTGTTCCCCCGCACTTACCCCGGAGTAATGGGTAGCCCGTTTTAAACGGCGCTACACTGGCGACAGATACCCATATTGCTCGTACGGAGTGAAACCATGAATACCCAGCCAGCCTTATACGTCCCCCACGGCGGTGGCCCGTGTTTCTTTATGGAATGGCCGGGCAATCCGCACGTCTGGGACAAGATGGCGGCTATGCTGCAATCCATTCCGCAGCGCGTGCCGGAACCGCCAAAAGCCATTCTGCTGGTAACGGCTCACTGGGAAGCGCCGGTGTTTACCTTTGCCGGCGGCCAGCAGCCGCATCTGGAATACGATTATTACGGCTTCCCGCCGCACACCTACGAAATCACCTATAGAGCTCAGGGCGCACCGCAATTAGCGCAACGTGCTGCGCAGCTGTTACGTGATGCGGGTATCGACGCCACTGTGGATAACAATGCGGCCTGGGATCACGGTGTATTTATTCCGTTAAAAGTGGCGTACCCCAACGAGGATGTACCGGTACTGGCGATGTCGCTGAAGCGCGGGCTGAATCCGGCGGACCATCTGGCGGCAGGTAAAGCGCTGGCGGCACTGCGCAATGAAGGTGTACTGATCATTGGCAGCGGTCTGAGCTATCACAATCTGAGGGCTTTTTTCTCGCCGGCCAGCGGCGATGCTCAGGCCTCGCGCCAGTTTGATAACTGGCTGATGGAAGCTTGCGCGCGGGATGAAGCCGGCCGGGCGGAAGAGCTGCAACAATGGAGCACCGCACCGGCGGCGCGTCAGGTGCACCCGCGAGAGGAACACCTGCTGCCGTTAATGGTGATCGCCGGTGCCGGCGCCGCAGACACAGGCGAAGCCTTCTATCAGGAAGTGGTGTTCGGCAAGGCCGTATCGGCCATCGGTTTTGGCCTCTGACATCAGAAATACAGCCGCCAGCTCAGACTCATTTCGCGCGCGATCCGGCCATCGGCGGAGACGCGGGCGGCTTCGGCGATGAGCGCCGAATCCGTCGAACCATAAATGCTGTGCGTCAGCGTCAGCCGCTGCACCGGCTTCTGATCCGCGGCCAGTCTGGGCTGATAACGCAGCCAGCTTTTCATATCGAACACTTCATACAGATACGCACCGATTTCCGGTTCAGCGTACATAAAATCGGCCTCGCGATTGCGATACCAGCCGGCGTTCATCAGACCGTACACGCGTAAGTCCGGCGACAGGGCGAACGTCATGCCGACACCGCCGTGCACGTTCCAGGCGGTCGACGACTGCAGCTCATCGTCGACCAATGGAAAAAAGCCCAGCCGGAAATCACCGGATATTCCGCCGGTAAACCGGTCCCAAGGATTCAGTGACCGGGCGGAATAGAGCGCCAGATGATTCAGGCGCAGCGCCTGCTGCTCTGGCGATGCACGCAGCGACAGCTCAAATAATTTGAGTTCGTTTTCGGAAAAATACTGGCGGTTATCGTCTTCCAGACCGTGCCCAACCGCCAGCCAGTCGGCGCTGATCCAGTCACTGTCTGCGGTTCTCTGATACCCCAGCGACCAGTGAGCATCGTCCGGTGTTTTCAATGGCGAGCGGTATTTTTCAAGTGTCAGTTCGTATTCATCATCGGCACTGACCTGTGGAATCTGCGTCCGCAGCTGATGCGCCTCATCCGCTGAAATCCGTCGTGTTTGCTGGCGAAAATCGAGCACCGCATTCGCCAGTGAACGTTGCAGAAAACCGTTCTGATCCGGCGCATCTGAAAGGGTCACTTCCGGCTGCTTGCCGGATGAACCTTCTGCCGACTGCCAGCGGTAAACCTGATTCTGATCCTCTGCAGAGACCACATCCTCCAGCATCTGTACCCGCCACTTAGCCGACGGCACCAGCTCGGCTGTGCGGATTTTTCCGCTGCGATTCACGGCTTTTACCAGATCAATGGGGGTAACCCAGGCGCCTGTGGTTAATTCGGGAATGACCAGGCGCAATAAATCGGCGGACACCGTGGCGCAATTCTGCGTGTGAAAAAAGTAATCCATCTGCACCGTGCGCAATTCCCATAAATGGGCCTGCAGCAGGTGGCGCTCGTCCGCAGTGAGATCCAGCTCATAACGCCAGACGTTGCGTTGTTCGGCCAGATTATAAAATTCGTAATGTTGCGCCAGCGGCTTCACCAGAAAGAAACCCGGCTTACCTTCCACCAGCGTTTCCCAGATCACCTTCAACGGATTCATGCTGTCGAGTTCGGTAAAAAACGACACCGAATGCTGGGCGTAAAATCCGTCGGCCCGGCGTCCTGCCAGCGACAACATGCCGTGGCCCAGCATGCTGCTCGGATTCACCAGATTTTCCGATGCGTAAATGACGCTGATGCTGTCGGCCGGTGCCTGCTGCAAAAATTCCTGATAGTCAGGGCAAGCGGGCGCTTCGGGCAAAGCCTCACCGGCTGTTTTCATCAGTAGGTAGCGCGCCGGAAAGCGACAGATAATGTGCGGATTTTCGCGGAAGGCCAGTTGCGTAGCACGCCATTCAGCAGCGGGGGAAAAATCGGGCAGTGACAATAAAAATGCCGGGTCGGAAACAGCCGCGCGTGCACCGTCGAAATGCAGCAAAGACCACCAGCGTTGCGATCCCGAAGACTCCTCCGTTACAGCGCCTTGCGCAGTGGAAGACTCAGAGGCGTTCGCTACCGCTGCATGCAGTGCAGTGGCGTAAAGCAGACACAAAAAAAAGGAAGCCCGCAGGCCTCCTCTTCGCACGAATGCAATCATTCGCTTACTGACAGCTGATCACGACGTTTTTGTCGTAAGTCCACATTTTGCTGGTTGCAGAGTCAGTGGTAGAACCGAACACGCCCAGACTCAGAATGTTAACCCAGAAGGTAGGTTCGATCTGAGTAGTCATCGCGGTGCTGGAAGCACAGGCTGGATCTTTGGCTTCAATGACTTTGTCTTCGCCGTCTTTCGCCAGTTTAACAATGCCCGGCACTGTGTACTGCTGGCCATCAACGGTGATGTCGACTTTTTTGCCAGTAGAGGTAGCAACGTTAACGGTGGCTACGTCGTCAGACAGCATGGTGGCACAACCAGCCAGTGAAGACAGCGCGGCAGCAGCCAGTGCAACTTTGATCATTTTCATGAGGTTTTCCTTTAAATCCCTGAAGTGGGCCTTTCTTGGCCGGCACAAATGTACCACATCTGTGGCCGTGCTGAACTCCGGATTGCGGAACATCGGAAGCCAGTCACAGACAGGCCGCGCAGTGTGCACTGCGGAATATGAACCTTATATGAATTAACGGGACAATTATCCGTAACAGACCAAGCCTCATAAATGACGCCTGGTCTGTGGGTCAGGAGGGAAGGAGCGGGTTACTGCAGGTATTTATCCAGCAGCGCCCGATATTCGCCACTGGCTTTCAGGTCGGCCAGCCCTTTGTTGAAGGCCGCCATAAATTCCGCCGACACGGCTTTCTTGCTGATCAGAAAATAGATGTCGTCCGAATACACTGTCATCAGCGGTGCAAACTGGTTGGTCATATTTTCGGTTTTGAACCCGGCAGCGGCCGAGAAGGGGTCGGCGAGAAAACCGTCCAGACGCCTGGCTGCCACTTTTTTGTAATTGGTGACGTCGTCGCCGGCTTCGACCAGCAGCGCCTTGAAGCCCGGGTCATTTTCCAGCGCGGCGTAATTCTCGCCGTAGTAGTAACCGCGGGTGAAACCCAGTTTGAAATTGCGCCCGATCAGGTCGCGCAGGGTTTTTACAGAAGCCAGTCCGGCGGCGTCGGTTTTGCGCACAAACAACACCGCCGATTCGGTGCGGTACGGGTCGCTGAAATGACCATAGACCTCACGTTCAGCGGTGCGCGAGGCGCCACCCGTCATAGTCAGGGCACCGGATTCAATTTCGGTCAGCAGCCGCTTCCATGGGCGGTTTACGTAGGTGTAGGGACAACCCATTTTCTGCAGCACGGCGGTAGCCATATCCAGATCAAGGCCGGTAAAGGCGCCGCTCTTTTCAAAGGCGTAGGGTTCCCACGGTTCCCAGCCCACTTTGACACCACCCGCCGGGCAGATATCAGCCTGAACGGGCAGGGCCAGCAGGCCGGTCAGAAGCAACAGCAGTCGGATGCGCAGGGTCATATCAGATTCTCCTCAGGTGAGTTACCTAGGAGTGTAGAAAGCGCGCCCGTGAATGCAGGCGGAAAGACGTCTGGCTGGCAGTTAAGTCAGCCGTCAGGGCAGCGGCATACCGCCAAAGCGCGCGATGAGTTTGTCGACAAAGCCTTCGCTGATCATGGCCTGTAATTCCTGATTAAAGCGCTGCAGGAATTCGTCGGTCACCGCCTTGCGGCTGATCAGCACGTGGATATCGCCTTCGGTGATGGTGAGCAGGGGTTCGGTGCGCAAGGTCAGCCCCTGAGCGCGGATGCCCACTGCCGTCGGCAGCGGATCACCCAGAAAACCGTCGATGCGTCCCAGCGCCAGCTTGTGGAAATTAAGCGCGTCTTCGCTCACCGGCTGCAGGTCAGCGAAGTAATCGGCCTGCTGCTCAAGCCAGTCGACTTCCGGACCGTAGTAATAACCTCGGGTGATGCCCAGCACAAAGCCGTGGCCGGGCAGGTCGCGCAGGGTACGGATGGTTTCACGGAAGCCGGCGGCTTCGCCTTCGCGCACCAGCAGCTGCATTTTCTCTTTGCGGTAGGGAATGCTGAAATGCCCCCACTGCGCCCGCTCATCACTGAATGAAGCACTGCCGGTCATGTGCATCACGCCCTGTTCGATTTCGGCTAACAGCCGCTTCCACGGGTGATTCACAAACTGCACCGTACAGCCCATGCGCCGCAGCACTTCGCGCTGCACTTCCAGATCAACGCCGGTTTCGCGCCCCGTGTCATCGGTGAAAGTGTAGGGTTCCCATGGCTCCCAGCCGACCAGCACCGGCGTGCTGACCCCGGCCGGACAGGCCAGCAGGGGCAACGACAGCAGCAGGGCGAAAAGCCCCGGCAACGATGAACGGATCAGACGGGCAGACACTGGCGACTCCACGACGGCTTTAGTCTGAGTGTAACCCGTCGTCAGGAAGCTGCTCACGAACCTGCACACGAACATCCGGCGCCGCTGGCGCATGATGCTGTCATTTGCCGCAAATCCGCCCTGAACGTCGTAGTCACGTTAGCAGTAAGGAGAAAATGTCAGGTGAAATTGCCCGCCGCGTTTGCCGCCGCGCTCTGCTTTCCACAACGCCCTCTTGCTCACAGTGCCCTCTTACTTACAACGCCCTCTTACTTACAACGCCCTATTACGCACAACGCACGATTAGCCGCCGCCCTCATTACCGCCGCCAGCCGGTTATCCACGACAGGGTCGTCGATGCCACCGTTTGCCCGTCGCACATCAAATAACATTTAAATCAACTGCAAATACGAATACCTATCATTGATATTGATAACGTTTTGCATTACCGTCCGCGGCCAGTATCAGTTGTCTCTTTTCAGGGGAAGGAAACAGGAGCCCACCATGAATCATCAGAACACCGCGCGGACACTGCTCAGCCTGGCCATCTGCAGCGCACTGGCTGCAGTACACACGGCCCACGCCGATGAACAAGCCAACCTGCCAACGCTGGATAAGGTCACCGTGGTCGGTGAAAAAACCGAGCGTTCGCTGAAAGACACCACCTCGTCCGTGAGCGTGATCGACGGCGCCGATCTGGCCAACAACCAGTATCTGTCGGTGAACAGCGCGGTGTCGGATACCGTCAATCTGGTGGTTCTGCCGGGCACCAACCCGGACATCCGCGGCGTGTCCGGTAACGGTTCGGCGACCGGCTTCCTGTCGTTTTCCGGCGGCTCCAAAGCGCGGGTTTCGCGTCTGGTCGATGGTGTCGCAGAACCCTTTATTGCCGACCTGACCGGCGATACCGGCCTGTGGGATGTGGAGCAGATCGAGGTTTACCGGGGTCCGCAATCCACCACCAATGGCCGTAACAGCATTGGCGGCAGCATCTACATCAAGACCAATAAGCCAGGCTACGAATGGGAAGGCAAAGCCCGCCTCAGCGCGCGCAATCAGGACAGCCTGATCAACACCGCTGCCATGATCAACGCGCCGCTGGTTGCCGATCAGCTGGCGCTGCGCATCGCCGCCGAGAACACCACGGGCGACACCTACAACAAGGGGCTGGAGTACGATACCAACCCATCGACCCACGACCTGAACGAGCTCAAATCACAGCGTCTGCGCAGCAAGCTGCTGTGGGAACCGGCTGCCATTGAAGGGCTGTCGGCGCTGCTGACGTACGTCACCAGCGAAGAGAAAGGCGACACCGGCCGCGAATATTTCACCGCCGACGATCCGTACGCGTTTATTCCCGTGACCCAGCGTTATATGGACACCGAATCCGACACCCTGAGTCTGGATCTGGGCTATGACGTGTCCGACGCCGTGTCGGTGGATGTGCTGGTCGCCAAAACCGATTTCGACTGGGGCTTCGACGAATATCTGGCCACCGCCGCCAGCCAGTCGCAGGTTTCGATGAAAGAAGAAGACACCGACATCGACGCCAAGGTGAATTTCCACCCGCAGGATGCGGTGCTGACCGGCTTTGTCGGTCTGGCCTATTCCGACCGCAGCCAGGATTTCGGCAGCACTGGCCGCACTGTGTACGAAGGTGACGACAGCGCCACCTCCAGCGCGCTGTACGGTGAAGCCACTTACCAGTTCAACCCGCAGTGGAGCCTGACGCTGGGTGGCCGCATCCAGAAAGAAGAGCAGACCCGCAACTTCTCGTTCCGTGGCGCCGACACCGCGCAGCTCGACCGCGAGAAAACCATTCACCTGCCGAAACTGGCGGTGCAGTTTGCGGCCAACGACAACACCACCCTGTTTGCCAGCGCGCGCAAGGGTTACAACCAGGGCGGCGGCGGCTTCAACACCACTGCCAACGAGTACTACTACTTTGATGAAGAGTACGTAACTGCCTATGAAGTGGGCAGCCGCAGCACCCTCCTGGACGGCGACCTCAACCTGTCGGTGAACCTGTTCCACAACACCTACGACGGCTTCCAGTCGCTGAACAGCAGCCGCGTGATTGAGAACATGAACGAAGCCGTCACCTACGGCGCGGAAGTGGAAGCGCGTCTGTTTGTCTCCACCGAACTGCAACTGCGCGCCGGTCTGGGTCTGCTGGAATCGGAAATCACCGACGCCGCCGACGAATACCCGGAAGCCGATGGCAACCGCCTGAACTCAGCACCGGGCGTCACCGCCAGTCTGGGTGGCCGCTACTGGCTGACCCACGCCCTGAACGTCGACCTGTCGGCCAACTACGTGGGTGAATACTTCGGCGACTTCCTCAATACCGAAGAACGCAAAGCCGGCGATTTCATCACCGCCCGTCTGAGCGCCACCTACGAACAGGGCGACTGGCTGCTGTCGGCGTTTGTGAATAACCTCACCAACGAAGAAGCCCTGCTGTCGAAAGAGCCGGCGTCCACCAGCTACCCGAACGGCACCGCGTCGATTGTCGACCCGCGTACCATCGGCGCCTCGGTGACCTACAGCTTCTGACAGAGAGCTTTGGTGGTCATTCGCTGACAAAAACGGCCGCAATTGCGGCCGTTTTTGTGTGACGCATCCAAACAGCCACTTAAGCCTGATTTAAGGTAACGCACGTTAGTCTGGGTTTAACTAACCCGGAGCGTGCGTTATGACACCCACCAACACCCTCAAAGTCTGGGACCCACTGGTTCGTATTTTCCACTGGTCGCTGGTCCTGTTTTTCTTTACCGCTTACTTCAGTGAAGACGATTTCGAAACCCTGCATGTCTGGGCCGGCTACAGTGTTGCCGCACTGGTTGCCTTCCGTCTGATCTGGGGGCTGATTGGCACCCACCACGCACGCTTCACGGATTTCGTGAAGTCACCGAAGAGCGTCCTCAGTTATCTGAAAGCCATTCCTGCGGGCCGTGCCCGTCGCTACACCGGCCACAACCCGGCCGGTGGTGCCATGGTCATCGTCCTGCTGCTGGCGCTGACCGGTACTGTGGTATTCGGCATGGCAACGCTGGGCGCCGATGAAAACGCCGGGCCGCTGGCCGGCAGCTGGCTGGCATCCTTCAACGAACACACATTGAAAGAAATCCACGAATTCTTTGCCAACAGCACGCTGGCACTGGTGTTCCTGCACGTCGCCGGCGTGCTGTTCAGCAGCATCCACCACCGTGAAAACCTGGTGCGCGCCATGATTCACGGCCGCAAACAGGCGCGCGAAGGCGACGTCGATGCCAGCCGTGACGATTAACCAAAGGATCAGAACCATGAAACGACAGTCCGTACTCATCAGTGCCGTGCCTGCCAGTGTCATCCTGAGCGGCGTTTTTACCCTGGCCACACTGCTGAGCAGTGTCAGCCACGCCGATGCCAGCAGTCAGCTTAAAGCGCTGGAGGCCGCAGGAGCAGGGCCGTTTTCCGCCGCTGCCGGGCAGGCACTGTGGCTGCAGGACAAAAATGGCCGCAGCTGTGCCAGCTGCCATGGCAGCGATCCGGCGCGGGCCGGCAAGCATCAGAAAACCGGCAAACCGATTGAACCTATGGCGCTGCGCGAGAACCCGCATCGCTTCAGCGATGCCGCCGAAACCGAAAAGTGGTTCCTTCGTAACTGTCGCTGGACGCTGGGGCGCGAATGCAGCGCACAGGAAAAAGGCGATGTCATTACTTGGCTGAGCCAGCCATAAACCGGGGAGAATTATGATGAGTAAACTGCAATTTTCTTTAAATACGCTGCGCTTTTTCACCGGTACGCTCATGCTGGGTGGTGCGCTCACGCTCGGCCTGTATGGTCTGAGCACGCTGAACAATCAGTCGCATGCGGACGATGATGATGGCGACCGCCGGTACAGCGAAAACCGCGACGACCGCATGCGTGACATGCCAGCAGAACCACCGGCGTCACCGGGCACATCGCTGGCCGATGCCGAACAATACCGCAGCGAATGCGGCAGCTGTCACGTGCCGTATCCGGCAAAGTTTCTGCCCGCACGCAGCTGGCAGACCATCATGACCTCGCTGGAAGACCACTATGGCGAAGACGCATCCGTTGACCCGGCACTGCAGGCCGAACTGCTGGCCTACCTGAGTGCCAACAGCACCAGTAACCACAGCCGCTTCACAGCCCGCTTAGCCTACGATGAGACTCCACTGCGCATCACCGAACTGCCATACTTCACGCGCAAGCACCGTGAGATTCCGCAGCGCCTGGTCAGCGGCAATCCACAGGTCGGTTCATTCAGCCAATGTGACAGCTGTCACCGCGACGCAGCTCAGGGGAAATTCAATGAACACACAGTGGATATTCCTGGCTTTGGCCGTTGGGATGATTAATCCGGCTCAGGCCGGCAAGCACCCGGACCCGGCACAGGTCAGGGTCTGGGTGCAGCAGGGTGAGATACTGTCGCTGGAAGCCATACTGCAGAAACAGCCCTTGCCCGGCACCCTGCTGGATGCCGAGCTCGAATACGAAGACAACCGCCTGATCTACGAACTCAAATGGCGCGATGCCCACGGCGAGCGCCACGAGACCGAAGTCGACGCCGCAAGTGGCCGGTGGCTGGAGGATGAAACCGACTGATGAAACTGCTGCTGATTGAAGACGACCCGGCACTGGTGCAGGCGCTGTTACCGGTTCTGCGCGGCGCCGGTTACGCAGTTGAAACGGCCGATAACGGCGTTGATGGCGAATTTCTCGGCGACGAACTGCACCCGGATCTGATCGTGCTGGATCTGGGCCTGCCCGGTAAAAGCGGCCTTGATGTACTGCGCAGCTGGCGCGCACGCGCCAACCGTGTGCCGGTGCTCATTCTCACCGCCCGCGACGCCTGGCACGAGCGCGTCGATGGCCTTAAAGCCGGTGCCGACGACTATCTGGGCAAGCCTTTTCATACCGCCGAATTGCTGGCCCGCCTCGAAGCCATAGTCCGCCGTCACGGCGGTCAGGCCAGCAACGAACTGAGCTGGCGCGGCGTGACGCTGGATACCGAACGCCAGCAGGCAACCACGACTGATGGCCGCGTACTGCAACTCACCGCCATCGAATTCCGCCTGCTGCGCTACCTGATGCAGCATCCGCACGAGGTGCATTCCAAAACCCGTCTCAGCGAACACGTGTACGAAGAAGAGCAGCAACGCGACAGCAATGTGCTGGAGGTGTACATCAACCGCCTGCGTCAGCACTTTGGTAAAGACTTTATCGAAACCCGCCGCGGGCAGGGCTATCAGCTGGCAACGGAGCACAGCGCATGATGTCGCTGCAGCAACAGCTGCGCCGGCAGTGGCTGATCAGCCTGGTGCTGCTGATGCTGCCGCTGATGCTGCTGACCGATGCCGGCGTGCGTTCGCTCACCAGCCACTACGTATTAAGCCGCCTGCAGCACGACGCAGACAGCCTGCTGGCGGCCCTGACCCGTGATGAACAGGGGCAATGGCAGGTGGACGACAGCCGCCTCGGCACCCTGTATCAGCGGGTGTATTCCGGGCATTACTTCAGTGTCAGCGGGGCGGCCGTCAGCCTGCGCAGCCGTTCGTTATGGGATCAGTCAGCCCCGGAGCAACAACTGCCGCCCGGCGAGCAGCGCCACTGGCAGCAGGCTGGCCTGCAGAACGAAAAATGGCTGAGTCTGGCTCAGGGTGTCAGTGTCGACGGCACGCACCTGACCTTATGGCTGGCAGAGGATATCGGCCCGCTAAGTCAGCAACTCAACCGCTACCGGCTCGCGGCTCTGCTGTTGCTGGCGGCCTTGCTGGTGCTGTTGCTGGTGATTCAGAGGCGCCTGCTGCGTGCCGTGTTTGCCCGCCTGCAACCGCTGCAACAGCAGCTGCAGGCCTTGCGTCTCGGTAAGCTTGATAGCCTGAGTTCCGGCCAGCAGGCCTATCCGCAGGAAGTACAGCCACTGGCAGAAGAGGTCGACCGCCTGCTCAGCCTGCTGCAGGAAAGAGTAAGCCGTTCGCGCAACGCGCTGGGCAATCTGGCCCATGAAATGAAACGGCCACTGCAGCAACTGCAGCTGCTCTGCGACCAGCTCAGTCCACAGCAACAGCAACAACAAAGCGATGCGCTGCAACAACTGCAGACCCTGATTCAGCGCGAGCTGAAACGCGCGCGCATTGTCGGCATGTCATCACCGGGCCGGCAGCTGACCGTAGCCGACGATTTACCGCCGCTGCTGCAGGTACTGCACAAGCTTTACCCGCAAACCCGCATCGAAGCTCACTATGACGACAACGCAGTTCTGCCGCAGGACCGCGACGACCTGCTGGAATTACTGGGTAATCTGCTGGATAACGCCTGCCAGTACGGTGGCGGCGAAGTGAACGTGAGTCTGCAGCAGGCGGATAGCACCTGGCAGATAACGGTCTGTGATAACGGCCCCGGCATCGCGCAGGCCGAGCAGGAACGGCTGCTGCAACGCGGCACCCGCCTTGATGAATCCGGTCCCGCCGGCAGCGGACTCGGGCTGGCGATCGTCAGCGATATCGTCGCCAGCTATCAGGGCACGCTGACGCTGCAGGCCAATGAGCCCACAGGCCTGTGCGTTACCATCCGCCTGCCGCTTAACAGCCCCGCGTAACCACCAGCTCGTCTTTGCTGATGTTGCGCTGCTCGAAGGTCAGGTTGTACTGCACCTGATGCAGTATGTCTTTTTCTGTGCGCCGTTCCGCCAGCCGGCCCAGCAGCTGGGTAAACAGAATGTCTTCCAGATACGCCTTGTTCAGCTTTTTCTCCTGCGCGGCGGCGTCATCCAGTTGCTGCAGCAGGAAGTCGATAATCTGTTGTTCGCCGCTCATGGTCGTATCCCCTGGTGTTGGCTCAGGGATTCAGTGTGGCAGGGCAATAAAAAAGGGGCTTGATGCGTATCAAGCCCCTTTTCGCTTTCAGGGTGTGAAAAGTGCCGGATTCAGATCAGGCGCTTAACTTGTTCACCGCATTTTTCTTTTTCAGGTGAATCAGAATCTGGCTGATAGCCGCCGGCGTGATGCCGGAAATGCGCGAGGCCACACCCAGGGTTTCCGGCTGCAGGGTGCGCAGTTTCTGTTTCACTTCGTTCGACAGGCCGCCGATGGCGTCGTAATCGAGATCGGTCGGCAGTTTGGTGTTTTCATAGCGGCGCAGCTGGTCGATTTCTTCCAGCTGACGGGCGATGTAGCCGTCGTACTTGGCCTGAATTTCCACCTGTTCCGCCACTTGCGGGTCGGCAACCGGCTCGCCTTTCAGGGTCGCCACGCCGGCGTATTCCAGCATCGGACGCTTGAGCAGGTCGTACAGGTTGTATTCGCGTACCGGTGCGGTTTCGCCCATGGCTTCGACCTGAGCGGCTTCCGGCGTGCCCGGCTGAATCCAGGTGCTCTTCAGGCGCGCGGTTTCCTGTTCGATGGCTTCTTTCTTGGTCGAGAACGCAGCCCAGCGTTCGTCATCCACCACGCCCAGTTCGCGGCCGATTTCGGTCAGACGCAGGTCGGCGTTGTCTTCACGCAGCACCAGGCGGTATTCGGCGCGGCTGGTGAACATGCGGTACGGTTCTTTGGTGCCCATGGTGATCAGGTCGTCGACCAGTACGCCGATGTACGACTGATCGCGGCGTGGAATCCAGGCGTCTTTTTCCAGCGCACGCAGGGCGGCGTTCATACCGGCCAGCAGGCCCTGGGCGCCGGCTTCTTCGTAACCTGTGGTGCCGTTGATCTGACCGGCGAAGAACAGGTTGTTCATGCACTTGGTTTCGAGGCTGTGCTTCAGCTGCTGCGGATCGAAATAATCGTATTCGATGGCGTAGCCCGGACGGGTGACGTGGGCGTTTTCGAAACCACGGATGGAGTGGATCAGATCCAGCTGCACATCAAACGGCAGCGAGGTGGAGATACCGTTCGGGTACAGCTCGGTGCTGTTCAGACCCTCAGGCTCAACGAACACCTGATGGCTGGTTTTGTCGGCGAAGCGGTTGATCTTGTCTTCAATCGACGGGCAGTAACGCGGGCCAATACCTTCGATCACGCCGGCGTACATAGGCGAGCGGTGCAGGTTGGCGCGGATAATGTCGTGGGTGCGCTCGTTGGTGTGGGTGATGTAGCAGTTCACCTGCTGTGGGTGTTCGGCCACAGAGCCCATAAAGGACATCACCGGCAGCGGCGTGTCGCCCGGCTGTTCCTGCATGACCGAGAAATCAACGCTGCGCGCATCAATACGCGCCGGGGTACCGGTTTTCAGACGGCCAACGGTAAACGGCATTTCACGCAGACGCTTGGACAGGGCAATCGACGGCGGGTCACCGGCTCGGCCACCGGAGTGGTTCTCGAAACCGATGTGGATAAGTCCGCCGAGGAACGTACCGGCAGTCAGCACCACAGTGGTGGAGTGAATGCGCATATTGGTGTTGGTCACCACGCCACACACGGTCGAGCCGACGCCGTCGCCCTGCACGATCAGATCGTCACAGGCGGCCTGGAAGATATCCAGATTCGGCTGGTTTTCCACAATCTGACGAATGGCGGCGCGGTACAGCTGACGGTCTGCCTGAGCGCGGGTGGCACGCACGGCCGGGCCTTTGCGGCTGTTGAGAATGCGGAACTGAATACCGGCTTTGTCAGTAGCGCGCGCCATGGCACCGCCAAGGGCGTCGATTTCCTTCACCAGATGGCTTTTACCGATACCACCGATGGCCGGGTTGCACGACATCACGCCGACGGTGTCGGTGTTGTGGGTCAGCAGCAGGGTCTTACACCCGGTACGCGCTGCCGCCAGTGCCGCTTCAGTACCGGCATGGCCACCACCGACCACAATGACGTCATAACGGACAGGATAATCCACAAACCACCTCGGAAATCAGTAACCGCCGCAACCGGCGCAGGAGAAAAGGGCGCGGAGTATACCAGTGTTCTCAGGGAAGTGGCATAGCACTGTGCGATTTTTAACCAAAGCACTTATCCACTTTATCCACATATGGATCTGGCATGTTAAGAGTTTTTGTTAACAACCGTGGACTTCTGTGAATAAGCCCGTGCAATCAAGGGCTTCAGTGCCGGATAACTCTGTTGATAACTGTTGGTAATTTTAACCACAGGATATTTACGGAAAATAATCCCGCCAGAATCCGCTGCTTTCTGACCGGATAACCCGAAGTTAATCACAGATTTATACACACAAACTGACCGTGCGGCCGCACCCGGAACCCCCCGGAATCCGCGCAGCAGAGAAACAAAAACAGGGGCGCAAGAGGGAGACACAAAAAAGGAGGCCAGAGCCTCCTTCGTCGTCACGGCACACAGACTATTGCGTCGTGGTGTCTGTGGTGGTGTCGGTCGTCGTATCCGTTGTTGTGGTGGTCGGCGCCGTGTAGATCATGAACAGCAGGTCGGTGTCTTTGCGCAGATACACCTCCAGCTGGCCGTCGGTGTTGATGGCGGCATAGCCTGTGGCGTCGGTGACGTTAAAGCCGGTGCAGTTTTTGCGCTCGCGCAGGCTGACGGCGTAGAGGGTGTAACTCTTGTCGATCAGGGTGATGTCGCCTTCAAAGGTACAGCCGGACGCATCCGTGCTGATGCCCTTGAACGACGCTTTGCTGCTCAGCGGCTCTATGTAGAACTCGTAGCCGGTGGCGGTCCACTTGCCGGCCAGCAGACTCAGGGCCGAGTTGTTGTCCCAGGTATCGTCGTTGGTCAGCGAAAAGCTGCCGGTGTCGGCATCGTTGGCGAAATCGCCCACTAAGGTGTCGTCCGTCGACTCGCTGCTGAACAGCAGGCCGGCCAGACTGTAGTCTTCGTCGTTGCCATCGGCGACGTACTGATTGCCGGTGGTGTCGTTCTCCGACAGCTCGTAGGCGGTCAGGGCAAAGCTGGCGATGCTGGTATCGTCGTTGAGTACCACAGTGCCGTAATAGCCGTTTGTTTCGTCCAGCGCGTACACAGTGCCGTTGTAAACCAGCACCCGCAGGCTGCCGCTCTGGTCAAACTGACCATCCCAGAAGCCATTCAGGGCAAGCGTCGGATCGGATACCTCGTCGCCCTGTTCGTTGGTGACACTGGCATCTTCTTTGGCAATACAACCGCCCAACAGCACAGCACTGAGGGCGACAAACAAGGGAAAACGCGGCACGGCCGACTCCTGCTGAAACGTATGTCTGACATAAGCATAGCAATCGGCCGCAAAGGGCAGGTCTTGAGAGGATTTACACCTGAGTACTGCTGATCATGGCCGCCAGCTCAGCAAACACCTCGTGCGCATGGGAGATCGACAGCGTCTGTCCGGCGTCGGCAATTTCATGCAGACGCAGCGCCGGGTTGAGATCACACAGGGTGCGCACAAAATCCGGCGGCGTGGTGTGGTTGCGCCCACCCATGATGCCCACAAAGGGCTGACGCACTTCGCTTACCATCTGATCCCAGGCGGTGGTGGTCTGCTGCACATCCAGCTCCAGCCCGGCGCCGTTCTGACTGTAGTTGTAGTGGTAGGTGCCGAGTTTCCCCTGACGCACGGCATCGGCGTGCAGCACCTCCAGGTCGTGAGGAGAATCCGCAAAAATGGCCTCAACCCAGCGTTCCGGCCCCAGCTGACGCACCTGCACCATGCCCAGACGGATCATCATGCGCAGCATCCAGTGCGCATGACGCGCGGCCCACAACAACATCCGTTGCTGGCGCGGCACCCCTTCCAGATCCACCCCCGGCTTGAAGTGGCCCGACGGCGATACCGCCAGCAGACCGGTAAACCGTTTCGGATAGCGGGTGGCCAGCGCCAGCGCCGGAATCAGCCCGGCTTCGTGACTGAGCAGACAGGCCTTATCGATGCCCTGATCTTTCATCAGCGCCAGCACGTCGGCCACCTGCACATCCAGCGGATCGGCGTCGCGCGGAGCCGGCGGGGTGCGGCCGTACCCCGGACGTTCGGGAATCCACACACAGAGGTTGTATTCATGAGCCAGCTCGCGGTCGCGCTCGAAATCGCCGGCGCCGAAAAACGGCCCGTGCAGCAGAATCACCGGATGGCCGCTCTTACGCCCGTAGCGGCGCCAGCCCACCAGCCGGTTGTTGCTCACCAGCTCGCCCAGTTCCAGCGGACAAGGGGAAATCAGCCCCGGCTGACTGTGCTTCTGCACTGTGCCCTGAGTGCGGTTGGCGATCGCCGAGCCCAGTGACACCACCTGATTCTGGCGGTTGGTGCCCAGCTTCTGCATCAGGCTTTTGATCTGCTGACGCACAGTGCCCAGCGCCCGCACGCGCTGCTCGCTGATGCTCTCGGCGCTCATGCCCTGCGCCAGACAGGCAAGGATATCGCGCTCGGAGGCGGTCAGGCCGAACAGCTCCTGCAGCGCCTGATCGATGGATTCCGGCCAGCGGCATTCGAGCGACTGCAGCACAAACACGCGGTGCGGTTCGTAGTAGGTGGCGGTCATGATCAGCGGCGTGTCTTTCTCCGGCCCGGGGTAGGTCTGCAGCAGCGTGGGCCCACGGTGGATAAAAATACGGCGCTGGAAATCTTCGAAGGCGCGGGCACTGACGCCAAGGCGGGCGTAGTTGTCACCGTCCATGGAGTGGAACAGGCTAGCGGCAGAATGGTTCTGGGTGAGGATCACGCCAGCTTCGGTCAGCACCAGGGTCGGCGCGCTTTCGTCTTTGACCAGACTGTACAGCTGATCGTTAAGCGCGGCCTGCTGTTCGACGTCGTTCATCAGCAACGCCAGCTGCATGGTGGCTTCCGCCGTCAGCGGCCCGCCACGGCGGGTGACCGGCTCCAGATAGCTGAGCAGGGCGTCGTAATCCTGCTGATTCTGGATGACCGACATCACCATGCGGCGGATGTCGTCGGTATTCACTTCCTGAACAAGGGCCTGTTCGCGGCTGTCGCGACTACTCATCAGATTCTTCCTGAACAACTGACTGCGGCCGGCAGAAGGGCCGGGCCTGTGGGCACAATGCGCCGCATTTTATACCAGATTGGATATGAGGCGCTCAGGCCAAAAACGCAAAATCCCGCCCATCCGGTCAGTTTCCTGACGGACACCTCTCATTCAGGAAGAATTTCATGAAAACGCAACTGATTACCCTGCTGCTGGCAGCCACCCTGACCGCCTGTGGTGGCGGTTCATCCGGCGACTCCGCCAATAACGACGCTAATTCCAATACGCCTGGTGATAACTCTGGTGATAACTCTGGTGAAAACCCGGGCGGCGATACCTCAGGTGGTGATTCATCCGGTGGTGATTCATCCGGTGGTGATTCATCCGGTGGTGATTCATCCGGTGGTGATTCATCCGGTGGTGATTCATCCGGCGGTGATTCTTCCGGCGGTGGTGATTCATCCGGTGGTGATTCATCCGGTGGTGATTCATCCGGCGGTGATTCATCCGGCGGTGATTCATCCGGCGGTGGCGATTCTACTGACACGCCAACCACCCGCCTGATCACCAACAGCATGACAGCGCTGCAGGTTGGCGTGGCCAACCACACGTACACCCAACCAACGCCGAGAGACATCAATGGCCAGCTGCTGGCGGATGGTAACTGGATTCTCAGCACCAAAATCGACGTCAGTAGTGGCCGGCAATTCGCCAGCCCGTACCTGAGCTATGTAGGCATCGACCCGACTCAGGCTACGCCAATGACCATCGACAGCGCTCAGTCCACCTTACCGCTGGGCATGCCGGTTTCACTGGAAAACTATATTGGCGATGTGCCGATGGCACTGATGGCGGACCGCTCTGACAACTCCGTCTGGCTGGCCTATATCGTCTCTTCATTCAGCGGCAGCGTGATGACCGATACTCTGCACGTCAAGCGCTGCAGCTATGGGGAAAACGAATTCAACATAATGATGATCAGCTGTGTTGAACCGTTCGCCACGACGCTGGCCAGTGGTGATATGTCTTCTGCTGCAGAAGCCAACCGCCATAACAGCCTGCTGAGCAATGGCCTTACACTGGCGGTATCGGAAGGCACCGACCATACCGCGGCCGTGGCCTGGGGCTTTAACGTTGCCGAAGCCGACAACACCAATATTGCCACTAACGATGCCACCGACTTCCATTTCCGCAGCTGCAGCGTGGTGGCTGACGCCGTTACCTGCACAGGCAGCGGTTCATTCGCCACTGCGACCCGCCTAAACTACCCGAATCTGCACGTTAAAGACGTCAAACTGGCGAAAAACAGCACCAACCTCGCCTTTGCCGCCAGCACCCACACAAATCCTTACATGAACGGAGCGGGAACAACGGACGACTTTGACGAAGTCTGGACCGGCATGATGGGCAACGGCATCGTGCGCTTTGCCGAAGCCATCACCAACATCAGCATGCGTGGCAGCAACCTGCCGTACGGCACCCATGTCCGTTCGTCTCTGGTGGTGAATCCGGCGGGTGGCTACCTGCTGGCCGGTCGTTATGGTCTGCAAACCTTTGGTGATGGCAGTCTGCAGGTGAATGTGTGGAAAGACCCGTATTACTGCGTCAATCAGAACTCAGGCTGGCAGACCAGCTGCTACGCCAAACCCCTGACACTGACCGGTGAAACGGGTGAAACCTTTGTTGGTTTTGCCGGCGAACCCACCCTGAAGACCACCAGCAGCAGCTATCTGAACACACTGGGCGTTTACCGTCTGGAAACCCGCAGCAAAATGGCCTTTATGAGTATTTGGACCCGCGGCAGCAAACTGGTGTTCCGCCCGGGCGTGGCCGACCTGACTGAAATCCGTACCCGTCAGGAAAGCGGTATCTACGAGATCACTGGTGGTGACAGCCTGACCATCAGCAACGCCACCCTGCTGGATGCCGACAACTACATCGCCTCTGAGCTGAACTTCGGTGTGGCGCAGAATATTGCTGACGTTACTGCGGCCCTGAAGGTGCAGTTTGTTAACCACTCAGCCGATGCCATTGTTTACAGCCTGCTAGGTTCTGCCAGCGGCGTGATCGTCACCAGCAACCCGGGCAGCGCGACTGAGTCGTCCGAGCTGTTCCCGGCTACCGGCAACGACACCGGCTTCAACGGCTTCGACGGCGGCAACGTCAGCAAAGCCGTTGTCACCACCATTGATGACGAGCCTGTGGTATTCACCCGCAATACCGACAATGGCAGCACCACCTGGTATTACCGCGTGCGCGATTAACCCGCCCCCGGAGTTAACCGCCGTTTATGCCCGCCTTGTGCGGGCTTTTTTGTATCCCTTTGTTACTGCTCCGTTTTTTATACCAGCTGGTAGATGCCGCCCTGCCTGTGCCTGAGAAAAATACTGGTTAACCAGTCAACTTTTGACCGGTCCCTCTCAGCACAAAAGGAATGCGTTATGGCTTACGAGCTGAACAAACAATTGATGGTGGCCTTACTGGCCGCCACGCTGGCCGCCTGTGGTGGCGGCAGCGGCGGATCGTCCTCCGACAACACGGGCGGTGATACCTCAGGTGGTGATACGTCCGGCGGTAACAACTCAGGCGGCGATACGTCCGGTGGTAACAACTCTGGCGGCGACACATCGGGTGGTGATACGTCCGGTGGTAACAACTCAGGCGGCGATACATCAGGTGGTGATAACTCAGGCGGCGACACTTCCGGCGGCGACGGCACCGACGAAGAGCCACGTCAGAATCTGGCGATCAGCGCCCAGCCACATGCTGAAGGTGTGGTACTGAACTGGCTAGCGGTCACTGGCGCCACGTCATACACCGTATACATGGATAACTCGGCCATTGATGCGGATTCACCAGCCACAAGCAGACAAAACGTCAGCTGCAGTGCGTCCCCATGCCGTGTCGTCACACCGAACAACGGCCTGCAACATGTGCTGGTTGTGGCAGAAGGCACGGCTTATCAGTCAGATGATCTGGCCGTTGTTGCCGGCGCGATGAACGACACCGGCTACGACAAGTGCTTTGGCACGGTTAATAGCCTTGGCTCCAACAGCGCCGACTGCGCCACCGCTCCGGCAGCCGCCGGTCAGGACGGTGTGAACGGCCGTGATGCCAACACCGCTCTGGTAAAAGTCGGTGCCGGCCCGAAGGGCTTCGATTTCACCAAACTGGACGTCAACGGTAACGAAGTGGCCAACAGTGCAACAGCCTGGCGCTGCGTACGCGACAACGTGACCGGCCGTACCTGGGAAGTTAAACAGACTGACACCACTATCGCGCTGAACGATGACTTCACCGACGACGCCAGCCTGTACGACGGCCGTCGTACGTTTAATTTCGCTGGCGATGCAGCCTATCTGGCTACCGGCCAGGTTGCCGATGTCGCTTTTTCAGGTTCAGTGGATTACCTGATCAATCAGGCCAACAACGACCAGCTGTGTGGTAAGACCGACTGGCGCCTGCCATCGCAGCAGGAAATGCTGAGCATTCTCGATATGAGCGCAGTGGATGTCAGCACCAGCACCTATCCACAGTTGGGGGCGTTCGAGATTAAAAGCACCGAGGCCATCGGCAGCAGTGGCGGCTACGAAACCTTTATCAATTCCGGCTACTTAACCGCCACGCAGGTGCTGGGCAACTCAGACGCAATACACATCATTGATGCGCGCAATAAATACATATCTGCCGCTTTTAAAACCGGTGGTCAGCAATTGGGCACCACAGCAAAAGACAGTTCTTGTATTAAGCCAACCAGCAGCAGCGGCAGCTGTGTTTACGCTGGCCACTTCGCCCGCTTAGTGAGCTATTGAGGATTTCATGATGAACAATGTATTTGCGACTCTGGGCGCCGCCCTGCTGTTGCCCCTGAGCATGGCTGCTCAGGCTGCCAGCACCGAATGTAATAACCCATCGTTGATTGATACCGGCAACGGCACGGTTATTGATCGCAATACCGGCCTGATGTGGGCTCAATGCAGCTATGGCATGGTACGTGAAGTGGACAGCGTCAGCGGCGAAGTGAGCTGTGTCTCCGACCTCGATAGCAATGGCGACCCGGTTGTCTTTGTCATGCGCACCGGTACTGCGTTAACCGATGCTGCAGCGGCCACACCCAGCGGCTACTTCGCCACCGGCGGTCATACCGACTGGCGCGTACCCAACATCAACGAGCTGTGGTCGATTGTTAATGACTGCAGCGGCGTGGGTACCGAAGGCTTTGTAAACCCTGCCTATTTCCCGAACCAGTATTCTGGCTACACGCCAGCCTATGGCTCGTATCCGGATCATTTTGCCACCAGTACACCGGTCGCGACCGGCATCATTGGCAATGACGATATCAACACCGCGATATCCAACATCTGCCTGCAGATGAGCGGTGACAAACCTTTGATGGGGGCCTGCCAGCGCAACGGCTACAACCTGCGTCTGCGCCTGGTGCGCGACGTCACGGTGAATGACTACGCCTCCCTGCCGGCCCGCTGATCACAGTCTGCAACCTTTGCCCGCCTTGTGCGGGCTTTTTTATGCCGGCTCGCCGGCGTTGCCATCTAACGGGTGTTAGATTACTGTTGGCGCCAGACCCGACACGAGCCACAGCGCATGAGTGATACCCGCCAGCAGCTGAAACAGATCGCCACCGAACAGATCCGCCGCCATACCCTGCACGCCGCCAGCTTCCGCGAGATGGGCAAGGTGCTGGGGATAAAAAGCAGCTCGGTGCATTACCACTTCGACAACCGCGACGCCCTGTTGCAGGAGCTGGTGAGCGACTACGAACACGCCTTTTTCGCCCAGCTTGAGGCGCGTTGCGCCGGGGTCAGCAGCCCGCTGCAGCAACTGGCCGGGCTGTTTATCGACAGTCATCAACAGCAGCAGCAGTGTCTGTGTCTGGCCTTTGCCGCCGCCGGTGACGAAACCACAGCAGAACAACGGCAGGCCGTGCAACGGTTTCTGCAGCGGCTGGAAGACTGGGTAGCCGACACGCTGGCGCGGGCGCACCTGCTGCCACTGGCCCGGCCGGAACTGGCGCGCGTCATCGTCAGCTCGCTGGAAGGCGCGCTGCTGCTCGACCGCGACCAGCCACAGCCATTGCGTCTTGAGGCCACCCGCCAGTGGCTGTCGACCCTGACCCGTTTGTAGAAGTGATGATGAGCAGTAATCCGACATTTCAGCCGATCAATATGGACCGCAGCAAAGTGGTGGTGATCCGCCCGGATGATCAGCCCTGGCTGCGCGCGCCACAGGCGCCGGTCGAGCGCCGGCCACTGGAACGGGAAGCGCCCGAGCACGGGCAAACCACCAGTTTCGTACGCTATCTGCCGGGGGCCGTATTTCCCCGTCACCGCCATCCGCTGGGCGAAGAGATTCTCGTGCTGGAAGGCGTGTTCAGCGATGAAACGGGCGACTACCCGGTGGGCAGTTATCTGCGCAATCCACCGGGTTCAGAACACGCGCCCTATTCGGAACAGGGCTGCCTGATTTTCGTAAAGCTCAATCAGTTTGCTGAGAATGATCTGACGCCGGTGCGCATCCGCCCTGAACAACGACAGTGGCGGCCGGGCATCGGTAATCTGAGCGTGTGTCCGCTGCATGAGCATCAGGGCGCCAGTACCGCGCTGGTGCACTGGCCAGCGGGCGAGGTGTTTCAGCCGCACCGCCATTGGGGCGGCGAAGAGATTGTGGTGATCAAAGGCTGCTTCCGCGATGAGCACGGCGATTATCCACAGCACACCTGGCTGCGCAGCCCGCACATGAGCCAGCACCATCCGTTTGTGGATGAAGAAACCCTGATTCTGGTGAAGGTCGGGCACCTTTAACCGCCAGCAGCGCGGCCACAACAGAAGAAAACGCCACAACAGACACAACCGCCGCGCTCAGCGTCAGGAACGGATACAGTTGCGGCCTTCGGCCTTGGCGCGATAGAGCAGTTTGTCTGCCCGGCGCAGGGCATCAGTGGCGTCGGTGTCGGCGTCTTCCACCGCGGAAACACCAATGCTGATGGTCAGCGACAGTCCGGCCGACACCGGGGTGACCTCCACCAGACGGCGGATGCCTTCAGCCAGTTGCTGGGCGGTCTGGGTATCCTGCGTTTGCACCAGCAGAAGAAATTCCTCGCCGCCATAGCGCGCCACCAGATCGGTTTCACGCAGGTTGGTGCGCAGCAGATTGGCCACGTGCATCAGGGCTTTATCGCCCACCGGATGGCCGAAGGTGTCGTTCACCTGCTTGAAGTGATCAACGTCGGCGAGCATCACCGTATAGGGCTGATTGTGGCGGCGGAAACGGGCGAACTCCTGCAACAGGTGTTCGTCGGCCGCCAGACGGTTGGCCAGTCCGGTCAGGGAATCGCGCCGCGCCAGCGACTGCAGTTCGAGATTCAGCTGCACCAGTTCCGAGGTGCGCTCTTCCACCAGATTCTCGAGCTGGTTATTGGTACGCTCCAATTCACGGCGGGCTTCTTCCAGATTGGCTTCCGCCTGCTTGCGCTGGGTGATATCGCGGGTGCTGCCGATCACGCGCAGCGGTGCGCCGTCTTCATCGCGCTCGGCCACGCGGGCACGGTTGCGGATCCAGATGGTGCTGCCATCGTCGCGCACGACCCGGTGCTGGGATTCGTACTCGCCATCGGTTTCCATCGCGTGCGTGAACGACTCGCGCACCCAGGCGCGGTCGTCCGGGTGAATACGGTCGAACAGGAAATTGGCCGACACTTCAAAATACGACGCATCAAACCCGTAGATTTCGGGCAGATGACTGTTGTGTGCGATCAGCAGATTGCGCAGATCCAGTTCCCAGATGCCTTCACCGGACGCCGCCATGGCTTCGATGTAGCGCTTTTCGCGCTCGGCGATTTCGCGGTTGGCGCGTTTCAGCGCGGTCACATCGGTGGCAATCAGCAGCACAGCCGGGATTTTATCCGGGCCGAATAACAGCTGTTTTTTCAGGGTCACGAAATTACTGCGCTCGCGCCGCGATGGGTCGTAGAGGGTTTCATCGACCCGCATCACCCCTTTGGCGGTAAACGCCTGACGGATGGAGTTGCGGGTGAATTCAAGCACCTCGGGCTGGGTGACAAAATCTTCAACGCAGCGGCCGATGATGTCTTCTACAGGGCAATTAAACAGCTCGCCCACCGCCTTGTTGACCAGCAGGTAACGCTCATGCTGATCGACCACCAGCACCATGGACGGCGTGGCGTCGATCAGCTCGCGGATCAGCAACTGCGGACTGGCGCTGCGCTGCCATCCGGCCTGAGCGTCGGAACCGGTCAGACACGCAGGACCGCGCCCGCCGCAGGTGTCGCAGAGAACGTAAGAGCAACCATCTTCGGTTACTGTGCTGAGTCTTGAACCACCGCAGAAGGGGCAGGCGGTCAGTGAGCGGCGATACGGGGAAGGCATAATGCGGTGAATGTCTCCCTGAGACAGAACCTCATCCACGGGCTGTGGTTACCAGACAGGGTAACTACCGTTTTCTGATGTAATTTTAGCGCCGATGAAGGGCCTTCCCCACAAAATTCAGACCTATTCATGACGCCGGCGGTGCTCCGCGGACACTTTGGCCGGATTGAACCCCTGAAACTTGTCTCTGCTTCACCTGTTGGCACAGCAGGGTGACGCCTATGCTGTTGTCATAACGAGAATAACGTACCGCTTTGTGTCATCACGCGGTCAGCAGAGGTGCAACATGACGATTGAACTGCAGAAGGCGAAGGCCATCAGCGCCAGCATTGATATTCCGGGCCGGAAAATGGAATTCGGCTTCGACGTCGACGACATTCCGAAATACTGGTACGCCAACGACGCCTTCCGCTCGACCTTTATGAACGCCCTGTCGTGTCTGTTCCCGGAAGGCGAGCGTATGTTCATGGACGCTGTGCGCGACAATCAGCACAAGATCACCGACCCGCAACTGCAGAAGCAGATCAAAGGCTTTATCAAACAGGAAGCGATTCACGGTCACGAGCACGCGCAATACAACGACTGCCTGAAGAAGTGGGGCTATCCGATTGATGCCATCATGCGCTTCGAGAAAAGAGAAAAAATCTGGATGAAAAAATGGCTGCCGGCGTCCCGTCGTCTGTCCATTACCTGCGCACTGGAACATTTCACCGCCATCATGGCGCACCAGATTCTGACCAATCCGGAAGCCACCGAAGGCATGCACCCGCAGTTCAAACAAATGTGGCGCTGGCACGCGATTGAAGAAACCGAACACAAAGCTGTGGCCTACGACGTGTATCAGGAAGCCGTGGGCAGCTACCGTCTGCGCGTGTTCACCATGCTGGTGATCACCCTGATGTTCTGCCTGCGCACCTCTGCCGTACAGGCGATTTTCCTGTGGAAAGACGGCCAGCTGTTCAACCCGAAAGTGTGGTGGAACGGCTTTAAATTTTACTTCTTCAAACCCGGTCTGGTGCCTACCATCTGGCGCGATTACAAAGATTATTTCCGTCGCGATTTTCATCCGTGGATGCACGACAACCGTGAACTGCTGGGTCAGTGGGAAGCGGAAGAGCAGGCCTACAAAACCGTGTAAACACACGCACCCGGCGGCGCAAGGCCGCCGGGCATTTGCTGTATCTGTCTGATCATTACCCGCCAGAACCTGTCCTCACCGCCGGCTTAGTGCATAATCCGGGGCTTTCCTGATTATCGTTTGCTGAGAAAGTCGTCGTGGCCAAAGCCCCAAGCCCTGCCAACCCAAAGCACAAAAAACTGCTGCTCAAAACCATTCAGCTGCAATTGCCTGGCAAGCCACCGGCAACCTTGCCCGCCGCCGACGCACTGCGTCTGCTGCAGCAGGCTCAGCAGCAGGGCAACCGGCCACTGGCCTTCAGTCTGGCGCAGCAACTGACCCAGCAGCTGCCGGCCCTCGACACGCCCTGGCTGACGCTGTTCGGCGCACTGCACGACATGGCCAATTTTGCGGCGCTGGCACGGGAAAGCGAACGTTGTCTGGCGGCCATTAATAAATTTTTGCCGGCACTGGTCAGTGGTTCGGTCGCTGCCCGCATGCTGCAGAATTATCCTCAGGCGCTGAGCCTGATTGAAAAAGCCGTCGCACTGGAACCGGCCAATGCTCAGGTGGTGAATCATCTGGCCATTACGCTCAAAGAAATGGGTCAGCCGGAAAGGGCGCTGAAAGAATTTAATCGTTGCCTGCGTCTGCAGCCCGACAACATCAGCGCCATCTGGAACCGGGCGGACATGGCTGGTGTTCTGAGCGATGACGAATATCAGCGCGTCGCCTTACTGGCTGATAACGCCCGCTTTAACGCCCATCAGCGCGCCATGCTGCATTACGCACTGAGCATGAGCGATGAAAAAGCCGGCCGCTACCCGGAGCAGTTCAGCCATATCGAACAAGGCGCGGCGTTAAAACGCAGCACGCTGAATTACGCACACGAAAAAGAAATGGCGCAAACGCGGTCGATTGCCGGATTTTTTCCGGCCGCAGAAAAACAAATTCCCGGTACAACCAACTACGACGCTGACACACCCGGCAACCAGCCAGTGCCGATTTTTATCTGCGGGCTGCCACGTTCCGGTACCACGCTGACCGAGCAGATTTTGTCGAACCACCCGCTGGTCATGGCGGGGGATGAAATTAACGACCTGCCCATCGCCACCGCCAAGTTGCTGCAGAAAAAAGGCAATAAAAAAGATTTTCCGCAGTGGGCCAATGACCTGACCGACGCCGACTGGAAAGCCATTGGCGACGACTATCTGAACACGACCCGCTATCTGCAGAATGGCGGATTTTTCACTGACAAAAATCTGAATAATTACAAAGCCATCGGCGTTATCCGCAAGGCATTGCCGCAGGCGAAAATTGTGATTTGTCAGCGCAATGCCATGGACAACTGCTGGGGCTGTTACCGCCAGTTCTTTGTCGATGGCATGGCGTTTACTTACGACCTGAAAGAACTGGCCGACACCTGGAACACCAGTGACCAGCTGATCCGTCACTGGCTGGCCAGTCAGCCCGAAACCGCCGATGTGTTTGTTGTCCGCTACGAAGAACTGGTACAGGCCCCGGACACCGTCATCCGCGCTCTGGTGAATTTCTGTGGCCTGCCCTGGGACGATGCCTGTCTGAATTTCCACACCAATCCACGGCCGGTAAAAACCCTGTCGGCGATGCAGGTACGGCAAAGCATGACCACGTCACGTCTGGAGCAGTGGCGCCGCTATGAAAATCAGCTGGCACCTCTGGCAGACGCACTGGCGACTCAACCGAACGGATAACACTGTTCAGCCAGTGACACGGAAACCCCGTCGCCATCCCACAGTCGAACCCTCAGAATGGCAACGCCCGGATGCACCGGGTGTTGCCGAACCTTCTACCACCATTCACTCCAGGAGTGGCCATGAATAATCAGTGGATCACCATCAGCGAAGAAAACGGTCAGACCTTTAATGGCTATCTGGCGCTGCCGCCGGCCGGCCGCGGCCCGGGCTTAATTCTGATTCAGGAAATCTGGGGCGTTAACGAACATATTCAGGCCGTTGCCGAGCAATACGCCATGGCCGGCTTCGTGGTGCTGGCCCCGGATGTGTACTGGCGTTTCGGCCCGAAAATCGCGCTGAATTACGATACCGAAGGCAACGCCGCGGCATTCGATTATTTAAACCGCATCGACCGTGATCTGGCGGTGCAGGATGTGGTGACCGCCACCACCGCGCTGAAAGCCCTGCCGCAGGTGAGCGGAAAAGTCGGTGTTATGGGTTACTGCATGGGCGGCCAGCTGGCCTTCCGCACCGCTGCCGCAACCACGGTCGATGCGGCTGTGTGTTATTACGGTGGCGGCATTGCCAATTACCTGCACGAAGCCAATCACATTCACGCCCCCATTGCCTTCCATCATGGCCTGCAGGATCACCTGATTCCGCAGGATGCACGTCAGGCGATTGAGCATCATTTTGCCGGACGCAAAAATGCCGTGATTTATGAATACGACGCCGATCACGGCTTTAATTGCTGGGGCCGTACGGCTGTGTATAACCAACCCGCCGCGACCATTGCACAAGGCCGTACGCTGGAATTTTTAGGGCAATTTTTATCTGATTAAGCAGGCGGCGTAAAACCTGCAAAAAACTGCGAAAAATGCACCGTGGACAATACCTTTTGTCCACGGTCTGCCTTCGCCGGTATCTGCGGTAACGTGTTGTCGGCCACTCTCATGTCTTATCGTTAAGCTGCTCCGTCAGCCACTCTTTCAGCAGCGCTGTCACTCGTACTTTCAATCACACCTTGCCGGGTCGCCAGCAACACCAGAGGCAAAGCCAGCAGATAAAGAGCCAGCACCGACAGCCAGACGGCGCCGGGCCAGACCGTCTGTACCCCGCCATAAACCGCCGAGAAAAACAGGGGCGCCAGCACCGACGCCAGACTGACCGCAGACGCCAGTACGCCCTGCAATCGTCCCTGAGCATGTTTGTCGACACTCTGCGTCGCCAATGCCTGCAGCGCCGGCCCTCCGATACTGCCCAGCGCAAACAGTGGCATAATGGCGAACACCATCCACCCCTGCGTACTGAACGCCAGCGCGGTTAAGGCCAGTGACGCACAGCCAATTCCGGTCAGAACGGTAGCGCGATCTCCCAACCGGTCACGGATTCGCCCGGGTAAAAACCCTTGCACCAGCACCTGACACAAACCAAACGCACCGAGCGACAACCCCACCCAAACACCATTCCATTGAAAAGCATCGTGCCCCCACAAGGCCCAGCAAACGCCGTAGGCTTCACCGGTGGCACTGAACAGGAAAAAAAGAACCACCAGAATTTTCACGCCCGGTACGACACGGGCAAACGCAGCGAACGGATTCAGATCGCGCCAGCCCATGCCCGCCGACGGCTGCCTGAGCGTTTCCGGCAACGCCCGCCAGGCGAGAACAAAATTCGCCAGACTCAGCAGTGCCGCCGCCAGAAAAGGCAGGCGCAAGCCGATATCGCCGAGCACCCCGCCCAGTACGGGTCCGAGAATAAATCCTGCACCGAAAAAGGCCTGAAATAAGCCAAAATACCGCGTGCGCTGTGAGGGCGTGCTGACGTCCGTCAGACACGCCGAGGCCACCGACAGATTGGCGCTGGTCAGGCCCGCAATCATCCGCCCGATAATCAAAAAAATCAGACTGTTTGAAAATGCCAACAGGCCGTAATTCACCGCCATGCCAGCCAACGACAGCAGCAGTACAGGCCGGCGGCCATAGCGGTCACTCAAGGCGCCAAGGACGGGGGCAAATAAAAACTGCATCAGCGCGTAAAGAGCCGTTAACAGCCCCATCAGCAGTGCCACATCAGCATCACCCGTCAAGTGCTGCAACAGTGACGGTAAAATCGGAAAAATAAGTCCCAGTCCTGCGGCATCCAGCAGAATGGTCAGAAAAATAATAACGAGCGCTTTATTCATGGTGCGTTCCGGTTAATCAGGGCGGAACGCAGGCGTTCCACCGGGCCCTTTCTGCAATCGCCTCAGGCGGAAAAAAAGGGGGTTGGAAACGCTGACCGGCAGAACGCCGGTGTGTGTGCCGGCCTGAAATGCGGCCGGTTTTTCGCGAGGTGCGCCTTTATACACAGCCGCCGCGGGCAGCTCAACGGTTAAATAGTCACCGTCGTTAAAAATCCGTTGACCTTAACCTTAAGTTTAAGGATAGAGTCGGTGCGTCGAATCCTCACCTGATGCCTTCTGATACGCGGAGCAATGACATGACCAATAACAATAATTCCCCAAGCCCATTTAAGTGGATGATTTACGGCGCCAACGGCTATACCGGCGAGCTGATTGCACGCGAGGCGGTAAAACGCGGGCTCAAACCCATTCTGGCCGGACGCAGTCTGGATAAAGTGCAGAAGCTGGCGCAGGAACTGGGCACCGAAGCGGTTGCCTTTCCACTGGATAACGTCGCCGACGCCGCCAATAACATTCGCGGCTGCCAGCTGCTGCTGAACTGCGCCGGCCCGTTTTCGGCCACCGCCGAACCTATGATGAATACCTGCCTGCAGGCCAAAGCGCATTACCTCGATATCACGGGGGAAATTGCGGTGTTTGAACTGGCGCAGTCACTGAAACAACAGGCCGAAACAGCGGGCATCGTGATTTGTCCGGGCGTCGGTTTTGATGTGATTCCGACCGACTGCGTCGCCGCCGCGTTAAAAGAAGCGCTGCCGGATGCCACGCATCTGACGCTCGGCTTCGACTCCCGTTCCGGCTTTTCACCGGGTACCGCCAAGACATCGGTCGAAGGTCTGGCGCAGGGCGGAAAAATCCGCCGCAACGGCAAGATTGTGTCGGTGCCTCTGGCCTATCAGGTTCGTCGTATTGATTTTGGTGACGGCGAAAAGCTGGCGATGAGCATTCCCTGGGGCGATGTGTCGACCGCGTTTCACACCACCGGCATTCCCAATATCGAGGTCTTTATTCCGGGTTCACCGGGCATGATTGCCGGCGCCAAACGCGCTAATTATTTCCGCCGTCTGCTCGGCATCCGCTGGGTACAGAATCTGGTGAAAGCCCGTATCGAAAAATCGGTAAAAGGGCCTTCCGAAAGCAAACGCGCGGTCATGCCAACCCATGTCTGGGGTGAAGTCACCAACGCCCGTGGCGAGCGTAAAACGGCGCGCATCCTTACCGCCAATGGCTACAGCCTGACCATCACAGGGTCGCTGGCGGTGGTGGATTTTCTGCAGAATAACGCCGTGAAAGGCGGGGCCTATACACCGGCCAGATTGGTTGGCCCGCAACTGGTGAGCCAGTTGCCGGAATCCGGCGCAATGACAATCAGCTGACGCCGGTCTGAGTTCAGCCAAAGCAGGGCATCAGGCCGTTGTGAACCGGGAGGTTCCAACGGCCTGTTTATTTGCCCGCGATGATTACTTACCGATGCAGAAGCTGCCGAAAATTTCGCCGAGCAGATCGTCGGCGCTGAATGCGCCGGTGATTTCATTGAGGGATTTCTGTGCCATGCGCAGATCTTCCGCCAGCAGTTCACCCGCGCCCATGCCTTCGAGTTGCAGACGGCCGTTATCCAGTGCCTCCTGCGCGCGGTTGAGGGCGTCGATATGACGGCGGCGGGCAAGGAAGCCACCTTCGGCTGCGGCTTCAAAGCCCATGATCTGTTTCAGATGCTCACGCAGCACATCCACACCGGCATTTTGCTTGGCCGACAGGGTGACGGTCGGAAAGCCAGCGCGCTCGTCCAGACCAATAACCTCTGTGGATAAGTCCGCTTTGTTGCGGATAACCGTCACACGGCCGCTGTTGAGCAGGTCGGTGGCCTGTTGTTTCAGGCCGCGTTCGTCGTACAGGGCGTGCAGTAATTTTTCCGGATCGGTTTCTTCCACAGCGGCTTTGCTGGAATCGATCATCAGCAGCACACGGTCGGCTTTGCTGATTTCGTCCCACGCGCGCTGAATACCAATGCGCTCGACTTCGTCCGGGGCGTCGCGCAGACCGGCAGTATCAATGATGTGCAGCGGCATGCCGTCGATGTGGATATGTTCTTTCAGCACGTCGCGCGTGGTGCCGGCGATGTCAGTAACAATCGCCCGTTCCTGACCGGCCAGGGCGTTCAGCAGCGAGGACTTACCCGCGTTCGGGCGGCCGGCAATCACAACGTTCATACCTTCACGCAGCAAAGCGCCCTGATTGGCTTCGCGCAGCACGCCTTTCAGTTCGTTATCCACAGCCTGCAGCATGGCGGCCACTTTGCCGTCGGACAGAAAGTCGATTTCTTCTTCCGGAAAATCGATGGCGGCTTCGACGTACATGCGCAGCTGGATCAGCTGATCGAGCAGGCTGTGCACACGCTTGGAGAATTCACCCTGCAGCGAGCGCAACGCACAGCGGGCGGCCTGCTCCGACGCAGAGTCAATCAGGTCGGCGATGGCCTCGGCCTGCGCCAGATCCATTTTGTCGTTCAGAAACGCACGCTCAGAAAACTCGCCCGGACGCGCCAGACGGCAGCCCAGTGCCACCACCTCCTTCAACAGCAGATCAAGCACCACAGGACCGCCATGGCCCTGCAGTTCCACGACGTCTTCGCCGGTAAAGGAATGCGGGTTGGGGAAAAACAGGGTCAGACCTTCATCCAGCACGCTTCCATCACGGGCCGTGAACGCGCCGTAATGGGCGTAACGCGGTTTGGGTTCAAGACCACTGACGGCACGGGCGATCTCCAGCGCTTTCGGTCCGGACACGCGGATAATACCGACGCCGCCGCGGCCGGGGGCAGTGGCAATAGCAGCGATGGTGTCCTGATGAAGCGCCTGAGTCATGGCTGAAGTCCGCGGTGAGAAAACGCGCAATTGTACAGGAAGGGCAGGACGGGCGGAATTTCGGGGGGCAGAAACGAAACCGGCGCCATCAGGCGCCGGTTGGGAGAAATCAGGCAGACTTCTCGATCGATTTGGTAATCACATACTGCTGAGTAATCGACAGGATGTTGTTGGTTACCCAGTACAGTACCAGACCGGCCGGGAACCACAGGAAGAACACGGTGAAGATGATCGGCATGAACTGCATCACGCGCGCCTGCATCGGATCCGGTGGGGTCGGGTTCAGCTTCATCTGCAGGAACATGGACGCACCCATGATCAGCGGCAGCACGAAGTATGGATCCATCACGGACATGTCGTGAATCCACAGGAAGAACGGCGCCTGACGCAGTTCAACGGACTCCATCAGTACCCAGTACAGAGAGATGAACACTGGCATCTGTACCAGAATCGGCAGACAGCCACCCAGCGGGTTGATCTTCTCTTTCTTGTACAGGGCCATCATTTCCTGGCCGAGTTTCTCGCGGTTATCGCCGTATTTCTCTTTGATTTCCGCCATCTTAGGCGCCACTTTGCGCATGTTCGCCATCGAGCGGTAGCTGGCTGCGGACAGCTTGAAGAAGATCGCCTTCACCAGCACGGTCAGCAGGATGATCGCCACACCCCAGTTACCGACCAGAGCGTGAATGTGTTCCAGCAGCCAGAACAGTGGCTGGGCAATCCACCACAGCCAGCCGTAGTCGACGGTCAGGTTCAGGTTGTCAGCGATTTTCGCCAGGCTGTCCTGATCTTTCGGACCAACGTACAGGCTTGCGCCCACTTCTTTGGTTTCACCGGCCGCCACCACGGTTGGTGCATCGTAGAAACCGAAGATGTAGTTACCTTTTACCGCACGGCCATTGTAGGTGTGCTCAACGTCTTTGGCCGGCACCCAAGCAGACAGGAAGTAGTGCTGCAGAATGGCTGCCCAGCCGCCGTTTTCCACCGCTTTGAACGAGCCTTCTTCCAGATCGCTGAAGGTCACTTTCTTGTAGCGGTTTTCTTTGGTGGTCAGCGCCGCACCCAGATAGGCCGACATGCCCATGCTGGAGGTTTTGGATGGATCCGCAGAACCGTCACGCTTCAGCTGAGCGTAAAACACACCCTGCCAGGCTTCAGCCGACTGGTTGGTGATGCGGAAATTCACGTCCATCAGGTAATCACCACGACGGAAGGTGAAGACTTTTTCCACCAGGGCTTTGTCGGTACGGGTGGTCAGCACCACCTGCAGTTCGTTCTGATCATCCGCCAGTGAGTAAGCGGTTGCTTCGCTGCTGTACAGCGCAGTGCCTTTGGCATCCGGACCGTCAGCACCCAGCAGACCACTCTGTGCCACGTACAGGCGACGCTCGTTGCGCTCCAGTACAGTGAACGGAATGTCTTTGTGATCGACAGAGGTCGGGTACTGCGGCAGGCGCACCTCAACCACTTCACCACCGCGTGGATCGATGACCACGTTCAGAACGTCGGTGGACACACGGATCAGTTCACCGGTGGCCTGAACCACGGGTTCTGCTGCGCGGCCTTCAATCTGCGGGGCATCCGCAGCATGAGCGGCTTCATCCGCTGTGGTGTCCGGCAGATCCGGGCTGATCACAGAAGATTCAGTGACAGGTACTGCGTCTTGCGGCTTCACACCGTAATCGCCATTCCACGCAAGAATGAGGAGATACGAAGTAATGGCCAAGCCAATAAAAATGACCGTGCGGCGGATATCCATGTTTAGGGTTTCCGTTGACAACAATGGGAGGAATGGTTGGGTAAATCAGGTACCGGATCCAGGCCATGGGAACCCCACGGATGACACCGGAGCAGACGCCGGACAGCCAGATACCCTCCGCGCAACGCACCGTAGCGGCGGATGGCTTCATCTGCGTAGGCAGAACAGGTAGGGAAATAGCGACAGCGGCTGGGAATAAGAGGACTGATTGCGTAGCGATAGACAGAAACGAGCGCCAACAACCCTTTAGCGCCGGGACTGGCGGCTTTTGTTGCGGTTGCCGGTTGGTTTTCTGTCATTAGAAGGGCGCTTCAATCTGAACCAAAGGCCGTCAATCATCTCACGAATTTGCTGGTTGTCCAGTTCAGCGAGACCAGAACGGGCAAGGATCACGAAGTCGACTGCCGCCATCTTCGACTGATGATGGCGGAACGATTCGCGGATCACACGTTTGACGCGATTGCGGTCAACTGCCCGTTTGATCTGCTTTTTAGCCAGCACGAAACCGAGTCTGGCCTGGTCCTGCTCATTCGACGTCGCCAGCACCAGAAGGTGTGGCGAACTGCTGCGCAGTTCCGTGTTGTCAAAAACGCGTTTGAACTCTGCAGGCTTTAACAAGCGGACGCAGCGGGGAAACGCAGTCTCTGACATCGGAAAAGAAATGCAGCGTCAGATGATCAGTTAAACAGTCAGGCTGTGACGGCCTTTAGCACGGCGACGGGACAGAACCTGACGGCCGTTTTTGGTAGCCATACGGGCACGGAAACCGTGAGTACGCTTACGCTTCAGTACGCTTGGTTGGAAAGTACGTTTCATAACTCGGTCACCCAGTTAAGTGTTAGAGGGCAAATTTTAAGGCCGGCGATTGTATGAGAAACCACCAGTAATAGCAACGCTGATTTGAATCTCTGTGCCGATGAGTTGTTCAGGCTCTGGTTCACCTGGGTTAAACCATTCTTTTTGAATATGTTTTGATGATGGGAAAGGAAGGAGAAAGTTCGTTATTTTTATTTCTTAGTAACGCCTTGTCCTGTGGAAAACTCAAACGGCGCCAGATTTCATAGGCCTTACAGGATTTCATAACCTTCTTGATGGCGGCTTAGGAACTTCTGTGGGAGCCGTCAGTAAGTGGCGGATGAAATGTGAATGAAACGGGCGTTTTAAGTAGACGCTTGCTTGTCCACAATTCTGTCCTGAAGAAACCCGATAGGTTATCCACAAACTTGTTCGGTAACATGGGCAAGATTCGTACTGTGGATAAGGCAGATTCTGTGGATAACCTGACGCCCCTCAGTTAGAATGTGCGGCTCGCTAAAACTCGACAATGGATAATCTGAAGTGGCACTGACAGCTCTGTGGCAAGACTGCCTGGGACAACTGCAGCACGAACTCCCTTCTCAGCAGTACATCACATGGATCCGGCCGTTGGTCATGTCCGATGATAATGGTCAGCTGGTTCTGAGCGCTCCCAACCGCTTCATTAAAGATTGGGTGAAAGATAAGTACCTGCAGCGCATTCAGGAGATTCTGAGTGAGCTGAACGGTGGCCGTATCACCCGTGTCGAACTGGCGGTGGGCGATGCTCAGCCTGTGTTCCGTTCGGCGGAAGCCCCGCGTCCACAGAATCCTCTGCCGCAGTCCCAGCCAGCGGCTGAAAGCTTCACCTTTGCCGCGCCGCGTCAGTCGGCTGACGACCACAGCAGTCTCGATGGCTTTGCAGATGCCTCCTTTATGTCGGCGGATTCCGGCAGCGGCTACACGCCATCGTTTGCCGAAGTGATCGAAAACACACCGCCGCCTGCCCCTGTGGTGCAGGTCGCCAAACCAAAGCGCGAGGTTCAGGTAGAAGGTGGTCTGCAGCACCAGAGTTTCCTGAACCCGACCTTTACCTTTAAAACCTTTGTTGAAGGTAAGTCGAACCAACTGGCTCATGCGGCTGCCCGTCAGGTGGCGGAAAATGCCGGTGGTTCTTATAACCCACTGTTTATTTACGGTGGTGTGGGTCTGGGTAAAACGCACTTAATGCACGCTGTGGGTAATTATCTGCAGAGCAAAAATCCGAACGCCAAAGTGCTGTACGTGCACTCTGAGCGGTTTGTGCAGGACATGGTAAAAGCACTGCAGCTGAACGCCATTAACGAATTCAAACGCTTTTACCGCGGGCTGGATGCGTTGCTGATCGACGACATTCAGTTTTTCGCCAATAAAGAACGTTCGCAGGAAGAATTTTTCCACACCTTTAATGCCCTGCTTGAAGGTGGTCAGCAAATGATCCTGACCTGTGACCGTTATCCGAAAGAAATTAACGGCCTGGAAGAACGACTGAAAAGCCGTTTTGGCTGGGGTCTGACGGTTGCCGTTGAGCCGCCGGAACTGGAAACCCGCGTTGCCATTCTGATGAAAAAGGCTGAGCAATCGGGCATGAATCTGCCAGACGATGCCGCCTTTTTTATTGCCCAGAAAATCCGCTCGAATGTGCGTGAGCTTGAGGGCGCATTAAAACGCGTGATCGCCAACGCGCATTTTACCGGCAGCGAAATCACGCTTCCTTTTATTAAGGAAACATTAAAAGACTTACTGGCACTGCAGGATAAGCAGGTCAGCATCGACAATATTCAGCGAATCGTGGCTGAGTATTACAAAATCAAGATGGCTGATTTATTATCTAAGCGCCGCACCCGCTCGATTGCCCGCCCGCGTCAGGTGGCCATGGCACTGAGCAAAGAACTGACTAATCACAGCTTGCCGGAAATCGGTGACGCCTTTGGCGGACGTGACCATACGACAGTTTTGCATGCGTGCCGCAAGATTAAAGAACTACAGGAATCCAGCGCAGACGTTCGTGAAGACTACAAGAACCTGCTGCGCTCTCTGACAACCTAGACCTGAGTGGAGAACCATGAAATTCGTAATCTCTAGGGAAGCCCTGCTTCGTCCTCTGCAGTTAGTGGCTGGCGTGGTAGAAAAACGCCAGACTCTGCCGGTGCTGTCGAACGTACTGCTGGAGGTTCAGGGTCAACAGTTGTCACTGACGGGTACCGATCTCGAAGTTGAACTGGTCGGCCGTGTCACTCTGGATGAAGTGGGTCAGGAAGGTGAAATCACCGTTCCGGCCAAAAAACTGATGGATATCTGCCGGTCGCTGCCAGACGGTTCCCAGATTGAAATTGAACAGGAAGAGGCGCGCGTTAACGTGCGCTCCGGTCGTTCACGTTTCACACTGTCGACCTTGCCTGCCACCGAATTCCCGAACGTAGAGAGCATTGCCGGCGAAAAAACCTTCGCGCTGGCTCAGGGTGCTCTGCGTCGTGTGATCGACCGTACCAGCTTCGCCATGGCGCAGCAGGACGTTCGTTACTACCTGAACGGTATGCTGTTTGAAGTGGGTCCGAATGGCCTGCGCACGGTATCAACCGACGGCCATCGTCTGGCGACCTGCCATGTTGCGATTTCAGGCCCAGATACCGCCCAGCAGATCATTCTGCCGCGTAAAGGCGTGCTGGAGCTGGCCAAGCTGCTGTCTGATCCGGAAGCCTCCGTCAGCCTGTCGCTGAGCACCAATCACCTGCGTGCGCATACCGAAGCCTTTACCTTCACCTCCAAACTGGTGGACGGTAAATTCCCGGACTATAACCGCGTCATTCCGAAAAACGGCAGCAACGTATTACTGGCTGACCGTACTGAACTGCGTCAGGTATTCAACCGTACCGCGATTCTGTCGAACGAAAAGTACCGTGGCGTGCGCCTGGTGCTGGAACAGGATCTGCTGAAGGTGTTTGCCAATAACCCTGAGCAGGAAGAAGCGGAAGAGTCTGTGGGTGTGGATTACAAAGGTGATTCACTGGAAATGGGCTTCAACGTGTCGTATCTGCAGGACGTCATGAGCGTTCTGGACACTCAACTGGTGAAAATGACCCTTTCTGACCCGAACAGCAGTGCACTGCTGGAAGAGCCGGAAGGCGGCGACGCCATGTACGTGGTTATGCCGATGCGCCTGTAACGGGCGCCTTCAGAGCGAATCCTTCCTATGCCAATCCGGCACCTCAGTATCAGCGGCGTGCGTAACCTGCAGCCGCTGGAACTCTCTCTCCACTCCGGTGTGAATTTCATTTACGGCGCTAATGGCTCCGGTAAAACCAGCATTCTCGAAGCCATCGTGCTGATTGCGGCCGGCAAGTCGTTCCGTACGTCGCAGCTGAAACATGTGCTCAATCATGACGCTGACCGCATCGAAATCCGCATGACAGTGGAAGACGAAGAGCTGGGCGAATGCACCTTTGACAGTCTGCGTCTGAAATCCGGTGATCAGCTGCTGAAGCTGAACGACTCCGTGCTGACCTCTCAGGCCGAGGCTTCCCACTGGTTGCCTGTGCAGATCATTGATCCGACCACCTTCAAGCTGTTGTCGGGTTCGCCGGAAGAGCGTCGGCAGTTCATCGACTGGGGTGTGTTCCACGTGGAACAAAACTTCATGGATCAGTGGCGCACCTTCCGCAAACAGCTGAAACAACGCAACGCGGTACTGAAGCAGAAGGAAGAGGAATGGCTGCCGGTCTGGAACAAAGGCTTTGTCGAAAGCGCGCAGGTGATCGATGAGCAGCGCCGCGCCTACCTCAAACGCTTTAAGCCGGAATTCGAACGTATCCTGAAGGCGCTCGATCCTGACGTGGACGTCACTCTGGCCTATTACCCGGGCTGGGACAAAGATTCTGAGTTGTCAGACGTTCTGGCAAAGCAGCAGGAGCGCGATATGGTGCTGGGCTATACCCAGGCCGGCCCTCATCGTGCGGAGCTGCGTATCAAGGTGGATAAGCAGCCTGCGGCCGAGATTCTCAGTCGTGGACAGCAGAAAACCGTGGTGGCTGCGCTCAAAATTGCGCAGGGTGCCATGTTCCAGCAGGAGACCGGGCGACGGACCATTTATCTGGTCGACGATCTGGCCTCAGAACTCGACGAAAAGCACCGTTTTGCTTTATGCAAACTGCTGGAAGATTTAAAATGTCAGGTCTTTATCACGAGCATCGACAAAGAAAAACTGACCGACATCTGGCAGCCGGTTGCCAGCAAAGTGTTCCACGTGGAACAGGGACAGGTCAGTGAAGATTCCCGCTGAATACAGCCAGCTGGATACGCTCGTTCCGGGCGTTGTCTTCGCAACATTCGCCCGCAAGCACAGAATTCATAAGAGGAACACCGAATGAGTGAGCAGAGTTACGACTCGTCGAGTATTAAGGTCCTGAAGGGCCTGGATGCCGTACGCAAACGCCCGGGTATGTACATCGGGGATACCGACGATGGTACGGGTCTGCACCACATGGTGTTCGAAGTGGTGGATAACTCCATCGACGAAGCACTGGCCGGTTACTGCGACAAGGTAGACGTGGTTATCCACGAAGATAACTCGGTTTCCGTTGCCGACAACGGCCGTGGTATTCCGACCGATCTGCACCCGGAAGAAGGCGTATCCGCGGCTGAGGTTATTCTGACCGTACTGCACGCGGGCGGTAAGTTCGACGACAACTCCTACAAGGTATCCGGTGGTTTGCACGGCGTGGGCGTTTCCGTTGTGAACGCGCTGTCTGAGAAGCTGAAGCTGACCATCCGCCGCAACGGAAAACTGTTCGAGCAGGAATACACCCACGGTGTACCGGACTACCCGCTGAAAGAAGTGGGCGTGACCGAAGGCCGCGGTACGTCTGTGCGCTTCCTGCCGTCCAAGCTGACCTTTACCAACAAAACCGAATTCAGCTACGACTACCTGGCCAAGCGTCTGCGTGAGCTGTCGTTCCTGAACTCAGGTGTGCGTATTCACCTGAAAGACGAACGCAGCGACCGTGAAGACGTGTTCGCCTTTGAAGGTGGTCTGGGTTCCTTCGTGAACTACCTGAACGAAGGGAAAACCGCGCTGAACGACGTCTTCCACTTCAACGTACAGCGTGAAGATGGCATCGGCGTTGAAGTGGCTCTGCAGTGGAACGACGGCTTCCAGGAAAGCATTCACTGCTACACCAACAACATTCCGCAGCGTGATGGCGGTACTCACTTAGCCGGCTTCCGTGCCGCGCTGACCCGTACCCTGAACAACTACATCACGCAGGAAGGTCTGGATAAGAAAGCCAAGGTAGCCACCACCGGCGACGACGCCCGTGAAGGTCTGACCGCGATTATCTCCGTGAAAGTACCGGACCCTAAGTTCAGCTCCCAAACCAAAGACAAGCTGGTTTCCTCTGAGGTTAAACCGGCTGTGGAACAGGAAATGGGTCGTCTGTTTGCCGATTACCTGCTCGAGAAGCCACAGCAGGCGAAAGACCTGGTGGGCAAGATGATCGACGCCGCCCGTGCCCGTGAAGCGGCGCGTAAAGCCCGTGAAATGACCCGCCGTAAAGGCGCGCTGGATATCGCCGGTCTGCCGGGCAAGCTGGCTGACTGTCAGGAAAAAGACCCGGCACTGTCTGAAATTTACCTGGTGGAAGGTGACTCGGCGGGTGGTTCTGCGAAGCAGGGCCGTGACCGCCGCACCCAGGCGATTCTGCCGCTGAAAGGTAAGATTCTGAACGTCGAAAAAGCCCGCTTCGACAAGATGCTGTCTTCCGCGGAAGTCGGCACCCTGATCACCGCTCTGGGCTGCGGCATTGGCCGTGAAGAATTCAACGCCGACAAATTGCGTTACCACAGCATCATCATCATGACCGACGCCGACGTCGACGGTGCGCACATCCGTACGCTGCTGTTGACCTTCTTCTTCCGTCAGATGCCGGAAATCATTGAACGCGGTCACGTCTACATTGCTCAGCCACCGCTTTACAAACTGAAGCGCGGTAAGCAGGAGCAGTACATCAAAGACGAAGACGCGATGGAAAGTTACCTGACCCACGTGGCGCTGGAAAAAGCAGCCCTGCATCCGTCGGCAGAAGCACCGTCCATCAACGACGAAGCCTTCGCGTCTCTGGTAGCCGACTACCGCGCGGCGCAGGAAACCGTACAGCGTATGGCGAACCTTGCCCCGACCGAAGTACTGCACCAGATGCTGACACTGCCACGCATGACGGCCGCTGATCTGGCCGACAGCGCCAAAGCCGGTGACTGGGTAGCGAAACTGTCTGCCAACCTGCCGGATGCCGGCCGCAGCGGCAGCCACTTCCATGTGGAACTGGTGGCCGACGGCGAGCGCAACAGCAATAAAGTGCTGGTGAAAGTAATCACCCACGGTATTCCGAAAGAATACCGTCTGGATACCGACTTCTTCTCTGGCTCTGGCTACAACAAGCTGGCCACCATGAGCGAGAAGCTGGCAGCCACTCTGGAAGAGGGTGCCTTTATCCAGCGCGGTGAGCGTACCTTCGTGATTGCCGATTTCTGGGACGCCATTCAGTGGCTGCTGGGCGAAGCCAAAAAAGGCATCAACATCCAGCGCTATAAAGGTCTGGGTGAGATGAACCCGGATCAGCTGTGGGAAACCACCATGGACCCGGCCACCCGTCGTATGCTGCGCGTAACCATCGAAGACGCCATCGGCGCCGACCGTATGTTCACCACCCTGATGGGTGACGACGTAGAACCGCGTCGTGCTTTCATCGAAGCCAACGCTCTGAACGTCGCCAACCTGGACTTCTGATCCGGTTTGGCTCTGGGATGTTTCACGTGGAACATCCCGGACGTTCTTTCAAGAAAGCCCCGGCAGCGCAAGCAACCGGGGCTTTTTTATGCCCGCAGTAACTGCCATTCCTGCTTGAATCAAACCTTTTGTGATCACTTTGTGGTAACGTGCGCGCCTTTCGTTTGACTGCCCGGTCAGAAATTAACCGGGAAAGATGAGGATGCTCTATGAACGCTGTTGTGATCGCCGTAGTACTGATGCTGGTGCTCAGTCTTGCGCGCATGCATGTGATGGTGGCGATGATCGTCGCTGCTTTTGTTGGTGGCTGGGTGGGCGGGCTCGACCTGAACACCACGCTGGAAGCCTTTAACGCCGGTATCGGCGGTGGTGCGGGCATTGCGCTGAGTTACGCCCTGCTGGGTGGCTTTGCCGTGGCGATTTCGCTGTCAGGCCTGCCGCATTTGCTGGCCGATGCCATCCTCAAACGCATAGGGGCTGAAACCGGTGGTAAGCAATCACTCTGGCTGAAGAACGCGCTGTTGCTGCTGTTGCTGTCAGCCGCTGTGATGTCGCAGAACCTGATTCCGATCCACATTGCCTTTATTCCGATCCTTGTGCCGCCGCTGCTGATGGTGATGGCCAAGCTGAACCTCGACCGCCGTCTGGTCGCCTGTGTGCTGACTTTCGGTCTGATCACCCCATACATGTTCCTGCCGGTCGGCTTCGGTACCATTTATCTGAACGACATCCTGCTCGGCCGCGTGGCGGAAGCCGGTCTGAACGTTGAAGGGGTATCCGTGGTAAAAGCCATGGCCATTCCGGCGCTGGGCATGGTGGCCGGCCTGCTGATCGCTGTGCTGTTCAGCTACCGCAAGCCGCGTGAATACAACATCGCCCGCATCGCGGTGGCCGAACACACCGGCCGCACTTACGACCGTAAGTCCTTACTGATTGCCGCAGCCGCGGTGGTGCTGGCGTTTGTGGTGCAGCTGTCGACAGATTCCATGGTGCTGGGCGCCATGGCGGGCTTCGTGCTGTTCTCCGTGACCGGCGTGGTGCGCTGGAATGAGTCGGAAGGTGTGGTACTGGATGGCATCAAGATGATGGCCTCCATCGGCTTTATTATGATCGCCGCATCCGGCTTTTCAGAAGTGCTGGAGAAAACCGGCCACATTGCCGAGCTGGTGAACGGTTCTGCCGGCTGGCTGGGTGACAACAAAGCGCTGGCCGCTCTGTTGCTGCTGGTTGTGGGCCTGCTGCTGACCATGGGGATTGGCTCGTCGTTCTCGACCATCCCGATCATCGCTGCTATCTATGTGCCGCTGTGCGTGCAGATGGGCTTCAGCCCGCTGGCGATTGTGGCTCTGGTGGGTACTGCAGGCGCTCTGGGCGATGCCGGTTCACCGGCGTCGGATTCGACATTGGGGCCGACTGCCGGTCTGAACGCCGATGGCCAGCATAATCACATGCGCGATACCGTGGTGCCGACCTTCCTGCACTTCAACCTGCCGTTACTGGTTGCCGGCTGGATTGCCGCGATGGTGCTGTAACGACCGTTTAACCTGTCTCTGAGCCGTCAGAAGCGCTTGCCGCTGCTGTCGGCTTCCACCACGTCGCCGCTGAACGGCGTCGCTGACACCCGCTCAACCTGCAGGTTGATCCAGCCCTCAACACGTTCACTGAGCTGTGCTGTGGTCATGCCTTCGGGCTCGATCAACGGGCTGATGACCAGATGAATGGTGCCCGGGCGTTTCACCCAGGAATTGTTCGGCCAGTGCTCACCGGAGTTGTGGGCAATGGCCAGCACCGGCGCCTGACTCTTGGTCGCCAGCATGGCACCGCCTTTGGAGAAGGCTTTGCGCTTGCCCGGCGGCACCCGGGTGCCCTCGGGAAATACCAGCACATGAATGCCGCTGTTGAGGCGGTCAGCACCCTGAGTGAGTACCTGCTTCAGCGCGTTGGTCTTCTGACTGCGGTCGATAAAAATCGGATGAATCAGGTTCAGCATCCAGCCAAACAGCGGCAGGTAGAACAGCTCCTTTTTAACCACCTGCACGTGCGGGGCAATCAGGGTTGGCAGGAAGAACGTTTCCCAGGTGCTCTGATGCTTGCTGAGCAACACGCAGCTGCGGCCGTCACGTGGAATGTTTTCCTTCCCTTCAAGCTGACAGCGGATGCCGCAGAACAGACGCAAGCCCCAGATGGCGAGTTGGCACGGCACCACCATCACAAAGTAGTTGCGGGCTTTCAGCGGCAGAAACAGGCCGATGGTAAAGCTGGGGATAAACCAGACCAGGGTGATCAGCGTGAGCCAGACATAGAAGCAGGTGGTTCTGACTTTCAGAAAAGCCCCGGAAACCGGAGAAACGTCTGCTGCACTGTCGGTGAATATTGCCATGGGGTCGCCGCGATCCTGAATGAATACTGTCTTTATACCATCACTGTGGATTCCGGTTTGTTACCAGAATTCCTCAATCTTTTTCCTATGGACAAAGGCGCCGCTGCTGCTCCGCCGAGGCCATAAATCATCGAATTACCCATGCTTTATTCTTAGAGATAAACGGAGTAAGTGAGACCAACGTTCTTAATTGATAGCTTCATCAGGCGGGCTCAGGCCCGGTTCGAACTCCAATAAGAATAAGGACATCTCATGCACAATTCATTGCGTCAGATTACGCTGGCGATTCTGGTAGCAAGCCTGACTGCCTGCGGCGGCGACAGCGGCGATCAGGATGGTTATTCCGTCGATACCAATGTGAAACCTGCTCCGGAAAATCCGGCCGCAGCCACCCGAACGCTGGCATTCAGTGTCGACGTAGCCAGCGCGCTGAGTGCCGGCATCAGCGCCAGCCGGGTTGAGGTACGCGTGTACAACGACCTGCTAGAGCGCCGCGCACAGGCGGAACTGAGCGATCAGGCGGCAAGCGTCAGCTTCAGTGCTCTGCCACTCGGCAGCTACAGCATTGCCATTGAGGTCTATGACGGCGATACGCTGATTGCGACGGGCTCTGGTACTGCACAGGTGGGCGCGGACAGTACGTCCGCCGTGAGTCTGGTGCTGAATCCGGTGACGGGCAATCTGGATGTGGCGATCTGCATGCCGGACATTGCCACCCAATACTTCAACGGCATTGGTGCGGGATCGCTCTATCGCCCTGCTACAGAAATGCTGGCCGCGGCTGATTCTGAACCGGCGGCGCAGGCCTATCACGCCGCCTTTGATGCCGCATCCGATGTGACCTACAGCTTCCGCGTGGGAGATACCAGCATTCCGGTGCCGGCTGAGGGCGAGGTGATTCCATTGCATACCGACCATGGTGCCTTGCTGTCGATCAGCGACAGCAATGGTGTGCTGATGGATTTGTCCGGCTGCAACACCCGCCTGCTGGTGACACGCCAGACCAATCAGATCAGCCTCTGGTACGCGATGCCGCAAGCCTATGATGCTCAGTTTGATATTAAGTCGGCGATGATTGTTGTGGGATCGATTCTGAGTGATGCGCTGGGCATGGTGGTGACCCTGACGGACAGCGACGGTGATGCGGGTGTTGCTGATGCAGAGTCGCTGAGCGACATCGACTTCTCGCGTTTTGATAGCCAGACCCTGACATTGGGGGTACCAGTACCGGGCGGGTTTACAGGTACTGCCGGTCTTATCTTCTCCGAGCCTCAATCCCTGATTGATCAGCAGTTCTTCTATTCGCAAACGGAGTAACGGGCAGCAATAAAAAAGCCGGCATACGCCGGCTTTTTTATGCCGCTTACTGCAGCAGGAAATCGGCAAATGCCCTGAGGTCGTCGAACACAGGTGCTGTCTCCAGTCCGGAGGTCGCCGCCAGTTTAGCTTCGCTTTTCGCCCCTTTGCCGGTGCGCACCAGCGCCGGTTTGCAGCCTGCAGCAACGCCGGCTTCCAGATCGCGGATCGAATCACCCACCATCCAGCAGCCCTGCGCCGACACCTTCAGCGCCTGCTCAATCTGATGAATCAGGCCGGGAAGTGGTTTGCGGCAGTCGCAGTCGTCATCCGGGCCGTGGGGGCAGAACGCGATATGGGCGAACGAACCGCCTTCAGCCGCGGCGAGTGCCGTCATTTTGGCATGCATAGCGTCGAGGTCTGCCTGGGTGAAATAACCGCGCGCCAGGCCACTCTGATTGGTCGCCACCGCGATGGTGTAACCGGCTTTGCATAAACGGCCAACCGCTTCGGCACTGCCCTGCAGAGGAATCCATTCATCCACGGATTTGATGTAGTCGTCGGAGTCTTCGTTCAGAACGCCGTCGCGGTCGAGAATAATCAGTTTCATAGCATGTCCTTAAACAAAAACGGGAGCGCCCTGCGGCTGCTCCCGTTTTCATGGTACTGACGTCAGTCTCAGCCTTGCAGCAGAGAAATATCGGCGATGCCGATAAACAGACCCTGCAGCTGCTTAAGCAGTGCCAGACGGTTGTTTTTCACGGCTTCGTCGTCGGCCATCACCATGACGTTGTCGAAGAAGCTGTCGACCACGGCGCGCAGGCCGGCCAGTTCGGTCAGCGCGGCGCTGTAGTCGCCTTTGGCCATCAGCGGAGCAACGGCCTGTTGCTTGGCGGCAACCTGTTCAGCCAGTGCTTTTTCTTCCGCCTGTTGCAGTAAGTTGGCACTTACATTGGCAACGACTTTGTCGCCGCCGTTCTTGGCCAGAATGTTGGACACACGCTTGTTAGCGGCAGCCAGCGCTTCTGCGGCGTCGAGCTTGCCGAACTGGTGAACGGCCTGAACGCGGCGGTTAATATCCAGCGCGTTGGTGATGGCCAGGGCACGCACTGACTGGAATACGCCCGCCGGAATGCCTTCGTCGGCGTACCAGGCGCTGAAGCGATCCAGCATGTATTCCACCAGAGTGGCTTTGGTGTCGGCTTTAAGTTCTGCCGACCAGCCGCTTTCCAGTGCCCAGCCGATCAGGTCGCCCAGATCGATGTCGATTTGTTTCTCAACCAGAATACGCAGCACGCCCAGAGACGCACGACGCAGCGCGAACGGGTCTTTGGAACCGGTCGGAATCTGGCCGATGCCAAACAGACCCACCAGACTGTCGAGACGGTCGGCCAGTGCGATCAGGGTACCGGTGGTGGTGGCTGGCAGTGCGTCACCGGCGAAGGCCGGCATGTACTGTTCAACCATGGCGGCGGCTACGTCGGCCGGTTCGCCATCGTGCTCGGCGTAGTATTTACCAGCCAGACCCTGCATCTCGGCGAATTCGCCGACCATGCTGGAAACCAGATCGTTTTTGCACAGGTGCGCGGCGCGCTGCACCAGCACTTCGTCGGCGCCCAGACGCTCAGCAATCTTGCTGGCCAGTGCGCTGATGCGACGGGTTTTATCGGCCACAGAGCCCAGACCATTTACCCACACCACGTTTTCCAGTTTCGGGAAACGGCTGGCCAGCGGGTGCTTACGGTCGGTGTCCCAGAAGAAGGCGGCGTCGGACAGACGTGGACGAATCACTTTCTCGTTGCCGGAAATCACCTGCGCCGGGTCTTTCGACTCGATGTTGGCGATGGTGATGAAGTTCGGCATCAGCTTGCCGTCTTTCATCACGTGGAAGTATTTCTGGTGTTCTTTCATGGACGACACCAGCGCTTCCGGTGGTACGCGCAGGAAGGATTCGTCGAACGAACCGGCCAGAGCCACCGGCCATTCGTTCAGCGCAGTCACTTCGTTGAGCAGGTCGTCGCCGATGATGGCTTCGCCACCCAGCTTCTTCCCGGCCGCGGTAACCTGTTCTTTGATCAGCGCAGCGCGCTCATCGAAGTCGGCCATCACGTAAGCCGCACGCAGTTTGCTTTCGTATTCGGACGGCGCATTCAGCACCACAGGCGCTGGTGCGTGGAAACGGTGACCACGGCTGGTGTTGCCGGCTTTCAGGCCCAGCACTTCACCGTCGACCACGTCGTTGCCGAACAGCATCACCAGCCACTGCACCGGACGCACGAATTCAACGCGCGAAGAACCCCAGCGCATACGCTTAGGAATCGGCAGCTTGTCGAGGCTGTTCTGCACGATGGCCGGCAGCAGCTCAACCGTGCTCTTACCTTTGATGGTGCGCTGAATCATCAGCTTGCCGTTGTCGCCTGTCTTCAGGTCAGCAGCGGTGGCGCCGGCACGGGCGGCAAAGCCTTCAGCGGCTTTGGTCAGCTTGCCTTCGGCGTCGTAGGCGATGTTGGCCGGTGGGCCGTAAATGGTTTCTTCCTGATCGGCCTGCTGGGCTTCCAGCGCGGCGATGCGCACGGCCAGACGACGTGGTGCGGCGAATGACACCACAGCGCCAAAGTTCAGACCGGCGTCTTTCAGGCCTTGTTCAATGCCAGAGGTAAACGCGCCGGACAGGGTTTTCAGTGCCTTTGGTGGCAGCTCTTCGGTACCCAGTTCAACCAGAAAATCTTGGGTTTGAATTTGAGAGGCACTCATTACTTCTTCTCCTGGGCTTCTTTCTCAGCTTTCTGGGCCAGATAACGGGCCAGAACGTCAGCGCGGTTGGCTTCTTCCGCCAGCGGGAAGCCTTTCTCAGCGCGGCTGTCGAAGTAGGCCTGAGCGACTGAGCGCGCCAGGGTGCGCACGCGCAGGATGTAACCCTGACGCTCGGTCACGGAGATGGCGCCACGGGCATCCAGCAGGTTAAAGGTGTGCGAGGCTTTCAGAACCTGTTCGTAAGCGGGCAGCGGCAGACCGGCTTCGATCAGGCGCTTGCAGTCTTTTTCGTACTGGTTGAAGGCGACGAATAGGAAATCGACATCGGCGTGTTCGAAGTTGTAGGCCGATTGTTCCACTTCGTTCTGGTGGAACACGTCGCCGTAGGTCACGGCTTTGCCGTCAGGGCCGTAAGTCCATACCAGGTCGTACACGGAATTCACTTCCTGCAGGTACATGGCGATACGCTCAAGACCGTAAGTGATTTCGCCGGTAACCGGGAAACATTCCAGACCGCCCACCTGCTGGAAGTAGGTGAACTGAGTCACTTCCATGCCGTTCAGCCACACTTCCCAGCCCAGACCCCAGGCACCCAGAGTCGGCGATTCCCAGTTGTCTTCGACGAAGCGGATATCGTGCACAGACGTGTCGACGCCCATGGCTTTCAGGGATTCGAGGTATTTTTCCTGAATATCCACCGGGTTCGGCTTCATCACCACCTGGAACTGGTAGTAGTGCTGCAGACGGTTCGGGTTTTCGCCGTAACGGCCGTCGGTCGGACGGCGGCTTGGCTGCACATAAGCAGAGGCCCAGTTCTCCGGACCGATCGCGCGCAGGAAAGTGGCGGTGTGGAAAGTACCCGCACCCACTTCCATATCCAGAGGTTGGTTAATCACACAGCCCTGTGCGGACCAGTATTCCTGCAGGGCAGCAATCAGGCCCTGAAAGGTTTTGACGTTGTGGCGACTCTGACTCACGGTGGAATTCCTGTGTTGGCAGTGCCCGGACAAAGAAAAGGGTGCCCGGCTTGCTGTTCGCGAAATAAAAAGACGCCGGATTATAGCAGCGATGCGCCCTGAGAACAGGGGCTGGAGGACAGTCGCCCGACTTATCGGTCAGGCTTTTCAGTGGAGAGTAACCGAAACGGTTTCAGGGTAAGTGAATACACACTTTTGCGCCGCCTTCTTTACGGTTGGTAAGGGTCACGCGGCCATGCTCCTCACCCAGCTTATGGTGCTCGGCAATCAGTTGTACGAAGTAGAGCCCAAGGCCTGTGCCCTCGGTTTTGGTGGTGTCTTTATCGCCGCTGAGCACGGCCTCATCGAAGCCGTGTCCGTTGTCCTCGAGGCACAGGGTCAGGCCTTCGCTGTCGTCGGCCGATAGTCGGATCTGGGTCGCGCCGGCCTGCGCACTGTTGGAGATCAGGGTGACCAGCGCCAGATGCAGCAGGGTTTCGTTGTAGAACGCCTGGCAGTCGTCGTCGATGTCGTTGCTGAAACTCAGGGTCGGGAATTGCAGACTGGTGGCTTCGATGGCGTCGCTGACGGTGTCGCGCGGCCAGGCGTCGTCCATCGGAAAGTGGTCACGTTGTTCCAGCCGGAACAGAGACACCATCTGCATGGTGTCGTTCTTCAGGCGGTTGGTGCGCTGCAGAATGGGCAGCAGATGATTGTGGTAGCGCTTGGGAATGCGGGCGATGGCTTCCTGCTCGTAATCCAGCAGGGCCTGCAGCTGATTTTTCAGGTCGTGAATAACGGCTCCGACCAGTTGTTCGAATTTCATTCCGGCTGTCCTCAGAGGCCGGCGGCACGCTTCAGCCGGCTGTAACTTCCTTTCAGGCGTTCGTAACGTTCCGAGCGGTCATCGTTGGTGCCGATAAAACCGATGCGCTGAAAATAGCGGAAGCAGTCTTTCAGCTGGGCAACATCCACCTGAGTGCTTTCGATCAGGCTGATTTTTGCCTGAATGGCGTTCAGCAAGACGCTGACACCGGCCTCGTCGTAAGAAGCGGCTTCGTCAAAGGCGGCGACCGCCTGTGGGTATTCGCCTTTTTCGTAGTAGCTCACACCCTTGGCGTTCATCTCGGTGGTGTACTCGCGGATGGCGATCTTGTTCAGATTATCTTCCATCACCTGCAGCCTGGTCAGTGACTCATCGCTCATCCCGCGGTCACGCAAATGGCGGATAAGCTGTTTGGCTTTCACGTGCTGGTCGGTGTCTATGTACGCCTCGGCCATCTGCAGCTGATATTGCTCGGCCGGATTTTTCATTTTCTTCAGTAATTCTTCAGCGCGTTTGGCAGAGGCGCGCGCGTTGTCGCTATCGTTCAACGCAACATAGGTTTTGCCTTCGACGATGCTGGTCTCGAACATAACCGTATCCTGACCGGCGTAATCCTGACGTAATTCTTCGATGGCTTTAAAGGCTTTATCTGCGCGTAATTTCTGTTCGCGGCTGTCGCCCGGCTTCAGCAACAGGCGCGCGCATTGGGCAAACTGCAGATAATTGGCGGAGGTTTTATAGCAGGAATTACGGCCCAGTTTCATCGCCTGTTCAAAGGCTTCTTCGGCCACCGGCATATCGCCGTTTTCGTAAGCAATGCGCCCCAGTTCCATTTGCCGCAGCACGGCTTTAGGGGAAATAGAAACGGCTTTTTCCAGCTGCGCCTGCGCTTCTTTGTGCTGACCTAAACTGCGCAGAATAATGGCGCACCAGTCGTAGCACTGCACATACATCGGGTGGGCCTGCAGCGTCTGTTGCAGCAGTGCCAGCGCCGAGCGTGAATCGCCGAGAAAATGGATGCAGATCGCCTGACCAAGACGCGCCCAGGATACGGATCTGTGATTCAGCAGCGACGAATAAATGGCCAGCGCCGCGTCGTATTTTCGCTGGCGGATATACAACTTACCCAGCAGGCGGGTAAGCGGCATGATCAGACGTTTATTGTGTTTCGCCAGCAGGGCTTCGGCCAGTGCAATGGCGCGGTCGATGTCGCCCAGATCAATCGCCAGATCGATCTCGGTCATTTCTTGTTTCACCGCCATAATCCGGTTCAGCCGCTCGCGCAGCATGTTCGGCGTAAAAGGTTTGGTGATGTAGTTATCGGGCTCGTATTCGAGGGCGCCCATGACCATGTCGACGGCATTTTCGCCGGTCACCAGAATAAACAGCGACGTGGCTTTCAGGCGGTCGCTGTAGCGTGCTTCTTCCAGAATCTGCTGGCCATCTTTGCCTTTGCCGAGGTTGTAGTCGGAGAACACGATGTCGTAATCACGCTCCATCAGAAACTGCATGGCTTCGCGGCCGTCGGTGGCGGTGTCGATCTGCACAGCGCCCAGCAGTACCAGAATTTTTTTGATCGAGCTGCGGGCTTCTACCAGGTCATCGACGACCAGGATGCGTTTGTCGCGCAGCGCTTGTTCCAGGTTGATCATGGGCAGGCAGATGTTTCAGAAATGGACTGTTGTTGAGTCTAGCAGAGCAACAGACTGGTGCCGGACCGGGGACTAAAGTTTGTACCCTCTGGCCTTTAGGCTTGCCCCGTTCAATTGAGGGCACGCAGCATGAAAGCATTTCAGGGTTATCTGGCCATCACCATTATCCGCATCCTGAGCCTGTTACCGCTCGGCTGGGCACAGGCTTTTGGCCGCGCGACCGGCGCCGTACTGTTCCGCGCCGGTGGTTCTGTCCGCCGGATTGGCGACGTTAACCTGAGCCTGTGTTTTCCCCAGATCAGTGCCGGCGAGCGCCTGCAACAGGTGCGTGCCGCCTGTGAAAATACCGCGATGACCTTTGCCGAACTGGGCCTGATGTGGGCCCGCCCGCCGGCGGATGGACTGGCCAGCATCCGTGAGGTGCATGGTGACGACTTATTACAGGCTGCGCTGGATAAAGGCCGCGGCATCCTGTTGCTGGCCCCTCACCTGGGTAACTGGGAGCTGGCCAATACCTATATTGCTGACCGTTGCCAGCTGACCGCCATGTACCGCCCGGCGCGCAACCCGGTGTTCGACCGCTGGATGCACGGTCGCCGCGAACAGACAGGTGCTACGCTGGTGCCGACCACGGTTGCGGGCATCAAGGCCTTGTACCGCAGCCTGAAAGACGGCGGTGTGGTGGGCTTTCTGCCCGATCAGGAGCCGCAGCGTGATGGCGGCGAATTCGTGCCGTTTATGGGCATCAACGCCCTGACGCCGCGTCTGCCCCACCAGATTCTGCAGCGCACGGGTGCCACCGCGCTGTTCATTTTCGCCCGCCGTCTGCCTGATGGACGTGGTTTTGCCATTCACTTTGTGGCACCACCTGAGGACATTTATTCCGCCGATACCGGGCTGGCGCTGACCGCCATGAACGACGGCGTTGCCGAATGTATCCGCCATTGCCCGGAGCAGTATCAGTGGCTGTACAAGCGCTTCAAGCGTCAGCCGGTGGGCGGAACCCATTACTACCGCAAGACCGCCGCACTGCACTGAACGGATTGTTCACCGCGTTATTACCGCCGTTGTTGCATCAGCGCCCCAGACTGTTGCGCTGACGTCGCATCTGGTTACACTGCGACTCCCCTGAAGGAGTTGTACTGTGAATTCTCTGTTTGGTTATCTGATGATTGGCCTGGTCAAGCTGCTGGGCCTTATTCCGCTGGCACAAGCGCAGGCGGTTGGTCGTGCGATTGGCTGGGCACTGCGTGTACGCCGTACCCGTTCGCGTGAAGTGGCGCGGGTGAATCTGGCGTTGTGTTATCCGGATATGGCGCCCGCTGAGCGCGAGGCTCTGCTGGCTGACACGCTGGCCGAAAACGGCATGATCGCCGCCGAAATGGGCCCGATGTGGGGCTATGCGCCCGAGCGTACTGCTGGTCTGATCCGCAACATCATCGGTGAAGATGTGCTCGACGAAGCCATCGCCGATCCGCGTGGTCTGATCCTGCTGGCGCCGCATCTGGGCAACTGGGAAATCATCAATAACTACATCGCCACCAAGTGTCCGATCACCATCATGTATCGTCCGGCCAAAGTACCGGTGTTCAATAACTGGATGGTGGCGCGCCGCGAAAACGTGGGCTGCAAACTGGTGCCGACCACCCGTGCCGGTGTGAAGGGCCTGTTCGATGTACTGAACGCCGGCGGTATGATCGGTTTTCTGCCGGATCAGGAGCCAAAAGAAAAAAGCGGTGTGTTCGCGCCGTTTATGGGCATCGAAACCCTGACCCCGAAACTGCCGCATGAAATGCTGAAGAAAACCGGTGCCATCGGTATTTACGGTTTTGCCAAACGTCTGCCCAATGCCGAAGGTTTCGACATTTACTTCATTCGTGCTCAGGACGATTTGTACGATGCCGACGCGCGCGTGTCCGCCACCTCGCTGAACCGCAGTATCGAAGAATGTATTGGTTACTGCCCGGCGCAATATCAGTGGACGTACAAGCGCTTTAAGCGTCGTCCGGAAGGCCTGAAGAATCCGTATAAAGAAGCAAAAGTGCCCTGAGGGGCACTTTTTCCTGAGGGGCGCTTTTTATTGGCGGCGCGTCTTTGGATTTGGACGTTATGCCGATGCTGTTCAGAAGCGGCTTTTATCTGCCGCTCTGACGCCTGAAAAACCGTTACTGGTCGGCGTCTTTGTCGGTGGGGCGTGACGCTTTGCTGAAGCGTCGCAACTGATGCATCTGCTCACCAAAGCGGCGGCAGCCGGTGCACATCAGGGTGTGGAAGCGCAGGCTGGTTTTTTCGCTCAGGCTCAGCGGCCGCTCCTGAGCTTCTGACAGCAGTCGGGTCGCTTCTTCACAATTCATCATGCGCGGCTACCTCCGCCGAACCAGTTATTTTCCAAACAATCGCGCAGTTTCAGACGGGCCCGGTACAGCAGCACATGCAGATTGCTGGTGCTCAGTTGCAGGGCATCGCAGATTTCATCACTGCTGAGTTCAACGAATTCACGCATCATAAACGCCCGGCCCTGTTCCGCTGGCAGGGCTTCCAGACAGGTGTCGAACACCCGCCAGAAATGCTCATCGTGCACCAGACGCTCGGGTGCATCCCAGCTCTGGGGCTTGGTGTCCGCTTTCCAGTGACCGTCCTTATCGAAGTGGTCGTCGTGACCCCCGCATTCCTTACAGGTTTCTTCTGAAATCAGTGGGTCGCGGTAGCGGGCACGCAGGGCGTCGGCGATTTTGTTCTTCAGAATGGCGAACACCCAGGTCTTGAGGCTGGCGGCGCGCTGGAAGGATTCGGCATTTTTCAGGGCGCCGGCCAGCGCTTCCTGCACTATGTCTTCGGCCAGCGTGTCGTCACTGAGCTGCAGGCGGGCGAAGCCCAGCATCTGGCGGCGCAGCTCGGTCAGTTGCTGATCAGACAGGGCTGCGGCGTTCACTCAGTTTCTCCAGAAGCTTGGGCTTAACAGCACCAGCAGGGTGAAAATTTCCAGACGCCCGAGCAGCATGGTCAGTGCCAGCAGCCATTTGGCGGTGTCGGAAATATTGCCGTAATGGGCTGACACATCGCCAAGGCCCGGACCCAGATTATTCAGGCAGGAGCCGACCGCCGAGAACGCGGTGACCTGATCCAGACCAGTCGCCATCAGCAGCAGCATCATCACCATAAAGGTAACGATGTACATGGCAAAGAAGCCCCACACGGCATCCAGAATCCGGTCGGGCACGGCGCGTTTGCCGAGCTTCACCGGGATCATGGCGTTGGGGTGAATCAGACGGCGGATTTCTCGCACGCCCTGTTTGTAAATCAGCAGCACGCGGATCACCTTCATACCGCCGCCGGTCGACCCGGTACAGCCGCCGATAAAGGCCATCATGAACAGCAGCACCGGCAGAAACACCGGCCAGACCGAGAAATCCGAGGTGCCGAAGCCAGCAGTGGTGGCCACAGACACCAGCTCAAACAGGCCGTAGCGCACGGAATTGGCGAAGTCGTAGGTGTCGGTGTACCACAGTGCGGACACTGTCATCAGCGCGCCGCCGCCTAGCACCAGAAAGAAGAACTTCAGCTCGGAGTCGGCCCAGTAATGGCTGAGCGTGCGGTTGCGCCAGGCGTAGAAATGCAGCGAGAAATTGAGCGCCGCGATCAGCATAAAGAAGATGGCGATGCCTTCGATCAACGGGCTGTTGAAGTAGCCGATGGACGCATCGTAGGTCGAGAAGCCGCCGATACCGACGGTCGCCATGCTGTGCGCGGCGGCGTCGAACAGATCCATGCCGGCGGCCCAGTACGCCAGTGCGCAGGCCAGCGTCAGGAACAGGTAGATGTACCACAGGGCTTTGGCGGTTTCAGCGATGCGCGGTGTCAGCTTGGTGTCTTTCATCGGCCCCGGCATTTCGGCGCGGTACAGCTGCATCCCGCCGATGCCGAGCATCGGGAGAATCGCCACGGCAAGAACGATAATCCCCATGCCGCCCATCCATTGCAGCTGCTGGCGGTACCAGAGAATGGACTTCGGCAGATGCTCAAGGCCAGTCATCACAGTGGCGCCTGTGGTGGTCCAGCCGGACAGCGATTCGAAAAAGGCGTCGGCGAAACCCAGCCCCGGGTTATCCGAAATCATGAACGGCAGCGTGCCGGCCAGACCCAGTGTCAGCCAGAACAGCGAAGCGATCAGAAAGCCGTCGCGGGTGCGCAGGTCCTGACGGACGTTACGCACCGGCAGCCAGGAGGTGAAGCCGATGCCGAAAATCAGCGCCATGGCGGTGACGAACGCCTGCAGGGCGCTGTCGTTGTAGTACATGGACACCAGAATCGGCGGCAGCATGGTGATGCTGAACAGCATCAGGAAGATTCCCAGAATCCGGGCAATTACGCTCAGGTGCATCCTTTGCTCCGCAACTCAGAAGAAGCCCAGACCCACCTGGAACAGGCGTTCGACATCCGGAATGTGGCGTTTCTTCATCACGAACATGATCACGTGATCGTCGGTTTCCACCACCACATCCGAGCTGGCCATGATCACGTCATCACCGCGCACGATGGCACCGATGGTGGTGCCCGGCGGCAGTTTGATCTCGCGGATTTTGCGGCCAACTACCTTGGACGAACGGCTGTCGCCGTGGGCGATGGCTTCGATGGCCTCGGCCGCACCGCGGCGCAGCGAGTGCACGTTCACCACGTCACCACGGCGCACGTGGGTCAGCAGACTGCCGATGGTGGCCTGCTGTGGTGACAGCGCCACGTCGACCATGCCGCCCTGCACCAGATCGACATACGCCGCTTTGTTGATCAGGGTGATCACCTTGCGCGCGCCCAGACGTTTGGCCAGCAGCGACGACATGATGTTCACTTCGTCGTCGTTGGTCAGCGCGCAGAACACGTCGGTGGTGTCGATGTTTTCTTCTTCCAGCAGCGCTTTGTCGGTGGCGCTGCCGAGCAGCACCACGGCGCGGCTCAGGTTTTCACTGAGGAAGCGCGCACGCTCGGTGCCGTGCTCGATGATCTTGATCTGGTAATCTTTTTCCAGCGCCTTGGCCAGACGGTAACCGATGTTACCGCCGCCAACGACCATTACCCGGCGGTAGGAATCTTCTTCGCGGCGCAGCTCGCTCATCACTTTGCGGATGTGCTCTTTGGCGGCCACGAAGAAGACTTCGTCGTCGGCTTCAATCACGGTGTCGCCGGTTGGCTCAATGGCTTTGTTGCGGCGGAATACCGCCGCTACACGGGCGTCGATGTCCGGCAGGTGATTCTTCAGCTGGCTGATGGCCTGACCGACCAGCGGGCCGCCGTAGTAGGCTTTCACCGCAACCAGCTGGGCACGGCCGTCGGCGAAATCCATCACCTGCAGCGCGCCCGGGTATTGCAGCAGGCGGCTGATGTAGTTGGTCACCACCTGTTCCGGCGAAATCAGGACGTCGATCGGGAAGGCGTCGTTGCGGAACAGCTCAGCCTGTTTCAAATATTGGCCGGTGCGGATACGGCTGATCTTGGTGGGGGTGCGGAACAGGGTGTAAGCGACCTGACAGGCGACCATGTTGGTTTCGTCGGAGTTGGTCACGGCGATCAGCATGTCGGCGTCGTCGGCACCGGCGTCACGCAGGATGTTCGGGTACGAGGCACGACCGACGACGGTTTTGATGTCGATGCGGTCCTGCAACTCGCGCAGGCGCTCAGCGTCTGTATCGACGACGGTAATGTCGTTCTGCTCGTTGGCGAGGTTTTCCGCGAGTGAGCCACCGACCTGGCCGGCGCCCAGAATAATAATTTTCATACGGTTTCTTCACCTCAGACGGATGGGCTCCGTCTGTTACGTCCTTTCCGCCCGCTTGGTCAGCAGGGCATAGTAAAACCCGTCGTGGCCATCGTGCTGCGGCAGCAGCTGCCGCCCGGCATTACAGGTGTTTCCCCACGAAAAGTCCAGTTTCTCCAGACAAAGGTCTGGTTTGGCGTCTGCAAAGCGCTGCACCTGTTCCGCGTTCTCCTGCGGCAGCACCGAACAGGTGGCGTACAGCAGGCGGCCGCCCGGTTTCAGCAGGCTCCAGGCGGTGTCGAGCAGACGGGCCTGAACCTCGGCCAGCTGGTCAATGTCTTCTCGGCGGCGCAGCAGTTTGATGTCTGGGTGGCGACGGATCACACCGGTGGCTGAGCAGGGAGCATCGAGCAGAATGGCGTCGAACGGTTCGCCGTCCCACCAGTTGTCAGTATCGGCCATATCGGCGCACACCACATCCGCCTTCAGTCGCAGGCGGTCGAGGTTTTCGTGCACGCGCCCTAAGCGGCTTTCTTCGATGTCGAGTGCCACGACGCGGGCATCGGCCTGTTCCAGCAGGTGGCAGGTTTTGCCGCCGGGGGCCGCACAGGCGTCGAGCACGCGTTCGCCGTCTTTGGGGGCGAGCAGCAGAGCGGCCAGCTGGGCGGCTTCGTCCTGCACGCTGAAGTCGCCGTCGGCAAAGCCCGGCAGCTGAGTGACGTCGCAGGCTTTCGCCAGATAAATGCCCACCGCGCTGTGCTCGGCGGCGCGGGCGTCAACACCGGCCTGACTCAGACGCTGCAGGTAGTCGTCACGGCTGACGTGGCGGGCGTTCACACGCAGGCACAGTGGCGCCTGCTGGTTGTTCTGTTGCAGCACATCCTGCCATTGCTCCGGCCAGGCTTTGCTCAGCATTTTGACCAGCCATTTCGGATGGCTGGTGGCGGTGACCGGGTTGTCATCCAGCGCCGGCAGCAGGCTTTCGTACTCACGGCCGAAACGGCGCAGGCAGGCATTCAGCACGGATTTGGCGTAGCCCTTGCCCAGTTCTTCGCACACTTCCACCGTGGCATGCACCGCCGCGTGCGGCGCTTTGCCCTGCACGGCCAGCTGATACAGGCCGATGATCAGCAGGGCTTCGAGGTCCTGATCTTCCGGTGGGAAGGGGCGGCTGAGCAGCATCTTGGCCAGCGCGTTCAGACGCTGATAGTGACGGCAGCTGCCGAGCACCAGATCGCGCAGAAAGCTGCGGTCGGTTTCGTCAACGCGGGCTTCCAGCGGAGGCAGGCTCTGGTTGAGTGACTGACCACCGAGAACGGCGGCCAGTGCCATGGCGGCGGCGCGGCGGGCGCTCAGGGTGCTGTCTTTGGCGTTGCCCCAGGGTGACGGCGCGCTCACAGCGAGGACGCCAGCATATGGTTAGGCTGGAACAGCTGCGGCTGTCCGTTGATAACGTCGGCGATGCTCATGGCTTTCTTGCCCGGCAACTGCACCTGAGTAATGCGCAGGGTGCCTTCGCCGCAGGCCACTTCGAGCCCTTGCGGACTGACGTTGGCGATGGTGCCCGGCAGCAGATGTGTGGCTTTTTCAACGGGCTCGGCCATTAACACGCGGATGCGTTCGTCACCCAGCAAGGTGAAGGCCATCGGGAACGGGTTAAACGCACGCACGCGCAGGGCAATCTCATCAGCCGGCTGCTGCCAGTTGATCAGGGCTTCTTCTTTCAGCAGCTTGTGCGCGTAGTTGGCCAGTGCGTCGTTTTGCTTTTCGGGTGCAAGGGTCTGGGTTGCTACCTGAGCCAGTGTATTCAGCAGAGCGCCCGGGCCCATCTCCGCCAGACGGTCGTGCAGCGAGCCGCCGGTGTCGTCGGCCAGAATGCCGGTGGTGACCTTGCTCAGCATGTCGCCGGTATCCAGACCTTTGTCCATCTGCATGATGGTGATGCCGGTCATTTTGTCACCGGCTTCAATGCAGCGCTGAATCGGCGCGGCACCGCGCCAGCGTGGCAGCAGCGAAGCGTGCACGTTCAGGCAGCCGTATTTCGGGGCATCGAGCACGCTTTGCGGCAGGATCAGGCCGTAGGCGACCACCACCATAACGTCGGCGTTCAGGCTTTTCAGCTGCTCAACGTCGGCCGGATCCTTGAAGTTCAGCGGCTGAAAGACCTCTAGGCCGTGCTCCAGCGCCACCTGTTTGACGGGGCTCGGCTGCAGCTTCTTGCCGCGTCCGGCCGGACGGTCGGGTTGGGTATAAACGCCGATCACCTCGTGTTCGCTGTTGATCAGCGCCTGCAGGTGAATGGCTGCAAACTCCGGCGTACCGGCAAAGAGGACGCGTAAGGCCATTACTTCTTACCCTGATTGCGGGCTTCCAGTTTGTGTTTCTTTTCCAGCTTGTCTTTGATGCGGTTGCGCTTCAGCGGCGAGATGTAATCGACCATCAGCTTGCCTTCGAGGTGATCCACCTCGTGCTGAATGCACACCGCCAGCAGACCACGGCATTCCAGCTCAAACGGCTTGCCGTCGCGGTCGGTGGCTTTCACCAGACAGTGTTCGATGCGGGTTACGTCTTCGTAGAAACCGGGCACCGACAGACAGCCTTCCTGCATGGTTTCCAGTTCACCTTCGAGGACGGTGATTTCCGGGTTGATGAACACCAGAGGCTCGGACTTATCCTCCGACACGTCGATGGTGATGATGCGCTCGTGCACATTCACCTGAGTCGCGGCCAGACCAATGCCCGGAGCGTCGTACATGGTGTCGAACATGTCGTCGACAATGGCGCGTACGCGATCGTCAACCTCGGCCACTGGCGCGGCTTTGGTGCGTAAACGGGGGTCCGGGTATTCTAAAATTTCGAGTATGGCCATAGAGTTGAGTGCTTTTATAGAACTATGTGGTCGTGACTTGCTAAGATGCGGGTCCGGCAGTGAATTTAAACGCGTGATTGCCGATCCGCCAATGATAAAGGGAATACAGGATGAGCAAAACCATCAAGGGCATTCTGGTTGCTGGTTTGATGGGTCTTTCGTTCAGTGCCATGGCGCTGACGCTGAAGGCCGACGCTCCACAGCGCTACACCGTTAAGGATGGCGACACCTTGTGGGGAATCTCCGAGCGTTTTACCAATGACCCGTGGCAGTGGCCTGAAATCTGGTACCAGAACGATCAGATCAAAGACCCGCACCTCATCTTCCCTGGCGACGAACTTGGCCTGGTGGCCGTTAACGGTGAAACCCGCGTCACCGTGACCAAGCGTGGCGAAGCCAGCCGCACCGTCAAGCTGCAGCCGACCGCCCGTATTGAACCGATTGAATCTGCGATTCCTGCCATTCCTCAGGACGCCATCCGCAGCTTCCTGCGCGACAACCGTGTCGTCGCGCCGGTTGAACTGGAAAAAGCCCCGCGTGTTCTGTCCGGTACCGACAGCCGCATCCTGATGGGTGCCGGCGGTACTGTGTACGCCCGCGGTGACTTCGGTGGCGAAACCGCCGCTGCGTACGGCCTGTTCCGCAAAGGTCAGGTGTACCGTGATCCGGAAACCGACGAAGTGCTGGGTCTCGAAGCCGTTGAAATCGGTGTCGGCCGTGTGAAAGCACAGAAAGACGACATCGTGACGCTCGAACTGGAACGCACAAACCAGCAGGTCTCCATCGGCGATCGTCTGCTGCCAACCGAAGACCGCGACCTGATCGCCAACTACTACCCGAAAGCACCGGAAGCCGGTGTGCATGGCCAGATCCTGGCGGTGAACGGCGGTGTGACTCAGGTGGGTCAGTATGACGTGGTGGTGCTCAACCGTGGCGAGCGCGACGGTCTGAGCCCGGGCGCTGTGCTGAACGTGATGAAAGCCGGTGAAGTGGTGTACGACCGAGTTGCCGGTGAAAAAGTGCGTCTGCCGGAAGAACGTGCCGGAACCGTGATGGTGTTCCGTGCCTTCGAAAAAATGTCGTACGGTCTGATCATGCGCGCCACCCGTCCACTGCGCGTGGGCGATAAGGTCGAAAACCCGAACAAGTAAGCCTTCTTTAAGGAATCATTATGCTCAGGGACGAGCTGTTACAGGCCTGGTGGCGCTTAGCGCAGCTGCCGGGCGTCGGCAATGTCAGCCTCAACGACATCCGCACTCAGCTCGGCGCCCCGGGCAACCTCCTGAAAACCCCGCCTGAACAACTGATCGCATTGGGTCTGTCCGCAGACGCCGTTGACCGTTATCAGCACGACGACAGTTTGAGCATGGGCTTTGAGGCCGTGCGCCAGTGGCGCCATCAGAACCGCTGCGGCGTGTTGCTGGCCGGCATGGCGCCGTATCCACAGCAACTGGCGGCGGTAGCCGATGCGCCACTCATGCTGTTTTATCACGGTGACCTCGAAGCCCTGAATCTGCCCATGGTGGGCATGGTTGGCAGCCGCAATCCGACCCCCTACGGTCTGGAGTGGGCGCAGCAGGCGGCCGCCGAATTGACCGCCGCCGGCGTGTGTGTGGTCAGCGGACTGGCGCTGGGCATCGACGGTGCCGCACATCAGGGTGCGCTGAAAAACGGCCGTACCGTGGCGGTGCTGGGCACAGGACCGGACGTGATTTATCCACAGCGTCATCTCGGTCTGGCGCAGATGGTGATGCAGAAAGGCCTGCTGCTGTCAGAATTTCCGCCGGGTACGCCGGCCAAACCGGAACACTTTCCCTCCCGCAACCGCATCATCAGCGGCCTGAGTCTGGGCGTGGTGGTGGTTGAGGCGGCGATCAAAAGCGGCTCGCTGATCACTGCCCGTCAGGCTGCCGAACAGGGGCGTGAGGTGTTTGCCCTGCCGGGCGCGGTGACCAACCCGCTCAGTCACGGGTGTCATCAGCTGATCCGCGACGGCGCCATTCTGGTTCAGAGTGCAGCGGACGTGCTGCAGGAACTGTCCGTCGGGCAGACTGTCACTGCCGTGCAGGCCGAACTTCCCCTGAGCAACAGCCGGGTGCCAGTGCTGGTGACCCACATCGATTATGCCGCTACCAGTACCGATGTGATCGCCATCCGTTCGGCGCTGAGCATCTCGCAATTATTACCGCAACTGCTCGACCTTGAATTGCAGGGCTGGCTGGCACAGGTGCCGGGCGGCTATATGCGGCTGAAGTAACGGTCGCAGCTGCGCCTACAAACTCTTTATCAGCAGAAAAATAAAGAGCGCGATCAGCAACAGATAACCGGCAATGACCTGCACATACTGAGATTGGTTTTTCTCAGTGTCGTACCAGCGGCCAAAAGCAAAAATACGCTTATTCTTCAGGCCGCTGATCAGCACACCGATCACAGCAACCAGAGCGATACTGATGATATAAGGCAGCAAGGCGGTATCGGCAGATGTTGGCATGTCAGTCACCATGATCATCCTTGGTATGTATCGCCAGCGGGTTTCTGGCTACGAATTCTGAGCAGCAATGAACAGCAGCAAACTGATGAGCAGCCAGAGCAGGATTTCAAATATCAGCGTTCGTTTCATGTGCTTCGACATTGCCTGAACAGATTACTTTAATCATGACCCGATGCTCAGGGCTGTGACAAATGGCATTCATGAAGACAAAGTGAACGGCATCGATATCCGGCTGAATGCACCGGCGGCGACATGCGTCTTAAGTCGTCATCAGTAGTTTTACGTCCGTAAAAACCGGATGCCCGAAGTGACATCCGGTGCCCATCTGCAGGCATGCATGCGCCTGAGTCTTGTCGCCCGCTGACCCTTGTTGTAGGGTGCCGCTTTCCTTTTACCGGCAGGCAGATTAAGCGTGAATTCCTGGCATCTGAGCCGCGCCGTACATTGCGTCCGCGAGGGCGGTGTACTGGCCTATCCGACTGAGGCCGTCTGGGGTCTGGGCTGCGACCCGGCCAACGACGCCGCCATCGAACGTATCCTGGAACTGAAACAGCGCCCGTGGCAGAAGGGGCTGGTGATGGTTGCGTCTTCTTTAGAGCAGCTGCACGACTGGATTCTGCCCTTGAGTGAAGACGATCTGGCGCAGATCTGGCCGACCTGGCCGGGCCCTGTGACCTGGGTGTTGCCGTGTCGCGACGAGGTATCGCAAGTGCTGCGCGGTGAGCATCAGTCGCTGGCGGTGCGCATCACCGATCATCCGCTGGTGCGCGCCTTGTGCAACGAAGTGGGCCCGCTGGTGTCTACGTCGGCTAACCCGGCTGGTAAAGAGCCGGCGCGCAGCCGGCTGCGTGTGCGTCAGTATTTTGCTGATGAGCTTGAATACATTCTTCCGGGGGATCTGGGCGGACGCCGCCAGCCGTCGGAAATCCGCACGCTGGATGGCCAGCGTCTGCGTTAACAGGAGACTGAAATGAGTCAGGTGACGACTCCGGCCAACGGCGTGTGCGACGTTGAAGCCGTTAAAGCGTTTCTGCTGGATCTGCAGGACCGTATTTGCAGCGCGCTGGAAGCGCAGGATGGCAAGGCCCGTTTTGAGGAAGACTCGTGGGAGCGCGACGGTGAGGAAGGCGCACTGGCGCTGACCGGCGGCGGTCGTACCCGGGTCATCGCCAACGGCGCTGTGATTGAAAAAGGCGGGGTGAATTTTTCCCATGTGAAAGGCGCCCGTCTGCCGGCTTCAGCCACGGCTTCCCGTCCGGAGCTGGCCGGTCGCAGTTTTCAGGCGCTGGGTGTGTCGCTGGTGATTCACCCGCACAACCCGTACGTGCCCACCTCGCACGCCAACGTGCGCCTGTTTGTCGCCGAAAAAGAAGGCGAAGAGCCGGTGTGGTGGATGGGCGGCGGTTTCGATCTGACCCCTTACTATGGCTTTGAAGAAGACGTGGTGCACTGGCATCAGACCGCCAAAGACCTGTGTGTCCCCTTTGGCGACGAGGTTTTTGCCAAATACAAAAAATGGTGTGACGAGTATTTCTTCCTCAAGCACCGTAATGAATCGCGCGGCGTCGGTGGTCTGTTTTTCGACGACCTTAACCGCTGGGATGGCGAACTGAATTTCGCCAGAACCTTTGCCTTTATGCAGGCCGTGGGCAACGGCTATATCGATGCCTATGTGCCCATTGTGGCGAAGCGCAAAGACACGCCGTACGGCGAGCGCGAACGTAAGTTCCAGTGCTACCGCCGTGGACGCTATGTGGAATTCAATCTGGTGTTCGACCGCGGCACGATTTTCGGTCTGCAGACCGGCGGCCGTACCGAGTCGATTCTGATGTCACTGCCCCCTGTGGTGCACTGGGATTACGACTGGCAACCAGAAGCCGGCTCCGCCGAAGCGAAACTCTATACCGATTTCCTGCCCCACAAAGAGTGGGTGTGAGGCTTTTATGACCGATCTCTACAGCGTGATGGGTAACCCCATCGGTCATTCCAAATCGCCGCAGATTCACAACGCGTTTGCCGCGCAGACGCGTCAGGACCTGCTGTACACCGCCCAGCTGGTGGAAAAAGACGGCTTCCGTGAAGCCGCGGATAAATTCTTCCGCCACGGCGGCGCGGGCCTGAACATTACAGTGCCGTTCAAAGAAGACGCCTGGCGCTACGCCACCGAATTCAGCGAACGCGCCAAACGCGCGCAGGCGGTGAACACCCTCAAGCGCCTCGACGACGGCACTATTTATGCCGACAACACCGACGGCGTCGGTCTGGTGCGTGATCTCACCGTCAACCACCGCATTGAGCTGGCCGGTAAGCGCATTCTGCTGCTCGGTGCCGGCGGTGCCGTACGTGGTGTGCTGCAACCTCTGCTGGAGCAGAAGCCGTCTGAGCTGGTGATTGCCAACCGCACCGTCAGCAAAGCCGAAGCGCTGGCCGCCGACTTCGCTGACCTGGGCAAGGTCAGTGCCAGCACCTTCGAAGCGCTGAGCGGCACCTTTGATGTGGTGATCAACGGCACCTCGGCCAGTCTGGGTGGCGATGTGCCGCCGGTACCGGGCGAGGTGCTGAACGCCAGCACAGTGTGCTACGACATGATGTACGGCAGCGGTCTGACGGTGTTCAACCAGTGGGCGCACAATCAGGGCGTACAGACCACCATCGACGGATTGGGCATGCTGGTTGAACAGGCGGCGGAAGCCTTTACCCTGTGGCGCGCGGTGCGGCCGGAAACCGGTAACGTGATGCGCGTGTTGCGCAGCGAACGGCGCGCCCGCTGACCTTGTAGCATGACCATAAAAAAGCGGCCTCAGGGCCGCTTTTTTATTGGGCTGAGCGTGGATCTGACGGGCTCAGTTCAGCGCCAGAATCTGGCGGATCACCTGCACCAGCGTAGTGGCTGAGGCGGTTCCGCTCTCACAGCGCCAACCGGTGATGCCGTCCGGGCGCACCAGTGCCGCGCCCTGGGCCGACAGGCCGAAGGCGTTCTGCAGTTCGTGATCGGACTGCAGACAATTCAGGCTCACGTTCTGGGTCAGGTTCAGCTGCCGGGCAGCGTCGGCGGCCGCGGCGAGCCAGCCGCTGTCGGCGCTGACCAGCGTGAAGTAGCGGGTGAACACATCCAGCGTCGATTGCCCTTCGCTCAGCCACTGATGCGGTGCGCGCACGCCCGGTTGTCCGGCCCACTCCGCCGGATGGGCCGCGGCCGGCAGACCGGCGCCGACACCAATCACCGCCGCAGAGCGGTGCAGCTGACCCAGTTCCATGGCGGTGTCGCCGAGCAGCAGACTGGTGCTGCGCTGCTCCGGTTTCAGCCATTTGGCGTAGTCCGGACGGGCGAAGGTCTGCTGGTGGCGTAACAGTCCGATTGGCTGGCGTTCGGCCTCGTAGGTGGTCAGAAGGTCTGCACCGGCCTTGCCCGACAGCACATATGAAAGCTTCCACGCCAGATTGTAGGCATCATCGATACCGGTATTGGCGCCGAAGCCTCCCCGGGTTGGCGGCAGCTGATGGGCGGCGTCACCGGCCAGAAATACGCGGCCTTTCTGATACTGAGTGGCAATGCGACCGGCAATTTCCCATTCGCCGCGCGACAGGATGCTGAACGCCATATCGGCCCCCAGCGCCCGGCGGATTGCCGCCTGTAATTCGTCATCGTTGCGTTCGGTATCGTCGGTGAACATCAGCACCCAGCGGCCATCCTGATAGGTGGTCAGGAAGGCGCGGAAGTCGTCCTGTTCGATCTCGAACTGATGCACGCCACGTTCGAGAAACGCGTCCGCAGCCTGACACTCAAACAGCACGCTGCGCACGGTCTGCAGATAACCCACGCCGGTACGCTGAATACCCAGCTGTTCGCGCACCGGGCTGGCCGCGCCGTCGGCGGCGATCAGATACTGGCCGCGCAGCGGATAGTCGCTGCCGTCGGCCAGATTGCGCACGCTCAGGGTCACGCCCTGTTCGTCCTGCGTAAACGCCGTCATTTGGCAGCCGGTGCGGATATCGGCGCCCAGCTCGCGCGCCCGGTTGCGCAGTATCGGCTCCAGTTTGTCCTGCGCGATGGCGGCGCCATTGCAGGGCGAGGGGGCGCTGTCGTCGGTTTTGGCGCCGGGGGTCCACTGCGATTCTTCAAACCAGTCGCCCGCCAGACTGTGGGCCTTAACGCGGCGCAAGCGGGTGCCGGCCGGCGCCTGCGGAATCTGCTCACCCAGACCCATAAGGCGGAAATATTCGAGACTGCGTTCGGTAAAGCCCATGGCGCGCGGATGCCGCGAGCTGGCCGGGTGCTTTTCGATCAGTACGTGCGGGACGCCGTGATACGCGAGAAACAGGGATGCTGACAATCCAACCAGACTGCCGCCAAGGATAATGACCTGAGTGTGTTTCATGAATAATGACTCCGGAAGGTAGAAACCACCGGACGTACGGGTTCAGGCGTTAGCGGGGATACAAATCCGGCGCACAGGATAACGACCAGAACGGCAAATACGTCCGTTACTGAGTCGTGGTCCGCGGCCGCAGGGGCTGGAAAGAGACTGCCAGAGAGACAGTTGACCGGGGCTCACCACACCGGTCCACCTTTTTCGACGTCGCAACTTTAGGTCGGAAAATAATCAGAAGCAATGCCTGTTTCGTAACCTGATGGATACGGACTGTTCCGGCTTTGTTATCAGAGGTTCCGGAATAAAGCAGAACCATCGTCCCATATTGTCGTACCTGTCCGCAGAGGCCAGTCGTATCATCGGCGCGTCCGATAACAATAAAACTGCATTCTCCGAGGTCCTATGAAACCGTCATCCTTACGCACACTGACGGCAGCTCTGCTGTTGTCCGGTGCTGCTGTCGCCGCTCAGGCGGAAGACAAAGTCTGTCTTTATGAACACGCCGAATATCAGGGCGCCGAGTGGTGCTACGGCCCCGGCGACAACAGCTGGATCGGCTCTGCCCGCAACGACAAGGTGTCGTCGATCAAGCTCTACGGCAACAGCTACATCGAGATTTTTGAGCACAGTAACTTCGGCGGTAAACACGCGCGGGTGATGGCCAATACCTACAAAATGGACGACCTGAACGACGGCATCAGCTCGTTCAAAGTGCGTAATCGCAGCCAGAGTGACTTTGCCTGTCTGTTCCAGCATCCCGGTTTCCGCGGCACGCCACACTGCCTGCAGGCCGGCGAAGGCGAGCCGGATCTGAACAACGTACTGCTTGGCCGCAACAAAGCCTCGTCGCTGCTGGTGGCAGGCAAGGCCAACGTCGAGGTGTTCAGTTACCCCGACTACAACTACGGCAAAGACAACCGTGTGCTGACCCGCAGTACGTCCAATCTGGAAGAGCGCCCGGCCGGTTGGGTGGAAGATAACATCGACTCCTTCCGGGTAACGTCGCGCGCGCCGACCGCTCAGGAAGCCGCCATCGATATCACCGAGGCCGCCGGCTACCGCACGCCAATCCGCGAAACCAACGCTCTGGCCTCGCACAACGCCTTCAACAGCACCGCCTATTTCAGCGGTCAGCTGATTCCGGGGCCGAACCACCGCCGCGCACTCATAGAGCAGCTGCAGCTGGGCGTGCGTTTCTTCGAGCTCGATGTCAGCAAGGGCAGCAGCTACACCAAGGTCTGCCACTCGGTTGATTGCGGCACCACCTACGCCACCACGCTGCGCCGCATGCTGGGCGAAGTGGACAGCTGGCTGAAAGGCGCCGACGCCAACGACGTGGTGTTCTTCTTCCTGCAGGACGACATTAACGGTGACAGCGCGGGCTACCAGCAACTGCAGAACGACGTCGCCTGGCTGGGCGATATCGTCTACACCGCTGGCAGCTGTCAGGCCATTCCTTACGACCTGACCTTCGAACAGATCCGCGCCCAGGGTAAGCGCGTCTTTATCTATAAAGACGATGGCAGCACGGGCTGTGACATCGCCCCGTCGGTGGCGGTCAACTTCGAGCAGAACAAAGGCGTCAGTGGCCTGAACGTGTACGAAAACCACTTTAACGCCAGCCGCTATGTGCGCTCGCAGGAGTGCATCAACTACTTCTGCAACGACAACATCAGCGCGGGCGATGCGCTGATCGGTCTGCAGAACGGCATCAACGCCTTTGGTCTGGATATGATCGAGGAAGGTGATATGGACAGCAGCGGCGACCGCCTCAACAACCAGTTGTGGGCGGTGGGTCCGGAAGGTGCGGCCTCGGCCTACAACAGCGGCAACGTGGCGCGTTTCCTCGCCAGCGGTAACCGCTTTATGCGCGTCAGCAACGACGACAGCCTGAACTACGCCTGCCGCGCCGCGTCCGGCCAGTGGGCCGTCACGCAGGCCATGGGTGCGGCTGCTGCCGGTGCGGCGGCCTGCGCCGCGGAATTCCCGGGTTATGCCTACGCCACCCCGGCCAGTGCCTATGAAGCGCGCCTGCTGCGCGACGCCATCACCTCAGGCAGTGATGTGCACGTCAACTTCGCCGTTCAGTCCGGCCAGTGGCTGCCGGATCTCTGGTAAACATCAGGGCTGGTTCCGACCATAAAAAAACCGCGCCTTGGCGCGGTTTTTCTTTTTGCGGCTTCCGCCATGTTCGCTTGCGGAAGGGCCAGGCGGCCGTCCTGAAACTGGCCGTCGTCGTACCGCTTACTGCGCGGTGGCGAAGTTCAGCTGGTAGACACTCGTGGTGCCACTCACTTCGTTGCCGACAGCAATGAAGTGTTTGCCGTTGATGCTGAAGTAGTCGATGGACTCAGGACCCAGATCACCGGCGTCGGTGTTGTAGGTGTCGTTGTCGCACTCGCCGTCATCGTTCACTTCGGTGCACACCGGCTGGGTGAAGTCGCGGTTGTTCACGTAGGTCTGGAACACAGGGGCGGTCGGGTCGGTTACTTCGTACACCATCACACCGCTCTGACGCTCAAGGCCAACGAAGGCGAAGGTGCGGGAACCGATCGTAGCGGCTTCCATGGCTTCTGGTTCAGTGCCTTTGTCGTCGGAACGGCTGTCGGCGGAATCGTTGCTTTCGTGGTCGGAGTTCAGGTGCTCAGGGTCGGCCGCGTAGACGCGCTGGGCGATGTCGTCACCACTGTCGTACACCAGCTCAGCAGCGCTGTTCCAGATCGAGAACGAACGGGCACCGAAGGCGTACAGGGTGTCGCCGGCGGCGATGGTTTCGCGGTCATCGACGAACTTCAGACGCTTGAGTTCGTTATTGCTGCTCAGGGCGGCTTTCAGCGGGTGCTCAGCGGCGACTTTGGCGGTCAGATCGCCACCGCGGGCTTCGTCGAGGTAATCGCCGTATTCGCGACCGTCACCTTCGTTGGCGGACAGAATGTAGGTTTCGCCGTTCACTTCGAAGTTGGCCAGCGTATCCGGCATGTACAGACCGGCCAGCTGTTCGTAGCTGGCGAACTGACCAGTGCCTGCGTCTTTGTTGGAGGCATCCAGTTGGTTGCCAGACGCTTGGTTCCAGGATTTTTCGCCCAGCGCTTTGATGGCAGTGACGGTGCCTTCGGCCACGTTGATGATGGCCATGGCGTTGTTTTCCTGCAGCGCCACCCAGGCGGTGCTGCTGTCGCTGCTGACGGTCAGGTATTCAGGTTCCAGATCCTGCGCAACGGTCGTGCCTTCCGGACCTGTGATGCGCACGGCGGCTGGCAGTTCTGCCGCACGGCTGCCGCCGGTGTTGAAGTCGGTGAAGCCAATCTGTTTCACCACAGCTTTATCCGCGGCAAAGCCTTCGCTGATATCAACGATGGTTACAGAACCCTGTGGGTCGACGCTGTAATCGCTGCTTGGCTCGCCTTCGTTGGCGCTCAGAATGTAGTGGCCGTCGGCGGACAGGGTCACCATGTCCGGCAGGGCACCGGCGGTGTAGGTGCCGATCAGGGCCAGGGTGTCGGAACGGTACAGGGCAATCAGACCCGCGTTTTGTTTGGTTTCGGCTTCAATGGCAACCGCTACCAGACCTTTCTTGGCGGATACGCTGTTGGCGGAACCAATGCTGATGCCGGCCGCGCTGGCGGCAGAAGCCAGATCAATGGTGCCGGTTTTGGCTGGTGCGGCGCTGTCGGACACGCTCAGCACGTCGACGCTGGCGTCTTTGGCGTTAATCACGTACAGCTTGCCGGAACAGGTGTCGTAGCTGACGATTTCCGCCGAGCTGGTGGCGAAGTCGTTACCGGAAACGTAGGTGCCCACAAGCGACAGACCGAGGGTGCCGGTTGGCGTTTCGTGGCTGGCGGTATCGGCCACACACTCAATACCCAGCGCTTCAATCGCGGTTTTGCTGTCTTTGTTGTCGTCACCACCACAGGCAGTGAGCAGGGCGGCGCTGATCGCCAGGGCCAGTGCTTTTGCGTTCATCCGGAACTCCGTCATACGTTATTCGTAAAGCGGCCAGAGTGCGGATGGATTATGACATTTCGGTTACTGATCAATGACTTGGACATGACAAGGCGCCGGAAAATCCGGCGCCTTCCGTCATACGGCAGGCGCCTGCAGTCGGGGGCATGCGCCTTTGGCTTACTGAGCGGGCGCTATTGCGCCAGCCACTGCGTCAGTTCGTCTTCGGTCGGCAGGCCCTGCAGCGCCATGCCGTCGCGTTCACCGTGGCGGAAGCGCAGCAGCGCCGGTGGGCCAAAGATCTGCCAGCGGGCCAGCAGGTCGAGCTGTTCGCGGCGGCTGGCGCTGATGTCGAACTTCACCAGCTCATAACCTGCCAGCAGCGGCTGCAGGTGCGGTTCGTGCAGTAACTCATCCATTTCGCGGCAGCTGGTGCACCAGTCGGCGGCGATATCCACCAGCACAGGTTTTGCCGAGCTGGCAATCAGGGATTCCAGCTGCTCGACGGATTCCAGACGGCGCGCTTCGGCAACCGGCTCACGGGCGGTCACTTCCAGCGTACCGGAGCGCAGCGGGGTCAGCAGCGACCCGTTTCCCAGCGCGGCGCCGCTGATCCACAGCACACCGAGCAGCGCGGCGATGAGTGCCAGTGTGCGGGCAAAGCGTTCACGCGGTGTGTGCGGTGCTTCCAGCAAACCCAGATACACAGCGCAGCCCAGTGCCAGCATGCCGGCCAGCAGCAGGGTAACGGGCGCCGGAATAATCCGGCTCAGCAGCCCCAGCGCCACGGCCAGCAGACCCACACCAAAGGCGGATTTGATGATCAGCATCCAGTTGCCGGCTTTCGGCAGCAGACGGCCGCCGCTTAAACCAATCAGCAGCAGGGGTGCGCCCATGCCCATGCCAAGGGCAAACAGGGCGCCGCCGCCGGTCAGAATGTCACCCGTGCTGCTCAGGTAAATCAGGGCGCCGGCCAGCGGTGCGGACACGCACGGCGACACGACTAACGCCGCAAAGAAACCCATCAGGAAGGTACTGAGCAGACGGCCACCCTGCTGACGTGACTGCATGTCGTTCAGACGGTTGCGCAGGGCTGCCGGCAGTTGCAGCTCGAACAGACCAAACATCGGCAGCGCCAGCACAATAAACAGAATGGCGGCCAGCGAGATCACGATCGGGGTCTGGGTAAACGCCGCCAGATTCACCCGTGCGCCGAAGGCGGCGACCAGCATGCCGATCAGGGCGTACGAGCAGGCCATGCCGGCCACATAAGACAGTGCCAGGCCAAATCCTTTACCGGCTGACATCTGTGCGGCGTTCTGCCCTGCGATGATGCTCGACAGGATCGGGATCATGGGGAACACGCAGGGCGTCAGCGACAGGCCAATGCCCAACCCGAGAAAGCTGAGCAGCACCCACCACAGACTGTCACCCGCCAGATCAGCCCCCGGAGCGGTTGCGGCCGGCGGAGGCGGCGTTACTGCGGCCGCTTTCAGCGCCAGCGTTTGCGGCGGATAACACAGGCCATGCTCGGAGCAGCCCTGATAGCTCAGCAATAAGGGGCCGTCGGCGGCTGCCGTAATACGCAGATCCAGCTGCTGGTGAAACACCTGCACCTCGCCGAAGTTTTTATCCTGCTTGGTTTCCGGTTTCTGCAGGGCGCTCAGTGTAGCGGCCGCCGCGCCGTCGCCCAGCAGGGCAAGCCGTTGCTGGTACAGGTAGTAACCGGGGGCAATGGTGAAGTGCACGGCGATGCCGTCGGCGGTTGGACGGCTGTCGGCGCGGAAGGCTTCGGCCACCGGCAGAAACTCATCATCGCCATCGTCCAGTGCCGATAAGTCGGGCAGACCGGCGGCAAAGACCAGAGAAGTCCAGACAAGCAGAGTGCTCAGCAGCAGAACAGGGCGCAGGTTCATAGTGTGTCCGCAAGACGGCCGAATCAGTGCGTCACTTTGCCCTGCAGGCCTTAAGGCCACATTAACAAAGTACGGCGGTTTCTTAAGGTGGCCTTAAGGCTGGGGTGCCAGACTGAATACTTCATTCTGCGGGAGGCGATGGTATGCAGCGGGTTCTGATGATGCTGTTGGGGTTGATTCTGTCGTGGCCGGTTCTGGCCGCCGATATCGACTTTGATCAGCTGAAAGGCAAGGTCGTTTATGTCGACTTCTGGGCGTCCTGGTGCGGGCCGTGCCGCAGCTCATTTCCGTGGATGGCCGCCATGCAGCGCAAATACGCGGCTCAGGGGCTGGAGATCATCGCCGTGAATCTGGATCAGCAGCCGGAACTGGCGCAGCAGTTTGTTAATGAATTTAAGCCAGAATTCCGCCTTGAGTCAGACCCCGAAGGTCAGCTCGCCGGCCAGTTTGGCGTCGATACCATGCCGACCAGTTTTCTGATCGACCGCACGGGCAAGGCGCGGGCCAGACACAAAGGTTTCCATCCGGACAAAACATCGGACTACGAACGCGAAATCCGCGCTCTGCTGGGAGAACACTGATGCGCATGAAATGGCTGTTACTGGTGCTGGTCATGCCCGGACTGAGCGCCTGCACCACGGTGAAGCCGTGGGAGCGTGATCTGCTGGCCAAGCCGCAGATGGCACTGGATTCTGCGCCGCTGCAGAACGCGCTCGATGATCACATCTACTTCAGTAAAGAGGCCAGCTCCGGTGGCCGTGGCTTTGGTGGCGGAGGTTGCGGATGCAATTAAAAGACAAGCAGCTGGGTAAGCGGCTGGCGCTGGCAACCGGTGCCCTGCTCAGTGGCGCGCAGTCGCAGGCCGCCGATGGCGACTGGCTGGTCAGCTCGGCGATGTTGCTGTACAGCGAAAGCGACAGCCGCGTTCAGGCCGTTGAGCCTGTGCTGAATCTGATGCGTCAGTATGAGGACGAGAGCAGCTTCAACGTGCGTCTGGTGTTCGACGCCCTCACCGGAGCATCGCCGAACGGCGCCATGCCGGCCCGGGTAGCCCAGACCTTTACCTCGGCATCGGCTGCAGGACGCAATGTGTCGTCGGCGTCGGTGGCGGGGAAAACCATTACCTCGGCGTCGACACGGTCGGCGGCCAGCGAAGACGACGAAGAACGCGGTACCTACACCACCGCACCCGGCGATCTGCCGCTCGACCCCTCTTTCGAAGACAGTCGTGGCGTGGTGGCCCTCAGCTGGGTCCGTCCGCTGGCGGATCAGTACACCCTGAATCTGGGCGGTGCTTTGTCGGCCGAGGGCGACTTTACCTCGCTGAGCGTGAATGCGGCGCTGGCGCGGGACTTCAACAACAAGGCCACCACGGTATCGGCAGGCCTTAATCTGGAAGCCGACAGCATCAATCCGCATGGCGGCGTACCCGAGCCATTGAGCGCCTATGCCGCGCACGACACGCAGGGGACCAGTGACAGCAAGCAGGTGACGGACCTGATGCTGGGCGTGACTCAGGTGATGAACCGCCGCTGGCTGATGCAGTTCAATCTGGGCTTCAGTCAGTCATCCGGCTACCAGAACGACCCGTACAAGATTCTGACCGTCGCCAGCGACGGTGATCTGATGGCCGACCCGAACGACTTTTCCAGCTACCTGTACCTGTACGAAAGCCGCCCGTCCGACCGGCAGAAAACCAGCCTCTACTGGCAGAACAAAGTGGCGGTCGGCAGCGACGACGTGATGGATCTGGGCCTGCGCTACATGACCGACGACTGGGGCATAGAGTCGCAGACGGCGGATCTGTCGTATCACTGGCAGCTGTCGCCGGGTGTGTATCTGGAACCGCACTACCGCTATTACCAGCAGACGGCGGCGGACTTCTGGCGGCCGTTTGTGACCTCCACGGAATACCAGTCGCTGACTCACACCGGGCTGACGCCGGCCTTCGACTACGCGTCGTCCGATCCCCGTCTGGCGGCCTTCAGTGCCGATACCGTGGGCATCAAGCTGGGCTTTCCGTTGCAGCGGGATGAAGAATTCTCGGTGCGCGCTGAGATGTACCAGCAGCACGACAAAAACACACTGCGGACCGTCAGTGAGGGATCTGACCTGAGCGGTATGAAGCAATTCAGCCCCTTGTCTGCCAGCTGGATCCAGTTAGGCTACAGCTTCCGCTGGTGAGGATTCAGGCAAAGGACAGGGCATGGATTTCAGTCTGCAACTGACGCAATACGAGGATCTCTCCCGGATTCAGTTTCCGGCCATGGCCTGCCTGTGTGAGGTGCTGATCGACTCAGCCGATGCGTCGCTGGCGCTCCGGCTGGGCGAGCTGGCCCGCGACGAAGCCAGGCGCATTGAGCACAAATTCTCCCGTTACCGCGACGACAGTGTGGTCGCGGCCATCAACCATGCCGCCGGTGCCGCCATCACCGTGGATGACGAAACCGCCGGTCTGCTCGACTTTGCCGACGAGCTGTTTGCTTTGTCGGAAGGCCGTTTTGATATCACCTCCGGCATTCTGCGCCGGGTGTGGCGCTTCGATGGTTCCGACCGGCTGCCGGCCGCTGCCGGCATCGATGCATTGCTGCCGCTAATTGGCTGGCATAAGGTGCGCTGGCAGAAACCTGAACTGCAGATGGCGCCGGGCATGGAAATCGATCTGGGCGGAATCGGCAAAGAATACGCGGTGGATAAAGTGTTTGCTCTGCTGGCGGCGCAGTTTGCTGGCGCGTTGCTGGTGAACTTTGGTGGCGATCTGCGTGCCCGCGGCCCGCGCAGCGATGGCAGTGCCTGGCAGGTGGGCGTCGAAAAAGTAAGTGCCGGGCAGCCCGAGCTGCTGAGCCTGACCACGGGCGCCATTGCCACCAGTGGCGACAGTCAGCGCTATTTGCTGCGCGACGGGGTGCGCTACAGCCACATTCTCGACCCCCGCACTGGCTGGCCGGTGCAGCAGGCGCCGCATGCCGTGACCGTGATGGCAGCCAGCTGCGTGCAGGCCGGCGTGTTCAGTACGCTGGCGTTAATGATGGGCAGTGACGCTGAAGCGTTCATGCAGGATCAAGATGTGCCGTTCTGGAGTATGCGCTGATGCGGGTGTTGCTGGTGGAAGACGACCGGATGCTGGGCCGCAGTCTGCAACAGGCGCTGCAGGCGCAGAACTACGTGGTCGACTGGGTCGAAACCGGGCTCAGTGCGCTGGCGGCGCTGCAGGCAGAACCCTTTGATCTGGCGGTGATGGATCTCGGCTTGCCAGGTCTCGACGGCATCCGCGTGATCGAAGAAGCGCGGGCGCAGAAACTGGCGCTGCCAATACTTATCCTGACCGCCCGCGACAGCGTGCAGGACCGGATCCGCGGGCTGGATGCCGGCGCCGACGATTACCTGCTCAAGCCCTTTGATCTGCACGAGTTGTTTGCCCGCCTGCGGGCGCTGGGGCGCCGCGCGCAGGCACCAGCGCCCGTCAACGAGCTGAGCCACGGCGGTATCCGGCTCGATACCCTGCACCATCAGGTCAGTTATCAGGGCGCCCCGGTTTCTTTGTCGCGGCGGGAGCTGTTGTTGCTGGAAGTCTTTCTGAACCGTCCCGGTCAGGTCTTCACCCGGCAGCAGCTGGAACAGTCGGTGTACGGCTGGGGCGAAGAGGTCGAAAGCAACGCGCTGGAAGTACACATTCACCATCTGCGCAAAAAATTCCACAACGATCTGATCCAGACCGTGCGCGGCGTCGGCTACCGGCTCAATCCGGAGCCCGCGCCATGAGACTGTCGATCCGCAATACGCTGTTGCTGCTGCTGTTTCTGGTGCTGCTGCTGGCCATTGGCATGAACAGCATCTTTGGCCATCTGGTGGCCCGCAGCGAAGTGAACGAGGTGTTCGACGCCGAACTGGCGGTGTCCGCCAAACTGATAAAAGGCCTGCTGAATCAGACCAACATCACCGCTGAGCTGCCAGCGATTGCGGCAGCGCTGAACGAAACCATCGCCAGCACCCAGACCGACCAGCCCGAGCTTACGGCTTACGAACGGACCCGGCTGATTCAGATCTGGCGGCGGGACGGCAGCGAGCTGCTGTTCCGCTCTCCGGGCGCGCCCGAATATGCGCTGGCCCCCATGCGTAAAGGCTTCTATCACCACGAAGGCAAGGGTGGTGAATGGATGGTGTACGTGACCGACCTGCCGGCCACCAACAGCTGGCTGATGGTCGGAGAATACCCGCAGGGGCGCACTGAGATCATCGACGAGCTGGGGCAGGTGTTTGGCGTTTCCGGGGTGATCGCTCTTATCCTCTGCACCCTGATGGCCCTGACCGCCATTGAATATGGCTTAGGCCCGCTGCGGGAACTGGGCGGCATGCTGCGCCGGCGCTCGCTGCGCAATCTGCAGGCGGTGCAGCTGGAGCGCATGCCGAAAGAGCTGGAGCCGGTGGTCGGTGGCCTGAATCAGATGTTCGTCCGCCTCAGTCAGGGGCTGGAACGCGAACGCCGCTTCGTCGCCGACGCTGCGCATGAACTGCGCACACCGCTGGCGGTGCTCAAACTGCAGACCCAGCATCTGCAACAGATGGCCGGACAGACGCTGAGCGACGAACTGCAGCAGCTGGAGCACAGTGCCGACCGTGCGACCCGCGTGGTTGAGCAGTTGCTGTTGCTGGCGCGGCTGGATGAAAACGAAACCGCCCCGGACTGCAGTCTGCAGGATCTGGCCGAACTGTGCCGGCTGACACTGGCCGCTATGCAATGGCGGGCAGACGAAGCCGGGTGTGTCTTAAGCTTCGACGCGCCGGCGCATCTGCCTGCGGTGTGTGTAAACAGCACCATGCTGGAAATCGCGCTGGTGAACCTGCTCGAAAATGCCTTCCGTTATGGCCCGGGCCAACCGGTGGCGGTGGCGGTGAGCCTGCGCGGCGAACGTCTGCAACTGACGGTGCGGGATCATGGCCCGGGGGTCGCCGAAGCCGAACTTGGCCGGCTGACGGAGCGTTTCTATCGTGCCGGTGTTACCAGCCACGGCGGTGCCGGACTTGGCCTGTCGATTGTCGGCCGGGTGATGGAGGTTCAGGGCGGTTATGTGCAGGTGCGCAACCACACCGATGGCGGGCTGGACGTGGCGCTGTGCTGGCCGGTGGATGCCCCCGGTAGACCGGCGCAACCGGACTGACATACGTCTTTTTTCGTTCTGCGCTGTGACAGCGGCGCAAATCCCTCCTAATTTATTAATACCAATTGCTCAAAAACCAACCGGCACCCGGCGGCCCCTGAGTCGCTTTGGTCACTGAGTGCCGATCAGTCTTGAGCCCGTGCCTTCACCACGGACTTACCTGGAGGAGCTTCTGATATGCGGTCTTTCGCCCTTGGGATAGCGGCACTTGCGCTGGCCGGCTGTGCCGACACCTACCCGGACATCAACAACAGCGGCACCGGCGTTCCCGACCCGGATGCGTCTACCAACGACACCTTCTTCAATGCCGACAATATGGTCGATGGCGACACCGGCACCCTGAGTGCTGGTGACGAGCAGGACTACTACCGTCTGCGTGGCAGTCAGTTCGAGCGTTATTACAACGGCACGCTGACCATCAGCCTGACCAATCTGAACGGCGACGCCGATCTGGAAGTGTTCGACCACAACCTGAATCTGCTCAGCTGGTCCCGCACCGCGGGCACCGACGACGAAGTGGTGACCCTCTGGTACGACGCGACGCGCAATACCAATCTGGATACTCAGGGGCTGCATTTCATTAAGGTCAGCTCGGCGTCCGGCACCACCCTGAATTACACCCTGCATTTCAGCTTTGAATAAGGAGTCATCATGATCAGATTCTCTCTGGCGCTGGTGGCTCTGTCGGCGGCCACTCAGGTTGTTGCAGACCCGTACGCCGATTATCACGACCTGTCGTACACCTCTTACATGCTGCGCCAGACCGCCTGGTCGCCGGATCAGTATGTGGGCGATCTGAAAGATCTGGTGGAATTCGGGGATGCGCTGGCGCATGTGGTGGAGTTCCGCTCACCGCGCAACAAGGCGCTCAGCTTCGATCTGGCGGCGGCGGTGCGCACCAATGCCGATGGCGATACCGAGCTTGAATCCTTCGTTGGTGCCATTGAGGCGGGTGGCGTGTTCTTCCGCCTCGAAAGCAGCTCGGCTGAGGGCTACATCAACCCCAAAGACCGCGATACCCAGTTCAATGGTCAGTACGTGATCGGCGAGCGCAAATTCGATGCTCAGTACACCCAGCTCAATATCGGTACGGAACTGGAAGGCAATATGGGCGCGCGCTGGGGGCTGGGCTACATCGAAGTGGTGCAGCCTGCGCAGATCAATATCTACACGGCGCGCTCCGATGGCGGCTACACCGACCAGCCCAGTTATCCGGATGCGCTGGTCGACCCGGAATACACCACGCGTCTGCTCGGCCTGTGGTTTGATGTCGACAACCTGCAGGCGGCCATGCACGACCAGTCGGGCTTTGCCCTGAGCCTGAGTCAGAGCGGCGGCTGGCGTTACGGTCCGGGTCTGACCATGGACATCACCTTCGGCCTGATGAGCGGTGAGAGCAGCGCCAACCTGGAGCAGGTGGTGCGCGACAACTACGGCCTGAATCTCAAATACGAAGAGCCGGTGGGTATCGGCTGGTCGGTCAGCTACAAGCTGGAATACATAGTCGCCTATCGTCTGCCCAGCAGTAACATTGGCGTCTCTCTGGGGGTAGAAGGGCGGGCCTTGCAGCAGTTCTTCACCAGCGAAGACCTGACCGGCGCCAGCAACAGCGTTGATTCCAATTACGAAGCCGTCGGCCAGTTTGGTATCGGCGACAACACGGTACTGCACTACGGTCCCTTTGTGCGCATGGCGTGGGAGATCTGATCATGATGAATCTGAAACACGCACTGCTGCCTGCCATGGCGCTGATGCTCGCCGGCTGTATTGGTGAAAACGCCTCGTTCGAGCAGGAGAAAGCCACTGCCACCGAGCCCGCGAACCACAGTGTGGCAGCGGCCAACGAATTCCTGCCGCCAGCGACCGAAAACGGCACGGCCAGCAGCGGTGTGCTGGGCGAACTGGTGGCTGGCGAAGACGACTATTACGTAGTGAACATCGATTATTTCGACACCGGCGCGCACACCTTTACCCTGACCAGCCTGACGGATGATCTGGATATGACGGTGACCGACTGGACCGGAGTGGAATACAGCTCGGAGGGCAGCGGTACCGGCGATGAAGTGGTGGTGGTGACCACCAGTGGACTGGGGTATTTCAGTGATGACAAACCGATTTACGTACACATCTACGGTAAGACGACCGCAGCGACCAGCAAGTTCCGGCTGCAGATGACCACGCTCGATTAACTGCGCAGTTCAGGGCCGCGCTTATTTAATGTGGCCCGGAAAATAAAAAAGCCGCTGGGAAATCCGCAGCGGCTTTTTTATGGCTGAAAAACGTGAATCAGACGCTGGGTCTTATTCAAACACACCGTTGTGGTAGATGTGGGCAACGTCTTCCAGATCGTTCAGCAGTTGCGCGAAGCGCTCGAACTGAGCGGCGTCGTCGCCACTGATCGGGTGCTCGGTCTGCGGCAGATAGGTGATTTCTTCGACTTCAAAATCGATCGCAGGGTTTTGTTCCTGCAGAGCGGTTTTGGCTTTGAAGTAATCGGTCGGCGGGCACAATACGGTGATCATGCCGTCTTCGCAGTCGATGTCTGATACGTCCACATCGGCTTCCATCAGGGCTTCCAGTACCGGCTCTTCGTCGTCACCGGCAAACACGAACATGGCGCGGTGGTCGAACATGTGCGACACCGAACCCTGGCTGCCCAGTTTGGCTTTGCACTTGGAGAACACGCCACGGATTTCGCCGAAGGTACGGTTGTTGTTGTCGGTCAGAGCGCCGATCAGCACCATGGCACCGCCAGGACCAATGCCTTCGTACAGGGCTGGCTGGAAGTCTTCACCGGCACCGCCTTTGGCTTTGTCGATGGCTTTTTCAATCACGTGGGTTGGCACCTGCTCTTTCTTGGCGCGGTCGATCATGCCACGCAGAGACAGGTTGGCCGATGGGTCTACGCCGCCGGCTTTGGCGCACATGTAAATCTCGCGGCCATAGCGGGAGTAGACTTTGGTTTTTGCAGCGGCCGTTTTGGCCATGGATTCTTTACGGTTCTGATACGCGCGGCCCATAGGAATTTCTTCTTCTGGCAGATGAATTTTAAAAAACGGCCAGATTGTACCCGCTCTGCCTGTGACTGTCTTGTACCCGCCCGGCCGCCGGCGGAACTCAGGCGATTGTCTGGTATCGTTATAACCTTATCGAAAAATATTAGTTATCAGTTATAACCTGAACCTCTAAACTGCGCGCCATTGTCAGCACCCCGGTTAACAGCCACAGAGCGGAGTTTGGTTATGTCTCAGGTTATTCGTCTTGCCAGTGTGATTGCGTTAAGCAGCGCGGCTATCGGCGCCCACGCCACCAACGGTTACTTCACCCACGCCACCAGTGTGCGCGCTCAGGGTATGGCCGGTGTAGCAAGGGCTATGGCACACGACAGTCTGACCGCAGCGGTTAACCCGGCGGCGATCGCCAATCTGAGCGCAGCTCAGCAGCTGGATGTAGGCGTTACCTACTTTAAGCCGGAGCGTTCTGCCGACATCAGCGGCAACGGTTTTGGTATTGATGGCCACTACGACGGCAACGACACCGAAGCTTTCTGGATGCCGGAGCTGGGCTATGCGCGCAAGCACTCGGATGCGCTGAGCTACGGCATTGCCCTGTACGGCAACGGCGGCATGAACACCGACTACGGCAACAACCCGTTCGCCAATTTTGGTGCTCAGGGCAGCGCCGGTGTGAATCTGGAGCAGATGTTCGTCACCGGTACTGTGGCTTACCGCATTAACGACCAGCACGCCGTTGGTTTGGGCGTTACCTGGGTGCGTCAGCAGTTTGAAGCCAAAGGCATTCAGCCGTTTGCCGGTATGTCACAGGATGGCAGCAAGGTATCCAATCAAGGCACAGACACCAGCACCGGCTGGGGCGTGAAACTGGGCTGGCAGGGTGTGGTCGCTGACGGCGTGACACTGGGTGCCGCCTGGTCTTCCGCCATCGACACCGAAGAATTCGACCGTTACTCCGGCCTGTTTGCCGAAGACGGCGGCTTTGATATTCCGGAAAACTATTCCGCTGGTGTGGCGTGGCAGGTGATTCCGGCCCTGACCCTGGCCGCCGACTGGCAATTCATCGACTATGGCAGCGTGCGCTCGATCGCCAACGAACTGAACGAAGGCGGCGCACTGGGCGCGGATAACGGTTCCGGTTTTGGTTGGGACAGTATCAACGTCTATAAAATCGGCGTTGAGTACGATGTACAGCCGGGCCTGACCCTGCGTGCCGGCTACAGCTACTGCGACCAGCCGGTTCTGGTTAATCAGACCTTTTTCAACATTCTGGCGCCGGGCGTGATTCAGAAACACGCGTCACTGGGCGCGACCTTCGCGGTGAACGACAACAACGCCGTATCCGTGGCTTACACCCACGGCTTTGAAGAAACGGTGCACGGCAGTGGTTCTATTCCAGCCAGCTTCGGCGGCGGCGAAGCCGATATCACCATGTTCCAGAACCAGCTGGCGCTGGGCTGGCAGGTGGCGTTCTGACAGGGATGTTGGTTGCTTGAAGCCTGAAGCATAAAACACGGGAGATACCGCAAGGTGTCTCCCGTTTTATTGAGAAAAACGTTTAGTTATCTTTAATAACTGACTCAAGATCTTTTAGCACTGTGCGGGCATTCTCAGATAGATGCTCCTTGACCTCACCTGAAATCTTCACTAAAGCTGGAATAGTTTTACTGTCACCGCAATAAGTATAAAAACCCTGAATGTCTTCTTTGTGCTCAACAAACAGTAGATTCAGTGCAGAGAGCAGGGTTTCACAGATGGTTAACTTAGTATCGGTATCAGCATCTTTTAATGCTGAGTTGCCCTCTGTAAAAAGGCTGGCAATTCGAAAGTAATTGTAAACGGCGTCTTGTTCTTCAGGTGATGATCGATAGCTAGCTACCCAGCTTGGTACGGCTTCTGTTGAATAGAGTTTCAAAATCAGAGGCTTCAGCAAACCGTCAAAGTAAAGGGATTCACGGTTTACCAGCAGAGACCAGAAATTTTCCGCTAATTGGGAGTATCGACCTTCCTGAAAGAGAGTGCTAAATGTCGGCTCTAGTGCTCGATGAATACTCTTTGCTGTCTCTTCTAGGCAGACGTCAGTGCCTGTTGTCGCTTCAGGTGCAGGCATGTGGTCGAGCAACACATTGAAAACATTAAATCTCAAGCTTTTATAGGAGTGTTGTGAAGTGTCTCCACGGTAAGTAATGATGGCTTTGGTTATTTCAATTATCGGATCTAATGACTGCCAATGACTCTCGACCATGGATTTAAGCAGGTCGTAAATATATCCTTTGTCTAGCTCAAGGTGTTTGTTGTATAGCGTCTCCTCTAATGCACCTGTATCACCTTCAGATATCGCTTTCAAATTACGCAGTAAAAACTGGTCGCTAGGATAACCATTAGTGTTTCCTGAATTTACAATATCAAGGTATTTGTCTGCATTGGAGTTGGTGTCTCTAATTGGCTGAATGTACACCTCAGGATGAGAGTAATTTGTCTCATCCTCCATCAAGTTACATACGTAATAGGCAATCAGATTCTGGTAGTGAGATAGTGATAGTGTTCTTTCATCCCCTATTGGGTTTCCATCAAGCATGGCCTGGGCGCGAAAGATAGGACTACTTACCTTTGTACCTATGGTAAAAGGATTTGGAATTATCGAAGCATCACGAATTGGTCGCATTTTATATTCGCCAATTTGCTTGAGAATATCTCCATCGTGTAATGCCGTTGCATATACCACCAAGTCAAAAATGTGGACTTCACCTTCGAGGTTTTTCCAGCGCTCAAACGCAAACCTCAACACGATCTTTAGTTGCCTCGGATTCGAAAGGCATATTGTTATGGCTTCTAAGAGCTGATTTTTCTCTGATTTTGATTTAATTAGAGAGTCTGGTTTTTCTTCAAGTGGGACCAGATTAAGATCGATAAAAATTCTCTCTTCATCTGGAACAACGTAGTTTATCTTTAGGTAGGGTATTAATGGCTTATCCTCCTTGAGCAGAGAATACTCTAAGCACTGTTTGAGAAATTTTCCGATTATAAGTTTTGGCGTGCGATTAGTCAGTGTTTCTGTGAAATCTGCTAGGCGTGAAACTATTGGTAAGGGAAGACTGTTCTGACTGCCGGTGAATATAAAGCGGACGCTATCCAGATCAGACATTTTATCCAGCATTGCGGCAACTGAAGCTACTAACTTTCGGACGCGAGGGGAGCGATCAATATTTTCAACAACCAGCAGCAACTTCAGATTTTGTCGTTTCAGCAGTGTATTGATACGACCTAGTACCGCGTCAGGCGTGTGTTCACTGATAAACGGCGCAGACAGTTTAAACCAAGGGCTTATTCCATATGCTACTTCAACATATTCTGATGGAACTGAATGAAGACTCGTCGCTTCGATATGCTTGCCGATGTCATCGACAACTTGTGTTAACAGTAACCTATCGAGTTCTTTGGAGTCATCGGATCGCCCCCAACAGTCAAAAGTAGAGATTATCCATGTATCCGGTTCGCTTGCTTTGAGTTCTGAATAAATAAATTCAAGTAAGGTGCTTTTGCCGCTGCCGAATTCGCCATACAAAATCTGACCACGACGACCACTTTGCTCAGTCTCTGCTGTAAGTCTGGCCAGCATGCGTTTGATGTATGCTTCTCGGTTGAAAAAATCAAATCGGGCATTGGGAGTTTCATTTTCAAGCCAGTGCCTGAAGTTATCATCAGAGCACGCACTGAGGTCGATATTTTTTTCTATGACTTCTTTCGAACACGATGTGTCGGTTGGTCTCTTGGCAAAAACACTGAATCTGTAGCTGCCAATAAGAATGAGGCAAAGAAGTACTGAGTGATTCTCAGGGGTAATAGTTCCTGACATCCATGCGCTCGTAACCAGAGCGGAGCTGCCAATAAGCACCGATACATGCAGCGTAGGATAAAGAAGGTTTGCTTTTACGTTAATCGGATTGTGCGGAGAAAGTTGCTTACGCCGGAGACGTGTTGAAAAACGATCTTGTATCTTTGGAATAACCCAGCCAGTGAGAGCTGAGATTATGCAGAGCTGCCAGAACGGTAGTTTGGCTAGTGCGCTCATAGGTTGATGTAGCAATGGTTCGAGCCAATAAAGGACCACTGCCGCAATCAAACCAAGCATAATCCTGTCCAGCCATTGGCAGGCTGTTACACCTAAGCGGCTATTATCAGGAGGGGAAAAAATATAGCTGGAAGTAATCCATTTCCATAAGGATGACAGACTCTTCTTCAGACTGACCTTGCTACCCATATCATTCCCTCGTTGAGCGCAAAGTCAGCAGTGTAACGTCTCAAAGCAGTTTGTCGTATCCCTCCGCCAGATGCTTATCCTTCAGCCGGACATAATTCCCCGCGCCATAGGTAAAAAAGCTGCGTTCTTTTTCGGTAATCGGTCGTGCCTGTTTGGCCGGGTTGCCGACGTATAAGTAACCGCTTTCTAAAACCTTGCCCGGAGTAACCACAGCGCCGGCGGCGACGATCACTTCGTCTTCGACAACAGCGCCGTCCATGATCATGGATTTCATGCCGATCAGTACGCGGTTGCCGATGGTGCAGCCGTGCAGCATGGCCTGGTGGCCTATGGTTACGTCGTCGCCGATGATCAGGGGGTAGCCGCCGGGGTTGTAGTCGGAGGCGTGGGTGATGTGCAGCACACTGCCGTCCTGCACGCTGGTGCGCGCACCAATACGGATGTGGTGCATATCGCCACGGATTACCGCCAGCGGCCATACAGAGCAGTCGTCGCCCATTTCCACGTCGCCAATCACCACGGCGCTGCGGTCAACAAACACGCGCTGGCCGAGTTTCGGGCTATGGCCCTGATAGGTACGGATATCTGCCATGGGCTTCGTGCTCCTGATATGCTGTGCCGATGTTGAATTGGGCTCAATTTGACCCAATTAAAGTGTTCAGCGCTACTGAAATTCAGAACCGGATCATCCCTATGAGCAACCCGCTGTCAGAGAATCACCGCCTGCCGCCGTTTTCGGCCATTAAACCAGAGCACGTAAAGCCAGCCATCGAACAAAGGTTGAACGCCAACCGCGAGCGCGTGCGCGAGCTGCTGGCCAGCGTGCAGAATCCGACCTGGGACAATTTCGTTGCGCCCATGCAGCAGTGGGACGACGAGCTGAATCAGGCCTGGTCGCCGGTGGGGCACTTAAACGGTGTGCTTAACAGCGATGAGCTGCGCGATGCTTACAACGCCTGTCTGCCATTGCTGAGTGCCTACGGCACCGAGATGGGTCAGAACAAAGACCTGTGCAACGCCTATAAAAAACTGCGCGATTCGGCCGAATTTGCGACCCTGAGCAAGGCGCAGCAGAAGGCCATTGATAACGCCCTGCGCGATTTCCATCTGGCCGGTGTCGATCTGCCCGCCGAGAAAAAGGCCCGCTATGGCGAAATCCGTAAGCGTCTGTCGGAGCTGACCAGCAAGTTCGGCGAGAACGTGCTGGATGCCACCAATGCCTGGAGTAAGCTGATCACCGACAAGTCCGAACTGGCCGGTCTGCCGGACAGCGCGCTGGATCTGCTGGCGCAGCAAGCCAAAGCGCACGAACAGCAAGGCTACCGCATCACGCTGGATTTCCCGTCCTATATGCCGGTGCTCACTTACGGTGAAAACCGCACCCTGCGCGAAGAAATGTACCGCGCTTACGTGACCCGTGCGTCCGAGCTGGGTGCCGATGCCGCCCACGACAACAGCGCCAACATGAACGAAATTCTGCAACTGCGTTATGAACTGGCGCAGCTGCTTGGCTTTGAGTCGTACGCCCATTATTCGCTGGCCACCAAAATGGCGCAGTCGCCGGACGAAGTGCTGACCTTCCTCAACGACATGGCGAAGAAAGCCAAGCCACAGGCCGAGCGCGAATTTGCCGAACTGCAGGCCTTTGCTGCTGAACAAGGCTGTGCCGATCTGAAGCCGTGGGATGTGAGTTTCTACAGCGAGAAACTGCGTCAGGCGCGCTACAGCATTTCGCAGGAAGATATCCGTCCGTACCTGCCGGTGGATAAAGCCATCGGCGGCATGTTCGAAGTGGTATCGCGTCTGTACGGCGTTACCTTCGAAGAACAGAAAACCTTCGACACCTACCACCCGGATGCGCGCTTTTTCCATGTGAATAAAGACGGCCAGCAGATTGCGGCCTTCTATCTGGATTTATACGCCCGCGCGAAAAAACGCGGCGGCGCGTGGATGGACGACTGCCGTATCCGTCGTCGTACTGCCGATGGCATTCAGCTGCCGGTGGCTTATCTGGTGTGTAACTTCACGCCGCCGGTGGGCGACAAGCCAGCCCTGCTGACCCACGACGAACTGACCACCCTGTTCCACGAATTCGGTCATGGTCTGCACCACATGATGACCGCCATCGAGGTGCCGGAAGTCAGCGGCATTAACGGCGTGGCCTGGGATGCGGTGGAGCTGCCAAGTCAGTTTATGGAGAACTGGTGCTACGAGCCGGACGCGCTGGCGTTTATTTCCGGTCACTATCAAACCGGCGAACCGCTGCCACAAGCCTTGCTGGATAAACTGCTGGCGGCCAAGCATTTCCAGAGCGCCATGATGACCATGCGCCAGCTGGAATTTGCCCTGTTCGATTTCCGTCTGCACCACGAATATTCCAGCGCCAATCCGGTAAAAGTGCAGGACCTGCTCAACGAAGTGCGTCAGCTGGTCACTGTGGTGCCTGTGGTCGAATTCAACCGCTTCCAGCACAGCTTTACCCACATTTTTGCCGGTGGTTACGCCGCCGGTTATTACAGCTACAAATGGGCGGAAGTGCTGAGCGCCGATGCCTTCTCGCGCTTTGAGGAAGAAGGCATTTTCAACCGTGAAACCGGCGAGAGCTTCCTGCGCGAAATTCTCAGCCAGGGCGGTTCCTGCGAAGCGGCCGAGCTGTTCGAAAACTTCCGCGGCCGTAAGCCGTCGGTGGAACCGCTGCTGCGTCACACCGGCATTGTGGTGGAGGAGGTTGCCTGATGAGCGAAGCCTACAAACGTCCGCGTCGTTTTATTGCCGGTGCCGTGTGCCCGAAATGCAGCGAGATGGACAAGACCGTGATGTACTCCAACGACGCCGGTGACGAAGTGCGCGAATGCGTGGCCTGCGGTTATTCGCAGACCAGCACAGAACAGGCCGCCGAAGACGCCGCCGCCAGTGAACTGGCCACGCGCGTTACGCCGGAAGGCAAAGCCGTGCTGGACGAAGGTGAACAACCGCTGCGTATTCTGGGTGTTTCACCACCTCACAAACACTGACCTGGCCTTTACAAAATATCTTTTGTCAGCCGGGCTTTATGACGGTAAAGTGACAAAATAATCAGCACCATCCGCCGGCCGGTTGACGTAAGGATACGTCACCGGCCGGTTTCGTTTCTGCCATCGCCTGTCTTCTGTCTTTTCTACGCGCAAGCAGGGCTCGTCCGCCGCCGCCATCACGCCTTTTCCCGCAAATCGGGCCGCCGGCCGGAGTCCCGCACTTTTTCCTGATAAGGTTATTCGTTTGCAGGACAAATACATGGTCATGGTGAAGAAAGGCCATTAGACTTACCCGCCGACATCTGAGCAAGGAGCCGCCGTCATCATGAGGACATTGCGCCACCTCACCTTTATTCTGCCCGCCGTGATTATGGCCGGCTGCGCCACCTACGGAGCCGGGGTTACCGGAGCCATTCAGGACGTACAGAAAGGCGATTTCGCCGCGTCCGAAGCCAAATTCAAACAAGCCCTGAAGCCCGATGGTAACGACCGCCTGCTCTACAACCTTGAGCTGGGTGTGGTGAAGCACCTCGAAGGCGATTTCAATGCCAGTAACGGTCTGCTCGATCAGGCCGAACGCATTGCCGAAGATCTGGAAACCATCAGCGTGACCAGTGCGCTGGCGACCATGATGTCGAACCCGCGTCAGGGCCCTTACGGTGGCGCCGACTTCGAGAAGGTGTTCATCAACTACTACAAAGCCCTCAACTATTTCGGTCTGGCGCAGCTGGCGACCACGCGCACCGATTACGAGAATGCGCTGGAAGGTGCCCGTATCGAGTCGCGTCGTCTGATCATTCGTCTGAACGACATCAAAACCCGCAAAGGTTCCTACTCCGAGCAGAAGAGCAAAGATCAGGAAACCTTCACCAAACTGCTGAAAATCTTTGAAAAGCTGCAGGGCAATCTGGTGGACATGGACCGTCTGCAATACCGCGACGACGCCATGGCGCACTACCTGACCGGTATCAGCTTTGAAATGAACCACGAGTACGACGATGCCCGCATCAGCTATCAGAATGCGGCGCAGGCGTATGAAGATGGGTATGCCAAGCAATTCCGTCTGGGCGACGACATTACCCAGCAGGCCTGGTTCGATACCATCCGCATGATGCGCTGGGCCGGTGGTTACGACACCGAGTGGCGTGCGCTGGCGAAGAAGAAACTGAGCAAGACCCGTCAGGCCGAGCTGGACGAGTGGACCAAAGACAAAGCTCAGGTGGTGGTACTTGAGCACAAAGGTCTGGCGCCGCAGCGTCAGGAGATGAACCTCGATCTGTCGGTTAATCCGAGTCTGCGCGCGCTGGAAATCCGGCCGTACTTCCTCAATAACCGCAGTCCGGAACTGGCCTGGTTCTATGTGCTGTACGCCGACAAAAACATCTTCGATGCCGTGACCAATTATCTGGATGCTGCCGAAGTGGGCTACTGGTTCAGCAGCTTCACCAAAACCGTGCCGATCGGTCCGCTGTGGAATACCGCCGACGATATCGGTCTGATCGGTGCGATCGGCAATTCCATGCGCATTACCGTGCCTTACTATGAGCCGGTGAAACCGCTGGGCGAATCGGTACTGCGCATCGACGGCAAAGCCGAGCCTATGATCAAGTCGGCAAACCCGGCCTTGATGGCGGTGCAGGAACAGATGGTCAACGCCGGCACCGACATTCAGCTGGCGCTGGCGCGTTCGTCGCTGAAAGCCATTCTGGCGCAGTCGGCGGCTAACCTGGGCGGTTCCTACGGCAGCCTGCTGGCGTCTGTGGGCAAGCTCACAGCGCAGCTGACCGACGCCGCCGAAACCCGCAACTGGCTGTTGCTGCCGGCGGATATCCGCGTGCGCCGCGAAATTGTTGAGCCGGGTGAACACCAGCTGAACCTCGACTCGCAAATGCTGGGATCTCAGCGTCAGAGCGCGCAACAAAGCGTTTCACTGAAGGCGGGTGATATTCACCTGTGGCGCGTGCGTACACTGCCGCCTTTGGCCGGACAAACTGAGTCCGACGTGAAGAAACTGATTAAAGTCTCCGAATAACGATTGTCTGAAAGGAAGGACACCATGCTGACAAACCTCACCAAACTGACCGCCTGCACCCTGATCGGTGCCTCCGTACTGCTGTCTGCCGGCTGCAGCACCAAAGTGACCCGTCTGGACGCCAATGAAGAAGTGGCGCTGTCGGATCGCTGGAACGCCAAAGACTCCGAACTGGTGGCGACTGAAATGATCAACGACATGCTGTCGTTCCCATGGGCGCGTGACTTCGAGATGGACAACAACCGTCGTCCGACCGTGATCATCTCCCGCATCAGCAACAAGTCGCACGAGCACATTGCCGTCGATACCTTCATCAACGACATCAAGCGCGCCATCATCCGTTCCGGCCGCGCGGGCTTCGTTGCCGGTGGCGATGAGCGTGATGCCGTACGTGATGAGCGCCGCGATCAGGAACTGAACGCCAAAGACGCGAAAGCCATGGGTCAGGAAAAAGCCGCCGACTTCGCTCTGTCCGGCACCATCAACTCACTGGTGGATCAGGTGGGCAAAGAACGTGTCACCTTCTATCAGGTTGACCTGAAGCTGATCGACATGGAAACCAACATGGAAGTGTGGAACGGTCAGAAGAAGATCCAGAAGCTGCAGCAGAAATCCTCCTTCGGATTCTAAGGAGCGCCAGTGAACAAGCGCATTCTGACGGCCATGGTGGCGCTGGGTCTGGTGACCGGACTCAGCAGCGGCTGTATGTCGGGCAATACCCGCCCGGCGAAAGACAGTACCAGCACCAGCAAAAGCGCCCGCACACCTGAGTGGGTCACCCAGCCGCCGCAACAGCGCGGCATGGCCTACGGCGTGGGGTCGATGGAGATCTACGGCGATCCGGCGGCGGCGATCAAACGTGCCACCGAGCTGGCGCGGGTGGATCTGGTGTCGCAACTGAAAGTGACCGTCACCGGTGACTTCAGCAGCGACACCACCGAAATCAGCGGCACCGGTCGCCAGACCGAAGTGATGCGCACCGTACGCAATTACGTGCGCAGTCAGGTGCCGCCGGCCGAGCTGGATGACGCCGCGGTATCCGACACCTACACCGACAGCAAGATCGCTTATGTGCTGGTGGCGCTCGACCGCACTCAGGCCGCTGCGCATCTGCGCCGCGACATTCTGGATGTGGAGCAGGCCATCACCGACATCGGCAATCAGCCAACCTCCGGTACCCGTCTGCAGCAACTGCAGCCGCTGTTACCGGCGCTGAAGCTGTTTGCCAAACGCGAAGGCCTGTCTGAACGTCTGCAGCTGGTGAGCATGGACCGCCGTGCCGCGCCGCTGAGCAGCGAACTGCGGGCATTGCAGGACCGTATCTACGGTCAGATCGACCAGCTGCAGGTTGAGCTGGTGGCGGTGGATAACGGCGCGGTGGAGATCGCCGGTGGTGTTCTGGAAGCGCTGACCGCACAAGGGCTGCGCATTCAGGCCGGTGGCAATGCGGATCTGCGTTTCGAAGTGGCGGCCAGTCTGAGCAACAAAGCCCAGAGTGGTAACCAGTACGTCTTCGTCGACAGCCGCATCACCATTCTCGACGGCAGCGGCCGGGTGCTGAGTTCGTTCAGCAAGCAGGCGAAAGGCGTTTCCGGTCTGCCGGAAGTGGCCCGTCAGAAAGCCGCGCGCGAAGTGGCTACTCTGATCGGCGACGAACTGGCGGTGGCGCTGGTGGATAAAATCCGCTGATTCAGGCGCAGCCCGATGGCTGACACCGGGCGACAACAAAAAGGGAGGCTAAGCCTCCCTTTTTGTTGTCTGCGTTTCCTATTCTTTGCGTTTCGTTGTTACCCGCGTTTCTTTGTTACCTGCATTTCGAGGGTCAGGTCTGGGCCTGACGCACCCCTTCAAAGAAAAACTCCAGCATGACGTCGCCGGAACCCACCGCCGGGCCGGCATCAATGCCGTAGTCGCTCATGCGCACCACAGTGACGCCTTCGAAGCCCATGCGGCCGTTGCCCTGCGCGTCGGTGGTGGCGCCGATCTGGCGTACCGGCAGACTGATGGCGCGGGTGACGCCGTGCAGGGTCAGCTCACCGCTCAGTTTGCCGTCGTTATCCAGATTGGCTTTGAAAGCGGTGCTGTGGAAACGGGCGCTGGCGAAGGTGGCGGTGTCGAGTACCGACTTGCTGCGCAGAAACTCGTCACGGGCGCTCTGGTTGGTATCGATGCTGGCCGGGTCCAGCGTCACGTCGGCCGAGGTCTGTTCCGGGGCGGCCGGGTCCCAGGCGAACTGGCCGCTGAAATGGTTGAAGCGGCCCGTCACCCAGCTCACGCCCAGATGCTGTATGCGGAAGTTCACGGACGATAAATCGGGGTCGATGCGGTAGACATCGGCGAACGCAGAAACGGAAAACAAAGCAGTGGTTGCCGCGCTCAGCAGAGCGGCGACCAGCGTCGTACGGCGGAAGGTTTTCATGCAGAACTCCTGTGAAGGAAGGGCCCGCAGGCCAACGGCGCTATGACCGGCCTGCGCGGCTGAAGTTCTGAGAGAGAGCGGGGCAGGCCCGGTGGCCTGCGGCAAAGAAGCTGTCGGTAGCCTTGATCAGATCAGATTGCTCATCAGGCCCATTTCGCCGGACAGGGACGGCCAGCGCTGCCAGATCTGGATCAGGTTGCTGGTTTCGCGGCGGGCGATAAAGGCTTTGAATTCCTGACTCTGGAAGGCTTTCTGCTGGCTGAACAGGCGGCGGTTAGCGGCATCGACCAGAGCATCCAGATCGTTCGCAAACGGCTCGCCGATCAGGGTGTGCACAATCACGTTGGCCAGCGTCATATCCATTGGGATCAGCGGCTGACCGACGCGGAACACGTAGGATTCGTTCACTTCTTCTAACAGACGATGGGCCAGATAGGCTTTGTACATCAGGCTGGCCAGACCGGCATCGCCAGCCACCGCCTGCGGCGGCGTGATGAAAAACTCGCGGGCAATCTGCACCACTGGCTGAACGTAGGCGGTCAGGCCGGTTTCAGCGGCGGCGTCACTCAGGTCGTCGAGCATGGGCGGAACGTCTTCGATATAGCGGATCACGAAATCCAGCAACCGGGCGGCGGCCTCGTCCTGCGGCAGGTCGACAATGCGCGCGACCTGATCGGCTTTGGCTGCCAGCGCGTTCTGCAGAAGGTGGGTTGCGGCCTCGTCGCTGATGGCCTCGATGATCTGTTGTCTGATTACTTCCATGGACTGACTGCCTCTTTCCAATCTGCCTTGTTGGATATGCCTTTCACGCTAAGAGTTCGACGGATTTTCGGCAATATCTGAATGCGGCACTGCTTAGACTGAATTGATCTGAGTATTTGATGTTTAAAAAATATCTTTAAAAATCAGTATCTTAGATCGTTATTTTCTGTCGACATTGGAAAGTATAGTAAAGTTTGACACCCCATCCAGCCCGTTTACATAAAATTTTGAGGACGGGTAAAAAGCGTCAGAAATCTGCCACTGACGAACGCGGCCCGGGCCAGCAGGAAGCCGAAAAAGGCCAGCCACAGCCCCTCATTCCCCAGCATTTGCAGGCTGTACCAGAGTGGCAGAAACACCAGCAGCGCGGCGGCGATCATGGCGTTGCGCATGGCGTCGGTGGCCTGAGCACCGATCAGCACACCGTCCAGCCAGAAACTCGGGAAGCCCGCCAGCGGCAGCAGAATCAGGAACCACTGGTACTGCTCCAGCACCGGCAGCAGCTGCGGGTTGTCGGTCAGCAGAGGCCAGATATCCGCGCCTGCCAGCAGCAGAAGCCCGGACATGGCCAGCGCCATCAGCAACATATTCACGCCGGTCAGACGCAGAGTGCGCTGCACATCGGCTGCAGAACCGCGCCCCAGCGCCTGCCCGGTCAGGGTTTCGGCGGCATGGGCGAATCCGTCCAGAGCGTTGGAAATGAGCAACAGCAGGCTGATAAAGACCGCGTTCGCCGCCAGTACCAGCTCGCCGGCCCGGGCGCCCTGCGCGGTAAAAAATACCAGCACGGCCAGCAGGCAGAGGGTACGTACAAACAGCTGACGGTTGATGCGCAGCATGGGCCGCAAGCGTTCCAGCCCCGGCCAGCGGCCGGGCCCGCGCAAACCCTGCCGGTGCGCCAGCCAGAGGGCGAGGCCGGTGCCGCTGTAGTCGGCCAGCACACTGCCCAACGCCACGCCATCACTGGTCATGCCCAGCCCGAAGACCAACAGGTAATCGAGCAGTGCGTTGACCAGATTGGCGACGGTCAGCACCAGCAAGGGCATGCGGGTCTGACCAAGGCCGATAAACCAGCCGGTGAGGGCGTACTGGGCCAGCACTGCCGGCGCCGCCAGCAGGCGGATCTGCAAATAGGTTGCGGCCGCCTGTTCGGTCGCAGCGGTCGCGCCCATGAGTGGCAGCAGCACCGGCACCAGAATAATCGCCGCACTCAGGACCATCAGCAGCACCGGAGCGCTGAGCCACAACGCCTGTTGCAGCACCTGCAGCACGTCCGCCTGACGGCCGCTGGCACGGGCGGTCAGTGCTGTGGTGCCCATGCGCAGAAAACCGAAGCTCCACAGCAACAGGGTGAACAACTGCGCGCCGATGGCGACCGCACCCAGATGCCTGGCATCACTCAGGTGACCGAGAATGGCAGTGTCCACCAGACCGAGCAGCGGCACCGTGATGTTGCTCAGCATCACCGGCCAGGCCAGCGTCAGGATGCGGCGTTGTGTCACAGGGGAATCCAGTGCCGCAACCGGGTATGGCTGAGTCATGGCTGATATACTCCCGGCCAGAATTCTGGGGTGAAGACGATGAAAAAAGCGATTGTACTGGCATTGCTGCTCTCAGGCGCGCTGATGGCCGGATGGCTGGCCGGCAAACAGAACCGTGGTGCTGTCTGGTGGACGGCGGCGCCTGCCTTACCCGAGGGGGTTGTGCTGTTTACTGAGCCCTTGCCGGTGCATCCGTTCGAATTTACCGATCAGCACGGGCAGGCGGTGACGTCCACCGGCCTGCAGGGACGGAATCTGCTGGTGTTCTTTGGCTATACCTTCTGCCCGGACATTTGTCCGACCACGCTGATGGACCTCAGCCGTACCTGGAAGCAGTTGCCGGACCCGGTGCGCGCTCAGTATCAGGTGGTGCTGGTGTCGATTGACCCACAGCGGGATACGCCCGAGGCGCTGGCGCCGTACGTGGGGTATTTCAATCCGGAGTTTTTGGCGCTGACCGGGAATCCGCTGGCGTTGGCGCGGCTGGCGGCTGACCTGAATGCCGTGTATCAGAAAGTGGACCGCGGCGAGTCGGCCTATCTGATGGATCACAGTGCCAATCTGGCGATTGTGGATAAAGACGGCCGCTACAAGGGCTACATAGCCCCTCCGCATTCGGCCAGCCGTATGGTGCCTGTGCTGGAGTCGCTGGCTCAGCCTTAAAAGCGTTTTGCGGATGGGGCCGTGCGGGCGTCCGTGTTCTCGCCGTTAGGCTCCTGATATTCATCGCTGCCCGGTTCTGTTGCATCGCTGCTCAGCTCTTGGGCTTCATCGCCACCCGGCTCTTGGCCGTCATCGCTGAACGCGGTCATCGCCTGATTCAGCGTACTTTCCGGGCACCGGCCCTGATATTCCAGCCAGTGCATGGTATTACCCACGACATAGACCGAGCCGGATACCAGTGCCGAACCGGCTGAGATCAGGCCGCTCACCACCAGAAACGCCGCCTGACAATGGGCATCACTCCCACAGTTCACCCTGCCACTGCCAGAGTCGAACAGCCCTTCTGAGCGCAGCTCGACCTTACGCCAGGACATCTCGCAATTCTGATAATGCACATCGCGGTAGACAGGTTTTACGGTACAGCCCGAAAGAACCAGCAGCGACGTTAGCGCAGCGAGTAACGACGGCCAGCGGCTGGCCATATGGGGCAAGCAATACCTGCGGGATGAGGATGACAGCAGCCGTGCCATGTGGATTTCCTTAAAAAGAGTTTGCCTCAGTGCATTAGCCGGCACTGAGGCTGAACCTTTACTGAATCACTCAGCAACCGCTTTGCTGGCGGTCGATGCGCTGTCGGCGGTTTTACCACTCACCGCCGCGCGGCTCATGGCACTGGCGCTGGCGGAAGAGCCGCTGGTCAGGTTCACCAGAAAATCGATGTCGCTGACATTGCCGCTGACGCTGATGGTCTGGATGGCGCCGATGTTCGGGTAAGCGCCGCAGGTTTCACCCGTCTGGCAGATATAACCATCGACGTCGATATCGGAACCGGCCACCACATGATAATTGCCCGCCGGCACGCCACTGATGACATAGCTGCCGTCGCTGTTGGCGAATACCGCCGCGGTCACGCAGTCGCTGTCGGTGCAATCGGCGTCTTCCAGCAACACGTACTGCTGAGTGAGTGTCTCGCTGGCGCTTGCGGTTCCCACCTGCAGATACACATCCACTTCGACCACGCTGCCGCTGTCGTCGGTGGCGGTAATGGTGGCGGTGTACGAACCGTCTTCAAGGCCGTCACGGCTGACGGTGGCGGTATAAGTGCCCAGACCGTCGCTGCCCACGGACGTGGAGGCCAGGCTCAGCCAGTCGGCGTCGTCAGTCACCGACGTTACATCGGCGGTACCGCCACCGCCATTGCTCAGATCGAAGGTCAGGCTGGTGCTGGACGAGCCGAACAGCAGGCTCGACGGATCACTCTGCAATGACACCGGCAACTCCGGCAGGGTGCCGCCGTTGTCGAGCTTCAGCGCTTCGGTCACCGCCAGATACGCATCGATCAGGCCGTAGCCGTACTGGTTATCGCGGGCGCACGTTGTGTCGTTCGCTTTGCTGGTGATTTTGCAGGTGCTGATCAGGGTGGTGACGTCGCTGCTGGTCAGTGACGGATACACAGACTTCATCAGGGCAATCACGCCGGCCACATGCGGGCTGGCCATCGACGTGCCCTGCATCTGATAGTTGTAAGACGCCTGACGGCTGCCGCTGCTGTCATCGACATAGGTACTCATGATGCCGTCCGCGCGGAAGTCGTGGTTGGCATCGGCGCTGGCATCGCCGCCCGGTGCGGCGACATCGATGGTGGAGCCGAAGTTGGAGTAATACGACAGCTCGTCGTTGTAGTCGGTGGCGCTGACGGATATCACGCCGTCGTAGGCGGCCGGGTAGAAGGGCGCACTGGTCGATGAGTTACCCGCCGCGGCCACGATAATAACCCCGGCATTAATGGCGGCCGTGTATGCCTGTTGTTCGGCATTGGACGACGACTCACCACCCAGACTCAGGTTGATGATGTCGGCTCGGGTGGTGGGTACGGTACCGCTGTCGTTGCTGAGACCGGCGGCATAGCGCACGCCCTGAATGATGTCGTAGGTGGTGCCGCCGTCCTGACCCAGCACACGGATCGGCATGATTTTGGCGCTCCAGGCCACGCCGACACCGCCTTTGCTGTTGCCTTTCACCGCCGCAACCGTGCCGGAAACGTGGGTGCCGTGCCAGCTGCTCTGACCGGCAATGCTGCTGTCGCCCGGGTCATCCGGGTTGCTGTCGATACCATTACCGTCGCGGGCGGTAGAGGTGTCTGAAATAAAGTCGTAACCGCTGATCAGGTTGTCGGCCAGATCTTCGTGGGCCAGGTACACACCGGTATCTATCACGGCAACGATCACGTCACTGCCCTGACTCAGATCCCAGGCCGCCGGCAGATTGATGTTGCGGTAGTGCCACTGCTGGGCGTATTTGGGGTCGGTTGGCGTGGTCGACAGCGGTTTGCGGATGTAGTTGGGTTCGGCGTATTCGACGCCGTCTTCCGCACTCAGACGCTTGATATCAATCAGCGTCTGGCGCTTTTCCCACAGGGTTTCGCTGAGGGCGCGCAGCGGGTCTGTGTCTGCAGCGGCCAACGCGGACACGTTTGTCCGGCTTAAGGTGACCAGATCGGGACCGCCCTGACTGCTCTGGACGCTGGCGATGCTCATGCCGGCGGCCTTGGCCGATGCTGCAGTGCTGCCGCTGGTTTTCATGATGACCTGATTCGCCACGAAGTCGTCAGGCGCGGCGACTGCGGCGGTGGCATCCGCCGACAGGAGTTGCAGCACGTATTTCGACTGGCCGCTGAAGGCGCGGACGTTAATCAGATAATCGCCATCGGCCGGCACGGTGAGGGTTTCGTACTGAGCGAAAAAGGAATCTGAGCCGGTAACCGGCGTGTTGGTGTCGCTGGGGGTGAACAGATACAGGTCGAGATCACCACGTGGTGTCGAGATATCGTTGCCGTTGTAATCCACGACCTGAAGCTGAATAACCTGGCCGGCCTGCAGCGACGCGCTGAAATAGTCGTCGGTATCGCCGCTGTCGGCAAAGCGCTCGGTAGAGGCGTCGCCACTGAAGCGTCCTCCGGTACCGCTGTCGGAGGCGTAGCCGTGCACAGTGGCGATGTTGGCCAGCGCCTGCGGAGCGACAGGGTTACTGTTGCTGGTGTAGCTGGCGTAAATGTCGTTCACATCCGAATCGACGGTAATACCGGCCGGTGCGATCAGGGTGCCCGAAATGGTGAAGTTTCCGTCACCAGAGGTGCTGCTGCCGCCGGTCAGACAGCCGCTGAGCAGCACAGACGAGAGGGTTGGCAACAGAATCAGGCGGGTAGTCAGCGGCTTCATACAATGTCCCTTAACGAAAGCTGATCAACATTCTAACCAGTCTGGCCTGATTTGCCTGCCCGGATTTCCGTAAACAGCGGGTAAGTGGGCGGAATTGGGGGATGACTCACGTTTGTGACTGATACCGGCCCCCGTGCTGATGCTTTACCCTGAATCCGACAGCAACAGGCAAAGGAATGCTTATGTCGTTAGCGCGCGTTCACACCCGTGCCCAGCTGGGCATTGACGCCCCGGCGGTGGTGGTCGAAGTCCATCTGTCCAGCGGCCTGCCGGCCATGAGTCTGGTCGGTCTGCCGGAAACCGCAGTGCGTGAGAGCAAAGACCGGGTCCGCAGCGCCCTGATCAACAGCCAGTTCGAATTTCCCGCCAAACGCATCACCGTCAATCTGGCACCGGCCGATCTGCCCAAAGAAGGCGGCCGCTACGATCTGGCGATTGCGCTGGGCATTCTGGCCGCGTCCGGTCAGGTACCGGCCAGTGCGCTGGACGGATATGAATTCATCGGCGAACTCACGTTGGGCGGTGAATTACGCGCAGTCCCCGGCGTATTGCCCTGCGCTCTGCAGAGTGCCGCTGCCGGACGTGTGCTGGTGTTGCCCGAGGCGAGCGCCGCGGAGGCCGCCTTGTGTTCGCAGGCCGATTGCCGGGCAGCCGCCGGATTGCTGCAGGTAACCGCCTTTTTGCATGGACAAGCCACACTGGAACCGGTGCAGGCACAACCTGAAGCCGCCGCTGAGGTTCGGACGCTGCAGGATCTGGCCGACGTGCGCGGCCAGCCGCAGGCACGGCGGGCGCTCGAAATTGCCGCCGCCGGTGGCCACAACCTGCTGTTTATCGGTCCGCCGGGCACAGGCAAAACCATGCTCGCCAGCCGGTTGCCGGGCATCCTGCCGCCCATGAGCGAAGACGAAGCGCTGGTGGCGGCGTCGGTCTGCTCCATCAGCCATCAGGTCACCGACTGGGCGCGCCTGTGGCGGGTGCGGCCGTTCCGCGCCCCGCACCACACGGCGTCGGGTGTCGCGCTGGTGGGCGGTGGCACCACGCCGAGGCCGGGGGAGATTTCACTGGCCCATGGTGGGGTTCTGTTTCTGGATGAGTTGCCGGAGTTCAGCCGTAAAGTGCTGGATGTGCTGCGCGAGCCGCTGGAAAGCGGGCGCATTGTCATCAGCCGCGCCAGCCGCTCAATCACCTTCCCAGCTCAGTTTCAGCTGATCGCGGCCATGAACCCGTGCCCGTGTGGTTATTTCGGGGATCCGTCCGGCCGTTGCCGCTGCACGCTGGAACAGATCCGCCGCTATCAGGGACAAACCTCCGGACCCTTGCTCGACCGCATTGATCTGCACATCGAGGTTCCGCCCATGCCGCCGGCGCTGTTGCAGCAGGCGCCGGCCGGGGAGAGCTCGGCTGCGGTGCAGCAGCGGGTCATGGCCGCCCGCGAGCGCCAGCTGCAACGTCAGGGGTGCACCAATGCCCTGTTGTCGGGTCAGCAGCGTGATGACATGTGCCGGCTTGAGAGCAGCGACAGCGACTGGCTGCTGACTGCACTCGAACGTCTGCAGTTGTCGGCCCGGGGTTTCCACCGGGTGCTGAAACTGGCGCGCACCATCGCCGACATGGAGGCCGCTGAATGCATTCAACGGCCGCATCTTATGGAGGCGCTGGGCTACCGGTCGCTCGACCGCTACCGCTCCGGATGAATATTGATCACTTTGTCAATATTGCTCATGTCAGCCACCGGATTTCAATTCTTCCTTTGGTTTGACGTGCACTCGGTCGCAGAACCGGCAACTGGCCTGATGTAATTATTGATTAAGTAAATATTAATGGAATGATCGCGCCCCATACCCCGTATCCCACAGCAGGTGAGGCAATGATCACGATAAAAAAAGGGACTCTGATTCTGGCGGTGTCAGTACTGACGGCCTGTGGCGGCGCGACCACAGACAGCACGTACGACCCCGATCAGAATGATACGGTAACGGATACTACCAACCCGGGCGGAGACTCCTCCGCTGACGATAATTCCCCGCAAGCCCCTGGCTCCGGCGCTGATAACAACGACAGCGGTGGCAGCGAAAACGGTGGCAATGAAGAATCCGGTGGAAGCTCTGGCGAAGGTTCTTCCGGCGATGGTTCTTCCGGCGATGGCTCTTCCGGCGATGGCTCTTCCGGCGATGGTTCTTCCGGCGATGGTTCTTCCGGCGATGGTTCTTCCGGCGATGGTTCTTCCGGCGATGGTTCTTCCGGCGATGGTTCTTCCGGCGATGGCTCTTCCGGCGATGGTTCTTCCGGCGATGGTTCTTCCGGCGATGGCTCTTCTGGCGATGGCTCTTCCACGGACACTGAAACACCGGCCAAAACGGAACATGTGACGTTCGCGCCGGCAGTCACCACCGCATTCTACAGCGAACAGCCGGTCTTCACTGGCGCACCGGCCGGTGCGGTTTTCTCGGCGCTGAGCCTGCCGTCCTGGGCGGCATTGGATGCCGCTAGTGGCCGCGTGACCGGCACGCCGGATGAAGCCGGTGCCGCCGCGATTCAGATTCAGGCTGCGGCGGACGACGACATCGTCGTCTATTCGGGCACGCTGGATGTGGCCTTGGCCAGCGCGTATCTGGGCGGCGGCCGTATCGATTTTTATGGCCTCGATTTTGACGGCAATCCGCGCGTGCTGCGCAACGACCTGAGCGGTGATCTGGCCGCTGAAATTCAGTTTGTGCAGTCGCATTCTGTCGCCCCGCACGACAACTACGTACGCAACACGAGCGATGAAACCCTGAGCCGTTATATGCCGCGTCTTGTCGCTCAGCGCGACGCACTGGTGCTGTTTATTGCCAACGACGACCTGCCGCGCACCGAAGTCACCGCTGAGCTTTCGGTGAATGGCGGCGTGGTCGACACCATTGCTCTCAGACATCCGAACACCTTGCCGGCTCCGGACAACTTTGCCGGGCAGATGACCTATTCCGGCAAAGCCTGGTGGGGGGTTATCCCGTGGCAGCATGTGCGCACCGGCATGGCGCTGACCTTCACCAGCGAAGGTCGCAGCGGCCTGCTGGCGGCAACGGACATTGATGTGGGCCGCGCCACCGAACTGGTCAACCAGACCATTCGCGTCGGCATGCTGACCAATCCTCCGGCCAGCAACGACAACCATTACGCTTCCAACGACCCGGTGATGGCGGCGGCGGATTACTTCTCCACTATGCCGGTGGCGCGGGTGGTGATGGCCAACTACGCCGATGCGACCCTGAATAAAGTAATGATCGGCAGCGGCGTCATTTACGACGAAATCAGCGCCGGCAATGGCGACGTCTATTCCGGCGACATGCGCGGTGACGTGGCCAAGTCGCAGATCAGCGTCGGCATTAACATGGCCAACTACGGTTACCCGAGCTGGAACATGTCGCAGAGCTACGGCCAGCCATTCAAAGAAGTGACCAGTCACCACGCGCAGGGCAATTATCAGAACGGCGTGGTGCACCACGGTCTGAGTGGCGGCAACGGCATTGCCACCCTGTATTCCACCTCCGGCAATGAAGCCAGCCACGAGTGGGGACACGGCTATGGTCTGGGTCATTACCCGGGGCAGGGGCTGACCACCGATGGCCGTTGGGCGAACCATCACGCCAACAGCGGCTGGGGTTATATCCCTTACCGTCAGCGCCTGCGTACTCCGGTGACCAGCATCAGCGAAGGCCCTGTGTTTACCTACAACAAGGACGCCATGTCCGGTGGCTGGGACGGTTCGCCGTTGTCGCGTTACACCTACTACACCGGCTATTCGTCACGCATCATCCAGAACCAGATGGAGTCGTTCGCGATTCCGGACGCCAGTTACGCTTCTGGTTATAAGAAGTGGAACACCGTCAGCGGTGAGTTCGACGAGTACGTCAGCAACATTCCGGCCCCGGTGAAAACCGGCGTGGCGGTGGCGACCATTCTCGGTGCGCACGATCCGCTGACCGATCTGGCGGTGATTTACCCCGTATTCCACGGCAACTACGGCAATGTGTTTGATCTCGCCGAGCCGGATCTGAGCGGCAGTGATGATGTCTGCTGGCTCGATATCCAGAATGCGGCGGGCGATGAGAAACGGATTGCCGTGGCGGCCAGCCGTCACGCCTCCGGTTCAGCGAACCAGCTGCATGTGAACCTTGAGGCCGGCTTCCGGCCGACTCTGGCAACCCTGAATTGCCGTCGCAGCGGCACGGTCACTGAGCTTGCGCGCAGCGAATTCGATGGCGAAATTCCTGCGCTGCCGCCGGTGGGCATTGCCGGTATGGACATGGGCATGTCGCAACTGAAAACGCGTGAGTTCGTTGAAATCGACGCCGCACTCGACAGCCTCGCCGACGGCGCTGTGGGGATCTCTGCCAGTCTGCAGGTGAAGATCGCCAGCTACGACGCGGGCGAACTGCTGGCGGCATTGTCGGCCGGCAACGCGGCCAAGCTCGATCATGTGCTGAGTGTGCAGGCGGCAGCGACGGCGACCCGCGCGTTGCTGAATCACGCCGCCGCCAACGGCCTGAGCGATGAGGCCACGGCCGCCCGGTTGCTGGCGCATCTGCAAGCCAGTGGTCTGCTCGGCACGGAAACCCTCGGACTGACGGGCACCGCGATTACCGGCAGTGGCTATTTCTTTGATCCGGCCAACGGCGAAGACGGCCAGGTGGCACTGACTTCCCAGTCGGGTGTGGCCGCAGACGATCGTCCGCAGTGGATTCAGGACAGCTATGGTCGTCTGCACCCCGTGGCCTCGCCATGGTTGTGTCTGGTGGCGTCGTCTTCGGTGCTCTACACCAAGGCGTGCGATGTTGATGCTGTGGATCAGCGTTGGGGCTTTTACGGTACCAGCACGAACCCATGGGTGCTGAAAAACGCGTCAAGTGGCGCCTGCCTTGACCGCTCCGGTACTACTGGAGGCCTGATCACCTATGGCTGTCATGGTGGCGGCAACCAGCGCTGGTATGGCATTACCAGCAGCGACGAAAACTGGTTGTCGGTACTGGGTGCCAGCGAGCTGAAAGAGGTTGCGCGCCTGCTGATGTAAGCCGCTACGTTGCCCTGAGGCGCGATCCCCGCGCCTTTACCCTGCGTCTCAGGGCGTCTCTTTTGCGGGTGTTTGCCGGTGTGTCATTCGCGCATTTCCGCTGTGCTGAGCAACAAGCGACCTATACTGAAAGCTCTCGCTCCAGACTGACGTGGCGCCATGGTTTTCAAGCGTATCCGCCCCCACATCGTGTTCACCCGACGGCTGTTGGCCGCCGTCTGGATGGGCGTGTGCGTGCTCGGCATGAGCTGTGCTGCGCAGGCCGGATCATCCGGTGTGCTGTTGCATGTGCTGACCTGGGAAGGCTACACACCCGCCGATATGGTGGCGCGCTTCGAGCGCGAGGCCAGTGAAAAATACCAGCAGACCGTCACCCTCAGGATCCGCTACGCCTCGCACCCTGATGAGTATTTTGAATCCATCCGTAACGATCAGGCCGACGTTATTGCGCCCAGTCACAACATTCTGAAGGACGAACGATACCAGCTCATCAGCCGCCAGCTGATTCTGCCGATCAACACCGCCAATATCCCCAATTACCGCTTTCTGATTCCGTCGCTGCAGTACGCCGATTACACCACTGAGAAGGGGCAGGTGTACTCAGTACCTCTGGTGCACGGGCCATATGAGCTGGTGTACGACGCCGACGTGGTGACCGACGCGCCGGATTCCTGGGCGGCGCTGTGGGATGAGCGCTTCCACAACCAATACGCCATCAGCTACGACTACTTCGAGGCCAATATTTACATCGCTGCGCTGTCGCTGGGCATTCCCGCAGAGCGCATCGCCGACATGGATACCCTGCATCAGCATCAGATAGAACAGCGTCTGAAGGATCTGGTGACTCATGCCCGTACCATGTGGCTGGGTGTTGATCGCCCGGACGACCTGCAGGGCTGCGCCATCGCCGCCAGCTGGGGCTTCCCGCTGGCCAAACTGAATCAGAAGCGCCAGCACTGGAAAGTGGCGACCCCGAAAGAGGGTGTGACCGGCTGGCTGGATGGTTACGCGCTGACGCGCACATTGCGCGACCGGCCGCTGCACCGGCACATCGCTGAAGACTGGATCAATTTTTCCATCAGTAAGGAATACCAGTACGAGGTGATGGTGAAGCAGATTGGAAGTGCACCGGTGAATACCGAAGTGGCGTCATTACTGACGCCCGATGAAATCAGTCAGTACCTGCTGGACCAGCCTGATGCCTTCAAAAGCAGCCGCATCCTGTGGCCGACGCTGAATAAACGCGAGCGTAATTACTTCCGCAAACTGTGGGACGATGCGCTGGGCACCCGCCAGCCAACTCCTGAGGCAGAGCCTCAGGCGGACGATCAGAACAACTTGCCCTGACGGAAGTCGCTGGGCGCATCAAAGCCTTCTTTGGCCCGCGCCATCAGCTCATCAAGCGGCATGGGCTGAGCATAGACATACCCCTGAATCCGGTCGCAGCCGAGACGACGTACCAGCTCCAGACACGGGGTTTCCTCCACGCCTTCGGCGGTGGTTTCCAGATTCAGCCGCTGCGCCAGTTCCAGCATGCTGGTGACGATGTGCGTCTGCTGCGGGTTGCCCGGCAGCGGCGAGATAAAGGCACGGTCGAGTTTGATGCCGGTGAGGGGCAGGTCGCTCAGGTGAGACAGTGATGAAAAACCGGTGCCGAAGTCGTCGAGTACGATGTGCACACCGGCGTTCTTCAGCTGCCGCAGGTTCAGCATCGACACGCTGGCGTCGCGGATCATGGCGGTTTCGGTCAGCTCCAGTTCCAGCGCGTAGGGCGGCATGCCGGTGTCGGCGAGGATATTCAGCACCTGCCGGGCGTACCAGGGATCGGCAATTTCCGGGAACGACACATTCACGGCCAGACGCAGCTCGGTGCCGGTTTCGCGGCACAGGCGGCGCCAGTTGGAGGCAGTTTCGCGCAGGGCCCATTGGCCGAGGGCCTGAATCAGACCCGCGGCTTCCGCTTCGCGGATAAACACAGTCGGCGGGATAACCCCCAGTTTGGGATGGCGCCAGCGCATCAGGGCTTCAGCGCCGACCCAGGCGCCGGTGCGGCTGTCGAACTGGGGCTGATATTCCAGATAAAACTCATCGCGCTGCAGCGCCAGATTCAGACCATCGAACAGACTCAGGCTGTGGGAATCCAGACCGCACCCGCACTGGGCTTCCTGCTCCAGCCGGTCGCGGGCGATCTGCTGCATGCCTTCCTGCAGCACCGCACTCAGCGAGGAAATATCCGCCAGATGCAGCGGTGCGCTGTGATACACCACCCAGGGACGCAGATCGTCATCCGGGTGGTGCGGCAGCCAGTCGGCCTGCAGTTCGTAGTAGTTGTCGCTGATGACCACCAACTGATCATCGAGCAGGCGGCCGACCATGGCGTTCACCGGCGCGCGCAGCTGAATCGAGCGTTCGAATTCGCGTTGCACCGACGATTGCTGGCGCCAGCTGTCGTTGTGCTGGGTGCGCAGCCAGCGGCCCTGCACCACCTGCAGAAACAGGGCGCTGCGCCGTTCGTTCAGGCGTGCGCGCAGATGGCTGAAAAACTCGTTGCGGCCCAGCGGCGCGGGCAGGTCGTCGCGCAGGCACAGGGTCAGCGGGCGCAGACTGCGGAAAAATCCGCTGCGGTTTATGTCCGGGCGCGACAGCCAGTGAAAGGGTTTGGGCAGTTGTTGCTGGGCGTCTTCGTCACTGATCAGCAGGGTCGGAACGGCCTGCACCAGTTCGCTCAACCACTCACGGCGTACGTCGCAGAGCATGCCGATGTCGGCAATGGCGGCCTGCCAGTTGAGGGGTTCGGCGTGCAGCAGCGGGTGATCGCGCCAGCGGTGTCCGGCGTCCAGCAACACAAAATGGGTAGCCGGCGTATCGCCGTCCGGGTGGGCTGCCAGCCAGTCGCGCAGCAGCTGCAGCTGATGTTCGTCGGTGCTCAGAACCAGCAGTCCCGGCGCATCGTGTTCAGGTGAGAAGTTCATAGGGCCCGTCGGTAAAGTGCAGGTTGCCATCACAATGAATGGCGCCAGTTATGCGTCGTTCCGGGCGTTGGCGGCCCTTGATGCACTGACCATAACGATTTTTAGTTTTTATTCTGAAAGTATATATAGGACATTTCGACCGCACTGTCTTCTTCTGTGGCACAAAAAAACGTAATGGCCACAAGGTCTTGCGATAATTTCTGAAAGCGGAATGTGCGGATTCAGCCTTATGTATCAGTCATTCAAAGGTGCCGCTGAACTGGTAGAATGGCCGGCCGTTGAAGAGGTATGCCCGTGGTCGATTTAAGTCAGCTCAATCCCCGTCAGAGAGAAGCCGCCAAATACATTGATGGCCCCTTGCTGGTACTGGCAGGCGCTGGCTCGGGCAAAACCTCGGTAATCACGCGTAAAATTGCCTACCTGATTCAGGTGTGCGGCTTTAAGGCGCACCATGTGGCGGCGGTGACCTTCACCAACAAAGCCGCGCGCGAAATGAAAGAGCGGGTGATGTCGCTGGTGGGCAAAGGCGGCGCCAAGGGCCTGACCGTCTCCACCTTCCACAACCTCGGTCTGAACATCATCCGCCACGAGCTGACCGCAGCCGGTTATAAGCAGGGCTTTTCCATCCTTGATCAGGACGACTGCAAAGGCATCATCCGCGATGTGATGGTGCGCGAGCACGGCGACGACGGCGATATGATCGAGATGGTGCAGAACGCCATTTCCAGCCTGAAGAACGACCTCATTACCCCGCAGGACGCCATCAACAAGGCCGGCACGCCGCAGGAGCTGCTGATCGCCCAGACCTATTCGGTCTACCAGCGCATGCTCAAGGCCTATAACGCCGTCGATTTCGACGACCTGATCATGGTGCCGACTGTGCTGTTCCGCGATAACGCCGACGTGCTGACGCGCTGGCAGAAGAAAATCCGCTACCTGCTGGTGGACGAATATCAGGACACCAACACCTCGCAGTACGAACTGGTAAAACTGCTGGTCGGTCACCGCACCGGTCTTACCGTGGTGGGCGACGACGACCAGTCGATCTACGCCTGGCGTGGTGCTAAGCCCGAGAACCTGTCGCTGCTGAAGAAAGACTTCCCGACGCTGAAGCTGATCAAGCTGGAGCAGAACTACCGCTCCACCGGCCTGATCCTGAACGCCGCCAACCGGGTAATCGACAACAACCCGCACGAGTTCGAAAAGAAACTCTGGTCGGACATGGGCTACGGCGATCCGATTAAAATTCTCAAATGCCGCAACGACGAAATCGAAGCTGAGCGCATCGCCACCGAAATCGTCGAACGCCGTCTGCGCTACGGCTGCGGCTACCGCGACTTTGCCGTGCTGTACCGCGGCAACCACCAGTCGCGCGCCATCGAAATGAAGCTGCAGGCCTATCAGGTGCCGTACAAGCTGAGCGGCGGCCAGTCGTTCTTCGGGCGCAACGAAATCAAAGACATCATGGGTTACCTGCGCCTGATCATTAACCCGACCGACGACGCTGCGTTTCTGCGCATCATCAACACCCCGCGCCGCGAAATCGGCCCGTCCACCATCGAAAAACTCGGTGAATACGCCGCCATGCGTGGCTGTTCCATGGTGCAGGCGCTGGGCGAAATGGGCCTTGAACAACAGCTGATGCCCAAGGCGCTCGATCGCCTGCGCCGTTTCCACCACTGGCTGGACGGCATCACCCGCCGTGCCTACACCGAAGACCCGGTGGCGGCGGTGAAAGAAATGATCACCGACATCGATTACGAAAGCTGGCTGATGCAGACCTCGGGCACGCCCAATCAGGCTGAGCGGCGCATGAAAAACGTCTGGTTCCTGATCGACTCCATCAAGAAGATGATCGACAAAGCCGAAGAGCTGGGCGACGAATGCACCATCGAAGATGCGGTATCGAAACTGATTCTGCGCGACATGCTGGAAAATCAGGAGCAGGAAGACGAATCCGATCAGGTGCAGCTGATGACGTTGCACGCCTCCAAAGGTCTGGAGTTTCCGCACGTCTACATCATGGGCATGGAAGAAGAGCTGATGCCGCACCGCAACAGCATTGAAGCCGACACCATCGAAGAAGAACGGCGTCTGATGTACGTGGGCATCACCCGCGCCAAGCGCACCTTAACCCTCACCTACGCCGGCAAACGCCGCCAGTTCGGTGAAGCCATGGACACCACGCATTCGCGCTTCCTAGACGAACTGCCGCCGGACGACATCGTCTGGGAAGGCAAAACCGAAACCTCGCCGGAAGAACAGAAACAGCGTGGCAAAGAAACCCTTAACAGCCTGCGCAATATGCTGGCGGATTTCTGATCCGCCACTGCTTTCCCGATAATAGATCTGTCATCAGTCCATGGTAGGATGCGCCTTCCTATCAGGATGATGATCATGCAATTCAGGATACTGGCATTCTTTTCTCTGGCCACACTGGCTGGCTGTAACCCCTTCTATCAGGACTGGGACGAAAAAAGCTGCGCTTACGACGACAAGTACTGCGACACCCCTGTCTATCTCGATCTGGATGATCTGCAGCGCTTACCCGTGCCGGATTATGGCGACAACGTGCCGCTGCGCATCCCGGGTAAACTGGTTCAGAGCGGTGACCTGCTGGTTGTTAACGACCGCTATTCCGGCTATCACTTTTTTGATATTTCGGACCGCCAGAACCCGCTGCGGCTGGGGTTCTATCCTCTGCCCGGCGCCACAGAACTGACCATCAGCAATGGCTATCTCTACGCGAACAGCTTTACCGACCTGTATGCGGTGAACATTGCCGATCTGCGTGACGGAACCTACAGCACCAGCAGCGTAAAACGGGTAACGGATCAGTTTTCCATGCCTTCCCAGCCGGCGGCCTGGGTTGAAGGTGCCGAGTTCAAAAGCGGCACTCTGAATTGGGGCCACCCGCTGATCATTGGCTATCAGACCCCCGAAGGTGAAAGCTATCTGTATGGAGTGCAGCAATGATGGCGACATGGAAACGCACAACCCTTATGGCTTGTCTGGTGGGCCTGCTCAGCGCCTGTGGTGGTGATTCAGGCTCCCGGGATTTCACCAGCAGTACCGTTGGTTCAACGTCTGGCATGGTGACGCAGAATGGTTATCTGGTGGTGCTGACCAGTTCCGGTCAGGTGCGCAGCTACGATCTTGCTGCACCCGACAAGCCGGCACTGATCGATACTCTGGCGCTGAATTCGGTGGAAACCCTGTCGGTGGAAGGAAGTGACCTGATTCTGGTCGGCGCCCGCAGTGGCAGTTATATCCTGAAAATCGATGCCGACGGTCTGCTGTCGCAACTGTCGTTTGCCCGTCATGCGCGCAGCTGCGATCCGGCCATTGCCAGTGACGATCTCATGTATGTGACGGTCCGGGCCGGCAATACCTGTGGTGATGAAGGTGAAGACCGCCTGCTTATTTACGACACAAGCTCAGAAGACGACACCTGGTTGCTGGGCGTACTGCCGCTGCCGCAGCCGCAGGGTCTGGCGTTGTCGGGCAGTGTGCTCTATATCTGCACCGGCGATGGCTTGCAGGAAGTGGACGTCAGCAATCCGCTGCGGCCACAAACCGGCACCCTGTACAGCAATCTGAGTTGTAACGACCTGATCGTGCAAGACAACGACGTGGTGCTGACCGGTGACGCGGCCATTATTCTGGCGACCCTGGATCAGCTGGCAACGCCGTCGGCGCAAATTCAGACAGGGCAATAAGCCCTGTCTTTTCCGTCAGCGGTGCAGGCGGCCGAGCGCGCGGATGCGTAACGGCAGATGCAGCCCCAGCGATGCCTGCCAGTGCGCATCGCTGTCGGTCCGCTCGTAGTCCTCGGCCGGAAAGCCTACCGGCTCCGGCGACAGAACATAGCTCACACCGGCGCTGACGCTGAATTTGTCATAGCGGGGTGCGATACCGGCGAACAGGCTGGCGCCGTAACCGGGTTTTTCTTCTTCGTAGCCGTATTCATCTTTGGTGGAGGCGATGGCGACCGTCCCGTACATGACGCCAAAACCCAAGCGTGGATAGCTGTCCAGCGGCCGGTACTGTAAGCCCAGTGCCCCGCCTAAGCCCAAAACCGTCAGCAGGTCCATGCGCTCCCGCAGGGGAATATCAAGCCGTATGCCCACCGCAGAATAGGCCGGCCCACCCCCGATCCCAAGCGCAAACCGTTCCTGCCAGTTACCGGCAGGCTGAGGTTCCGCCAGTACGGACGGAGCAAATAATACAGAGAGCACCAGTGCGACTGGTTTACAGAAATTGCGCATGTCCTTTGCCACCTGAAAATGAAGAACGTAGTGTCGCATACTCTGGTGACAAAATTATTTTTCAGCATAAAAAAGCCCGGCAGTTGCCGGGCAGTGGAGAGACGGGATTCTCCGGGTGCTGAAAACGTAGGCCCGGCTTACTTCGCCTGAGCTTCGGTGGTGATGGTCAGGGTGACTTCATCACTCACGTACGGCGCGTATTTACCCAGATTAAATTCAGTACGTTTGATCACAGTGCTGGCATCAAAACCGATGGCGGCTTTCTTGGTCATCGGGTGTTCGCCCATGCCGTTCAGTTTGGCGTTGAACACAACGGCTTTGGTCACGCCTTTGATGGTCAGGTCGCCGGCCACATCAAACTGGTTGTTGCCTTTGGCGGTTACCTTGGTGCTTTTGAAGGTGGCTGTCGGGAATTTAGCCACGTCGAAATAATCCGCTTCGTTAATGAACTCTTCGTTCAGCTTGGCCACTTTGGTGTCGACGGTTTTCACCGGAATGGTGACGTTGATGGACGCTTTGGCCGGCGCTTTTTCATCGAAAGAAATGGTGCCGCTGGCATCGCTGAATGAGGCAGTCGGGTTAGAGAAACCGAAGTGGTTCCAGCTCACCACCACACTGGTGTGCGTCGGGTCGATGCTGTAATCCTGAGCCAGTACGCTGCCGCTGATCAGAGTTGCAGCCAGAGTAAAAGCCAGACGGGTTTTGCTGAACATCATGGTGTTGCCTCCTGTGCGCACCGCTCCTGCGATGCTGGGTGTCAGTGCATCACCACGGCGGTGGTGATAACCAGAATACCGATCTCATATTAGGCTCGCCGTTGCGAACAACAATGCCGAAAAATTCATGAGAAGGTTCGATAAACTCGAACGAATGGCATCAGTCGAGAATGATGTGCGGCAGAAAGCGGCTGGTGTCGCGGGTGATCAGGGTGTTGTCTTCGCGGATGCCGATACCGGCGGGCTGGTCGTCAATCAGCCAGCTGCCGATCAGGGTATAGCTGCTGCCGAAACGGGGCAGCGGCTCCGCTTGCTGGTAGATAAAGCCTTCCTCGCCGTACGGCCCTTCCGTGGCGCTGATGTCGCTTTGTTTGTCGAAGATGCGGATGTTGGCGCCTTCGCGGGAAAACAGCGGCTTCTCGACCAGCAGATCACAGTCACCGGCCAGATGCAGTTCGTCGGCAAAAAACGACGGCAGCAGATTGGGGTGCTTGGGGAAGAGTCGCCACAGCAAAGGCAGCAGGGCTTTGTTCGACAGCACCGACTTCCACGCCGGCTCCAGCCAGCGGGTATGCGCCATGCCCTGTAAGCGGGCGAAGGGTTCGCGCAGCAGATATTCCCACGGGTAGAGTTTAAACAGCCAGTCGATGGGCTGATCGTCGCTGTCGATAAACAGGCCGCGGCCGTCGGCGCCGATGTCGTCGATGTACACAAAGCGCGGTTCGATACCGGCTTCGGCAGCACAGTCTTCCAGATAACGCACGGTGCCGCGGTCTTCGTCTGATTCTTTGCAGCAGCTGAAGTGCATCACGCCCTGCGACCGCAGCTGGCGGAAACGGGCAATCAGCTTTTCCTGCACGCTGTTGAACTGGTCGGCGCGGTTGGGCAGCTTGCCGGCGTTGACCTGATCCTCAAGCCACAGCCACTGCCAGAAGCCGGTTTCGTACAGGCTGGTGGGGGTGTCGGCGTTGTTTTCGTAGAGTTTGGCCGGGCCGTTGCCGCGGTAAGCCAGATCGAGGCGCGAATACAGCGACGGCTCGCGCTGCAGCCAGGAGTTACGCACGTAATCCCAGTGGGTCTGCGGAATGGCAAAACGGCGCATCAGTTCGTCGTCGCGGCAGACGCGCTCGACCACCTCCAGACACATCTGATGGATTTCGGCGGTCGGTGCTTCCAGATCGTCTTCTATCTGGCGCAACGAAAACTGGTAATAGGCGCTTTCATCCCAGTAAGGCTCGTCATCAATGGTGTGAAAGCCAAAGCCGAGTTGTTCAGCCAGCGTCCGCCAGTGGGGACGCTCTCGCACCGGAACGCGCAGCATGATCAGCCTCCGGCGCTGGCGCGGATGGCCATGATGCGCCCGAAACCGCCGCGGCTCATGGGGGCACGCAGGCCGGTCTGTGGCCGGCTGAGGCCATTGGCCGATACGCGCATCATGCCTTTGCTGCCGCTTTTCAGTTGCTCGCCGGAGGCGGTGACCAGCGAGGTTTGGCCTTTTTCATTACGATGCTGAAACACAGGGTTAAACGACTGCGCGCCGGTTTTGTCATTGGGGTCGACCATAAAACCGCTCATCTGTGGCTGGCTGCGGCTGAACGTGGTGCGCGTCAGTGGCTGGTTGCCCCAGTAGGCTGAGGTGCCCGGGTAAGCCCCGCTGCTGCTGGCGTAGCTGGTGGATTGAGTGGTGGTGCAGTGTGCATCCGGAAATTCGGCTTCACAGTCGGCCTGCGTGTTGAACACGGGTGCTGTGTCTTTGGCAGCCTGCATGGCTTTGCGGTAAGCCAGCTCACATTGCTCTGCATTCAGCTGGCTATTGAGTGTGCAGTCGGTATCGCTGGACGCGACATACACATCGCGGCGGCCATCGAAAAGAAAGGGCCAGGCCATGGCGGCACCACCGACCGCGACCCAGGCGATGCCTGCGTTGCGTTCAAAAAAACTCTCGGAAATGAATTTCGTGCGTTTGCTCATGGCATCACCAGCTCATGCAGGCGGCGTTCAGTACACCGCAGGCGATGGACACAGCACCCAGCATCACGCCGGCACTCAATTCCTGATCGCCGATACGGCGCACCAGATCGGGCATCAGCAGAAAGCGCACGATGGCAAACGCCAACAGCTGGGCGATCAGGGCAACCAGTGCCCAGATGCTGAAATCCTGCAGCGATACTGAGTGGGTGATAACGCCGTACAGGGCGATGGAAAAGCCGATGATGGCGCCGGCAAAACCAATGGCCGCCGCCAGATTGCGTTCGTCACGGATCAGGCGCCACTCGTCTTGTGGGGTGATGCGGGTATACACCACTTTGAAAATCAGCAGCGTGGCTAAGGCGATGGAAAAATAGGCGGCAAAATTGAGCAGGCCGTCGAGCAGTTGCGGCATGTGTCCGTTCCCTGGAAATCGTTGAGTGTCGGAAGGTTGGCTGGTTTAACCGGGGCGCGTTTATACCAGATCAGCGCTGGTCCGGCATCTGTTGCCGGGCGTAAAACGAAGGACGGTTGGGGAAATCTCAGGCGCGCAGAACGCGCCTGAGATGGAAAGGTTATTGATCGGCCGGTGTTTTAACGTCGGAAAAAAAGAGGGCGGTGCTGCCGTCCTGCTTCGAGCGTTATTGATCGGCCGGTGTTTTCACGTCGGCATAAAGAGCGGTGCTGCCGTCCTGTTTCAGCAACAGAACCTGATACGGCATAAAGTGGTCGCCCATTTCCATGCCCGGGCTGCCCATCGGCATGGCGGGTACCGTGAGGCCGACGGCACCGGCCGGCAGCTCTTTCAGAAACTGTTCAACGTAGCGGGCAGGCACATGGCCTTCGAACACGAAACCGTTTTCTGACACGCCGGTGTGGCACGAGCGCACGTTGGCGGGTATGCCCAGCATCTGCTTCAGCGAGGCCATGTCGTCGGTCACTTCTTCGTTGGCGTGGATGCCGTTCTTCTCAAGATGCTTTACCCAGTCGGTACAGCAGCCGCAGGTCGGGCTTTTAAACACCGTCATTTCCGTTGCCTGCGTCAGGGACGCAGCCAGCGGTGTCAGCAGCAGACTCAGGGTCAGCGCCAGCAGGGGTTTACGGGCAGAGCGGGGTGTTGTCGTCATTATTCTTCTCCCTAGAACCAGAAACGGAGCCCCAGCAGATAATGGGTGTCGGTGACCGGTTCATCTGCTTCCCGCAGATAACGGGCCGTGGTGCCGAAGCTCTTACTCCAGTCTATGCCCGCATACGGGCCAAAACGCCGACTCAGGTCATAGCGCAGGCGGATTCCGGCGCTCAGGTCGCTGAAACCGGAACCGGTTCCGGTTTCAGCATCGTCTTTGCCGTAGGCGGATGTTTCCACACGGCTGGCCAGCCCCAGTCGCTGGGTGAACAGCAGCTCGTGTTCCAGACTCAGGCTGATGGCACTGCGGCTGTCGTCGCCGACATAGCCCATCAGCCGGTACTCAATCCAGTACGGCAGCAAACCCTGTACACCCGCGGCCAGCCACTGACGCTCTGCGCCTTCGTGCTGGCTGTCGAGGCGCACGCCGAGCAGGGTGTCGTGGAAGGTGCTTATGCCGTGATTCCACAGCAGGTCGGTCTGGCTGTGTTCAAGGTTGCCGTCGGCCAGTTCGCCTTCCAGATTGATCTGCAGGCGGTTAAAGGTGGTGCCGTACCAGGCGCTGATATCAAACGCACCGCGTTCGTCGTCGGGCTCGTATTCCAGCCGGTCGGCCAGCACGGACCACAGCTTGTGTTCGTCGGCCAGCATCAGCGGGTGAGTGCCGTGCAGCACATAGGGGCCGGAATGACGGGTAAAACCATTGCTGTACTGATGCGGATCGCGAGCGTCACCTGGAATGTTGTGAGCCGGAGCTTCTTCTGCCTGACTGAACACGGGCGCCAGACCCAACAGAATGAGCGTGCTGAGCAGAGACTTATTCATAAACAACCACCTCGCGGAACATGCCCATATCCATGTGGAACATCAGGTGGCAGTGCCAGGCCCAGCGTCCCAGATCTTCAGGTGTGGTCAGAAAACTGATGCGCTGCGCCGGTTGCACCGGAAGCGTATGGCGGCGCACCAGCAGCTCGCCGTCGCCAGATTCCAGATCGCTCCACATGCCGTGCAGGTGCATGGGGTGCGTCATCATGGTGTCGTTGTGCAGAATTACGCGGATGCGCTCACCGCGCTTCATCGCCACCGGTGTGCTGTTGCCGAATTCCAGTCCGTCGAGCGACCAGCTGTAGCGTTCCATATTGCCGGTGAGGTGCAGTTCGATTTCTTTCACCGGCACGCGGGTATCACTCAGCACACCGTGGGCGGAACGCTGATCGGCCAGCGTCAGCACCTTGTGACCCTCGCCGCGCCGTTCTTTTTTATCCAGCTCGCGCAGGCCCACACCCGGATCGTCGAGGTTGGTGCGCGGGGTATCGACGCGCATATCCACCGTGGCGCCGTATTCGCTGCTGGCGTGGCTGACTTTGCTGCTGGGTTTGGCCAGTGGGTTTGGCGGCATGGCGTGGTTCATAGATGAATGATTCATCGACGAGTGATCCATGGCGCCCATGTCATGCCCCATCATCGAGTGATCCATAGCACTCATATCGTGGCCCATGCTTTCGTGGTTCATCGCTTCGTGATCCATGGCCTCGTGGTTCCTGGATGAGTGATCCATGCTGCCCATCATATCGCCCATGCTCAGCCATTCGACCGGGTCAGTGGCCGGCACCGGCGCGCTCATTCCCGCCGCCACCGCCAGCGTGCCGCAGGCATAGCCCGAGCGGTCCATGGTCTGGGCGAACAGGGTGCAGGCGTCTTGCGTTGGCGTGACCAGTACGTCGTAGGTTTCGCCCGGGCCGAAGCGGAATTCGTGCACCTTAACCGGTTGCAGCGGCTGGCCGTCGGCGGCGATTACGGTCAGGGTCTGGCCGGGAATGCGTACGTCGTAAAAGGTGTTACCGGCGGCATTAATAAAACGCAGCTTCACGGTGTCGCCGCGCTTAAACAGCCCGGTCCAGTTGCCCGCCGGTGTGGTGCCGTTCATCAGGTAGGTCATCACCGCCGCCGAGGTGTCGGCCAGATCGGTGGGGCTCATGCGCATCTCGTTCCACATGGCGCGTTTATGCCAGGCCGCGCTCAGGCTGGTGGCCGAGGCATCGCGCACAAAATCGCCGACCGTGGGCTGATTAAAATTGTACAGATCGCTGTGGCTTTTCAGCCGGCCGAGCACGGCCATCGGGTGATCGTCGGACCAGTCGGACAGCTGGATCACGTAATCGCGCTGGGCTTCCGTCATGGCCATCATCTGGCCGGGCATATCGCCATGTGCCTGCATATCGTGATGATGCGCATGGGCCGGGTCGATAATCAGCGCGCCGTACATGCCGGTCAGCTCCTGCATGCCGGAGTGCGAGTGATACCAGTAAGTGCCGTGCTGGCGCGGGGTAAAGCGGTAGGTAAAGGTTTCACCCGGTGCTATGCCGTTAAAACTCAGGCCGGGTACGCCGTCCATCTGATAGGGCAGCAGAATGCCGTGCCAGTGAATGGAGGTCGGGACGTTTAAGCGGTTGGTGACGCGGATCACCACTTCCTCGCCTTCGCGCAGACGCAAGGTGGGTGCCGGAATCGAGCCGTTAATGGCGGTGGCGCTGCTCACCGTGCCGGTGAAATTCACCAGGGTTTCTTCCACCACCAGATCAATCTGGTTGCTGCGGATTTCCGGCGCCAGCCCGTGGGCGGCCGTTTGCAGGCTGCGCGCGTACAGCCAGTTGGGCATGGCGGCCAGCACACCACCGGCGGCTAAGCCCTGCACAAAACGGCGGCGGCTGACCTGAGGAGCTTCTGGTTTCATAACAGGATTCCGTTGGGTAACTGTGATCAGTGTGCCAGCGCCAGCTGTCAGGGCCATGACCCGAACATGACAAAAACGTAATGTGCGCGTCATTTATGCGTGGCGGTCGCTCCGCCATAATGATGGCTCACGTTTTGGAGACACAGACCATGCGCCTGCTGGTGGTGGAAGACGAACAGAAAACCGGCGATTACCTGCGTCAGGGCCTGAGCGAATCGGGCTTTGTGGTCAGCCTCGCCCGCACCGGGCTGGACGGGCACCATCTGGCCATGACCGAATCCTTCGATCTGATCCTGCTCGATGTGATGCTGCCCGACGTCGATGGCTGGCGCATTCTGCAATCCCTGCGCGACGCCGGCCGCCAGACGCCTGTGTTGTTCCTGACCGCGCGCGACAGTATTGAAGACAGGGTAAAAGGGCTGGAGCTGGGCGCCGATGATTATCTGGTAAAACCCTTCGCCTTTGCCGAACTGCTGGCGCGGGTGCGTACGCTGCTGCGCCGGGGTGCCGCGCCGGTGCAGGCCGACCAGCTGAGCGTGGCCGACCTGACCCTCGACCTGCTTAAACGCCGGGTACAGCGCGGCGGGCAGAAAATCGCCTTAAGCCAGAAAGAATTCGCCCTGCTGGAGCTGCTGGTGCGGCGAGAGGGCGAAGTGCTGCCACGCTCGCTGATTGCCTCGCAGGTGTGGGACATGAATTTCGACTCCGACACCAATGTGATTGATGTCGCCATCCGGCGCCTGCGCGCCAAAGTCGACGACGGCTTTGAGCCCAAACTCATTCATACCGTGCGCGGCATGGGCTATACGCTGGATGCCGCCTATGACGCCTGAACCCTCCGACCTGCGCGCAGCCAACAGCCGCCGCCCTATGTCGCTGACGCAGCGCGTGCTGCTGTTTGTCAGCCTCGCCATCGGCCTCAGTCTGGCGCTTAACGCTACCCTGATTCTGCGCTCCATCGGCCAGCATTTTGCCGAGCAGGACGCCAGCGAACTGCAGGCGCTGGCGGCGCGTCTGCAAACCCTGCTCGAACACCCGGACAACCGTCCGCTGCAGGATGCCCTGCTGCCACTGGTCAGCGATCACCATGGGGTTGATTACCAGCTGCAGGACGCAACGGGCACTGTTCTGTTTGCTGCCCGTAACCCGGCTTTTGCAGAGGCGGCTGCCTTTATTGCGCCGGGCAGCAGCCTGCGTGCCGCCGACCTGCAACTGTGGCACAGCGATGGCCACGACTACCGTGGCGGCGTGCTGACGCTTAAAGCGGGCGATAAAAACTACCGCCTGACGCTGGCGGTGGACATGGGGTTTCACCTGCATTTTCTGCACAGCTTCCGCTATTCGCTGTGGCTGATTATGGCGCTCACCGGCGCGGTCACTTTGCTGGCGGCGGCGCTGGCCGTGTATCAGGGCCACCTGCCGCTGCGCGGGTTAAGCCAGCGGATGCGCGGCATTCAGACCAGCAAACTGGATGTGCGTCTTGATGCCGCTGCCTTACCGGCAGAGCTGAGCGAACTGGCGCAGTCGTTTAACCAGATGATCGGCCGCCTGCAGACCGGCTTCGAGCAGCTGGCGCATTATTCGTCCGACATCGCCCACGAATTACGCACGCCGCTGACCAGCCTGATCACCCAGACGCAGGTCACGCTGAGCAAACCGCGCGACACCGATACCTACCGCGAACTGCTGTATTCCAGCCTCGAAGAACTGGAGCGCCTGAGCAAGCTGGTGGGCGATATGCTGTGGCTGGCGAAAAGCGATAACCAGCTGCTGACGCCGCAACTAAAACCGCTGCAACTGGCCGTGGAAGTGCAGGAGCTGTTCGAGTTTTTTGAAGCTCTGGCCGCCGAAAAAGACATTCACCTGAGTCTTACGGGCGAAGCTCCCGAGGTGGCCGGTGACCGCAATCTGCTGCGCCGCGCGCTGTCGAATCTGCTGTCCAACGCCCTGCGCCATACGCCGGCCGGCGCTGAGGTGCAGGTGCAGCTCAGCAGCGCCGACGGGCAGGTCAGCGTTACCGTGTCCAACCCCGGCCATATCGACGCTCAGCATCTGCCGCATCTGTTCGACCGCTTCTACCGTGCTGATGCCTCGCGTCAGCGTCTGCATCCGGGCATGAATCCCGGTCTGGGCGAAGGCGCGGGTCTCGGGCTGGCCATCGCCCGCTCGGTTGTGCGCGCCCACGGCGGCGACATGAGCGTGCGCAGTGAGCAGGGTGTCGTGCAGTTCACCATCGGCTTACCGCTCGCCGTCTGACCTGCATTTTGGTGCCCGCCGTACGGCGCGGGTTCACCGGCTGGCGCCCTTTGCCTGCCTTCTGTCCGTGAATTGCGCCTTCCGCGCCCGGTGGCCCTTCAGTTTGCCCGGCGAATCCCGTTCAATGGCACAGACTTTCAACGCACCGGCGCTGCCGGTCCCGCTGTTTTCATGGACGACCCTGATGGATGATCTGATTCCGCTGTTGATGCTGTTACCGCTGGCGGCTTTGCTGGCGCTGATTCTGGGCGTGATCGCCTTTTTCCGGGTACAGAATCTGGAAGACAAAGTGCACACGCTGGAGCTGAAGCTCAAAGCGCTGCAGGCCAGGGCGCCCGCAGCGGAAGCAAAACCTGAGAGCCAGGCCGCATCGGCAGAGCAAGGCACGGAAGCCGTGGCAGAAGCAGCCGCCGAAACACCTGCACCGGTAGCCGCGATGGCCAGCGCCGCGCCGCGCGAGCCGGTGTCGTTCGAGGCCCTGTTTGGCGAGCGGGTGACGGTGCGGCCGCAGGGGCCGTCACTGGTCGACCGCCTGCTGGAGAACGCCAAACAGCACTGGATGATCTGGCTGGGCGGTATCTGCGTCGGGCTGGCCGGTGTCTTTATGGTGCGCTACTCCATCGAACAGGGCCTGCTCGGGCCTGAAGCTCGCATTCTGTTGTCCCTGCTGGCCGGTGCCGGTTTGCACGCCGGGGCCGAATGGCTGCGCCGCACGCGCGGGCAGAACCCGGTGTTTGCCTCGCTGGCCGGTGGCGCCAGCATCATTCTTTATGCCGCCTTACTCGCGGCTTTCCGCCTGTTACCCGATACCTCGCCGACGCTGATTTTTGCCGCCATGGCGCTGGTGTCGTTCGCCACCATGGCGCTGTCGCTGAAGCACGGCCCCGTGCTGGCGGCGCTGGGCATGCTGGGCGGTTATCTGGTGCCGGCGCTGGTGAATACCGGCTCGGGCAATATTGCTGCGGCGCTGGTGTACACCGGCATTCTGACGTTTTTCTCGCTGTGGCTGCTGGCGTATGTGCAGCGGCGCTGGCTGTGGCTGGGGGTGATTGCCGGGTCGCTGCTGTGGTGGCTGATCAGTCTGGATGTGCAACCAGCAGACGGCGTGCGTTCACTTTACCTGCTGGCGCTGGCCTACGGTTTTCTTGCTGTACCGCGCTTCGACTGGTTCCTGCGTCCGGCGGCTTTTGAGCCGGAACACAACTGGTGGCAGCGTCTGCTGGCGCTGCGCAACACGGCGTCTGACTGGCCCGTATTTCCGGCGCTGCTGTTGCTGGTACTCGCGCAGGGCGCGACGCTGGCCATTGAAAATGCCGCCCTGGCCGGATACTTCAGCTGGCTGGCGTTGCCCGGTTTACTGCTGCTGGCGGCCAGCCGTCGCCCGGAACTGAATCCGCTGCCGGCCATTATGCTGGTACTGAGTGTGCTGGCGTCGGTCTGCCCTCTGTTAGTGGAGCAGGGCGATCAGTGGTTACTGGGCCCGGTGGACATCGCCAGCCAGACCGCGCTGGCCGCACGCTTTGCCCTGCTGACCTTAGTGTTCTGTGCGGCCTGTTACTGGGTGCTGTTCAGCAAACCCGAATACCCGGCGTTCTGGACCGGGCTGGGTGTCGCCACACCGCTGCTGATGCTGGCGGTGAGTTATTACCTGTTTCCCGATTTCCGCCTCGACTGGGCGTGGGGACTGGTGGCGCTGCTGCTTGGTCTGAGTTACCTGTGGCTGGGCGAGCGTGAGCAGAGCAACCAGGCACGGCCATTGATCAGCGTGATTCTGATCAGCGCCGGACATATGGGGCTGGCGCTGGCAGCGGTGATCTGGCTGGCGGAAGCGACCCTGACGCTGGCGCTGGCGGCACAACTGGTGTCGCTGGCGCTGTTGCAGCAGCGTTATCAGCTGGCACTGATGAGCTGGGTGATCCGCGCGGTACTGCTGCTGGTGGTGATCCGCCTGACCTTAAACCCATGGCTGCTGACCTACGACAGCGCCAGTCACTGGTCGCTGTGGACCTATGGTGGCGCGACTGTATGCACCGCGCTGGCGGCCTGGATTCTGCGTGGTGAAAGCCGTATGCAACCCTGGCTGCAGGGTGGTGCGGCGCAACTGCTGGTGCTGACGCTGGCCACCGAAGTGCGCTACTGGCTGTACGACGGCGATATTTTCCGCCACCAATTCAGCTTTACCGAAGCCAGCATCGACGTGGTGCTGTGGGGCAGCGCGGCGGTGATTTACTTCTGGCGCGCCACTCAGGTGACTCAGTGGCCGCGTTTCTATCAGGTGTTAGGTGCCTTGCATCTGGGTGCGGCGGCGCTGGTGTACGCCGGCGTGCTGTTGCTGCTGGAAAACCCGCTGTGGAGCTACACCCCGGTAAGCGACACACCCGTGTTTAACCTGTTGCTGCTCAGCTTTGGTCTGCCGACTGTGATTATGGCGGCGTTGTGGCGTGTGCTGCCGGCGCAGTACAAGCGCTACGCCGCGCTGGCCACCGGGCTCAATTTGCTCTGGTTTGTCTCGCTGGAAATCCGCCATCTGTGGCAGGGCGGCGCCGGTATGAGTCTGGGTAATGACACGCCGGACGGAGAGCTGTACACCTATTCCGTGGTGTGGCTGCTGATGGCCGCAGCGGCACTCAGCCTTGGCAGCTGGCTGGGCAAACGCGACCTGTACCGCGCCGGCATGGCCTTACTGCTGGTGGTGGTCGCCAAGCTGTTTCTGGTGGATATGGCCGGCCTGACCGGGTTGTGGCGCGTGGCGTCGTTTATGGGGCTGGGTCTGACGCTGCTGGCACTGGCCTGGCTGCATCAGAAGTTTGGCGGGCGGCTGGAGCAGGCGTCAGACGCCTGAGCGGATCATGTTCGCGCGGGCTGGCGTTCAGTTGATCGACAGCCCGAACAGATTGATTTCCATCTGATAGGGCACTTCGCTGGCACCCGTGGTGAGCGCCTGCAGCAGCGTCAGGTAGGTGCTGATCTGATGTGCCTGCAGGTTGGCCTCATCCGGCAGGCTGGTACTCAGTTTGGTGGCCCTGAGCATGGCCTTCAGGCCACTGGTCTGCGAGTAGGTCTGATCACCGAGCAGAATCACTTCTTCCCCCAGATGCCAGTAAACATCCAGATCGCGGATCTGCATCGGGCTCAGCGGCGGCACCAAGGGCACCAGATCTTTCTGGGTAACTACACGGGTCAGCGGCAGCTGACGGTAGAGGCCGGCCCCGGTCACGTTGGTGACTTTCGGCTGACCAAAGGTCACCACCTGAGTCACGTCAAACCCGGCCCGCTCAAGGTACATGGCCAGCACCACAGCCACCGCGCCCCCCAGACTGTGGCCTGTGATGTGCACCGGCTGATCTGGGTTCAGCTGCGGCGATACATCCTCGAGCACGGCGAAGGCGCTGTTGCGGAAGCCGGTGTGCAGCGGAATGCCGAGCCCCTGGTCGGGCTGAAAGGCGATATCCAGATCCACCATCACGTTGGCCAGATTAGCAGTGCCGCGCACGGCGATGGTCTGTACGTCACCGGCCCGGCTGAGCAGATAACTGACCTGAGAGTCGTCGAGGGTGGCCTGATGAATCAGGGTTTGCCCCTGCTGCTTCAGCTTGGCGGCGCGTTCTGCCTCGGGCAGATACACATCCGCCGACAGCTGCGCCTGCTCACTGAGCAGGGCAAAGTCGGGGGCCGCCTGAGCGGTCAGCGCCAGCAATGAGCTGGCCAGTAACAACGCGGTCATGCGCCTGCGCGCCATGCAAAACATCCGTATATTCCGGGCAGAGAGCGGGGTGGATTACTCCACCGTCACGCTCTTGGCCAGGTTACGCGGCTGGTCGACGTCGGTGCCTTTGATCACGGCCACGTGGTAGCTCAGCAGCTGCAGCGGCAGTGTGTACAGAATCGGCGCCACCAGTGCATCGCAATGCGGTACGGCCATCACCTGCATATTGGCTTCCGGGCGGATGCCGGCGGCTTCGTCGGCAAACACGAACAGTTCGCCGCCACGGGCACGCACTTCTTCGATGTTCGATTTCAGTTTTTCCACCAGATCGTTGGCCGGCGCCACCACCACAATCGGCATTTCGGAATCGATCAGCGCCAGCGGGCCGTGTTTCAGTTCGCCCGCGGCATAGGCTTCGGCGTGGATGTAGGAAATCTCTTTCAGCTTCAGCGCCCCTTCCATGGCAATCGGGTACTGGTCGCCACGACCAAGGAACAGGGCGTGTTGTTTTTCGGCAAAGCGTTCGGCCAGCTGCTGAATATCGGCGTTCATGGTCAGGGCTTTGTCGATCAGCCCCGGCAGTGTGGTTAACGCGTCAGCCAGGCGTTTTTCGCCGGCGGCGTCCAGTCCACGGCCACGACCCAGTGCGGCGGTGAGCAGCAGCAGGGCGACCAGCTGGGTGGTGAAGGCTTTGGTCGAGGCCACGCCGATTTCCGCGCCGGCACGGGTCATCAGCGCCATATCCGATTCGCGCACCAGCGATGAACCCGGCACGTTGCAGATGGTCAGGCTGCGGGCAAAACCCAGTTCTTTCGCCAGACGCAGGGCGGCCAGCGTGTCGGCGGTTTCGCCGGATTGGGAAATGGTCACCAGCAGGCTGTTCGGGCGCACCACGGATTTGCGGTAACGGAATTCCGACGCGATTTCGACGTTACAGGCAACGCCGGCCAGTTCTTCGATCCAGTAACGGGCGGTCATGCCGGCGTGGTAGCTGGTGCCGCAGGCGATGATCTGTACCTGTTCGATGTCCGACAGGTCGCCCAGCGCTTCCAGATTCAGCTGACCATTGAACAACCGGCCTTCCAGCGTGTTGATGATGGCCTGCGGCTGTTCGTGGATTTCTTTCAGCATGTAATGGCGGAATTCGCCTTTGTCGCCGGCATCGTGCTCAACCGTGCTTTCCTGCGCAGCGCGCTCCACCGGCTGGTTGGCGCGGTCATACACCTGCACCGCACTGCGGCTGATTTCTGCAACATCGCCTTCTTCGAGGAAGGCGAATTTGCGCGTCACCGGCAGCAGGGCCAATTGGTCGGACGCCACAAAGTGCTCGCCGATACCAAAACCAATCACCAGCGGGCTGCCGGAGCGGGCAACGATCATGCGTTCAGGTTGTTTGCGGTCGATCACCACCATGCCATAGGCGCCGTGCAGCTGGGTGCGGGCGGCCATTACCGCAGCCAGCAGGCTGCCGGCATTTTTCAGTTCGCGCTCCACCAGATGCGCGATCACTTCGGTGTCGGTCTGGGAGGTGAACACATAGCCCTGCGCCTTCAGTTCGTCGCGCAGGGTTTCGTGGTTTTCGATGATGCCGTTGTGCACCACGGCGATGTCGCCGGATACGTGCGGGTGGGCGTTGGCTTCGGACGGCTCGCCGTGGGTGGCCCAGCGGGTGTGGGCAATACCGGTGCCGCCACTGGCCGGGCTGGCATGCACGGCATCGGCCAGCGACTGCACTTTACCCAGCCGACGCACGCGGTTGAGCTGGCCCTGAGCGTCGATCACGGCCAGACCCGCCGAGTCGTAGCCCCGGTACTCCAGGCGCTTCAGACCTTCGAGCAGAATATCCGCCACATCACGCTGCGCTACGGCGCCGACAATGCCACACATACTGTTATTCTCCGTTGCCGGACGGCGCGATCACGACGCGCACGCCCTGTTGTTCAATGTGTTGTTGTTGTTCCGCAGTCATGCGGTCGTCGGTAATCAGCACGCTGATGGCCGACCAGGGTAATTCGAGGTTGGGAATGCGGCGGCCGATCTTGTCGGCTTCTGCCATGACCACCACTTCCCGTGCCGAGTCGGCCATGACCCGGCTCAGACTCAGCAGTTCATTGAAGGTGGTGGTGCCACGCTCAAGGTCGATGCCGTCACAGCCGATGAACAGCTGGTCGAAATCGTAGGAGCGGATCACCTGCTCGGCGATCTGGCCCTGAAAAGACTCCGAATGCGTGTCCCAGGTTCCGCCGCTGAGCAGCAGGGTGGGTTCGTTCTCCAGTTCGCGGATGGCGTTGGCCACGGTCAGCGAGTTGGTCATCACTACCAGGCCACGCTTGCTTTGCAGACGCGGAATCAGCGCCGCGGTGGTGGTGCCGAAGTCGATGATGATGCGGTTGTGGTCGCGGATGCAGTCGGCAGCGGCGCGGGCGATGGCTTTCTTTCGTTCTGAAACTTTTTCTTTGCTGTCGCTGGTGTCGCTGCTGGTCTGGATCAGTTCGGCCGGCAGCGGCACAGCTCCACCGTAACGGCGCAGCAGTACGCCGCTTTTCTCCAGCTCTGCCAGATCTTTGCGGATGGTGACCTCTGAGGTTTCGAAGGCTTTGGCCAGTTCATCGACCTGCACCTGACCGTGCAGACTCAGCCGCTCGAGAATGCCATGGCGGCGCTGAACTGTATTGCGTTTGGGCATTTCTTACGAACCGAAACTAAAGTCGGACAAAACTATCAGAACGAAAGCAAAATGCAACCGCTGCGGATCAGCCCTGACAGCTGCGGTTGCGGCCTTCGTGTTTGGCCTGGTACAGGGCTTTGTCGGCGCGGTCGAAAACGGTGTCCGGTGACTCCAGCGCGCGGAACTCGCTGACCCCGAACGACATGGTGATCGACACCCGTTGCTGCTTGAAGTGGAACGGACTCTGTTCGACTTTCATGCGCAGCTTCTCTGCGGCCTGCATGGCTTCGTCGGCGGAGGTTTCCGGCATCAGGATGACGAACTCTTCGCCGCCGTAGCGGGCGACGAAATCGACGTCGCGCAGGTATTTACGCAGCGAACGCGCAATCAGCTGCAGCACTTTGTCGCCGGCCAGATGGCCGAAGCCGTCGTTGATGCGTTTGAAGTGATCGACGTCGCCGATCACCAGCGCCAGATTGCCGCCGTAGCGGTGACGGCGGATCAGCTCTTCTTCGAGCCGTGCCTGATAGGCTTCGCGGTTGGGCAGACCGGTGAGCGCATCGTGGGTGGCGCGTCGTTTCTGTTCCTCGATGGCCAGTTTGCTTTCTTTAACTTCGGCTTCCATTTCATTCAGCCGTTTCTGCAGCATCTCGAGCTTGGCGGCGAGGCGTTGTTCGCGCTCTTCTTCGTCCTGCTGGTATTTCTCCATGGCTTTGACGATCAGGGTCAGATGCTCGCGCACGCTGACACCCAGTTCGCCCAGGTCGCCGGAGCCGGTGACCACCGAGCGGATATCGGCGATCTGTTCGCGCACCATGCTGTCGAGGTCGACCCGCGCGCGGCGCCGTTCGGACTGGCTCTGGCTGGCTTCGGTGACCAGTGTCTGAATGGCTTTCAGGCGCTGATCAAGGCTTTGCAGAAATTGTTCAAATTCAGTCTGGCTGCTGCCCAGACACTGCAGAAGGAAGTCGGTGGTGTCTTCCAGTAACGGCACCAGTTCGTACCAGTTGAGACCGTCCTGCAGGCGTTGTTTCAGGCTTTCTGCCTGATACGACAGGCGCTCGGGAATCACCAGCTGATTGAGCAGGCTGAACAGGGTGTCGGACACTTCTTTGGATATGTGCGAGAAGCCCGGTTCACCGTCTTCGCTTTCTTCGCTGTCGCCGGCTTCGTCGGTCTGGGCTTCTTCGTCGCTGGGTTTGAACCAGCGTTGCCACCATTTGCTGGAGCGTTCCTGATCGTAGCCTTCGAGGGTGGCGATCTCGCCCAGAATCTGAATCCAGTTCTGCAGCTGGCTGATGTAACCCGACCAGCTTTGCAGCTCACTGGCCGCGCTTTTGCGCACGGCCTTGATGCGCTTCATCAGCGGCCGTGGCAGCGGGCAGTTGCTGAGTTTGTCGGCGGCGTCAGACAGCTGACCGAGCAGCACTTCCGCCTGCGCAGCGTTCTGCGATTCGAAGCGTTTGACGGCCCGCTCGAGTTCGTCGAGCACGCGGGTCATGCCGGTGGCGCCGGGTTTCAGGGCATCGCGCAGTTCGCCCAGCGATTGGTCGACACCGCCTGCCTGACCTTCGGCCAGCAGCGACACCATAACCAGTCCGCGACGCAGCTGTTCCTGCTGTTGTTCAGCTGTGGTTTTGAGTTTTTCGTGGCCATCCAGCAGGTCGAGGTATTTGTCGCGCCAGCGGCGGGCGGATGAGGCTTCTGTTCCCTCAGACATTCAGTGTTCCCGGTGATCAGACGATTTACCGCTAAGTATAGGAAAGGCCCACATTTTTGCCGGAATTGTCAGGCCTGCGCAGCGGGCGGCCAGCGGATCTCAGCGGCAACGGGTAAATGGTCGGAATGCGGATGGGCAATCACGGCACTGCGCAGCAGTTCGAGGCCGTCACTGAGCAGAATATGATCGAGCCCGCGACTTGGTCGCCAGCTCGGGTAAGTGGGCATAAAACAGCGGGGCGAGTGCAGATTCAGACGGCGCAGCGGGCTGTGCTTCAGCAGCACATCGGCCTCCTGATTGAGGTCGCCCATGATCACCAGATGGCGGGCGTCGCCGACCAGATCACAGAGAAAATCGAGCTGGCTGAACTGGGTGCGTTTGCCGAGTGCCAGATGGGTGACCGCCACGACCAGTTGCTGCTTGCCGTCACCAAAACGCATCACCATCAGACCACGGCCGGGTAATAAACCGGGCAGGGCATGGTGTTCCTGCTGGCAGGCCGCGAGGCGGCTCAAGACGCCGTTGCTGTGGCGGGCGATGCCGGCCAGATTGCGGTTCACCTGCTGGTACCAGAACGAAAAGCCCGCCTGTTGCGCCAGCTCTTCGACCTGATTGCACTGGCGGCTGCGGAAACTGCCGGCGTCGGCTTCCTGCAGGGCCACGATGTCGAAGGGTTGTACCAGTCTGGCGATGCGGTTCAGGGAGTAGTCGCGTTCTTCGCTGGGCAACAGATGCTGCCAGCTGCGGGAGAGGTAATGATGGTAGGCGGCGGTCTGTATGCCGACCTGAATATTGAAGGACAGCAGCCGGAGGGTGTCAGCCGGGCGGGGGGCGCCGGTGAATTCCTCCAGGCTGCAGAAGGGCATGCTTATTTGCCTTTCAGGGCCGCACGCTCTTTGGCGATCAGATAATCGGCCACTTTCAGCATCTGATCCTGACCACCGGCGGTGCTGGCGGTAATGACGTATTTACCCTGAATAATCAGAGCCGGAACGCCGTCGATCTTGAACGCACGGATGCGCTGATCGCCCTGTTTCATGCGGCTCTTCACGGTGAATGAGTCGTAGGCTTTGTCGAAGTCTGCGGCGGAAACGCCGCCTTTTTCCATCAGGAATTCACGCTGCTCGTCTTTTTCCAGCAGACGCTTTTTGTGGATGTGCACGGCTTTGAAAATCTCTTCGTGTACCTGTGGCAGCACGCCCAGTACATCGGCAACGTAGTACAGCTGCGCGTGCACTACCCAGGCGCGGCCAAACATAGCCGGAACACCTTCGAAGGCGACGTCGGCGGCCAGATTTTTCTTCCACGGCTCAATGGAATCTTCCAGATGGAAGCAGTGTGGGCAGCCGTACCAGAAGGCCTCTTCCACGTGCACTTTACCGTCCGCCATAACGGCTACCGGCTCAGCCAGCACTGTGTATTCTTTGCCGGCCTGATACTCGGCATGAACAGCGGCACTGACCATAAGAGCAGCGGCTGCGATCCATTTGCTCACCTGTGCGAACATTGGGTAACTCCGTGTGTGTTGTAAGAGATGATGAGACGGCATTCTTGCACAAAGGTTCTGACACGCCCACCGCCGGAACGCAAAGTGTGGTAAAGGCGTGACGGACGGCCGTTTTTACGGTCTGGCAGGGCAGAATGCGGGCATAAAAAAAGGTGGCCTGAGCCACCTTTTTTAACAGGCTGCGATTAACGCAGGCCCTGAATGTAAGAAGCGACGGCTTCTACTTCGGTTGCGTGCAGACGTGCTGCGATGTCACGCATCATGCGGCTGTCGCCGTCGTTGGTACGCTGGTTCATGCTGAATGCGGTCAGCTGAGCGGCAGTGTACGCATCGTGCTGGCCAGCCAGACGTGGGAAACCGGCAGTAGCAACGCCTTTACCATCCGGACCGTGACAGGCCAGACAGGCTGGAACGCCTTTCGCCTGAATGCCACCGCGGTAGATGCTTTCACCCAGCTTGGCCAGTTCTTCTTTGGCGCCACCGGCGGTTGGGATCTGGCTGCCGAAGTAAGCGGCCAGGTCTTCTACGTCAGAGTCGCTCAGACCGGCTACGAACGGAGCCATGGCCGGAACAGAACGGCGACCATCACGGATGTCTTTGATTTGCTTGACCAGGTAACGCTCGCCCTGACCCGCGATTTTCGGGAAGGTTGGGGCCATGCTGTTACCATCTGCACCATGACAGGCTGCGCACATGGCGGATTTTGCTTTGCCGGCGTCCGCGTTACCGGCGTGGGCAACGGAGATCAGACCGGCAGATACGATCAGGCTAATCAACAGGTTTTTCATCATCAGGTCCAGGTTGTAAGTGAATTCGTCGCTTTTCAGTCCGCGCCTTATTTAGCGGTGGACATGTAAGTGATCAGTTCTTTGTACTGCTCGGCGGTGCAGTCCATGCACAGACCGCGTGGTGGCATGGCATTCAGACCGTTGGTAACGCTGTTAACCAGAGCATCCATACCTTTTGCCAGACGTGGTTCCCACGCGGCTTTGTCGAATGCTTTCGGTGCACCGGCTACGCCCATGCCGTGGCAGGCGTTACAGGTTTGCTGAAATTTGGCAGCAGCATCAAATGCCTGAACATTAGCGCTCATAGCAGCGGCGGTGACGGCGGCCATCATCATCAGTTTTTTCATGGGTGATACTCTCTCTCTTTGCTTGTTTTTCAAGGGTCAAAACAGCTTAGCCCCGGAGTACCCGCCCTGTGATATGATGGGTGCGTCATCCAAAGGCCCAGCATTATATAACATTAAATTCCGGACGGTCATTACGTTTACCCTATGTCAGATCAGGATTCATTGACTTACACCAAGACCCGATTCGTTAAGAGCGCCGCCAAGCTCAGTCAATGTCCTCTGGAGATTGTCCGCGAAGTCGCGTTTGCCGGTCGGTCCAACGCCGGTAAGTCCAGCGCACTCAATTGCCTCACCGGCAATAAGAAACTGGCCCGCACCAGTAAAACGCCGGGTCGTACTCAGCTTATCAACTATTTTCAGGTGGGCGACGATCCGCTCGCGCTGGTTGACCTGCCAGGCTACGGCTTTGCCAAGGTACCGCTGGCGGTGAAAGAAGCCTGGCAGAAAGAGCTGGATAACTACCTCACCAACCGTCAGGCGCTGGTGGGACTGGTGTTGCTGATGGATATCCGCAACCCGCTCAAAGACTTTGACCAGCATATGATCCGCTGGGCTGACCGCTCGGCCATGCCAGTGCACATTCTGCTGACCAAGGCCGATAAACTCAGCCGCGGGCCGGCACAGACCGCCTTACTGGCAGTGAAAAAAGCGCTGAAGGACATCAGCACTCAGGTCACCATTCAGACGTTTTCGTCCCTCAAGGGCGATGGTCTCGACACCCTGCGCAAGCAGCTCGATCAGTGGCTGTTGCCACCTCTGGACGCCACGGACAGCGACGATCAGCAACCCGGCTGAGTCATCGTTTCAGCGCGCTGCGCGTCTTCCTGTGAATGCCCGGCTAACTGCCGGGCATTTGTCTTTTTCCGGCAGCGGAATTCCGGCGGCTGGCTGATTCTTAAACAGTTCTCAGGGCTTATTCTCAGGCGAACACCGTCATCCGGTTAAGGTGAGCGGGGTTAACTACAAGTGGCAGGAAAAAAATGCCGCAATTCGGGCTGATTTCAGGCAGAGCGCGGGGTGCAGGCTATAGTTAGGTTAATCGCTGAACGATCTGGTTGATCGAGTGTTCGCTCAGCGGGGGTGTTTTCAAGGTAGTTCTTTTTCTTCGGTACTTCCCCAATGATCCGAAGTTAACCCGGTCGTTTGCCCCCAATGGCGACCGGGTCTTTTTTATGGGCGTCTGTCAGCGCTGGCTCAGTCCGCGCAGCGACTGCCCGATCAGCACCAGCGCAAACAGGCTGGTCGCGGTGACCACCACACTTGGGCCGGCGGGTGTATCCCAGCGGAATGACGCCCACAGACCACCCAGTACCGACAAGGCACCGGCGCCACTGGCGAGCAGAACCATCTGCTCCGGTGAACGCGACAGCGTGCGCGCCACCGCCGGCGGAATGATCAGCAGCGCGCTGACCAGCAGAATGCCCACCACTTTCATCGCCAGTGCGACGATCAGCGCCAGCAACAGAATCAGCATGGCGTTCAGGCGTTTGACCGGCAGGCCGTCGATGGTCGCCAGCTCGCTGCTGACCGTGATGGCCAGCAGTGGTCGCCATTGCCACACCAGCAGAATCAGCACCAGCACGGCGGCGGCCAGAATCCAGAGCACATCCGCCGGTTCAACCGCCAGCAGATCGCCGAACAGATAGCCCATCAGGTCGACCCGCACCCCCTGCGCCAGACTCAGGGTCACCAGACCAATCGCCAGCGTACTGTGCGAAACAATACCGAGCAGGGTGTCCGACGACAGCCGCGCCCGCCGCTCCAGCGGCAACAGCACCAGCGCCAGCAGCATGGAGCCGAACACCAGTGCCAGCGTGAGGTTGATGTCGGTGAGTACGCCGAAGGTGATGCCCAGCAGTGCGCCGTGGGCCAGGGTATCGCCGAAGAACGCCATGCGCCGCCACACCACAAAGCTGCCCAGCGGGCCGGCGACCAGCGCCAGCAGCAGCCCGGCCAGCAGGGGCATCAGCCACCAGAACTCAGCCATTCTGGCCTCCTGTGTGCGTGTGATCGTGGTTGCAGTGCGCATGATCGTGATGATGGGTGTAATGCGCGATGGCGGAATTGCGCGCCGGGCGGGCGCCGAACAGCTGCAGATACGCCGGGCTGATGGAAACCTGATCCGGATGACCAGAGCAGCAGACGTGACCGTTCAGGCACACCACTTCGTCGGTGGCGGCCATCACCAGATGCAGATCGTGGGATACCATGAGCACTGCGCAATTCAGTTCGCTGCGCAGCTGGGGAATCAGGCGGTAGAGCTCCATCTGCCCCTGCACATCCACGCCCTGCACCGGCTCGTCCAGCACCAGAACATCCGGCTTCATCAGCAACGCACGCACCAGCAGCACCCGCTGCCATTCACCACCGGACAAGTCGTGCACCGACAGCGGAGCCAGTGCTTCAATGCCCAAACGCTGCAGCCAGTGGGCGATGTCGTGCCGGCTGGCGTTGCGTGCCAGCCGCAGGAAACCCTCCACCGTCAGCGGCATGCGCTGGTCGAGACTCAACTTCTGCGGCATGTAGCCAATGTGCAGACCGCGGGCGCGGATTACCTCGCCGGAGTCGGCCTGTTCCAGCCCCAGCAACACTTTGATCAGCGTTGATTTACCGCAGCCGTTGGGACCGATCAGGGTCATGATGCGGCCACGTTCCAGCTTAAGGCTGATGTCACTTAATACGGTTTTGTGGCGGCGAGTCAGGTTCAGCTGGCGCGCTTCGAGCAGGATGTCAGGAGTCTGGCTCATGATGCCTTCCGGCAGGCCGGGCACAGGCCCAGCAGTTCAGTGATCTGTTGTTCGACAACAACGCCAAGGGCTTCCTCTGCCTGTCGTGCGACGCTGCTGACCTTAGCGGCGTCGAGCTCCTGAGCCTGACCGCAGGCGCGGCAGACGAAGAAACAGGTCGGGTGCTCTTCACCCGGATGGTCACAGCCGATGTAGGCATTCAGTGACGCAATGCGGTGCACCAGCCCCAGCTCGAGCAGAAAATCCAGCGCCCGGTAAACGGTCGGTGGTGCCGAGTTGAAGCCATCGGCAGCCAGCCCCGGCAGCAGATCGTAAGCGCCGACCGGCTTATGATTCGCCCACACCAGCTCCAGCACCCGCTGGCGGATGGGCGTCAGGCGTACGCCTTTGGCCTCGCACAGCTGACGGGCTTTCGCCACGGCGCTGTCGATGCAGGCGTGATGGTCGTGGGAGCGGTAGACGTTCGGGTGTAGGGACTTCTGGGTCATGCCTGCAACCTTAGGTTATAATGTTGCAATTCTACGATACTCCTCCGGATTCACAATGAAGATTCTGCGTTTCTGCTCCCTGCTGGCGCTGTCCCTGCCGGCATTCACTGTTTCAGCCGCTGAACCCAGAGTGCTGGCCAGTGTGCATCCGCTCGGGCTGGTGGCAGCCTCTGTGGTCAGTGCAGAGCAGCTCAGCGTGCTGGTGCCACCGGGAATGACGCCACACGATTTCTCGCTGCGCCCGTCAGATGTCGAAAAAATTCAGGCGGCGGATGTGATTCTCTGGTCCGGTGCCGAGGGCGAACCCTATCTGGCGGGCTTTGCCAAACGCTGGCCGGATAAACAATGGATTGATGTATCGGCCTTTGCCGCCGACGGGCATCACGACGATGACGCTCAGGACGGGCACGATGACCATGACCATCAGCGTGGCGATTCTCACCGTGACGGCGATGTTCACGATCATGGCGACGATGCGCACGATCATGCCGGTCATCACCATGACCCGCACTGGTGGCTGAACCCGGAACAAATGGTGGCCGCCCAGCGTCAGCTGGCTCAGCGACTGGGGCGTGATCCGGCGCCGTTTGCGGCGGCGGTCGAACAGCAGCTGGCCGCCTCGCAACAGACGCTGTCCCCGCTGCGCGGTCGCGGCTTCTTCGTATTTCACCGCGCCTGGGATCACTGGGTCGAACACTTCGGCCTGAATCAGGTTGGTGCCTTCACGCTGACCCCGGAGCAGAAACCCGGACTGAAAACCCTGCAATCCATGCGCACGCAAATTGAACAGGGCAATGTGGTGTGCGTCTTCAGCGAACCGGAATTTTCGCCGGCGCTGGTGGAGTCGGTGGTGCGGGGAACCGGCGTGCGCCGTGGTGAGCTGGACCCGATGGCGCTGAACATTCCGCTGACGGTCAATGGTTACCCGGCCTTTCTGAGCGACCTGACGCAACGTTTTGAAACGTGCCTGAAGAACGATCGTTAATAGTATTTGATCAGATCCTGACGCCGCTCATGGCGACCGCACATTGCGGACACTTTCTGAGTGGTTTGTCAGATACTCGCTGAAAACCCGTCTAGGCTTACCGGCGTTACCGGTTCAGCCGTACAGCGAGTGACAATGATAGCGTTAACCCCGGAATTGACGGACCGCATCGGCCGCGGCTTCGTCGTCCCTTCCAAACCTCAGATTCTGGTCGACATTCAGCAACTCATCGACGATCCGCAAGGCGACATCAGCCAGCTTGCGCGCCTGATTTCGCGTGACATTGGTTTGTCGTCGGCGATTTTAAAAACCATCAATTCGCCGGTATATGGCATGAGCCGCACCATCAGCGATATTCAGCAGGCGGTGATGCTGCTCGGCGCGCGTTCGGTCGGCACCCTGGTGACCGCGCTGCTGTTGCGCAAAGGCTTTAAAGGCCGGGCCGCCATTTCCTACGAGCGCCTGTGGGACAACTCCACCATGGTGGCGGAAACCATGGTGTTCATCGGCCAGACCATCAAAGACAAAATCCCGGCGGAAAACCTCTACAGCACGGGGCTGTTTCACGATTGCGGCATCGCTGCGATGAGCCAGAAATACCCCGATTACCGCGAAACCCTGCAGCTGGCGAATCAGGATTACGAGCACAATCCGGTCAGCCTCGAAGACGAGCGGTATCAGTGCAATCACGCGCAGGTGGGTTATTTCATCGCCAGCAGCTGGTCGCTGCCGGCGGACATCTGCCGTGTGGTGCTGACCCACCACGAAGAAGATTTTCTCGATCACTACATGGACGACCCGGTGTCTCTGATCTGGGCGGCGCTGAAAGTGGCCGACAACATGGTCAACAGCATCCGCCGTGACTGCAATCTCACCGACTGGTCACGCATCAAGCACGGCTGCTTCGAAGCGCTGGGTATGACGGAAATGGACTACCTCGACCTGATGGAAGACCGCGAGCAGCAGATGGCCTGATCGCGGTGGTCTGGCCGGTGCACTACTGGCTGGACGCCTGCCCGTCGTCGTAAACCGGAAAGCGCTTCTGATGCCATTGCGCCTTCAGTTCCTTGACGAACAAACGGTCGCGTTTATCCGTGTTGCCCACGTACAGAACGAACTCGGGTCCGTTGTCCGGCACAATGGTGATGAGGGTATTTTCGTTCCATTGTTCGGCAAACGTGACACGGATATCTTTGACCTCAGACAGCGCCACCTGCCGGCTGGATAAGCGGTCGTCGGGTTCCATCCAGTACGAGAACACCGAGTCCTCCGTAAAGCCGTTGCCGTCCTGGCGAATATCCAGATACGCATCGCTGTAGAAATACAGCAGATGTTCATCCGCCGGCAGCACGCCGCTGCGTGCCATGAATTTACGGTCGCTGTGACTGACGACGTTACCCTCCACCACATTGCCGGCCGGAATCAGGTACAGATCCTGCGCAATCACCAGCATCAGAAACGGCAGCGAGACACAGGCCAGCAGCCAGTGGCGCCAGCGCAGGCGCGATGGCTCGGCCGCATTCTGATGGTTAATCAGCAGCAGGGCTGGCAACAGTGCGATCAGGGGCACCAGCAGCGGCAGCGCTACTGTGTTCACTATTTTGTCGGTGACACTGGCGACGGCAAACAGCAGCGCCAGAACGCCGGCCACCAGACCGTGGGTCAGAAAACTCTGATGACCCAGCGCGTTGTAATCGCGGCCGATGCGGCGATACAGCGGATAAAAAAACAGAATCCCGAACACAGCTCTCAGACCCGGCTGAATTCTGGATTGATCCTGACGGCGCACGTACTGCCAGTTGCGGTAAAGCCAGAACAGCGGATACAGGCCGAAGGTAATGAAATAGAGCACCAGAAACTGCCACAGCGGCAGCGGGTAATACGCCAGCTCCTTGAGCTCCTCCTTACCCATGGCCATGAACCAGCTGGTCAGCACCACCACCATCACCAGCGCGACAACGCTGGCGACAACCAATATCGTGATGGCGGGGTCGTTCAGCAGAGAGTCTTCTTCCTCATCGGTGCCGGCTGCGGCGCCGTTGGCGTACATAAAAATACCGTAAGTACTTTCGTCGCGGGCGCGGTTAATGGCCGCTGTGTAGTCGGCCATGCGCGCTGCCGGTACATGATCCTGCAGGGCTTCGTAACGGTAGCTGAGTGTCAGGGTGCGACCGCTTTGGTCGAAGCGCACCAGGCGCTGATAGCGGAAGAAATCGTTGTCTTCGTTAAAGTCGGCGTCGTTAAAAAACCAGTTATCGTCGGCAAAGTGGACGGTTACCACCTCGTCAACCTGATTCGGGAACGACAGGCCGTACGGTGTTGTGCGCTCGGTTTCCTCCGGCACATCCAGATAGTCGCGGATGGTGCTGGGGTACAGGGTCCGTTCAAAGCGGTCGTTGTTGTCTTCCCAGAAATTGAGAATGCTGTAGTGCTCGGTGGCCACCAGTTCGCGCTTGCTGCGCTCATAGCTCAGCGGCGCCGTGCTTTCGGTGCCGGGATAGAAACTCTTGTAAAAATTCAGGTAGACCTTGGCCCGCTCTTCGAGATTGCTGCGCTCGAGTTTGTTGACGAAGTTCTCGGCGAACCAGCCGGTCATGGTGGTTGCCGACACAAACTGCACCGCGTCGCTGGCACTGGCGCCCAGATACAAATCATCGTGAATCTTAAGCAGGCTGTTGCGGTGTGGCTGCATCGCCCGCAGGGCGTTATCACCGGCACCGATCACCAGAGCGTGGCCATAGTACGGCTGATAGACGTGGCTCAGGTCGTCGCCCTGATTGCGCCGGGTCGGGTCCAGCCAGTAGCCCTGACCATTGAGCTCGACATAGGTGATGACGTGATCAAACAGGCGGTGCGATGGCGGATAGCTGAGCAGATCCGGGCCTATGTCGGTGTTCACCAGCGCCGGCCACGCCTTAACGTTCAGCGCCTTCAGCAAGCTCACGAACAGCACAGCTTTGTCTTTGCAGTCGCCGTAGCGCAGTTGCAGGGTTTCATCGGCGGCGGTGGGGCGGTGCGAGTTCTGCCCCATTTCCAGACCCAGATAGCGGATTTCGTTCTGCACGTAGGCCAGTGCCGCGGCGATCTGGTCTGCCGGGTCGCCGTGCTGGCGGCGGATGTCGGCCGCGATTTGCGTTATGGCGTCCGACTGGCTGTAGGCGTCCTGATACATAGGAATGGCCCAGCGTTCGATGTCTGCCCATTCGTCGTTGCCCGATAAAAACGCGTAGGCGCCGCCGTCGTACCAGCCGGGTTTTTCCGAGTTATTGCCGATCGGCTGCGTATTGCGGGTTTCAATGGTGTACGCCGTGAGTCCCTGATGATTGCCCTGACGCACCTTAAGCCCGGTGTTGCGGTAGTGCAGGTGCAGCGGCTGATCGCCAGCCCACAGCAGCCGATAGCTGACCTGTTCAACCGGGACACCCCAGCTCAGACGCATTTCGGCACCGAATAACTGCTGATACACCGGGTTGCTGCCGGCGATGGTATAGCTGTATTCCAGTTCATCGCCGACGCGCAGATCATCGACGATCAGATGAGTGGTGATACCGCCGGTATAAATCAGATTGTTGGCCTGATCTTCGGAGCGGAAACTGTCGACCAGCAGGCCCGGCAGTTTATCGATGCGCTGGCCATCGCGGATGATATCCAGCTGATGCAGGGCCAGCGTCTGATAGTCCTGATTGTGGTACAGATACAGCTCCGACTCCTGCTCCAGTCCTGCCTGATTGAGGATTTTTTCGCGGAAATGGCGGAACTGCTGGCGTGGCTGATTAACCGTACCGGCCAGCCACTGACCATCGACCAGCTGGTACTGCAGCCCGCCTTTGGCATCCCCCTGAACGTCGCCGCTCTGATATTGAACAGGCACAATCCAGCCCGGCGCGGGTTCAATGCTGAAGGTGCTGACGGCCTCCGCATGCAGCCGGGCGGCGGTGAAAAACAGAAACAGGGTAACGGCTGACAGGTGGCGCAGGGAGAAAGTGAGCATGTCCATTTGCTGGCTTGGTTATAAAAATCGCCGGAAGGATACCACCCGGATTGAATTCAGGACATGACACCCTAGAATAGCCGCCACTTTTCCGAGGAATCTGACTATGACACTGGCCGTCGTGACACTGGCTGCGGGCAAAGGCTCGCGCATGAAATCCGATCTTCCCAAAGTGCTGCACAAGCTGGCGGGCAAGCCCATGCTTGCGCACGTACTGGGCAGTGCGGCGGCACTGGAAAACGCCACGCAGCACGTGGTAATCGGTCATGGCGCTGAAGCGGTTAAGGAACAGATCACCGGCTTTGATATCCGCTGGGCGCTGCAGGCCGAACAGAAAGGCACCGGCCACGCGGTGGCCATGGCCATGCCGGATGTAAACCCGGAGGCTACTGTGCTGGTGCTGTACGGCGATGTGCCGCTGATCAGCACGGCCACGCTGCAGAAACTGCTGGCCGAAACCCACGACGGCAACGCGCTGGCGCTGCTCACTGTCGAGCTGGCCGACCCGACCGGTTACGGCCGTATCGTGCGTGACGACGCCGGGAATATTCAGGCCATCGTCGAGCACAAAGACGCCAGCGCCGAACAGCATAAAATCCGCGAAGTGAACACCGGCATTCTGGCGGTATCGGCGCGTCTGCTGAACGACTGGCTGCCGAAACTCTCGGCCAACAACGCCCAGGGCGAATACTACCTGACCGACATCATTGCCATGGCGGTGGACAACGGCGTGGCCGTACGCGCTATCCACCCGCGCAACGAACACGAAGTGCAGGGCGTGAACGACCGTCTGCAACTGGCGGCGCTGGAACGTGTGTATCAGCGCGGCGTGGCCGATGATCTGCTGCGGGCCGGTGTGTCGCTGGCCGACCCGGCGCGCATCGACGTGCGCGGCTCACTGCAGGTTGGTAGCGATGTAGTGATCGACGTCGGCTGTGTGTTTGAAGGCGATGTGGTGCTGGAAGATGGCGTGCACATCGGTCCTTACTGTGTGGTGAAAAACAGCCATCTGGGTGCCGGCACTCATGTGGAAGCCTACTCTCACATCGACGAAGCCAAGGTCGCCGCCGACTGCAACATCGGCCCGTACGCGCGCCTGCGTCCGGGTTCCGACCTGCGCACCCACGCCCGCGTCGGCAACTTCTGCGAAGTGAAAAAATCCGTTATCGGTGAAGGCTCCAAGGTCAATCACCTGACCTACATCGGCGACGCCAGCATCGGCAAAGACGTGAACGTCGGCGCCGGCACCATCACCTGCAACTACGACGGCGTGAACAAATTCAAAACCGAAATCGGCGATAACGCCTTTATCGGCTCCAACTCGTCGCTGGTGGCCCCGGCCAAAATCGGCGCTGGTGCGACCGTGGCGGCCGGTTCTGTGATCACCAAAGAAGTGGCGGATAACCAGCTGGCCGTGGCGCGCGGTAAGCAGCGCAATATCGATGGCTGGGAGCGGCCGGTTAAGAAGTAGTATTAGCTTGAAGCTTGAAGCTTGAAGCGGCTTCCGGCTTCCGGCTTCCGGCTTCCGGCTTCCGGCTTCCGGCTTCCGGCTTCCGGCTTCCGGCTTCCGGCTTCCGGCTTCCGGCCTGTCCTGCATCATTACCCCCACAGCGCCCCCGCTGGTATCATGCGCCATCGTTTTCTGAATTCACCCGTCAGCGCGTCTGATCTGCGTTAAGGAATACCATGTCTGCTGTGACCACTCTCCGGATCGCCACCCGTAAAAGCCCGCTCGCCATGTGGCAGGCCGAACACATCAAAGCCCGCCTCGAGGCCTTGCATCCGGGGCTGGTGGTGGAGCTGGTGACCTTCACCACACAGGGCGACAAAATCCTCGATGTACCGCTGGCCAAAATTGGCGGCAAAGGCCTGTTCGTAAAAGAACTGGAAGTGGCCATGCTCGACGGCCGTGCCGACATTGCCGTGCACTCGATGAAAGACGTACCGATGGAATTCCCGGAAGGTCTGGAACTGGGCGTGATCTGCACCCGTGAAAACCCGCAGGATGCGTTTGTGTCCAATACCTACAAAACACTGGACGATCTGCCGCAAGGCGCCGTGGTCGGCACCTCCAGTCTGCGCCGTCAGTGCCAGATTCAGCAGATGCGTCCGGACCTGCAGATCAAGAGCCTGCGTGGCAACGTGCAGACCCGTCTGGGCAAGCTCGACGCCGGTGAATTCGACGCCATCATTCTCGCCGCCGCCGGCCTACTGCGCATGGAAATGCAGGATCGTATCGCCTCGTTTATTCCCGCCGAACAATCGCTGCCAGCCGGTGGTCAGGGCGCACTGGGCATTGAATGGCGCACCGGCGACAGCGCCGTGCATGCGCTGATTCAGCCTCTGCACGACGACATCACCGCCAGCTGTGTGCTGGCCGAACGTGCCCTGAACCGTCGCCTGCAGGGCGGCTGTCAGGTACCGATTGCCTGTTACGCTGAACGCAGCGGTGACGACCTCTGGCTGCGCGGTCTGGTGGGCAGCGTTGACGGTCTGACCGTGCTGCGTACCGAAACCCGGGGTGCGGCCGCTGACGCCGAAACCCTCGGCATTCAGGCGGCAGAGCACCTGTTAGCTCAGGGTGCAGGTGCTATCCTGAGCGCCGTTTACGGGCATGAAGTGAAGTAATGACGACGGTCGTCGTCACCCGGCCAGCCGATCAGGCAACGGATCTGGTGCTGGCGCTGGAACAGGCGGGCTATACCGTCCGCCGCCATCCGCTGATCGACATAGTGCCGCTGGCCGACGACGATCAGGCCGCAGCCTCTGGCCTGCGCAACCGCTTCCTCGATATCGACCAGTACCGCGCCGTGATTGCCATCAGCGTTAATGCGGCGGGCATTGGTTTACGCTGGCTCGACCGCTACTGGCCGCAGCCGCCGCTCGGCATCGACTGGTACGCCGTTGGCCCCAGCACCGCCGATGTCTTGCGTGCCGAAGATTTGCCGGTCACCATGCCGGAAAGCCGTTTTGACAGTGAAGGTGTGCTGGCCCTGCCGGGTCTGCAGGCCGATGCCATTGGCGGCGAAAAAGTGCTGATCTGGCGCGGCGTGGGCGGACGCGAAACCCTGGCCAGCGTCTTGCGCGAGCGCGGCGCTCAGGTCGATTATGCCGAACTGTATGAACGCGGGCAGATTGCCTGGACCGCTGCCGACTGGGCGCAGAGCCTGAGCGGCCAGCCTGTGCTGTTGCTGAGCAGCAGTCAGGCGCTCGATATTGTCGAGCAACAGGTGCCGGATCTGGCGCAGCGGGTGGCCGCGATTATGCTGCCCAGCGAGCGCGTCGCTGACATGGCCCGCGCACGCGGGTACGCTCAGGTGCTGACCGCCGCCAGCGCCCGTGACGAAGACATGCTGTTGTGCCTGCAGCAATGGAAACCGGGCGCGTAACATAACAACACCACCGCAATGCCGGAGCATAAGGAAGCTTACGTGACGACCGAGCAGAACGAATCCGCAACGCCTGTGGCCAAGACCACGGCAGACAGCAAACCTGAGGTGAAGGCGCGCGCATCCCGTCCGGGGCCGCACCCTCTGTCCTGGATCAATCTGGTGCTGATGCTCGGCCTGTTCGCGCTGGCCGCGTACGCCGGCTGGCTTGGCTGGCAGGTGCAGCAGCAGACGGCGGCTGAACTGGCGGTGGTGTCCGACCGCGTGGCACAGGCGCGCACCGAGGCCGGTCATCTGGCCGCGGCCGAAGGCGATCTGCTGAGCCAGACCAGTGAGCTGCGCACACTCGCCACCGAACTTAAGGCTCAGGTCGACCACAACACCGACCGTCTCGGCAAACTGCCGGGCGCCGAGCGTCAGGACTGGCTGCTGGCGGAAGTGGAATACCTGCTGCGCATGGCCAACCAGCGTCTGCAGCTGGAGCGCGACTGGAACGGTGCGCTGAGCATGCTGCAGGCCGCCGATAACGTGCTGGTGGAAACCCGCAACCCGAAATACAACCCGGTACGTGCCCTGATCGCCAAAGAGATGCTGGCGCTGCGTGCTGCGCCGGCGGTGGATTACACCGGCGCTGTGCTGCGCATTCAGGCACTGCAGGATCAGATTCCGCAGCTGCCGTGGAAGCCGACCCGCATGCAGGCCGAAGCGGCCGATGTCGAGCAGGTCAGCACCACCGTCAGCGGCACCTGGTATGAAAACCTGTGGACCAACGTCAGCCAGTCGCTGCTGAAACTGGTGCGCATCCGTGAACGCGACGTGCCGATGGCCGCGCCGCTGACCCCGGATCAGGAATACTACCTGCAACAGAACATGCACCTGATGCTGGAACAGGCTCAGGTGGCACTGCTGCGTGAGCACGCCGACATGTATCAGCACAGCCTGCAACGGGTGGAAGAGTGGCTGAACGAATACCTCATGGTGCCGGATGATCAGACCCGGGCCGTGCTGGCGGCCCTGCGTGAACTGCAGGCGTGGGATGTGTCTCCGGCCTTACCGGACATCAGCGCATCGCTGAATCAGCTGCAGACTCTGCTGGAACAGCAACGTCGCGGCAGCGTGCAACCGAAAGCCCAGAACGACGCCCCGGCAGGGGGTAACTCATGAGGGTCTGGCTGCTGTTTCTGGCCCTGACGCTGGCGTTGGGCCTGATCGCCGGCACCCTGATGAGTCTGGATTCCGGCTATGTGCTGGTCAGCTGGCGGCAGTACACGCTGGAGACCAGTCTGTGGATTTACCTGCTGATCACGCTGGTGGCGATGATGGGCATCTACCTGCTGATGCGCGTCAGTCTGGTGCTGCTGGGCAGCGACTGGCGCTTTAATGAATGGCGCCGTCAGCGCCGCAATCAGCGCGCCCGCCGTCAGACCACCCGCGGTCTGCTGAGTCTGGCGCAGGGCCAGTGGCGCCGCGCCGAGCGGATGCTGACCCTGAGTGCCGACGATTCCGACACACCGCTGATCAACTATCTGGCCGCCGCCCGCGCCGCGTATGAACAGGGCAAAATGGACGCCGCCGACGAGTGGCTGAAAGCCGCCAGCGACAGCACCAAAGGCGCCGAGCTGGCGGTGGGCCTGACCCAGGCGGAGCTGCTCAATTCGCGCGGCCAGAAAGAACAGGCGCTGGCCGTACTGCTGCAGTTGCGCAAGCAGCACCCGCGTCATGCGTATCTGCTCAAGCTGCTGGTGAAAACCTACCTCGACCTGCAGGACTGGATCGCCCTGCGCGATCTGCTGCCGCTGCTGCGCAAGTCGAGCAAGATTCCGGCCGAGAAAATCCGCGAGCTGGAAGAGAACGTGCATCTGCAACTGATGGAACGTGCGGCGCGCAGCCACAGCACGCAGCCCGGGCAGAGCGCGCAGGAACTGAAGCGTCTGTTCCACGAATTGCCGCGTCAGGCGCGTTACTCGCTGCCGATCACCCGCCGCTACATCGAGCTGCTGAAAGAGCAGAACGATGAAGTGCTGGCCGAGCAGGAACTGCGCAATGCCCTCAAGTTCGTGTGGCACGACGAGCTGGTGCAGCTGTTCGGCAGCCTGAAAGGCGAAGACGGCAACCGTCAGCTGCTGTTCGCCGAACAACAGCTGCAGGAGCGTCCGAACGACCCGCTGCTGTTGCTGGTGCTGGGTAAGCTGGCGCAACGCCAGAACGACCTCGCCAAGGCCCGCGAATATCTGCAGACCGGCCTGCGCATCAAAGGCCTGCCGGAGCTGCACGCCGAAATGGGCAAGGTGCTGCTGGCTGAGGGCGACGAAACCCTCGCTTGCGAACATTTCCGTCTGGCCCTGCGCTGAGCAGAGCCCTTAATAAAGCCCGGCCTTGCCGGGCTTTTTTGTGCCTTGCGTTCAGCCGTTACTGCAACGCCAGCGGTTGTCCGGCTTTCTTGCGGGCGTCGGCCCAGACCTCATAGCTCTGCACGGTCTGCTCGCCGGACAGGGCACCGATCACATCGAAAAAATGCGCTTTCGATTTCTCCGTCATCACGTCGTCGCGGTTGCGGCCACGCACCAGATACACGGTCTGCACATTCTGATGATCGAAGGCGCGCCAGCTCTGCTCGTCTTTCAGTAACTGATACCGGTGCCCTTCCAGCGCCCGGATCAGCGCTTCGGAGTCGAGCGTTCCGGCCCGGCGGGCGGCGTCGGCAAACTGATAAACGATGTCGTAGCCCGTGGCCGCCGAGTTGGACGGCATCATGGCGTAGCGCTGCCGGTAGGCCTCGACAAACGCCTGACCGCGCACATAGCCGTACTGATAGGGCACATGCCAGTACCAGGGTACCGTGCTGACCACACCCTGCAGGGCGGCGGCGCCAATCTGGCGGGCCACGTCGAGGTTCACCGCCGGTGTTACCACCTGCATGGTTTTCGCAAGCCCCTGCGAGCGGATCATGCCCAGCGCCGTGGACAGGTCGGAGCCGAACTGAATCACCACCAGTACGTCCGGGTGGGCGTCGGCGGCCTGTTTCAGCGCGTCGGTAAAATCGCTGCGGCGCGGGTTGGGGTAACGCACCAGCACGCCCGGATGCTGACTGCGGTCGGTGCTGTGGGTGAGCTGGCGCAGGGAGTCTTCGGTCGAGGTGCCGGCGGCGTAATCGGCGGTCAGGTAGAAAATCCGTTTACCGGCAAATTCGGTATTGAGGTAACTGGCCAGCGCTTCACCGATCATCCAGGCGTTGTAGTACTGGCGGAACATGTAGCGCTGGCCTTCTTCGGTGGTGGTCTGGTTGGCGGCGGTGACCGCGCCGAAATAAATCAGCTGGTGGCGGGCGGCTTCTTTGCCGGCGGCGATGGCCACCGGGGTTGAGGCACCCCCCATCAGCACACTGACGCCGTCCGCCGCCAGCGCCTTCACATTGGCCACGGCTTTGGCCGGGTCAGAGCCGGTATCGGCCAGCTTCAGTTGCAGGGGGCGGCCGAGAACACCGCCGGCCTGATTGATTTCATCGACGGCCAGCAGAGCACCGTTAGCCTGAGCGAAGCCCTGCTCTTTGTAGCGGCCGGTGGCGGGGTAGTTCATGCCGATCAAAATCGGGTTGGCGGCCAGCAGGGTGTGGCTGATCATCAGCAGCAGGGCGCCGCTGAGCGGGGTCAGTACGGCGGAAAACAGAGCGCGCATCCGGGAACTCCTTATTGTTGTTGCCCCGGATACTAACCCTCAGTCTTGTGCCTGACTTATCCAATCATGGCCACGGCTATTGGTTTTGCTGGATGGTAAAGCCAACGTAAAAAGGGCGCCGCAGCGCCCTTTTGCACAGGGGTAAAAACGTTCAGAGCTTGCCCGGTTTGCCCGCGGCTTTGCGCTCCTGCTGCCATTCGGTGAGCGTCTGCGCTGCTTCGTCGCCGGGCAGGCGCAACAGAATGTCGAAGAAGTCTTCGTGCAGCTTGCTCTTCAGAATGTCGTTGCGTGGGCGGCTGCGCACCACGTACACGCTCTGCACGTTCTGGTGGTCGAATGCGCGCCAGGTCTGCTCATCTTTCAGATGCGTGTAGCGGTAGTCCTCCAGTGCGCTGATCAGCTTGCCGGTATCGAGCGAGCGCGCGCGTTCTGCGGCGGCTTTGAACTGGTAAACGATGCTGTAGGCCGAGGCCGCCGAGCTGGACGGGTAGGTGCCGAAGCGTTCAACGAAGGCTTCGACAAAGGCCTGGCCTTCCTCAAAGCCGTATTGGTACGGCACTTTCCAGCACCAGGGCACGGCGCCGATAACGCCTTCCATAATGCCGGAGCCGGCCGACTTGGCCATGCCCAGCGTCAGGTTGGGCACTATGATGGTCATCTTGTCTTTAAGGCCCATGGCGTGGGCCACTTTCAGCGCCATCGCCATGTCATCGCCAAACTGCACCAGCATCAGCACATCGGCGCCGGATTTTTCGGCCTCGACCAGCGCATCGCGGAAGTCACTTTCGCGCGGGCGCGGGTAGGTGGTCAGCAGACCGGGGTGGGCGGTTTTATCCAGACTGCCGGTGAACTCGCGCAGCGAGGCTTCGGTTGACCAGCCCCAGCTATAGTCGGCGGTCAGGTAAAACAGCTTTTTGCCTTTCAGGCTGTCGTTCAGATAGGCGGCCAGCGCCTTGGCGGCCATATGGGCGTTGTAGGTCTCGCGGAACATGTGTTTGTGACCGTCGGCGCCTGTGGTCTCGTTGGCGTAGGTCAGGGTGCCGAAATACAGCAGGTCGTGTTTGGCGGCTTCTTTACCGGCGGCGATGGCCACCGCACTGGAGGAACCACCGAACAGCATGGACACGCCCTGCGAGGCCAGTGCCTGCACGTTTTCGACGGCTTTCTCGGGCTTCGAGGCCGAGTTGGCGGTCAGCAGTTCCACGGGGCGCCCGAGAATGCCGCCGGCGGCGTTGATTTCATCCACGGCCAGAATGGCACCGCGCGCCTGCGCCAGTCCCTGCTCTTTATAGCGACCGGTAGACGGGTAGTTCAGGCCCAGTTTTACGGGGTCTGCGGCTTCGGCGGTGCCGGCCAGCAGTAACAGAGTTCCGATTGTCAGGCGCATCATTCTGAACGTCATAGCACCCACTCCTTTTCTTATGAGGCCGGACATCTTCTACCCGTTTGTCAGGTCTGACTTTTAACCATTAGTCGGATAGACGAAGGTCTGCGACTGAGCGGGCCGCAGCGGCACCTGTGTTCCGTTTCCGGCCCTGCAGACGGGCATAAAAAAGCCCCGTAAAACGGGGCTCTGCACACGGGATTAACGGCCGCCAGCGGGCCGCCGCACAGGTGTTATTCCTTACTGATGTGCAGCGACATCTGCGGGAACGGAATCTCGATGCCTTCGGCGTCGAAGCGCAGCTTGATGGTTTCGGTCAGGGCGAAGCGCACGTCCCAGTAGTCTTCGGCCTTCACCCACGGGCGCACGATGAAGTTCACCGACGAATCGGCCAGCTCAGCGACGGCAATTTTGTGCGCCGGGTCTTTCAGCACTTTCTCGTGGCTGGAGACCATCTCTTCCAGCAGGGCTTTGGCTTTCAGCAGGTCGCTGCCGTAGGAAATGCCGATCACCATGTCGATGCGGCGGTTGGCTTCGGACGAGAAGTTCACCATGGTGCTGCCGAATACCTGGCCGTTGGGCACGGTCACGACTTTGTTGTCCGGGGTTTTCAGGCGGGTACTGAAAATGGTGATGCGGTCGACCGAGCCGGCCACGCCGCCCACTTCTACGTAATCACCCAGCTTGAACGGGCGGAACACAATCAGCATCACGCCGGCGGCAAAGTGAGCGAGGGAATCTTTCAGCGCCAGACCGACGGCCAGACCGGCGGCACCGAGCAGGGCGACCAGCGAGGTGGTGTCCAGCCCCAGCTGCGACAGGGCAAACACAATCACCAGCAGGGTGAGGGTGGTGTTCATCACGGTGCGCAGGAAGCTCACCAGAATCGGATCCAGCTTGGCGCGCTCCAGCGCTTTGGCGGTGCCACTGGTGAGCACACGGGCGAGAATGCGGCCCACCAGAAAAATCATGATGGCCAGCAGAATCTGGGTGCTCCACGGCAGAATGTAGTCGCTCCAGAGTTGTTGCGGGTCGATCGTCCAGTTCATACAGCTCTCCTGAAATTGAGTGCCGGGTAGCCCGGCCGGGAATGCTTAACGCGGTGCGTAGGCGAACACGTCGGAATGCATGTTGCTCTGCGACAGGCCCAGCGGTTGCAGCTGGTCGAGGGTGCCGTACACCATGTTCGGTGAGCCGCAGGCGAACATCTGAGCCTGACTGAGGTCGGTGAAATCTTCATGAATCACCTGATAAATCCAGCCGGCGCGACCGTTCCAGCCATCGCTGTGCTGTTCGATGATGGGATGGTAGTGAAAGTTCGCAAAGGTCTGCGCCCAGCTCAGGGGCAGGTCGGCCAGATAAAAACCATCGCGGTTTTTGTTCGACCAGTAGAGGTGAATTTCCTGCAGCGGATTCAGCGCCAGCACACCTTCGATCAGGCTTTTGATCTGCGAGAAACCGCTGCCGGCGGCGACCATCAATAGCGGCGTTTGCTTATGCTGTTTCACGTAATCCGGATGAATACGGCAGTCGCCGAAAGGCAGGGTTACGCGGGCAATAATGGCCTGCTTCAGATAAGCAATCACCTGATCGGCGGTGTCGCTGCCGGCGGCAATGTGCAGCTCGAACGTGCGCGGATCGGCGCCGGTCATGCTGCCCGGTGCACTGGCAAGGGAGTACGGCAATTGTTGCTCACCGTCGCGAGTATCCACGGTCAGCATCAGATACTGACCTGGCCAGAAATCGACTTTTTTGCCGGCTGGCGCCAGCAGTTCTGCCCGGTAGACATTGCCCGGCAGTTCCGTGACGCTGCGCACCTGACAGGCCAGAGAAACTTCGGCTTTGTGGTAGGGGGCGAACACGTCGGGCATATCAATCTCTGCATCGGAACTGGGGTAGGCAACGCAACATAATACCTGATTATCCTGCTCAAGTATGGCCTCGCCCAGCTCATTGCGGAAACGGAAGTCGCCGCTCAGACGCGGTGCCTGACAGATCTGACACACGCCATTTTCGCAACTGACCGGCACGACGACGCCCTGTTCAAGGGCGGCCTCGGCAATGGTCTGATCGGGGCGGCAGCGGATGCGCACGCCCGATGGACGGAAGGTAATGGTGTGGCTCACAGACCCAGTTCGTCCCAGATCTCATCCACTTTTTTCACGACCTCAGGGTCTTTCACGATCGGTGTGCCCCACTCGCGGGTGGTTTCACCCGGCCACTTATTGGTGGCGTCCATCCCCATTTTCGAACCTAAGCCCGACACCGGTGAGGCGAAGTCGAGGTAGTCGATCGGTGTGTTCTCAATCAGCGTGGTGTCGCGTGCCGGGTCCATGCGCGTGGTGATGGCCCAGATCACGTCTTCCCAGCTGCGCGTGTTGACGTCGTCATCGACCACAATCACAAACTTGGTGTACATGAACTGACGCAGGAAGGACCACACGCCCATCATCACGCGCTTGGCGTGACCGGCGTATTGTTTCTTCATGCTGACGATCGCCATACGGTACGAACAGCCTTCCGGCGGCAGGTAGAAATCGACGATTTCCGGAAACTGCTTCTGCAGAATCGGCACAAACACTTCGTTCAGCGCCACACCTAAAATGGCCGGCTCATCCGGCGGACGGCCGGTGTAGGTGCTGTGATAAATCGGGTCTTTGCGGTGGGTGATGCGTTCCACGGTAAACACCGGGAAGCTGTCGACCTCGTTGTAGTAACCCGTGTGGTCGCCGTACGGACCTTCCGGCGCCATATCGCCCGGATGTATCACACCTTCCAGCACAATTTCCGCCGAGGCTGGCACCAGCAGATCGTTGCCGATGCTTTTTACCAGCTCGGTTTTACTGTCGCGCAGCAGACCGGCAAAGGCGTATTCACTTAAGGTATCCGGCACCGGGGTCACTGCGCCAAGAATGGTGGCCGGGTCGGCACCCAGCGCCACGCTCACCGGGAAAGGCTCGCCCGGATGGGCTTTCTGCCATTCCAGAAAATCCAGCGCGCCGCCGCGATGGCTGAGCCAGCGCATAATCACTTTGTTTTTGCCGATCACCTGCTGACGGTAAATGCCGAGGTTATGGCGGTCTTTATTCGGCCCTTTGGTAATTACCAGCGGCCAGGTAATGAGGGGTGCAGCATCGCCGGGCCAGCAGTGCATCACCGGAATTTTGCTTAAATCGACGGCATCGCCTTCCAGCACCACTTCCTGACAGGCGGCCTTGCGCACTTCCTTCGGCCCCATTGTCATGACCTTTTTGAAGATCGGCAGCTTCTCCCAGGCGTCTTTCATGCCCTTCGGTGGCTCGGGTTCTTTCAGAAAAGCCAGCAGTTTACCCACTTCGCGCAGGGCTTCGACCGAGGTTTCGCCCATGCCCAGCGCCACGCGTTTTGGCGTGCCGAACAGGTTGGCCAGCACCGGCATGTCGTAGCCTTTCGGATTTTCAAACAGCAAAGCCGGACCACCGGCGCGCAGCACCCGGTCGGCAATTTCAGTCATTTCCAGATGGGGATCGACTTCGTGCTTGATGCGTTTCAGCTCGCCCTGTTTTTCCAGGGTTTTGATAAAGTCGCGAAGGTCAGCGTATTTCACAGGCATTCTCCGTTAAGGCGGCCATGATACCAGCCTGTACGGGTCGATGCAGTGAACTAACTCGGTGAGACACTGAGACGGTTTATTTTGCGTAAAACGCGTGGCTGCATGGAATGGCCAGGTCCACCGCTTGCCTTGCATGACAGCGGACGCTGCCGCGGTAACGCAAATGCCTGTCATCCTTTATAATGCGCGCCTTTTTGACCGCCGGAGAATTCAGGTGCAGGCAAAAGCAACGCTTTACGCGGCCGCCGTGGCCGGCTTCAGTGCCGTGGGGCTCGGCGCCTTCGGTGCTCACGGGCTGAAATCCGTGCTCAGCGCCGACATGATGGAGGTGTACCGCACGGCGGTGCTCTACCATCTGGTGCACGCCGTCGCCCTGCTGGGGCTGGCGGTATGGCTGCAGGTTCAGCCATCGCGCTGGTTGCGCTGGTCGGCCAACTTGATGCTGCTCGGTCTGTTTTTGTTCAGCGGCAGCCTGTACGCCATGACCTTAAGTGGTGTGAAAATGCTCGGCATTATCACGCCGTTTGGTGGTGTCAGCTGGCTGATCGCGTGGGCATTGTTGCTGGTCGCGGCCAGCGGGCTGAACCGTCGCGAATCCTGATCCGCAAACTCAATTTCTGAACTGGCCGATAGTGAGGGCCGACCTGTGACTGAAGAATACGAGAACGAACTGCCGCCGTCTGGCGAAGAACAGACCAGCGAAAAACCTCAGTACCGCCGTGGTATCAAAAGCTTTGTGATCCGCGCTGGTCGTCTGACCAAAGGTCAGGAAGGCGGCCTCGAACGTCAGTGGCCGGTCATGGGTCTGGAACTGGCGCAGGGTCCGGTTAATCCGGTGGATGTTTTTGGCCGTGACGGCCACGTGGTGCTGGAAATCGGTTACGGCATGGGCCAGTCGCTGGTGGCCATGGCCGCCGCCGCGCCGGAAAAAGATTTTATCGGCGTTGAAGTGCATCTGCCGGGCGTCGGCTCGCTGCTGAACATGGCGGAAGAAGCCGGTGTGACCAACCTGCGCACTTACAAAGAAGACGCCATCGAAGTGCTGAAGCTGTTGCCGGAAAACAGTCTGGATACCGTGCAGCTGTTTTTCCCGGACCCATGGCACAAGAAAAAACACCACAAGCGCCGCATCGTGCAGGCCGAGTTTGCCCAGACCATCCGCCGTGTTTTAAAACCGGGCGGCGTGTTTCATATGGCCACCGACTGGGAACCGTATAAAGAACACATGCTGGAAGTGATGGACGTCGCCGAAGGCTATGAAAACATCGCCGGTAAAGGCAACTGCGTACCGCGCCCGGACCATCGTCCGCTGACCAAGTTTGAAAAGCGTGGTGAGCGGTTGGGGCATGGGGTGTGGGATCTGATGTTCCGCAAGGTTTAATCGCTACCTGCGTTGCCAGCGCGGCGTTAAAAATGGATGAGCAGTGCTCATGTATGAGTTATACACTCCGCTTGCTCATTCATTTTTGCCTTGCACTGACTGCCTCGGATAACGCGACTATTATTCCGGCTTTAAAAGGAGAAAATCATGCAAAAAGATAAAGAAAAAGTATTCGGCGGTGAGTGGACCGAAGACATGCTGCGCGAATTTTTAAGCGCCAACAGCTATGACGGCAGCGACGCCGATTACGTGGCCGCCATCCGTGCCTACCGCCACATGCTGCCAGACGTTTTTGCTGATTACGTCGGTCTGTTTGCGGAAGAAGGTCATAACCTGAACGCGAAAAACGCCGACGGCGTGACCATTCTGCAGACCATCGCCAGCCACAGCAAAGGCGAAGCGTATGCCGCGCCACTGCGTGCAGCCGGTGCCTGCTGAGGTGCTGCGCGCGTAAAGAAAGCCGCATAGCGTGCCGAATAACGCGCCAACAGGCCCATAAAGAAATAGCCCATAAAGAGCGCCGCAACTGCGGCGTTTTTTTATGGGCTATTTTTGTGTTTTTTTATGAAGCGCGAATGCGGCCGGTCAGTCTCAGTGGCCGCTGTCTTCATCAAGCCACTGGTCACGGGCAATCAGAATGTCGGGCAGGCAATCGAAGAACACGTCCACCAGAGACGGATCAAAATGCTGTCCGCTCTGACCGCGAATCAGGGCCGTGGCGTCTTCAATGCTCCAGGCTTTTTTGTAAGGGCGTTCGCTGGTCAGTGCATCGAACACATCGGCGATGGCCACGATGCGGGCTTCGACCGGAATGGATTCGCCCTGCAGCCCTTGCGGGTAACCGCTGCCATCCCATTTTTCGTGGTGGCAGAGGGCAATTTCGCGTGCCATGTTGAGCAGGCGTGAGCCGTCGTCGCCGATGATTTCGGCGCCGATACGGGCGTGGGTCTGCATGATGGCCCATTCGTCCGGGTCCAGCTTGCCGGGTTTGAGCAGGATGGCATCGGGAATGCCGATTTTGCCGATGTCGTGCATGGGCGCGGCGTTGAGCAGGTCGTCGAGGTATTGTTCGCCGAAGCCCAAACGCCGCGCCATGATCTGCGAGAACAGGCTCATGCGGATGATGTGACGGCCGGTTTCGTTGTCTTTGTACTCCGCGGCACGTCCCAGACGCTGCACCACCGACAGGCGGGTTTTGCGCAGTTCGTCGGTGCGCACCAGCGACAGGTGGGTTTTGATCCGCGCGCGCACAATGGCCGGCCGCACCGGTTTGGTGATGTAGTCGACGGCGCCCAGTTCAAAGCCTAAGGCTTCGTCTTCTACCTGCGCCAGCGCCGAGACAAAGATCACCGGAATGTGCGCAGTATCGGCGTTGGTTTTCAGCTGGCGGCAAACATCGTGGCCCGACAGGTCGGGCATCATCACATCCAGCAGAATCAGGTCGGGCCGGCCACTGGCCGCCAGTGTCAGGGCACGCTGGCCATCGCGGGCAAACAGCAGGCGGTAGTGGTCTTCCAGAATGTTTTTCAGCACCTGAAGATTGGCTGGCTCATCGTCCACCAACAGCAGGGTGGGCTGTTCATTCATCGGACCGGTTCTCCTTGATCAGGGTCTGGCGGTAGTCGTCGAGCAGGGCCGCCAGTTTCTCACATTCAAAATCCAGTGCCGCATCGTGCACGGCATCGGCCAGTGTGTCGGGCAGGCTGCGCATCACGTCGGCCAGCGGTTCGTCAGGCAGTTCACCGCGTTGCAGCTGATGCACCAGCGCGCCGAGCACGGCCAGCAGCTCGGCGCCGCTCATGGCGGGTTCCTGAGGGCCGGCTGGGGTGTCGGCGGCTGGCAGGCCTTCGGCCTGAATGAGCTGCGCCAGTTCGCCGTGCAGGCGCCGCACACTTTCCACTAAGGGGTAAGGATAGTCGTTGTTGGTGGCGTGCAGATGCTGTTCGAGCAGTCCGTAAACGTCAGCCAGGCTCTCAAGCGACAGGTTGGCGCTGATGCCGCGCAGGCGGTGCACCTCGCGCAGGGCGCCGGCCTGCATTGTGTCGCCCTGACGCAACAGGGCTTCCAGACGTCCGGGCTGGTTGGCATCGTCGGTCAGAAAGGCACGCACCGCACTCATGTGTTGCCGCCGGCTTTGCCACAGGGCTTCACCATGCTGGCGGTTGATCAGCAGGCGTTCGCTGCTGGTGGCTGGCAGGCTGTCGCTGTCGTCGGCTTCGATGCCCAGCACCGAGGCGATTTCGAGGCTGAGTTCGGTGATGTCGAGCGGCTTGGCGGCGAAACCATCCATGCCGGCGGCGCGGGCGGCACGGCGGTCCTGCTCCAGCACGCTGGCGGTGAGGGCGATGATGGGCGTGGCGTGGCGCTGATGTTCACTTTCCCACAGGCGGATGCGGCGGCTGGCTTCGTGGCCGTCCATGACCGGCATCTGCACATCCATCAGCACCAGATCAAAATGCCCGGAGCAATACAGGGTGACGGCGTCCTGGCCGTTGCAGACGGAAATAAGGCGGTGGCCCCGGCGGGTGAGGATGGCCTCCAGCAGCTGCAGGTTCTGGGGTACGTCGTCGGCGGCCAGAATGCGCAGCGGCGGCAGCCGGACTTCCGGCATGCGCATGTCCGCGTCGTTGCTGGCGTTACCCGGCGGCAGCGGCAGGCAGACGGTAAAACAGGAGCCTTCGCCGACCATGCTGCTGACTTCCAGCTGGCCGCCCATCAGTTCAACCAGTTGGCGGGCGATGGTGGTGCCAAGACCTGTGCCGCCGAAGCGTCGGGTCATGCTGGTGTCGGCCTGCGAAAAGGGGTCGAAAATACTGTGCAGACGATCGGCGGGAATGCCGATGCCGGTGTCGCGCACATTGATCTCAACGCCATCGCCGCCGCGGCGGCAGCGGCAAACCTGCAGGTCGACGCGACCCTGCTCGGTGAATTTCACTGCGTTCGATAACAGGTTCAGCAGCACCTGCTGCACCCGCAGCGGATCACCGACAAAGTGCTCGCCGATGTCGGTGCTGTAGTCGAGGATCAGCTCTATGCCTTTGCGCCGGGCGGCCAGACTCTGGGTGGCAATCAGTTGCTGGCAGATGGCGCGCAGCGAGAAATCGCGCGACTCAAGCACGTCGCTGCCGCTTTCGAATTTGGCGGTATCGAGGATGTTATTCAGCAACGCCAGCAGCGACTGCGCTGAGTTACGCACTATGGTGAGGTTACGTTCCTGTGTCTCATTCAGCGGGCTGCTGAGCAGCAGTTCGGTAAATCCCAGAATGGAATTCATCGGCGTGCGGATTTCATGGCTCATGTTGGCCAGAAACACGCTTTTTGCCTGCGCCGCCTGTTCGGCTTCTTCTTTGGCGCGGCGCAGGTCGTGTTCCATTTTATAGCGCTCGCTGATGTCGCTGATAAAGCCCACGAAGGTAACGGTGCCGGCGCGGCGGAACTCGCCGATGGCGAGGCGCACCGGAATATTGCGGCCATCTTTGTGGCGGGCGAACACTTCGCGGCTCTGGCCCATCACCTTGGCCGTGCCTGTGATCAGATAACTGCTCAGGTACTGGTCGTGGTTTTCTTTGTGGCCGGTGGGCATCAGCATCTTCACGTTGTGGCCAAGCAGCTCGTCTTCGCTGTAACCCAGAATGCACGCCACCGAGCGGTTGGCGGACAGTATGGTGCCCGCCGCTGAAATCTTGATGATGCCGTCGACGGCGGTGTCGAACATGGCCTGTAACTCACTGGCCGATTCTTCGCTGCGCGCCAGCAGATTGCGGTAACGCACCAGCGCATTCAGGCCGCTGATAAGAACACCGAGCAGAATGGTAACCAGCGCGATGCTGAACGACAGCAGGTAATGCTCGTCGCTGCCGGGTATGAAATCCGGGTCGGCCTGGCCAACAAAACGCGCGGCTTCCATGGCGGTGTAGTGCATGCCGGCAATGGCCAGCCCCATCACGGCGCCGGCCAGCAGCCGGATGCGGTTGCCGCGCATCTTCAGGTGCTGGCGCAGACCGAAACTGATCCACAGCGCCAGCGTGGCGAGCACGGTCGCGACCACAATCGACAGCGCAAAAAACAGCGGGTCATAGCGCAGCGACGGCGCCAGCGTCATGGCCGCCATGCCAATGTAGTGCATGCTGCCAATGCCCAGTCCGACCGCCAGCCCGCCGGCCAGCAGGCGGGTGATGTTGACTGTGTTGTTGGACAGCAGATTAAGCGTGACCCAGGAGGCGAGAATGCCCGGCACCAGCGACACCAGCGTGATGCCCGGCGTGTAGTTAACGGTGGTGCACAGCTGGAAGGCGAGCATGCCGATAAAATGCATCGACCAGATACCGGCGCCCAGCGCCAGAGCGCCGGTGGCCAGATGCAGGCGGGCCATGCCACGCGACGGGCTGTTGCGCGCCGCCGCGGCCATGGTCAGCGCCATGAACGACGCCGCCACGGCAATAAACAGCGACAGGGCAACCAGCCATGGGTCGTACTGGCCGATCAACAGGGTCGCGGGCGCGGCGTCATCGAGCAGAAAATAGTCGGACAGTTGCATGGCGAAGGGGATATTCCCTGAGTCAGTAACAGCCGGTTGTGTGGCCGGGCAAGGGCGGAACCGGAAGAAAAGATCAGTCTTTACCCTAGCCCAGATCGCCTGGCTTTGCCCTCGCTTTCGCTCAGTTTGGCAGGCGGCCGATGGTCTGAAGCGCGCCCCGTGCTGCCCCTGTGCCTCGCTCAGTTTGGCAAGCAGCGGATGGTCTGATGCAGCGCCCCTCGCTGCCCCTGTTCCTCGCTCAGTTTGGCAGGCGGCCGATGGCCTGATACAGAGCGACCTGTTGCCCCTGTTCCTGTTGCTGCCGACGCAGGTGTTTCAGTTCTTCGATGGTGGCGCGCAGCGCGCTGAGCTGGTTGTTGGCCGACTGTGTGGTGGCCTCCAGAGCGTCGGCCAGATTCAGCGGCACGGCTCGAACCGGGTCAGGAATGGGGTTATACACAGGTGCGTCGCTGCCGCGCAGGCGCAACTGCGGGTTGAATTCGCGCACGGCGCTGCTGACCCACTGCTGCAGCTGGTTGCGTTGCGATTCGCTGAGCCGGTACACACTGTCACTGACCAGGGTTTCAGAACGGCTCAGCGGGCTGGCGGACGCAACCAGCACGGGGAACGGCGCATCATTGATGTTCCGCCGCAGCCGCACATGCGTTTGTGCATCACGACTATCGAGCAGCTCGTTGCTGAACTGAAAGAAGCCCAGCGCCGAATCTATGGTCATGGCGCCGGTATCGCCCTGAATCGTGCCATCGGCGTGGGTGTACACCGCAGCGGCGGGCGCCGGTGCCGCCAGATGCACTTCCTGCAGCAGTAACGCCTGACCGGACTCCGCCAGCGCCACGCCGCTGCCACGGATCACGCCCAACACCTCGCCGCCGTCGTTGCGCAGGTCGTAATCGGCGGCGACGGAACCCAGATACAGAGCGCCCAGTCCGGCCTCGGCGGCCGTGCGGGTCATGGCGCCGTCGTCGGTTACCTGCAGCACGCCGAGACGGGCGAAGATGGCATCGTTTTCGTCGATCCAGCCGTTGCCATCGTCATCGTACTGGGCCAGCTCGGCAAAGCCGTTGCCCGACTGCGGGCCGAACAATTCACTGCCGTCGTCGGTAATGCCATTACCATTGCGGTCGAACACCAGATAGCCGCTGCCTGAGGCCGGGCGGGCGATGGCTTCGCGGCTGCCATCCTGATTCAGGTCGAAGTCAAAGCTCTGATCCGTCAGTTCCACGCTGCCGCCCGCGAGGTTAATCATCAGCGGATCGATCAGATTCAGGCGGCCACTGAAGGCATTCAGCTGCTCGACACGGGTATGGCGGCTGAACTCCAGCGCCAGCAGAAAATCGATGCTGCGGCCATCCGCTGTCTGTACCTGTCCACCCGCCTCAAACCCGAGATAGCTGCTTTCTTCCAGCCGCAGCACGCTGGTGACAGTGACGTCCACGCCCAGTCCGGCCGAGGTCGCTCCGGGGCTGACGGCGCTGACGCTATAGTCCCACTCGGTCAGGCTCTGCATCAGCTGACTGGCCAGCGATGACGACGCCAGCTGCTGTTGCTGGCCGCAGGCCCCGGTCACCAGACTCTGGCTGTTCACGCTGCGGCTTTCGCTGCTTTGCCGGCTGAGCGACAGGCGGATGCTGGCCTGAGTGTCTGAACTGCTGTCTGAGTCTCTGTCCGCATCGTTTCCGGCATTAACTGCCACCGCCTGCCCGGTGATGCGCGCCAGATCAAGCTGGTGCTGTTGCTGTCCGCTTAAGCTGACGTCGCCCTGACTGATTTTCATCGCCTTCTCCCTGCTCTGGTTATGCACAGGGTGTCGGCTGTCCTGTTGATAAGATTAAGATGATTATTCTATGAATAACCCTGTGTTCATTCATCGCGGGACTATCACCCAACCCGCTGAGGCAGGGCCCGTGCTGCCAGCCGTCAATTGCGGGCCGGCGACGGCCGGACGTGGTTATACTGACGACGGGTTTCAGAAGGGAGCTGATATGTCTCGTACCCTGTTGATCGCCTTGATTGTGCTCGGCGGCTGGTGGTGGTTGCGCACGCCGGACGGTTTGCCGCTGGAGCCGGAAGGTTCCGGTTTGCGCATGGGCGATTACCGCATCACCACGCTGCAGGACGACTTTGAACTGACGGCGCGGGTGCTGGGTTATGAACGTTACCGCAGCGGCCGCGAAGCCGATTTGTCGCCGCTCGATCTGGCGTTGGGCTGGGGGCCGATGGCCGAGCCGGAAATCGCCGCGCAGTTTTCCATTCGTCAGGCGAACCGCTGGTATTACTGGCGCACCGACGCTCTGCCTATCCCGCGCCGCGAGGTCGAAACCCACAGCGCCAATATGCACATGATTCCGGCGGACGAGGGGGTGCGCGACCAGCTGCTGGCGCTCGGTGAAGGCAACCTGATTGTTCTGTCGGGCAAGCTGGTCAGGGTCGACGCCAGTGACGGCTGGCACTGGGTCAGTTCCCTGACCCGGGAAGACACAGGCAATGGCGCCTGCGAAGTGGTGCTGGTCGAGCGGGTGTCGGTGCTCGCGCGCTGAGCGTCAGGCGATCAGGCAATAATGCCGAGGTGATTGCGGATGTGCAGCCAGTGCGCGGTTTCGTACTGTCGCTGGCTCAGGTCGCCATAGGCGAAGTGCGGTGCCAGCGGGGCCGTGTTCTGCAGAAAGCGGTCGATGGCCATATTCAGCTGCGCTAGGGCATCGGCCACCGGCATTTGCACAACCAGCGGCGTGGCGCCGGGAATTTCCTGATCCAGCGGATGGCGCATTTTCCCCATGGCACCAAACACATTGAACGCGGCTGAGCCCGCCGTCAGACGGAACCACTCGGGTTTCATCTGCGGATAACCATCCATCGAATAATCAATACTCTGCGCCAGATGCTGCAGCACCTGACTGATATTCCAGGATCCGGCGTTGGTTAACGACGCCCACGGCATGGCATTTAATTCGTCTTTTAAAGCACTGAGACTGACGTCTGACTGGTCGGCCACGGTCTTCACCGCAATGCCGCCCAGCACCACAGCGCCGGAACCCAGTAATGACGCGCGGATAAATCCGCGGCGGGAAAATACAGCCATGAAACGCTCCGCTGGTGTGAACTGGCGCTGAGCATAAATAAATCGGCTGCGGTGTGAAAGCGCAGGTTTCCTGCTCATCGTCGTCGCGCTTATGATGACGTCAAAGTCCGCAGGAGACCGCACAGCGGTGAACACTATGACGTCGGTATTTCGCACCTATTATCCGCCCATTGAACCTTACGCCAGCGGCATGCTCGATGTGGGGGATGGCCATCAGATTTACTGGGAGCGGGTCGGTACGCCCGGCGCAAAGCCGGCGGTGTTTCTGCACGGTGGTCCGGGCGGTGGCTGCAATGCCTCACACCGGCGCGTGTTTGATCCGGCGCTGTACGACGTGCTGCTGTTCGATCAGCGTGGCTGTGGCCGTTCGACACCGCACGCTTGTCTCGATGCCAATACCACCTGGCATCTGGTCGACGATATCGAGCGTCTGCGTGAATTATGCGGCGCAGAGCAATGGCTGGTGTTTGGTGGCAGCTGGGGTTCAACGCTGGCGCTGGCGTACGCCGAAACACACCCTCAACGCGTGAGTGAACTGGTGCTGCGCGGTATTTATACCCTCACTCAGGCTGAGCTGCAGTGGTACTACCAATATGGCGTTTCGGAAATGCACCCGGAAAAATGGGAGAAATTCATCGCGCCGATTCCAGAAGCTGAGCGCAACGATTTGATGCACGCCTATCACAAGCGTTTAACCGGCAATAACGAAGCTGAAAAACTCGTCTGCGCCAAAGCCTGGAGTCAGTGGGAAGGCGGTACCGTCACTCTGCTGCCGGAACCCGAGCTGGTGGACAGCTTTGGTGGTGATCAGTTTGCTCTCGCCTTCGCCCGCATCGAAAACCACTATTTTGTTAATGCCGGCTGGCTCGACGAAGGTCAGCTGTTACGTGACGTGCACAAACTGCAGGGTATTCCCGCTGTGATTGTGCACGGCCGATTCGATATGCCGTGTCCGTTAAAATACGCCTGGAATCTGGCCAAGGCCTGGCCCCATGCAGAATTAAAAATTGTCGAAGCCGCCGGCCATGCGATGGGTGAACCTGGCATTCTCGATCAACTGATCCGGGCCACCGACCGGTACGCCGAAGCATGAGCACAGACACAGAGCTGAACGCTGAATTGCAGGCTGAATTGTTCGCTGAATATCAGCAATTTATAGCGGGCTTTAACAGCGTCATTCTGGCAACCGCCAGTGTGAATCAAGACGGTTATGCTGAGCCTGAATCCAGCTACGCCCCCGTGCTGCAGCACGATGATTGCTTTTATATTTACGTGTCAGCACTGGCTCTGCATACGCGTAACCTGCTGCAATATAAAACGGCGAGCCTGTTATTTATTGAAGACGAAGCGCAGGCGCAGAATCTGTTTGCCCGCCGCCGTGTCACCCTGCAGGTAAGCGCGCAGGAAGTTGCGCGCGACAGTGAGCAATGGCAAATACTGCTGCAGGCGATGCAAGACAAGCACGGCAAAATGGTGGGGCTGCTGCGCACCCTCAACGACTTTCATCTGCTGAAACTCACGCCCGTCAGCGGCGGTTATACCGCAGGCTTTGGCAAAGCTTACCGGCTGGTGGGTGAAGGCCTTAACCAGCTGGAGCCGGTGAGCAGGCGCTGAGCTGGCATAGTTATAAGGGTATTCAGGCTTTCTGAGTATGTGGGCTGATCAGCGAACAGAACCCAATAAAAAGGGCGCTCAGGCGCCCTTTTTATTTACGGTTTCTCCGTTATTGGGTTTAAAAACCGGTTTGCTGGCATTGATCACATTAATGCACAAGACAGATATGACATCAGGATAGATACTGACTTTTATGTGTATATAATACGTAAATTATTAATTTAACTGATGGATCAGCCTTGAAACCTTCTCTTGTTTATCTTTTACCTGCCGCTTTATTAACTGCCTGCGGCGGTGCTTCCGATTCCACCGATCAGCCCTCTGTCGAGCAATTCAGTGTCGCTCCCTATTCCACCGCAGCTGCAGGGCTGAGTTCCGATTCGATCCTTGGAACCTGGGTGGGGGTGATCAATACCGATCGTAAACGCCACGATATGGTGAATGTGCAAATGCCGGCACAGGAAAGCAGCAGTGCGCTGCAGGTGCTGGTCATCCGCACCAATAGTCTGGGAATCGGTTATGAAGTGGCTTCCTGTTCCGGCGGTTTTAACAGTCTGACAATATCGAAAGATCATTTAAGCAGTACCCAATTTGTTGGTAACCGCACCGGAAGAAACCGGATAAGCACAAGCTACTCTGGCAGTCGTCAGGTGTCGCTGAGCAGGCTGGCGTCGTATCAGGAAGACGTTGAGCAAACCGTGGAATTCCGCCGCGTCAGCGACTCGGTTAATCCGTTTGGTACCTGGAAACTGAACTGGTCGGATACGGAAGGTGACAGCTCGGTAGGCGTTACCTGTGCTGTGATTGAAAACCGTAATGACGATCGTCAGGCGGTGGTGGTTGCCGCAGCGGACGGCAGTCGTATGCAACTGACCGATTATATCCCGGTCGATTCTTACACCGCTTTCATTGTGCAGGCCGGACATGATGATGGAATCGTCAACCTACTGACCTACGGCAGTCAGAATTACACGATCTCATCGCAATCGGATCAGGCGCTGAGTTATACCTACAACGCGACCTCCAGCGATGGCCTGAGTATCGCAGGTAACGTCAGCCTGAAGCTGATCCCATAGATCTGTGCCGGTTGGCTGGCCTTGTGTGTGCTCCCTTCATAATAAAAAGGCCCGCTTTGCGGGCCTTTTTATTGGTCTGGCCCGCGCTGGCGGGTGCCGGTTTGAGCCATTCCTGTCCCCTGCGTTGCAAGACTCAGTATTGCGTCTTAGCCTTCATGTCTGATTCTGCTGCCTCTGATCTTCAGGGCGTGGCTTCTGCGATAAAACCGCACGGTGCGGCTGATGGAGTTTTCGCATGAAACGATTATTGCTGGTACTGAGCGCCGGACTGGCGTCTGGCTGTTGGTACTCCCCGGGAGAACGTTCGGTGTTCTGGGAGGAGGATGGTTCCGTCACCATTGAGCGTTCGATGACAGCCGACCTGCTCGATGTTGAAAACTGGCAGACAGGTTCCTGTATTGCGGTGCCATCCGACTGGACCGGCGACATCACAGTTTCTATTTCTGGCACGCAGCAAAGTGGCGGCGTTGAGCAGGCATTTACGGCGACGTCGGCTGCCTATGATGCGGGTACGACGGAAATAGCGGGCCTGTTACCGTTGCCGGATCTGACCTGGCATTGCTATGCCGATATCGCCCGCGATTACGGTCCGGACAGTACCGGTACCATCACCTATCAGCTGATGCCTGAATCGGATGCCGCCACTGTCGTGACTACCATTGGCGTGCTCAGTGACGACGCGGACAAGGAATACTACTACCAGCAGCAGTCTTCTCATCAGCTGTTGCGCAGCGACACCGTGGACGCTTACTGGATGCCATTGGGTGACGTTCTGATTGGTGACGGCTCGCAGACTTTGCAGACGCTGGATGTCGGCAGCACGCGTTACTATTTCGGTTCGGTGTGGTCTGGTGCATCGGATCAGGCATCGCGTTTGTATCAGCTGACGGACGATGGCGTTACGGCGCTGGCCGATATTCCGCGCACTGAAACCTTACTGCGGGTGAATGATCTCTATTTCAGTTTGTCTGCCTATACGGCGGACATCGATGGTAATAACCAGACGTGGACCGACGTCCGTTATTCGTCGGATCTGGCGACCTGGTCAGAGCCGGCCACGTTGCCACACCTTCATGCGATTTATTGGGATGCGGTCCGTGAGGAATACGTCGCTGCGGTGGAGGATTCGTACACACCCATTGAAAAAGGTGTCTACACCTCGACGGACCTGAGCAGCTGGACTTACGCCAACTGGGTGGACCTGCAAACCGTGTATTTTGCTTTCCTCAGTAACGGACGTGCGTTCGCGGCGTCTTCCAATTCTTATCCGACGCCTTTCCATCAGCGCGCTGCGGAATCGGATACCTGGGAAGTGGCCGACATCATTCCGCAGAAAGTGGGTGAAAGTCAGACTCATCAGTTTCTCTTTACGGGCATGCAGGTGATCGACGATGTCATTCACGTGGTCGGTTACCGCCGTTTTCTGGATGGCAGTACCGTCACCAACGATGACGTGTTTTACGGTCAATCCAGCGATGGTGAGAACTGGAGCTGGCACGATCTGGGCAGCTATGCCGAACTCGGTTATCCGTCGGAGTTCTATGTGATGGGCAGCGAAATTTTTGTGTCCACCGGCAACCGGCAATTACTGCGCTCGCTGGACAACGGCGACAGTTGGACCGAAGTCTCTTCTGCCGCAACCGCGCTGGTTGAAAATACGGAGCTGTATGCGGCCGAAAGCATTTGGGTGCGAAATGTCGTCAAACAAGGCGGGCAGTATGTTCTGACCGTGATGGCCTCGCTGAAAGATGGCGAGATACCGTCGCTGACAGCGCTGATCAGTACCTCTGATTTCGCTGCATATCAGTTGCTGGCGGTCAGCAACGGTCAGGCGATCGTACCTAACCTGAGTGCACTGACGTTTACCGAACAGGTCGGCGGCCAGCTGCGCGCTCAGCAGTTGCAGGACGCCGCAGCGGACAACGACGGTGATTATCTGAGTGATGCGATTGATCCGGATGATGACAACGACGGTGTGCCCGACGAGGACGATGCGTTGCCGTTCGACGCAACGGAAAGTGTGGATACCGACGGTGATGGTATTGGCAACAACGCCGATACCGACGACGACAATGACGGTGTGCCGGACACCAGTGACCGTTACCCGCTGGATTCCGAACGCAGTAAAAAATCCAGTAAAGGCGGTGCTCTGTTCTGGTTGCCGCTGCTGATTCTGCCGTTGGCAGTCCGTCGCCGTACACGCGGCTGACGGGTGTAAAAAAGGGCGCTTAAGCGCCCTTTTTTATTCGTCAGCTTCCAGTTGTTCGGTCAGCTCCATCCATTCCATTTCGACTTCTTCCAACTCGCTTTTGAGCTTGCCCTGCTGTTGCAGCAATTTGTTCAGCTCATCTTTGCGCGCCGCGTCGTACAGACCGTTGTCACCCAGCTGTTCTTCAATGGTGGCCAACTGCGTTTGCAGGGTTTCCATTTTTTTCTCGGCGGCTTGTTGCTTCTTACGCAGCGGCGCTAAGCGTTGACGCTTTTCGGCGTCGAGGCGTTTCTGTTCTTTGCGGTCAACAGCGGGAGCAGCCGGTGCTGCACTAGCGGCATTGCCGCCAGCTGGTTGCGCCTGTTGTTCTTCGCGTTGTTGCAGGTACTGATGGTAGTCGTCTAGGTCGCCATCAAATTCCTGAATTTTACCGTTATCAACCAGCCAGTATTCGTCGACGGTGGCTTTCAGCAGGTGACGGTCGTGGCTCACTACCAGAATGGCACCGGGAAAATTCTGCAGCGCGACGGTTAAGGCTTCGCGCATTTCGATGTCCAGATGGTTGGTCGGTTCGTCGAGGATGAGCAGGTTAGGCTTCATCCAGGCGACGCAAGCCAACGCTAGACGGGCTTTTTCGCCGCCGGAAAACGGCTCAATCACTTCCAGTGCGCGGTCTCCGTGGAAACCAAACCCACCGAGGAAATTACGGATTTCCTGATCGGAGGCTTTGGGTTTCAGGCGTTGCAGAATCAGCGCACCGGTGGCTTTCACATCCAGTGATTCAAGCTGGTGCTGAGCGTAGTAACCAATGCGCAGGTGTTCGCCTTCGGAGCGCTCACCACTGAGCATTGGTAATTCGCGGCACAGGGTTTTCAGTAATGTCGATTTACCCGCGCCGTTGGGTCCGAGCAGACCGACGCGGTGACCGGGCACCACGCTGAGTTTAACGTCAGGCAGAATGGTTTTGCCCGGATAACCCAGCTGCGCGTGATCAATGGCCAGCAGCGGCGTGGACATTTTTTCATAGCACGGGAATTCAAAATGGAAGGGTGAATCCACGTGCGCCGGTGCAATTAATTCCATGCGCTGCAGTTCTTTTAGGCGGCTTTGAGCCTGTTTGGCTTTAGACGCTTTGGCGCGAAAACGGGCAACGAATTTTTCGATTTCGGCCACGCGTTCCTGTTGTTTCTCGTACACGCTTTGTTGCTGTGCGAGTTTCTCGGCGCGGATGCGTTCGTAGGCGCTGTAGTTACCCGGATACAGGGTCAGGCTCTGCTGATGCAGGTGCACGATGTTGTTGGCCACACCGTCGATAAAGTCGCGGTCGTGGGAAATAAACAGCAGGGTACCCGGATAATTTTTCAGGTACTGCTCAAGCCACAGTGTTGCTTCGAGGTCCAAGTGGTTGGTCGGTTCGTCGAGCAGCAGCAGGTCGGATGGCATCATCAGCGCCTGCGCCAGGTTCAGACGGATACGCCAGCCACCGGAAAAACTTTTCACCGGCCGCTGCAGCTCTTCCTGTGAAAACCCTAAGCCGTGCAGCAGCTGTTGTGCTTTGACCGGCACGCCATAGCCCTGATGCTGATCCATCTGATCGAGCCAGTGCGCAAGATCGTTATCGCTTTTGGCGTTGGCAATGTTGTGCTCTATGGTGCGGTACAGCGAGTCGCCGTCCATCGCATAATCCAGCGCGCTGCGCTCGCTGGCTTCCACTTCCTGCCGCATATGGGCGATGCGCCATTTCGGTGGAATATACAGGTCACCGCCGTCGACGTTCAGTTCGCCGTTGAGCAGGGCAAACAGACTGGACTTACCAGCACCATTCGGGCCGATAAGTGCCATTTTCTGGCCATCGTGAATGCGCAGCGAAGCATCTTTGAGCAGAGTCTGCGTTCCGCGTTGCAGGGAAACCTGATTAAATTCAATCATATCGGCAGCAAATAAAAGGTGACGGCAATGGCGGCGCAGTTTGCCACAGAATCCGGTGATAACCCACTCTGGCACTATGTGCTCGACCTGTATGGCAGGCCCGGCGTGAAAGAGCAGATGCTGACGCTGCAGAACGACTATGGGGTCGATGTGCTGCTGGTGCTGAGCGACCATTGGCTGCGCTCACAGAGCAAAAGTTGGCCGGAAGAAGACGCATTGGCTGCTTACATCGCCTGGCGCGACGCCCTGGTGCTGCCATTGCGGGCCTTGCGGGTGTCATTGGAAAAACCGTCGGAACCGCTGCGTTCGCAGTTACTGAAGAGCGAACTGCTGGCCGAGCAGGAAGGTATCCGACGTTTGTTTGCTGTGCTGGAACGTGCGCAGGGTGAACGTGAGTTACTGACGCTCGACGCGCTGTGGGCTTACCCGCAACGCGGGCAAAAAAAAGAGGCCGTAAGGCCTCTTCTTCAGCAGTTCAGAGCGTTGTAATTACTCAGCGCTGAACAGGCTTGAACCATCAGCCGCTGGCGCGTCTGCTGGTTTCTCTTCGGCAACCGGTGCTTCAACCACAGGTGCAACCGGAGCTTCAACAACCGGTGCAACAGGTGCTTCAACAACCTCAGCGGCTTTCACTTCTTCAGCAACGACCGGTGCTGCTTCTGCTTTAGCAACCGCTGGTGCGGCTTTCTTAACGGCTGGTTTTTTCGCAGCGGGTTTCTTGGCAACAGGCTTTTTCGCAGCCGGTTTAGCCACTACTTTCTTTTCGGCGGCTGGTGCAGCTTCAGCGGCTTTGGCAGCAGGTGCTGCTTTGGCTGCAGTTTTAGCTGGCGCTTTCTTGGCTACCGGCTTTTTAGCCGCTGGCTTTTTTACAGCTGCTTTTTTGGCAGCAGGCGCTGCTGCAGGTGCAGCTTCAGCGGCTTTCACTGCAGGTACGGCTTTCTTAGCGGCTGGCTTTTTGGCAACGGCTTTCTTGGCAGCAGGCTTCTTCGCTGTGGTTTTGGCAGCGGCTTTCTCAGCGGCGGCAGCGGCTTTGGCCAGAACAGCGCGTGCTTTCGCGGCGGCAGACAGTTCAGTGGCCGTTGCTTTAGCAGCAGCGGCAGCTTCTTTGGCGGCTGCAGCAGCGGCTTTAGCAGCGGCAGCTTTTACTTTGGCAGCATCCAGCTGACGCACGCCGGCCGGAGTCTTCTTCATTTTTACTTTTGCCATAATGGTTTTGACGGCGGCGGCCGCATTGGCAGAAGTATCAGAGGCTTTTTTCAGTGCAACGGTGGCTTTGGCCAGCGCTTTTTCCGCATCGCTCAGTTCTTTGGCGCGGGCAGTATCCAGTTTGGCCTGCAGAGCTGCGATGTCTTTTTCCAGCAGCTGAACAGCAGACAGTGCAGGTGCTTTCGCTTTGGCAACTGCCTTGCGTGCCGGTGCTTTTTTCGCAGCAGGTGCCTTTTTAGCAACTGGAGTTTTTACAGCTTTTGCCACTGCTTTGGTTTTAGCAGCGGGCGCTTTTTTAGCGGTAGCGGGTTTGCGTGCGGCCATGTGCACTTCCTCATTCAGGTTTTGGATTCCGGCATTATACGAATTGAGCGCTTTTCATCCACGAATTTAAGATGAATTTTTTGTGCGTGTCGTTGCTATTAAAGCAGTGGTTACCTCCGGTTGCCCAGAGGATATTCGGGACATTTTTAATTTACGTTATTTTTCAGCGCTTTGATGTGCTGATTTACCCAGCCAATGAGTGCATTCCACTCTTTCATATCTTTGGCATCGGTCTGTTCGAAATCGACCAGACCTAATCCGTGCTCACTGGCGCGGACATAGAATTGGGTGTCGCGGAAGGCTGCCACAAACGGAATTTGCAGACTCTTGAGGAAGCGCTCTAACTTAGCGTAAATCAGCGTGTTTTTACGTACGCGGTTGGCCACTACAGCAATGGGTTTCGGACTGATGCGGTACGCGCGTGACAGCAGTACATCACGGATAAATCCGGTGGCGGCACGGATGTCGATCGCGGATGGAATTACGGGAATGATGATAACGTCGGACGACTGAATCAGATCCGACAGTTCGTTACCGCTGAGGCCGGCCGGTGTGTCGATCACTACGCGCGAGGTGCTGACCGGAACGCGCATGCTCCAGGTTTTGGTGGAGGTGGTCGGCGCCAGTCGTTGAAAGGCAGCAACGCCATTGATGACCGGCAGGTTTTCATCGCGGGCCTGAAGCCAGTCCATCGACGAACCTTGCGGGTCGTAATCTATCAGTGCCGTGACTTCGCCATGGCGGGTGAAGTAGCTGGCAAGATTGGTGGCCATGGTGGTTTTGCCACAGCCGCCTTTCGCATTCGCAATCATGATGCGAACGGGCATGACCCGGGTAACAACCCGGACGCCTGGCGAAGATGTTGGTGGCGTTTCTGTTTCGGTCACGAATCCGTCCTGTATTCTGCTGCCGACGCTTAGTTATCGGTTATATGCGCAGTGTCCTTGTAGCATAGGTTATAATCCGGCGCCGTGGAGTGAATCACAAGGATGAGAAAATGAAAACCAAGATCACCTTTATGCTGTTGATTCTGGCAGCAGCCTGTATTGCCCCCTTCTTTATAAAAGGTCCGAACGGACAACCCCTGATGACGCTGCCGCAGAAAGACCAGCAGCTGTCGACCGAAGAAACCCGTCAGACCTACTACAAGTGGCAGGATGAAAAAGGCCAGTGGCACTTTGGTGATGACGTACCAAAAGACGCGAAAACCGTTGCGGTGGAAATTGATACCGCAGCGAATATTCTGCAGAGCGTGAAGATGCCGGTCGCGGAACCGGTTAAGCCGAAAGCCAAAGCGCAGACAACACCATCGGCCATCCCGGGAATACCGATGACGGTGAATCCGGCGGAAATTCCCAAGCTGATTGAAGATGCGAAGAACGTGCAGACGATGGTGGACGATCGTGCGCGTCAGCTGGAGCAGACGCGCTGAGGGAAGCGGTTTTCAGTGCAGAAAATAGAGCAGGCCGTTGGTACCGGCGGCCAGCCAGCCACTGTTCATAAAGGCGACGTCTTCCACCATGACGGTACTGTTCACCCAGGTGTCACGGTTGCTGGCACGCCATAGCTGTTGACGCTCCCCACTGCTGACATTCCACAGTTCGATATGACCTGCTGTGGTGCCGGTCAGCAGTTGCGCGTCGTTACCGGAAAAGCGCGCCGCGCTGTAATGTCCGCGTGTGCGGCCAATTTCTTTCAATAAACGACCGGATGCCACGTCCCATATTTTTCCGGGTTCATTCAACGCTGACGTGAACAGCAGACGACCGTCGGCGGACAGCTGCACGGTACGCACCTGCGTGCGGTGCTTCAGGGTGAACAGCAGCTTGCCGTTTTCCAGATTCCAGATGCGCGCATTCAGGTCTTCGGAACCGGTTGCCCCGATCAGGCCATCCTCGCTGACGCTGACAGAATACACAGTGCCATCGTGCGCCAGTCGCTGACGTACACCGCCATTTTTAATATCGAATAAGGTCGCGCTGAAATCACGCAGACCGAGCAGGGCGAAATTGCCGTTGCCGGTCAGTGCGATATCTTCAATATCACCCGGTGCATTCCAGAACCACACGGCTTCACCGGTATCGCGTGTCCACAGCACAATGGTACGGCCGTCGGAGGTGGCGACGAATTTACCTTCCGGTGAAAACGCGCTGCTGGTGATGGCACTGAGGTCGTCCTGTTTATGGTTCCAGTCGAACAGCCGGTCGACCGGTTGGGTTTTCCACAGACTGCCACCGTGATGCAGACTGCCGACCATGGCGGCGCTGCCGTCATTGGCGAGGCGAATGGAGTACGCAGCCTGACGGGCAACTTCGCGTACATCGGCAGGCTCTTTGCCCTGATCGCAACCGGTAAGCAACAGCACCGCCGGCAACAGCAGCGCGCTTAATGGAATCGACCGGCGGGAAAACAGGCGGAAGGTCATTGCGGAAGCATCTCTGAAGACAAAAGGCACATGCAATAAGTGTAGCGGCTTCAGCGGGATTGGGGGAAAGTCAGGACCGGAAAACCGGCCCTGTGCATTCAGCCGGCTACCAGATCGCGGTGAATGTTGTGCAGACGTTCGATCAGGCGGTCTTCCAGCTGGAAGCGCTCTTCCAGAATTTCGCCGATACCGGACAGTTCGCCCGGCAACTGAGCCAGCATGTCGAAGGTACAGTTCTGATCGTAGGTGTCGTTGAAGTCGACGCAGCGGGTTGTCAGTGTGTCCAGCTGAGGCACCAGAGTGCGGGCCAGTTCGAGTCCGTCTTCGTCTTCGTAATCTTTCGCTTCACGCACCAGTTGTTCGTAAATTTCGAAATGGCCGGTGGAGCAGTAGTCCATCAGGTTCTGGCAGAACGACGCCAGAGTGGCCGACAGAGGTTCTTCCGCTGACAGCGGTTTACTGGCCGACAGGCGGCAGAATTCAACGATGAGTTCCTGACGGGCGTTTAACCAGCTATCAATGAGTTTATGAACGCCGCCCCAGCGTTCTTGTGCAGTCTTGCAGCCTTCCAGCATGGTGTCCTCCCGGCTGTCCTGATCAGGACAGTTTGTCATTTTTGTACTGGGTTACGGGGACACTATAGGCCGGTTAAAAACCGCTAAGCAAGCGGCTTTTTTGCGATTCCGGCCTTGATAAATGCAGGCTTTCTGCTTGCTTGACGCGGATCAGTGAGCGCGCTTGACCGACACTTTCACCAGCGCAAATGTAGCGGCTGAGGCGTAGCCCAAGAAGCAGAGGAGGGTCCACCACGGCATGCTTTTACCGAGGAAGGTCCAGGTGATTTCGGCGCAGTTGCCGTCGCCGTGCAGCATCACTTTCAGCAGCTCCGTCAGGGGCAGGGTTTCGAGCATGTAGTCGAAGCTCGGGCCACAGGCCGGTACTTCTTCTTTCGGCAGGCTCTGCAGCCACAGCTGATGATCGGCTGCCCACACACCCAGCAGCGCCGAGGCGAGCGTGAATAACAACGCGAGCTTCAGGCCCCAGCTGGCCGGATTGCCCTGACGCGGGCGGGAGAAGAACGCCGCAAGGAAACCGATGCCGACAAATAAGGTGGCCAGACGCTGCAGCATGCACAGCGGGCAGGGCTCGAGAAACAGCACGTATTCGAAGTAATAGGCGGCGCCGAGCAAACCGGCACAAGACAGGAAACCCGCCAGATAACCGTGATGAAGAGACAACGATTGGATTAACGATTTCATAGTAGGGTCCATGCCTGACGATATTGAAAGTCTACCACAGCCACGTCATGGGTTATCTGGTCTAACATCAATAGGGTGTGGTGTCTGAACCGGGTTAGAAGCAGAGGGAGGGATTATGTTCCGCAAGGGTTTTCCGGGCTGGCTGATGCTGGCGTTAATGACGATGGTACTGCCGGTGCGCGGTGAAGATGCGCCTGTGGTGAATGCGGCCAAATACATTTATATGGAGCCGGCCATTGTGGTGAATTACGGCAGCAGCGGGCGCATTAAGTTTCTGCGCACCGAAGTCGCGCTGAAGGTCACAGGCAACGAAGCCGCCGAGCAGGTGACCCATCACAAACCGTATCTGCGCAATAATCTGGTGATGCTGTTCAGTGCGCAGGAGTCGGAAACCATGAACTCGGCGCAGGGCCGTGAGTCGCTGCGTAAGGTGGCGCTCGACGAAGTGCGGGCCTTAATGGTCAAGCTCGAAGGTATGCCGTATATCGACGATCTGTATTTCAATAATTTCGTCGTTCAGAACTGAACAGCATCCGGCTGAGCAGTACATAACGGCCAGTGAGCGCATAAAAAACGGGAGGCACTGCCTCCCGTTTTTTTATGTCACGCGTTTTCAGCGTCACGTGTTTTCTTCGCCAGATCCGGCTCAGCCGCGGCGCAGATAGTTTTCCAGATACTCGGCAAACGGCAGGGTATCCGACGCTTCCATCGCCGCCTGTTCGTCCAGCGAATTGGCCGCCATCTGCGCCCATTGTTTGCTCACATCCTGCCCCAAATTTTCGCTCAGGGTTTTGCGGTGCTGCTGGGCCTGTTCCAGCGTGAGCGCAGCGAATTCTTTGCCGCTTTCCTGCAGGGCGCGCAATACGCGGGCCGACGGTGTCAGTGAGCTGTCGGCCAGCTTCAGGCGCTGCTGATTCAGTGCATCGGTGTGGAAGGTGTGGCCGGCGGATTCGTCCATGGTGCGGGCCAGATCAGCCATGCTGTCGAGCAGCTCCAGTCCCCATTGCTGCAGACCAACAGAAGCCGCGCCGCGTTCGAGCATCAGGCCCGGACGACGACCTTCCATAACGGTGGCCTGCTGATTGCGTTTGATCTGCCAGTATTCGCTTTCGTCGATGTCGGCGCTGTCGTTCAGCAGACACCAGATCAGGAACACATCCATAAACTGCATCTGCGGTACATCGATGCCCACCGGCAGGAAGGGGTTCACATCGGTGCAGCGTACTTCGATGTATTCCACACCGTATTTGGCCAGTGCCTGCAGTGGTTTTTCGCCGTTGCGGGCCACGCGTTTCGGACGGATATCGCTGTAGAACTCGTTCTCGATCTGCAGCAGATTGGTATTCAGCTGTTTGTAGTGGCCCTGCTCGTCCTGAACACCGATGGCTTCGTACGCTTCCACCGGTTCGGTGACGGCGCGGCCAAGGGTGGTGACGTAACGCTCGATGGTGTTGTGACACACCATCAGGCTCGACTGGGCGTTGTTCTGGTAACCCAGATCGCTCATGCGCAGCGAGGTGGCGTACGGACCGTACAGCGTGTGCTGATGCAGGCGGTCGAGTTTGTGATTGCGTCCGGCCAGGAACGACTCACACACAGCCGGTGACGCGCCGAACAGGTACATCAGCAGCCAGGAATTACGGCGGAAATTCCGGATCAGGCCAAAATAGCGCGCGGAAATGTAGTTCTGCATCACGCGCGGATTGGCGTCGTCCGGCTGCACGCCATCGAGCTGCGCCAGTACCGGCCAGAGGTCGGCCGGTACTGAGAAGTTGTAGTGAATGCCGGAAATGGTCTGCATCACACGGCCGTAGCGGTGCCACAGACCATGACGGTAAACGTGTTTCAGCTTGCCCAGATTCGAGCTGCCGTAGTGGGCGATCGGTACGCTCATCTCACCCTGCAGAATGCACGGCATCGAGCTTGGCCAGATCAGCTCGCCATCGAGGTGCTTGTAAGCAAAGCGATGGGCAATGTTCAGGTAGGCGTGGGTTTCGTGCGCCGAGCCGAAGACTGGGGTGATGAACTCCAGCAATGCTTCGGAATAATCGGTGGTGATGCTCGGATGGGTCAGTGCCGACCCCAGACCTTTCGGGTGGGCCTTCTGGCTGATGATGCCCTGCGGAGAACAGCGCAGGCCTTCTTTCTCAATGCCACGCTGAATCTGGTTCAACAGCGGCAGGTGCTGAGCCTGACTCAGGGTGGTCAGTGCTTGTTGATATGTCGCCAAGATGGCCTCGGGGCAAAAACAGAGATCGCCGGATTATAGGGGCAAAAGTGCGCGCGACGATACCACCCGGCAGTAAGGTTGGTGGTATTCATTGTTCGCTCTTCTGATATCAGATATGGGTACCCTAACGATCTTCGATTGTTGCTTTACGGCATTCAGCTTGTACGAGCGTCTTCTCGCAGTAGTACATTGAATGGGCGTCAAAATCAGACATGACACCCGCCTCTTGAATGTATATCCAAGCTTGCTTGTCAGTGGATACCGGGAATACATCGGCAGTGGCTGCACAGCCCGTTACAACAAGTACGGATAATGCGCATGATAAAAGGCCAGTTACTTTCACGGTATTTTCCTTAAAAAGTGAACCGTGAAAGTAACACTGAGTAATAATCCTATCAATTTTGGATGTTTACTTTTTGGCTTTAGCGAAGGCCGCCGCCAGAGCACCGGCCATAGCGCCCTGCGCCGGGGCTTTGTCGCCGAAGCTGTTGCGGTTAGGGGCACCGTTGGCACGCTGACCGTTGCGTTGTGGCTTCTCGCCCGCCACACGTCCGGCCGCCTGTTCATTGGCGTCGTCGCTCATGCGCATGGACAGGCCAATACGCTTACGCGCCACGTCCACTTCCATGACTTTGACCTTAACGATGTCGCCGGCTTTGACCACGTCACGCGGGTCTTTGACGAAGGTGTCCGACAGCGCAGAAATGTGTACTAAGCCGTCCTGATGCACGCCGATATCCACAAACGCACCGAAGGCGGCGACGTTGGTGATCACGCCTTCCAGCACCATGTTCGGCTGCAGGTCTTTGATGTCTTCAACGCCGTCTTTGAACTCAGCGAATTTGAATTCCGGACGTGGGTCGCGGCCCGGTTTCTGCAGTTCGCTGACGATGTCGCGGATGGTGATTTCACCGGTTTTTTCATCAGCGAATTTCGCTGCGTTCACGGATTTCAGCAGCGCGCTGTCGCCGATCAGGCTGGACACATCACGGGCAAATTCGTGGGCGATTTTTTCCACCACGGGGTAGGACTCAGGGTGCACGGCGGAGGCATCGAGCGGGTTTTTGCCGTTCATAATGCGCAGGAAGCCGGCGGCCTGTTCAAAGGTTTTGTCGCCCAGACGCGGTACTTTCAGCAGGTCTTTACGTGACTGGAACGCGCCGTTGGCATCGCGGAAGGCGACGATGTTGGAAGCCAGTGTCGGGTTCAGGCCGGATACGCGGGTCAGCAGCGGCACCGAGGCGGTGTTCAGATCGACACCCACCGAGTTCACACAGTCTTCCACCACGGCGTCCAGTGAACGCGCCAGCTGGCTCTGGTTAACGTCGTGCTGGTACTGGCCAACACCGATGGATTTCGGCTCGATTTTCACCAGCTCGGCCAGCGGGTCCTGCAGACGACGGGCGATGGATACAGCACCACGGATGGTTACGTCCAGGTCGGGGAATTCTTTCGCCGCCAGTTCAGACGCTGAGTAAACCGATGCACCGGCTTCGTTCACCATCACTTTCTGCACATTTTTCAGCGCTGGCTGGGCTTTGATCATATCGGCGACGAACTTGTCGGTTTCACGTGAGCCGGTACCGTTACCGATGGAGATCAGTTCGACGTTGTGTTTGGCGATCAGCGCGCTAAGTACGGCTGCAGATTCGGCCAGGCGGTTCTGCGGTGGCGTCGGGTAAATGGTGGCGTAGTCGACCACTTTGCCGGTGTTATCCACCACAGCGACTTTCACCCCGGTACGCAGACCCGGGTCGAGGCCCATGGTGGCTTTGCGGCCCGCCGGTGCGGCCAGCAGCAGGTCTTTCAGGTTGTCGGCGAACACCTTGATGGCGGCTTCTTCGGCGCGTTCGCGCACGTCACTCATCAGCTCGGTTTCCAGATGCGTGAGCAGCTTGATGCGCCAGGTCCACTTCACCACTTCGTTCAGCCAACGGTCACCGGCACGGTTTTCGTTTTTGATGCCGAACTGTTCGGCGATCATGGCTTCGCACGGACTGGCGGCCAGTTTGTCTTCCGGATTGCCGGTGACCAGCGAGAAGCTCAGCACGCCTTCGTTGCGGCCGCGCAGAATGGCCAGTGCACGGTGACTCGGTACGTTTTTCAGCGCTTCATCGTGTTCGAAATAGTCGGCGAACTTAGCGCCAATGCCTTCCTGACCCGGCACCACGCGCACAGACAGCGTGGCTTCTTTCTGCATAAAGTCGCGCAGCTTGGCCAGCAGGTTGGCGTCTTCGGCGAAGCGTTCCATCAGAATGTATTTGGCGCCATCCAGAGCGGCTTTGGCATCAGCCACGCCCTGTTCGGCGTTGAGGAATTTTTCGGCTTCGGCGTCCGGATTCAGGGTCGGGTCGCCCAGCAGTGCGTCGGCCAGTGGCAGCAGACCGGCTTCGATGGCGATCTGGCCTTTGGTGCGGCGCTTGGGTTTGTACGGCAGGTACAGGTCTTCGAGGCGGGTCTTGGTGTCGGCTTTGAGAATCTCGCCTTTCAGCTCGGCGCTCAGTTTGCCCTGTTCTTCAATGCTTTTCAGAATCGCCAGACGACGGTCTTCCATCTCGCGCAGGTAACGCAGACGTTCTTCCAGCGTACGCAGCTGGCTGTCGTCCAGCTCACCGGTCACTTCCTTACGGTAACGGGCGATAAAGGGCACGGTGGCGCCTTCGTCGAGCAGGGCAACGGCGGCGGATACCTGTTGCGGGCGGATGTTCAGTTCTTCAGCAATGCGGAAACCAATAGACTCGTGACTCATAACACTCTCAGACGGGTAAAACGAAAAAAGCTGCGCCTGAGTATAACGGACTTGGCGGCCGGGCTCACGACAGGTGGTGTGCGTTGTGAAAACGGGCAAAAAAAACGGGAGCCTGAGCTCCCGTTTTTATCGACATTCAGCGCTTACAGCTGAGGACCGGCGGCCACGATGGCGTCGGATACGTCGTACTTCTTGAAGTTAGCAACGAACTGCGCAGCCAGTGCTTTGGCGGCTTCGTCGTACTTCTCTGGGTTTGCCCAGGTGTTGCGTGGGTTCAGCAGTGCGCTGTCGACGCCTTCCAGAGACTTAGGTACCAGCAGGTTGAACACAGGTACAGTCTCGGTTTCAACGCCGCGCAGTTTGCCGTTCTGGATTGCAGAGATCACAGCACGGGTTACCGGGATGCTGAAGCGTTCGCCTTCGCCGTATGGACCGCCGGTCCAGCCGGTGTTCACCAGGTAAACCTGAGAGTCGAATTCAGTCACACGCTTGATCAGCAGTTCAGCGTATTCGCCGGCTGGACGTGGGAAGAATGGCGCACCGAAGCAGGTAGAGAAGGTCGATTTCAGGCCTTTCACGCCGCCCATTTCGGTAGAACCAACCAGTGCGGTGTAACCGGACAGGAAGTGGTAAGCCGCCTGTTCTTTGGTCAGGATGGACACTGGTGGCAGTACGCCGCTCATGTCACAGGTCAGGAAGATCACGGCTTTTGGTTCGCCAGCCATGTTTTCCAGAACGCGCTTCTCGACGTGAGACAGCGGGTAAGCGCAACGACCGTTTTCAGTCAGGCTGACATCGGTGTAGTCGGCTTTACGGGATTGCGCGTCGATGACCACGTTTTCAACGATGGCGCCGAACTTGATCGCATTCCAGATGATAGGTTCGTTCTTCTGTGACAGATCGATGGTCTTGGCATAGCAGCCGCCTTCGATGTTGAACACAGTGCCTTTGCCCCAGCCGTGCTCGTCGTCACCAATCAGGAAACGCTCAGGGTCTGCAGACAGAGTGGTTTTACCGGTACCGGACAGACCGAAGAACAGACAGGTGTCGCCGTTGTCGCCCACGTTAGCGGAGCAGTGCATTGGCAGCACGTCTTTCTCTGGCAGCAGGAAGTTCTGCACGCCGAACATGGCTTTCTTCATTTCACCGGCGTAACGCATGCCAGCCAGCAGCACTTTGCGCTGGGCGAAGTTCACAATCACGCAACCGTCAGAGTTGGTGCCGTCACGCTCAGGTACGCATTCGAAACCGGATACGTTGAGGATGGTCCACTCTTCTTTGTCGGATGGGTTGTAGCTTTCCGGCAGGATGAACAGGTTACGGCCGAACAGGTTCTGCCAGGCAGTCTGGGTGATCATTTTCACTGGCAGGTAGTGCTGCGGGTCAGAACCCACGTGAACCTGAGACACGAAGCTGTCGTGCTGGGCCAGGTACTCTTCTACACGATCCCACAGGGCGTCGAATTTGTCGGCATCGAACGGACGGTTGATGTTGCCCCAGTCGATGGCGTCCTTGCTGCTTGGCTCTTCAACGATGTACTTGTCCATCGGAGAACGGCCAGTACGCTTACCGGTTTTAACAACCAGCGCACCGTTGTCCTGCAGCTCGCCTTCGCCACGCAGAATGGCTTGTTCTACCAGGAACGGTGTCGATAAATCAGTGTAAACAGTACTCATATCTGTGCCCGGGTGGGTCCTCGTTATGCTCGTACGGCTTTTGGCCATATCCGAAAGTTCTTCGTGCCGCCCTGGGATAACGTCGGGCGAATCCAAAAGTAAAGGCGCGCGATTATGCCAGAAAATTGATCAAACGCTAAGCCCCCTCAGATTTACACCTGAGAAGGATTCTCTATTGGGGTAATAGCCTTTGATTAAACCCTGATCAGGCCGCCACTCAGTGCGGGTGTCTCTCCGGGAAAAGTTCGTCCACCTGCGCTTTATCAAACACGTAGTTCTGCTGACAGAATTCGCAGGTGATATCGATCTTGCCGCGCTCGGCTATCACTTCCATGAGTTCGTCATACCCGAGCTGCATCAGGGCACTGGCGGTGCGTGGCTTGGAGCAGGTGCAGGAGAAGCTCAGCGGGCTGACCGGATGCACGCGGGTCTGCTCCTGATTGAACAGGCGGTGCAGTACTTCTTCGGTTGGCAGACCCAGCATTTCGTCTTCACGCACGGTCGACGCCAGATGGCAGACGCGGTCCCAGGCATCGGCGTCTTCTTCTTTACCAACCGGTGTTGGCATTTTCTGCAGCATCAGGCCCGCGGCGGTTTTGCCGTCGCTGAACAGCCAGAAGCGGCTTGGCAGTTGTTCGGACTGGGCGAAGTAATCTTCCAGCGCGGCGGCCACGTTGCCACCGTTAATGGACGTGATGCCCTGATAGCGCTGCCCCTGTTCCGGTTCGATGGTGATCACCATGGAGCCGTCGGTGAAATTCAGTTCGTCGTCGCTGACGTTTTCGTCGTAACGGGCGATACCGCGCAGCTGACCCTGTTCGTTGGTTTCTGCCTGCAGTAACGACACGTTGCCCGGCAGACGGATCTGCAGGGTCAGGCGGGCTGCGAATTTCAGTGTGGTGCTGAGCAGCGCGGTGGCGGCCATCAGCTCGCCCAGTGCCCTGGATACCACGGCCGGGTAACTGTGGCGGCGGATCACTTCTCCGAAGGCGCTGTCCAGCAGCGCAATTTCGCCACGGATGTCGGTGTCGTCGAAGCTGAAGCGCTGCAGCGCGTCACGGGTGTTCTGGGTCATGGTCAGTAATCCTGATTCTGTTCTTCAAAGCGGCGCATATCGCGGCGCTCTTTTTTGTTCGGCTTGTGGTCGGGCACCGGCATGGTCATGCGCAGAATGCGGCGGCGTTCGCCGTCGTCCATGCGGGCTTTAATGCTTTCCGGCGTTTCTTCGTACAACAGGCGCGCTTCCGGTGCGCCGCGGCGCTGGTCTGACAACGCAGTGATGATCACGGTCTTTTCGTCGAAGCCCTGGCGTATGGTCAGTTTGGCGCCGATTTCAGGTGCCTTGCTGACCTTGGTGCGCTGGCCATCGTAATGCACTTTGCCCCCTTCGATGGCGGCTTTGGCCAGCGCCCGGGTTTTGAAAAAGCGCGCGGCCCACAGCCATTTGTCGAGGCGGATCTTGTCGTTGGTGTCGGTCATAGTGTCTCCGGCCTGCCCGCGGTTCAGAGCTTGAGCTCATCGAAATGATGAATGCCCGGAAAGCGGCTGTCGGTGTTCGGCGTTTTCTGGCTGTCGGGATGATAAATCGTCAGCAACCAGCGCACCCCCCAGCGGGCCGCGGATTCTAACACAGCCTGGCTGTCATCAATCAGCAGGGTGCGTGCCGGATCGAAGGCTTCATCGCGCTGCAGGTGGTTCCAGAATGCCTGACTTTCTTTCGGTTCACGGTAATCGTGGGAGCTGATCACGCGATCGACCAGCCGGTCGAGACCGGTGCGCTCCATCTTCAGGTTGACGCTGTCACGGTGGGCGTTGGTGACGATCACTGTGCGTTTGCCGAGCGCGTGCAGGCGCGCCAGAAAATCCTGCACGTGCGGGCGGAAGCCGATCTTGTCCTGCACATCGCGCTTGAGCTCGGCGATGGGCAGACCGGTGAGTTCGGTCCAGTAATCCAGACAGTACCAGTCGAGGGTGCCTTTCAGGCCGACGAAGCTTTTGTTCAGCTCGGCCAGGGCTTCCTCTTCGCTCAGACCATGATGGCGCGCGTACACCGCCGGCAGGTGGTCGAGCCAGAAATAGTTGTCAAAGTGCAGGTCGAGCAGGGTGCCATCCATGTCCAGCAGCACAGTGTCGATTTGTTGCCAGTCGGGCAGGCTCATAGGGTTATACTCCGGACGAGAGTGACTATTAAATCAGGCCTGTTATGCATAAAAAACCACAGATTCTGCAGCGTCATATCGTGGCCCAGAGCCGCCTGTTCCGCGTCGAGTCGTTTGACCTGCGCTTCAGCAACGGCGTTGAACGTACGTACGAACGCCTGGTGCCGGGCGGTAATGGCGCGGTCATGATAGTTGCCCTGCTGGACGACGATACCATCGCGCTGATCCGTGAATATGGGGGCGGCGTCGAAGATTACACCCTCACTCTGCCAAAAGGGGCGATTGATCTGGGCGAACGGCTGCGCGACGCCTGTAACCGCGAGCTGCAGGAAGAGATCGGCTTTGGTGCGCGGGAGTTTGTTTATCTGAAGAATCTGAGTCTGTCGCCGAGCTACATGAGCGGCGGCATTCACGTGGTGCTGGCGCGCGATCTGTACGAATCGAAACTTGAAGGCGATGAGCCAGAGCCGCTGGAGCTGGTACCGTGGAAACTGAGTGAGTTGCCGGCGCTGTTTGCCCGCGCTGACTGCACCGAAGGACGCGCCATTGCCGCTTTAGCGTTGGCGCAGGAATATCTGGCCGGCCGTTTTCAGGCCGAGGTCATGGAGTCCTGACCCAGCACATCGCTGATCGCGATCGACAATTCCTCCATCCGTAACGGCTTGCTGATAAAGCCGTTCATGCCCGCCGCCAGACACTGCTGGCGGTCTTCGAGCATAGCGTTGGCGGTCAGGGCAATGATCGGAATCGACCGTTTACTGCTGCTTAAATCGCGGATGCGTTCGGTGGCGGTGATGCCGTCCATGACCGGCATGTTCACATCCATCAGAATCAGATCGAAGTCGCCGCCGATCACCGCGGTGATGGCCTGCTCGCCATCGGCGACCGTGGTCACTTTCAGCCCTAAACGCTCAAGCATGCGCACCGTAATTTTCTGATTCACCAGATTATCTTCGGCCAGCAGCACCTTGCCGCTCAGTTGCGGTGCGCGGCTGGTGGTGCGGGTGGCGCTGACCACGTGAGTGCCTTCGTGCAGTGGCAGCATCAGGGTAAACGCACTGCCTTCACCGAGCGTCGAGGTCACCTCGATATCGCCCCCCATCGCCTGCGCCAGACGGCGGCTGATGGTCAGCCCCAGACCCGTGCCGCCGTAGCGGCGGCTGGTGCTGCTGTCGGCCTGACGGAAGGCTTCGAAGATCTGATCCTGTTTTTCCTGCGGAATACCAATGCCCGAATCGCGCACGGCCAGTTGCAGGCGATAACTGCGGTCGTCGCTCTGCTCGCCGGTGACGCGCAATTCGATGCGGCCTTTTTCGGTGAATTTCAGCGCGTTGCTGAGCAGGTTGGTGATGATCTGCCGCACCCGCTTCGGATCCCCCAGCCAGAACGCCGGCAGGCTGCCATCGTAGTAATAAATCAACGACAGTCCCTTGCGTCGGACCGGTTCATTGAACAGCTGATAGACGTTGGTCAGCAGCTCGTTGAGGTCGAAGCTGATGTGTTCAACCTCGAGCTTGCCCGATTCGATTTTCGACAGGTCGAGGATGTCGTTGATGATGTCGAGCAGCACATGGGATGAGCTGTGAATGATGTTCAGGTAGTGGCGCTGATCGTCATTCATGGATGAGTCGAGCAGCAGCTCGGCGGCGCCGAGAATGCCGTTCATCGGCGTGCGGATTTCATGACTCATATTGGCCAGAAACACCGACTTGGAACGGTTCGCCTGCTCGGCCTGTTCCAGTGTTTCGCGGATGCGTACGTTGGCGGTTTCCAGCGCGCGCTGGTTGGCGACCAGCTCGGTCAGATCCAGACCCGCCAGCAGCACCGCACCCGGTTCCTGCGCGGTGGCCTCTAAGCGTGTCATGCGCCAGCTGATGATGGATTCGCGGCCGGTAGCGGCCAGTAGCGGGAAGTCGGTCGCGACGTGGTCGTCGTGGGTATTCAGCAGGCGCTCCCAGTCGCTGTGCAGGCGGTCGATGGCCGAACGTGGCAACAGAAATTCCAGCGGCTGGCCGGTCAGTTGCTTGCTGTCCATGTGCAGCAGGCTTATCACCGGCTGGTTGACGCGCTGAATACGGCCGGTGATATCGCAGATCACCAGCAAGGTCTGCATGGCATTGAAATAGGCATTTACGCGCTGCTGCTCAGAGCGCAGTTCCTGCTCCATGTAATGGCGTTTGCTGATGTCGTCGCCGGTGACCAGCAGGTAGTGTTCTTCGTCCACGAACCAGGGGCGGGCGTGCATGGCCCAGCGGCTTTCATCACCGTCACGCGACACCAGCGTGCATTCAAAGTCGACCATAGTGTTGCTGTCGATGGCTTGCTGCAGGTAGCTGGTGACGCGCACCTGTTCTTCTTCCGGCAGTAGTTTCTGCATGCGCTCGCCGGCGTCCAGATGAAAGGCCGCGGTGAAGCCCGGGCTGGTTTCCAGCAGAAACTGGCGCGGGCTGAGCAGCAGGGCGATGCCGCTCATGTGCTCCCAGCCGAGGTTGTCTTCCAGAATGCGCTGCCGAGCCCGTTCGCGCAGCGGCGCGGTGAGGTGATAAAAACCCGCGTAGCAGATCAGCAACAGCAGGAATTCAAACAGCATCACCAGCCCCAGGCTTTCCAGGAAATACTGATTGATGTTGCTCAGCGAGCGCGCCACCACCAGACCCCGGCCGTTGTCGGTGGGGCGGTAGCAGGCGACGTAATCTTCACCGTTGATGTCGTAGCGATCGCAGCCGGATTCGCCATTGATGGCGCGGCTGAGGTCGCCGTTTCTGATAAACGGCGATGACGGGAATTCGAAAGACAGCTGTTTGCGGTCGTCCTGTAGGGCTATCTGCACCAGCAGATACGGGCTGCGCAGCAGAAGATCGCCGGCCATCTTGCGGTCGCTGGCGGCACTGAGCACACCGGCCAGATCATCCAGATGCTGCTGTTCCTGATACAGGGAGCGGATGTAGAGCGTCAGGCAGCCGGTGAGACTGATGATCACCAGAATACAGGTCAGGGGCAGCCAGAAGAGTCGCAATTGCCGGGCCATACATCGTCCTGATTAACGTTCATCCTTAACGATAGAAGTTAGATCCGCTCCTGCCTATACCACCCAGGGCAGAACCAGTGCATGCAGCGTTGCCGTTAAGGTCATCGCCATGGCTGCATAGGCAGACTGTTGCGGTCCGAGTTCCATCGCGCGGCTGGTACCAATGGCGTGAGCGCAGATGCCCAGTGTCAGTCCCAGCGTCTGAGGGTCATCCATCCGCGTGGCTTTTAACAGCGGTGGGATCACAAGCGCACCAAGAATACCGGTAATGATGACAAAGGCCGACGCCAGTGCACTGATTCCGTGAACCTGTTCGCTGATGGCCACCGCCACCGGCGTGGTGATCGACTTCGCGTACATGGTGCGGGTGATGGCGTCGTCGCCAATCCAGATATGCGTCAGCACAACGGCGCAGGCCACTGTGGTGCCGCTGCCCAGCGTGACCGCCAGTGCGATGCGCAGCCACTGACGGCGCATGGTGTGCAGATACTGATACAGAGGGACGGCCAGCATCACGACCACAGGGCCGAGCATCAGATGCAGAAATTGTCCGCCTTCCATATACGTGGTGTACGACGCACCGCTCAGTTCCAGCGTGGTCACGACGAGGGCAATGCCGGTCAGGATGGGCGGTAAAAAAGCGTTGTTGCCGGTGCGGCGGTACAGTTGCTGACCGGCAATAAAGGCGGCGATGGTCAGTGCCGCCCAGAACAGGGGTAATTGCAGCAGCTGGTTCATCATCCGTTTTTCCCTCCGCGCATAATCAGCGCACACACCAGAGCACCGGGAATCAGACTGACCAGCAGAATCACCAGCAGCTCGGGGCCGTGCTCGGCTAACAGGTGTTTCTGGGTGACGATACCGACGCTGACCGGAATCAGAAATAAGGGCAGCAGCGGCGACAGGGTGCGGGTGATGTCAGTCAGATGTTGCGGGGTTTTGCCGCGCACCATCAGGGCGATCAGCAACAGCAGCATGCCGAGAATCGACGCAGGAACAGGCAGAGAGAAAAAGCTTTGCAGCAGGCTGCCGATCAGCAGGAAGACCAACAGGATGAGAAGGCCGGGCATGGTCCGCTTCCTGTAGCTGGCGTCATCCGGGTACCGGCTGACAAAGGTTGGTGCGGAAGGAGAGACTCGAACTCTCACGCCGTGAAGCGCTGGAACCTAAATCCAGTGTGTCTACCAATTTCACCACTTCCGCGATCAGGCGGCGGATAATACATAGGCTGCGCCACCTTGCCAAGCGGCACGCTCGAACCTGTCTGTGCACTGGTGTATGGTGCGCGTGTTGTATTCTGGCATTGTGCTCAGGGATCGCGTTCAGGGATTTTGTTATGGCTTCGGAAAACCATCTTGCCGAAAACCTGCTGGTCAGCGCGGCGGCGGCCGTGGTTGTTATTGCCGGCATCAAACTCGCGGCGGCTATGCTGGTGCCTTTTTTACTGGCGGTCTTTATTGCCGTGCTCAGCGCCCCCTTGCTGCACTGGCTGACCAATCACAGGGTACCGCAGGTGCTGGCGGTGCTGCTGTTGGTGCTGGGCTTTCTGTTGCTAGGCACTGTGCTGGCGTCGTTTGTCGGTACCACGCTGAATGCGTTTTACCGCGACATGCCGCTGTACGAGCAGAAATTGCAGGCGCTGACAGCACACGGCGTCACCTGGCTGCGCAGCATGGGCGTTGAAGTGGCGGACAATGTGATCCGTGAATACGTGAATCCCGGCGTGGTGATGAAAACCGTGGCGTCTGTCTTTAACGGACTCGGCGGCGTACTCACCAATACCTTCCTGATTTTATTCACCGTGGTGTTTATTCTGCTGGAGGCTTCGGGCTTTCCGCAGAAAGTGAAACGGGCCTTCGGCGAAGACACGCAGGCGTTCGAACATTTCGGCCGTTTTTCGCGCTCAGTGCAGCAATATTTAATGATCAAAACCCTGGTCAGTCTGGGGACTGGCGTCAGTGTGGCGCTGGTGCTGGCGTTGATCGGCGTCGACTACTGGGCGCTGTGGGGCCTGGTGGCTTTTCTGCTGAATTATATTCCGAATATCGGCTCCATTATTGCGGCGGTGCCGGCGGTACTGATTGCCCTCATTCAGCTCGGGCCTGGTGTTGCCCTGATGACCGCCGGGGTTTATGTGGCGGTGAATATGATTTTCGGCAACGTCGTTGAGCCGCGGCTGATGGGGCGCTCTCTGGGCTTGTCGACGCTGGTGGTGTTCCTGTCGCTGGTTTTCTGGGGCTGGATTCTGGGCCCTGTGGGTATGCTGCTGTCGATTCCGCTGACCATGGTGGTGAAGATCGCACTGGAAACCCGGCCGCAGACCCGCTGGATTGCCACGCTGCTGGATCACTGAACGGAATTTTCAGCTTCTGCCGGAATTGGCAAAGAAGGGTAAAACCAGTGCGGCCGGCGCAGGCGCGGCGCTAGACTGGTGTGATTGGAGGTACGCATGAAATCTATTCTGCTGGTTGATGACGATTACGAACTGGGCGAACTGCTGCAGGAATACCTGTCGATGGAAGGCTTTGAGCTGACCGCCGTGCAGGATGGCGAAGCGGGCCTGAAGGCCGCGCTCAGTGGCCAGTACGATCTGGTGCTGCTCGACGTCATGCTGCCGAAAATGAACGGCTTTGAAGTGCTGAAACGCGTGCGCCTGGAATCGAATATTCCGGTGATTATGCTCACCGCCCGTGGCGAGAGCGTGGACCGTGTGCTCGGCCTTGAGCACGGCGCTGATGATTACATTCCTAAGCCTTACCATCACCACGAGCTGGTGGCGCGCATCAAAGCCCTGTTCCGCCGCATCGAAGTGGTGGCCGAGCAGGCGCCGAAAAGCCCGGCCGGTATTCTGACCATTGGCGAATTACAGCTGAACACAGGTAAGCGCGTGGTTACCCTGAGTGGTGAAGAACTGCCGCTGACCGGCGCTGAATTCGGAGTGTTGCAGTGCCTGATGGAAAACGTCGGCGAACTGGTCGACAAAGACACCCTGTCGCTGGCGGCACTGGGCCGCAAACTCATGGCCTACGACCGTTCAATCGACATGCACGTGAGTAATCTGCGCAAAAAACTCGGCCGTCGTACGGACGATTCTGACTGGATCAAAACGGTCCGCTCCCGCGGCTACATGCTGGCCAACTGAGCGGACTCATGCGCTGGTACCGCTCTCTCTTTTTTAAAATCTTCCTCTGGTTCTGGGCGGTCATTTTCATCGCCATGTGGGCCGCTGTGCTCACCAATGAATGGATCGAGGACGATTACTTCCGCCCGGCCAGTCAGGCGGAAACCCTGCACCTTGTGCGCATGATGGACACCCAGCGGCCGATCATCGCCGAAGGCCGTAAGCTCTGGCGCCGGGTGCGTCCTGGCTGGAATCTGGTGGCGGTGCCGGTGGATATGCTCAGTCAGTTGCCACACGATCTGGAAGAGTTCGTCGATCAGGCAGAAGACGCCGACGCCGTGCTGTGGGGGCAAAACGACGGCTGGCTGATCATAGGGCCGTTGCAGCGGCAGGATTATCTGTACATGGCGGTTGCCCGTCAGGAATGGCAGAGCGTACTGGATAACGAAGACCGCTGGCTGGTGCCGGCGGCCATGGTGGTGGTGGTCACCCTGCTGTGTTTCGTGCTGGTGTGGAGCCTGACCCGGCCGATCCGGCGTCTGCAGAAAACCGTGCGTCAGCTGGCGGCCGGTAATTTTGACGTGTCCGGTCTGCGCCGCGATTTGTACCGTCACGATGAGATTGGCCTGCTGGCGACCGAGGTGACCGACATGGCCGGTGCACTGCAGCGGCTGCTGCACAGTCATCAGCAATTGCTGCGCGACGTCTCGCATGAATTGCGTTCGCCGCTGACCCGCCTGCAGATTGCGTTGGGCATTGCCCGCAAAAAAGATCAGCAGGGTCTGCTCGCCGCCGAGCACGACCGCATCGAGCGTGCGGTAGGGCAGGTCGATGGGCTGGTGGCGCAGATTCTCGATCTGGCACGTCTGCAGCAGACCGACAGTCGTCAGCTGCAGGCCGACGAGCGCACCGTGCGCCACGAAGTGGAAGAATGGTTGCTGGATGCCGAGCTGGAAATCAGCAATAAGCAGTTAACGCTGGCCACCGAACTGCCGGACGAAAAAATCAAAGCGAGCTGGGACTGGATGCTGATGGAACGCGCCTTCGACAACCTGCTGCGCAACGCCATCCGCTTTTCGCCGGCCGGCGCTCAGCTGAAAGCCGGGGTGACCATCAGTGCCGGCCACGCTGAGCTTTGGGTGCAGGATCAGGGACCGGGCGTTCCGGAAGAAGAACGCGAACGTATTTTTGCCCCTTTCACCCAGGTTGATCCGGCGCGCGATCATGCGGCGGGTGGCTATGGTATTGGCCTGGCGCTGGTGAAACGCATTGTTGAATTACACGAGGGCAATGTGCGGGCAGTGAATCACACTCCCGGCCTCAGGGTCACAATGCTTGTGCCTTTATATCCGCAGACCTGATCTGACGCAGGTTTCTGGGGCTTCTGTCCACGGATTGTGTGGAAAAGGCAATAGGTTTTTGGTAGAAAGTACGACCCTCAGCCCCCTGTGTTCTGGACGATGTTGCACAGTCGGCTTTTAAAAACGCGACGAGACTGGATGAGCACTATGTCACAAGATTTAAAACAAGCAGCTCTGGATTACCATCAGTTCCCTAAGCCGGGCAAAATCGGCGTGCAACTGACTAAACCAGCCAAGACTTCCCGTGACCTTTCCCTGGCGTACAGCCCAGGTGTTGCTGAGCCGGTCAAGGAAATCGCTGCGGATCCTGAGAACGCTTACAAGTACACATCCAAGGGCAATCTGGTAGCCGTCATTTCTGACGGTACCGCAATTCTGGGTCTGGGCGATCTGGGCCCACTGGCCTCCAAGCCGGTAATGGAAGGCAAGAGCCTGCTGTTCAAACGCTTCGCCGGCGTAGACTCCATCGACATCGAAGTTGAGTCTGAGAGCCCGCAAGCCTTTATCGATACCGTACGTCGTATTGCGATCACCTTCGGTGGTATCAACCTGGAAGACATCAAAGCACCAGAGTGTTTTGAGATTGAACGCACCCTGATCGAACAGTGTGATATTCCGGTATTCCACGACGACCAGCACGGTACCGCGATCGTAACCGTCGCCGGTGCTCTGAACGCGCTGGAAATTGTTGGTAAGAAAATCGAAGACGCCAAAATGTGCGTACTGGGTGCCGGTGCTGCGGCTATCTCCTGCTCCAAGCTGCTGATTCTGGCGGGCATGAAGCCTGAGAACATTTTCATGTGCGACCGTAACGGCGTGATTCACGCTGGCCGTACCGACCTGAACCAGTACAAGCAGGCCTTTGCGGTAGAAACCGACAAGCGCACTGTGGATGATGCTCTGGAAGGCGCTGACATTTTCCTGGGTCTGTCTGGTCCGAACATGGTGACCGGTGAGCAGATCAAGGGTATGGCTCCAAACCCGATCATCTTCGCCTGTGCTAACCCGGTTCCGGAAATCATGCCGGAAATCGTAGCCGAAGCCCGTCCGGACGCCATCATGGCCACCGGTCGCTCCGACTACCCGAACCAGGTGAATAACGTTCTGGGCTTCCCGTTCATTTTCCGTGGTGCTCTGGACGTTCGCGCCCGTCGCATCAACGAAGAAATGAAACTGGCCGCTGCCAAAGCGCTGGCTGGTCTGGCCAAAGAGCCGGTCACTCAGGAAGTGCTGGATGCCTACGGTCTGGATTCTCTGGAATTCGGTCGTCAGTACATCATCCCGAAGGCCGTTGATACCCGTCTGCTGGGCGCCGTATCGGCAGCCGTTGCTCAGACTGCGGTAGAAACCGGCGTGGCGCGTCTGCCATACCCGGCTAACTACCCGCTGAAGTCCATGGACGATATCTGAGTCCTGCACTGAGCGAATAAAAAAACCCGGCCATGCCGGGTTTTTTTATGGTCGTTGTTTACGCCGGATCAGCGGAACAGATAGTCGGCCAGCATTTTGTCATAGCCCGCCATCAGCTTTTCATAGTCACCGCTGTCTTTGAGGATTTTCAGGCCATCGTCGAAGGCGTCGCGGATCGCGGCTGAGTGAAAGCTGGCGTAGTAATAGGTGGGCTGAAACAGATTGGAATAGCGGTACTCGCGGCGCAGGCTGCTGTCGGATGGATTGCTGCGGCGCAGTTTGCTGAGGAAGTAGCGGAACACGGTCTGATCCATGACGATCACATCGGTTGTTCCCCGGAACAGGGCTTCCACCTGTTTGATCTGTTCGGCTTCTTCTTTGTATTCAGGGCTTTTGCTGACGGCGTCGGCATAAGGGGCGGGCAGAAATTTGTGCGCCAGATTGAAACCAATCACACGGTAGTTCGACAGGTCGTTGATGGATGCCAAACCTGAACCGTTTTCTGCCAGCGATATCGCCATATTGTGCAGTACCATGAGTGGTTGCGCAGAAAAGTAAGCGTCGGGCGAGGTGGCCGAGTTGCTGATGCAGGTGATGTCGATCTTGCCGGCGTTAAAGGCTTTGACGTTGTTGGCGTTGGAGTCGTAGCTGAAGTCGAGCTGATAGCCCTGAGTGGCCAGTGCGTGACGCAACACATCCAGCGCCATGCCGCGGTCATTCTGGGGCAGAACGTAGGGTGGGATGGAGTTTCCACATCCGGCAATCAGCGTCGTGGCCGACGCGAAACCCGGTAGCAGCAGGGTTGCCAGCAACAGCAGGGTCTTGCGCATGGACGCCTCTCTGTTAGTCCTTTGAACACAGAATAACGTCTATTGGCGCCGCTGCCAGCCCTTTCGCCTGACAGCAACAAAAAAGCCGGCATTGGCCGGCTTTTTTGTTTCACTGCGGGGATCAGGCTTTCTTCGAACGCTTACGCTCGTTTTCGGTGAGCAGTTTTTTGCGCAGACGAATGCTGACAGGAGTTACTTCTACCAGTTCGTCGTCTTCGATGAATTCCAGAGCCTGTTCCAGTGTGTGACGTACCGGCGGAGTCAGTACGATGGCTTCGTCAGTACCGGAGGCACGCACGTTGGTCAGCTGCTTGGCCTTGGTTGGGTTAACCACCAGGTCGTTATCACGGCTGTGCAGACCAATCACCATACCTTCGTACACTTCGGTCTGTGGACCAATGAACAGACGACCACGTTCCTGCAGGGTGAACAGGGCGTAGCCCAGTGCTTTACCAGCCACCATGGACACCAGAACACCGTTGTGACGGGTAGAAGTCAGGGCGGTCTGGATAGGACCGTAATGGTCGAAGATGTTGGTCAGAATGCCGGAGCCTGAGGTCAGGGTCATGAACTGACCACGGAAACCGATCAGACCACGGGCCGGAGCGATAAACTCCAGACGAACACGGCCTTTGCCATCCGGCACCATGTTGGTCATTTCGGCACGACGGTTACCCATCTCTTCCATGATTGAGCCCTGGTGTTCTTCTTCGATGTCGATCACCACCTGCTCGTACGGCTCCTGCATAACGCCGTCGATCTCTTTCACCACCACTTCCGGCTTGGAGATACCCATCTCGAAACCTTCGCGGCGCATGCTTTCGATCAGAACGGACAGGTGCAGTTCACCACGGCCGGACACTTTGAATTTTTCCGGGCTGTCGCCGTCTTCCACACGCAGGGCCACGTTGTGGATCAGTTCTTTTTCCAGACGCTCTTTGATGTTGCGGCTGGTTACGAACTTACCTTCTTTACCGGCGAACGGAGAGTCGTTCACCTGGAAGGTCATGGAAACGGTTGGCTCATCCACAGACAGTGGTGGCAGAGCTTCAACATTACCCACAGCACACAGGGTGTCGGAGATGTTCAGGTTTTCAACACCTGAGATACACACGATGTCGCCAGCGCTGGCTTCTGTGGTTGGAACGCGCTGCAGACCGTGGAAGCCTTTCACTTCCAGTACACGGCCCTTACGCACTTTGCCTTCGCGGTCGATGATCTGGGTGTCGGTGCCTGGCTTCAGTTTGCCGCGGGTGATTCGGCCGATACCGATAACGCCCACATAGCTGTCGTAGTCCAGAGCGGAAATCTGCATCTGGAAAGGACCATCAACGTCAACGGCTGGCGGCTGAACGTGGTCAACGATCATCTGGAACAGAGGATCCATGTTGTCGGCCATGGCATCCGGGTCGTTACCGGCAATACCGTTCAGCGCAGAGGCGTAGATCACCGGGAAGTCCAGCTGCTCTTCAGTGGCACCCAGACGGTCGAACAGGTCGAAAATCTCATCCATTACCCAGTCAGGACGGGCGCCCGGACGGTCGATCTTGTTGATAACAACGATCGGACGCAGGCCGCGTTCAAAGGCTTTCTGGGTTACGAAGCGGGTTTGTGGCATCGGGCCGTCAACGGCGTCAACCAGCAGACACACGGAATCCACCATGGACATAACACGTTCCACTTCACCACCGAAGTCGGCGTGTCCTGGGGTGTCCACGATGTTGATGCGGTAGTCGTTCCATTTAATGGCGGTGTTCTTCGCCAGAATGGTAATACCACGCTCTTTTTCCTGGTCGTTGGAGTCCATCACACGTTCGCCGCCCTGGTTGCGCTCCAGGGTGCCGGACTGTTCGAGCAGTTTGTCGACCAGAGTTGTTTTGCCATGGTCAACGTGCGCGATGATGGCAATATTTCGGAGATTTTCGATCACAAGAAAGGCCTTGGTGAAAGTTTGTACAAAAATGAGGCGCGATTATACCTGAGTTGCCGTGTAAGCGTGATGAATTATTTGGCTGAAATATGACCGCTTTGTTGTAGCCGCTTTGACTGAAAGCGGGCTTTTCGCAGCTCTTTTTGCGCTGCCCCATGTACTGTTACGGGCGCGTGAACCTATAATGCTGCCGCTTGTTCTGGCTGGCATAGACGACCGATTGTAAAGACCTAAAATGGTGCGTTACGTTTCTGTCGTGATTCAGAATGGTGCAGTTGTGGTCTGCCCGCTCTGTGGCATCCCAGATTTTGTGCGGGTTGGGCCTATGCTCAAAATGGCACACTAATTGCTCCAAGACCGAGCATGGCAAGCCGGGGTGAATGCCCTGTATCAATTTGAACCAGCATCTGGAGACACGCAATGTCAGAGAACACTCTGAATATGATCAAAGAGAATGATGTGAAGTGGGTTGATCTGCGCTTCACTGACTTCAAAGGCAAAGAACAGCACGTTACTATCCCTGCCTCCTACGTTTCTGAAGATTTCTTCGAAACCGGACAGATGTTCGACGGTTCTTCCATCGCTGGCTGGAAAGGCATCAACGAATCCGACATGATTCTGAAGCCGGACGATTCTACCTGCTTCATGGATCCATTCACTGAAGACTCTACTCTGGTTCTGCGTTGCGACATCATCGAACCAGCAACTATGCAGGGTTACGACCGCGACCCACGTTCTGTAGCACGTCGTGCTGAAGAGTACCTGAAGTCTACCGGTCTGGGCGACACCGCTTTCTTCGGTCCAGAACCAGAATTCTTCATGTTCGATGACATCCGTTGGGGTCAGAACATGCAAGGCTGCTTCGTGAAGATCAACTCTTCCGAAGGCGCCTGGGCTACTGAAGAAGTGATGGAAGGCGGCAACCTGGGTCACCGTCCACGCGTTAAAGGCGGTTACTTCCCAGTACCACCAGTAGACAGCCACCACGACATCCGTGCTGCCATGTGTAACACCCTGATGGCAATCGGTCTGGACGTAGAAGTTCACCACCACGAAGTGGCGAACGCTGGTCAGAACGAAATCGGCGTACGTTTCAACACTCTGGTTAAGAAAGCTGACGAAGTTCAGATGCTGAAGTACGTTGTTCACAACGTTGCTAACGCTTACGGCAAAACCGTAACTTTCATGCCTAAGCCAATCGTTGGTGACAACGGTTCTGGTATGCACGTTCATCAGTCTTTCTGGAAAGACGGCGTGAACCAGTTTGCTGGTGACGGCTACGCTGGCCTGTCTGACACTGCTCTGTTCTACATCGGCGGTATCATCAAGCACGCTAAAGCACTGAACGCGTTCACCAACCCGTCCACCAACTCTTACAAGCGTCTGATCCCAGGCTTCGAAGCCCCGGTAATGCTGGCATACTCTGCCCGTAACCGTTCTGCTTCTATCCGTATTCCTTACGTTGCGTCTCCAAAAGGCAAGCGTATCGAAGCTCGTTTCCCGGATCCGATGGCTAACCCATACCTGGCATTCGCTGCCATGCTGATGGCTGGTATCGACGGCGTTAAGAACAAGATCCACCCAGGCGATGCAGCTGACAAAGACCTGTACGATCTGGAGCCAGAAGAAGCAGCACAGATTCCACAGGTTTGTGGTTCCCTGCGCGAAGCTCTGGACAACCTGAAAGCCAACAGCGCGTTCCTGACCGAAGGCGGCGTGTTCTCTCAGGACATGATCGACGCTTACATCGATCTGAAAATGCAAGACGTTTACCGTGTAGAGCACACTACTCACCCAGTAGAGTTCGACATGTACTACTCTCTGTAATCTTCGGATTATCAGATAGCAGTAATGAAAAGGACGCTTCGGCGTCCTTTTTTGTGCCTGCCTGAAACAGCGGATTCGGTGCGTTCGTGAACACAACTATTAACCGGCCCCAGTAGAGTTCAATATGTACTACTCTCTGTAATCTCCGGATTACGTTAGTGGAAAGAGGGTCGCTTCGGCGGCCCTTTTTTATTCTTGTCAGAAACTGCGGGTTCGGTGCGTTCGTGAACACAACTATTAACCGGCCCCAGTAGAGTTCAACATGGTCTACTCTCTGTAATCTCCGGATTACGTTAGTGGAAAGAGGGTCGCTTCGGCGGCCCTTTTTTATTCTTATCAGAAACTGCGGATTCTGTGTGTTCAGAACACAACTCTTAATCAGACCCAATAGAGTTCGACAGGTATTACTCCCTGTAATCTACGGATTACGTGAGTGGAATGAGGGTCGCTTCGGCGCCACTTTTATCCGTGTCAGAAGCACTTGGTTTCCGTATGGTCAGCTCGCTGGCATCGTCTGAACGTTCGGTGGCAATATAAACGACGGCGTTTCGCTGTCGTTTTTACTTTCCGTTCTCCCGGTCTTTGCTTTGCCGAAAAGCTGTTTAAAATCTGATCGCCTGTCTTCCTGTGCGCAGAAATACGTACGACTCTTGGCTGAAAACCCTGAACAGACGGCTCGTCTTTTTTCTCTGCTACTATATGCTGAGTTTTTTATCGTCAGTGCAACGTGCCTACAGGAGTCAGGATGAGCTGGACCCGTAATGGTGTGATTTCCGAGTTGCCCGTCATGGACTGGAGCAGTCAGCAACCGATGGCTGGTTCCCAGTGGCAGCAGTATTGCGCGACCTACGGTCTTGAGTTTGCTGAGGCGGGAGCTGCGGTTCACTCGGCCGGTATGATGGCGATTGATACCCACCAGATTGCTGTGCAGGTGTTCCGTCACCCGTCCGCAACCGGCACTGCGCTGCTGGTGCACGGTTACTACGATCATCTGGGGATTTACGGTTCGCTGATCCGCTTTTGTCTGGCGCAGGGGCTGAACGTGGTTGCCTTTGATTTGCCGGGGCATGGGTTGTCCAGTGGCGAGCGGGCATCAATCGGCAGCTTTCAGGAATACGATTCCGTCTTCAGTCAGGTGCTGCAGAAAGTGCAGGAATTTCTGCCGGCGCCTGTCTATGCCTTCGGCCAGAGCACAGGCGGTGCGATTCTGATGAATTATTTGCTGAAACGGCAACTGACGCCGGCGCTCTCACCATTCCGCGAGATTTGCCTGATGGCGCCCTTAGTGCGCCCGAAAGGTTGGCGCAGTGGTCGTATGGTGCATACCATCGCCAGTCTTTTTGTGCGCCGCATCAAGCGCAAATTTAATCCGAATTCGGCCGACAGCGAGTTTCTGCGGTTTATCGCCCAGACCGATCCGCTGCAGCCGCATTACCTGAGCGTACGCTGGGTCGGCGCACTGAAAAAATGGATACCCTATATCGAAGCGTTACCGGCGTCGGAGCTGGTCGTGAATATCGTGCAGGGGGATGCCGATCAGACGGTGGACTGGCGCTACAACCTCGGGGTGCTGCAGGCTAAATTTCCGAATCTGCGGCTGAAAATGATCGCGGGTGGTCAGCATCATCTGGTGAACGAGTCGCCGGCGTTACAGGCTGAAATTTACGCCACGATGAAAGAGTGGCTCAATTGACCGCTCAGGACCGGAATGTCCCCTCTGGTCCCTTTGTCCTTTAATGTCCTAACTTTATCCGTATCCTCTCCCTACCATGCAGCCAATGGATGCAGGTGGACAATTATCGCCAGGACGGCAGATTGGGAGACGGCATGACAGACAGCGTCGAAACAAACAAAAAGCTGGTGCGCAATTTTATTGAGCTGACTTGGAATCAGGGTCGGTTTAATCTCGCCCGCTCGCTGCTGGCCCGTGACTTTACGTATTACGCCAGCATGGTGAATATGCCGATGGGCATCGAAGACATGGGTGCGCTGATCGGCAAAATCCGCGACAGCATGGAAGACTTCTCGATATCGGTGGAAGAGATTGTCTGTGAAGGCAATCGCGTGGTCACTCAGTCGACGTTTTGCGGCTCACTGATCAAGCCATTAATGGGATTTCAGCCGGTCGATAAAATGGTCGCGCTGCATGCCGCGACCTTCTGGGAAATCAAAAACGGACAAATCGTGTCCGGCACGTCTCTGCTGGACACCGCCGACCTGTTCCAACAGGTCTACCGCATCATGGGCGCCGCTCATCAGGCGAGCGCCGTCTGAACCAACCGGCCGTTATTGCTTTAACGGCCTGCCAGATACTCATCGAATTTCTTGGGTTGTGCGTGCCATCGCAGTACGGGTATGCAAGGCTGCCGCGGCAACTGCATAACCACACCAGCTGTTTTTGTTTCGCCCTATGTTCAACCACTGCGCTGCAGTGTTCATCGGCCCATGGGCGGCTAGTGCAGCGGCGGCAGCCGCACAGACGCTGCGCGGTGTTGGCCTCAAAGGTTACCACGATCGGAAGAATGGGTTTGCCGCTCATACCGTGCGCGTCAGGCTCATGATGTGATCCCATTCCTGCTCGGTCACCGGTTGCACCGATAAGCGGGCGCGGTTGAGCAGTGCCATCTCTTGCAGTGCGCTGTCCTGGCGCATTGCCTTCAGTGTGACGACCGGATTCAGGGCATGAACCGCTTCCACTTCGATGGTAATCCAGCGCGGATTGTCCGGATCCGACTTGGCATCGAAGTAGGGCGAACCCGGGTTAAACGCCGACGGATCTGCAAGGCCGGTGCGGGTGACCCGGCAAATTCCGGCGATGGCTGGCTCTTTACAGCTGGAATGATAAAAAAATGTGAAGTCGCCCGGATTTATTTCATCGCGCAGCAGGTTACGTGCTTGATAATTGCGCACGCCGTCCCATACTGTGCGCCTGTCCGGGGCGCTCGCCAGATCGTCGTAGCTGAAGGTGTCCGGCTCGGATTTCAGTAACCAGTATTTCATACTTTTCCCGTATTAATGGTCCGCTAATTGCTGGGGCGTCTCAGGCAATTGCCTAAGACCGGGTAAAAAATGCTGGAGCCTGTATGGCGACTCCGAAGTTGTTTGTCGTGGAGAATAATAACAATGAATAAGCCAGATATTCTGATCCTTCTGACGGTCGTGGTGCTCATCGGTGCTGCGGTGACCACACTGACCAGTGAACCGGCACGTCCTGCCGCGCTCATGACCATGGAAAACAGCATCCGCTGATTGCGGGCTGCACCCTAACGTCAGCGAGCGGGATTATCCGAAGCGGTAAAGCGTCCGTTCTGTTGCAATGCCATTGAGCCTGATGTCCCACGGCTCAGCCGGCAGTTCATCCCATTTCTGTAATTCGTAGGCCAGGCCGATCAGTGCCGGTTTGTGTCCGCTTTTGCGCATGAACATCAGGGTACGGTCGTAGAAGCCGCCGCCCATACCGAGCCGGTTACCCGTGCCATCAAACGCCACCAGAGGCATGCAGATCAGCCCGAGAAAACGGGTGGGTGTGGCTTTGGTGTGGCGGAATGACGGCTCGCTGATACCGAAGCGGTTTTTCACCATGGTGGTGTGACGCTGGTACGGCAGAAAACTCAGGTGTCCTTTTTTCAGAGGGTGCAGAACCGGCAGAAAAATTTGCCGTCCGCGACGTTGCAGATCGCGCAGCAGAATGGCGGTGTCGATTTCGGCGTCGTTGGTCAGGTACAGCGCGATGCGCGATGCGTATTGAAAGTGCGGAGCCTGACGCAGGGTGTGAAGCAGCTGTCTGGCAGCCTGCTGGCGTTGACGACGGGTGAGCTGATTGCGGCGTTGGCGTATGGCCCGGCGGATTTCCGGTTTATTCATGCGCGGCTTCTGCAGAAAGGAATAAGGAGCTCTCCATTGTGCCGCTGCCGTAAATAAAGACCTTGAACCCTGTGGTCCAAGGTGGCAGGCCAGACACTGAATCAGGCTTTCCGTCGAGCGGACATGCGCACATCAGCGAGTGAAACCTTCCATAAAAAAATGCATCGGCTCAGGACTTTATCAGCTGGCAAACACCCCAGAGAGCGGATGCATTATAACAGAGATAGGTCTGAAAAAACGGGGATTTTGTAACGCCGGGTGGCGTTACAGTTCGAGCTGAAGGTCCTGATCGAGGGCGTCGTCGATCATCGCGTGCAGTTGGCGCACATCCTGATTCAGGCCCTGCTGCTGGCTTTCCACTTCGCGCAGCTGGTGGGCAATGTTGAGCGCTGCGATCACGGCGATACGGTCGGTGCCCAGCACCTTACCCGTGGCGGCGCCGGCCTGTTTGATCTCCTGCATTTTCTCGTTCAGGTAACGGGCGGCATCGCGCAGTTTCTCTTCGGCACCGTCCGGGCAGTTCACCCGGTACTCGCGGTCGAGGATAGTGAGTTCAAGGGTCTTCGGAGAATTAGCCACTGTTACGCTCCAGCGTCTGCAGGCGGGTGATCATTTCATTCACTTTTCGGCGTGCAATTTCGTTCTGCTGCATCAGTTTGGCGCGCTCCGCCTGCCACTCGGCTTCGGCCGCACGCATCTGGCGGTTCTGCTCACGCAGCGTCGCATGCACGCTCAGCAGCTTTTCAATTTTGCGCTGCAGGTTCTGGAGTTCAGGGTTTTGCATTGCCGTCCCGCGGTCGGTGAGAATCGGCTTAATATAAGAGGCGGCTGACCTGATGGTCAATGTGGTGTCCGGCCAGTTGCTGTGATTGCAGGTCAAAGATGACGGGCAGAGAAAACCCGGCGCCGTCGGTGTTAGAATGTCGCCTTTGTGTAGAACCGGTACTGCTATGAACATCGATTTTAATGTGGCCGCCGACCTCTGGGTCGAAGCCGGCTGCTATCAGACTCCCTCCGCGCTGCAAGGCTGGCTGGCCGGCTATCTGGCGGCGGGCGGACGTCTGGATAAAAGCACCTGGTTGCAGGAAGCGCAGGATTATCTGGAACTGGAAGACGCACCGTCCGATAAGCTGGCGGCCTTCCTGAACGATTTTTATCAGGACGTGCTGCGCGGTATGGCCGGTGATGCGATGGATTTCGTACTCTTGCTGCCAGCCGACGAAGACGCCGACATTGAAGAGCAGGTCGAATGTCTGGCCGAGTGGAGCAAAGGCTTCCTCGACGGCTTCGGCGCATCGGGCAAGGTTCAGGGCAAGGTGCCGGACGACGTCATGGAAGTGCTGCAGGATCTGGATGCTTTCTCTCAGGCGCAGCTCGAAGATCCTCAAGACCCGCAGAACGAAATGCTGTATCTGGAACTGGCTGAGCATGCCCGTGTGGCGGCGCTGACCGTGTTCTACGCCATGAACCAGCAGGCGCAAGCCGCGCCGAAAACCCTGCACTAAGCACTCATTCACAGCACAGAGGCTGATATGAAACTGGATTCCCGTGAGTACGCCAAACGCCGCCGTCAGCTGATGGACCTGATGAGCCCGAACAGCATCGCCATTGTGCCGTCGGCACCGGTGACCGTGCGTAACCGTGACGTTGAGCATCCGTTCCGTCAGGATTCCGATTTCTATTACCTGTCCGGCTTTGCTGAAGAGCACGCCGTGGTGGTGCTGATTCCGGGCCGTGAGCACGGTGAGTACGTGCTGTTCTGTGAAGAGAAAATCAAAGAGAAAGAAATCTGGACCGGCCGCCGCGTTGGTCCGGAAGCCGCACCGGATGTGCTGGGTTGTGACGACGCCTTCCCGATCAGTGATATAGACGACATCCTGCCGGGGCTGATTGAAGGCAAAGACCGCGTGTACGCCAGTCTGGGCGTCAGCCCGGTATTCGATAACCAGCTGATGCAGTGGGTGAACCACATCAAGACTCAGGTGCGTAACGGCGCCACGCCGCCGCGCGAGTTCAGCGCTCTCGATCATCTGCTGCACGAGATCCGTCTGATCAAATCACCGGCCGAAATCGCCCTGATGCAACGCGCCTGTGACATCAGCGCCGATGCTCACACCCGCGCCATGCAGATGGTGAAGCCGGGTATGTTCGAGTACGAGCTGGAAGCCGAACTGATGCGCACCTTTATGGCCGCCGGTTCGCGCTGGCCGGCGTATCCGTCGATTGTGGGCACCGGCGAAAACGCCTGCATCCTGCATTACACCCACAACAATGCCGAGATCAAAGACGGCGATCTGATTCTGATCGACGCCGGTTGTGAGCTGGATTACTACGCCTCTGACATTACCCGTACTTTCCCGGCCAATGGCAAATTTACCGAGCCACAGCGCAAGCTGTATCAGCTGGTGCTGGACGCCAACTATGCCGCCATCGATGCGGTTAAAGCCGGAAATAACTGGAACGATCCGCACGCGGCGGCGGTGAAAGTGCTGGTGGCGGGTCTTGTGCAGTATGGTCTGCTCAGTGGTGACGAAGAAACCCTGATCGAAGAACAGGCCTACCGTCAGTTCTATATGCACAAAACCGGTCACTGGCTGGGCATGGACGTGCACGACGTCGGCGAATACCGCATCGACGGCGAGTGGCGTCTGCTGGAAGAAGGCATGGTGCTGACCATTGAGCCGGGCCTGTACATCGCGCCGGATGACGAAACGGTTGACCCTATGTGGCGTGGCATCGGCATCCGTATTGAAGACGATGTGGTGGTCACCAAAACCGGCTGCAACGTGCTGACCCGTGGTGTGGTGAAAGACGTCGATGCCATTGAAGCCTTAATGGCCGGCTGAGGACGGACAATGAGCAACCCGATTGCGCACTCGGACATCGTGGTACTGGGCGCCGGCATGGCCGGTGCCAGTCTGGTTCACCTGCTCAGGCCATCGCTGGCCCGTGGGCTGACCCTGACGCTGATCGACCGTCAGCCGCTCAACTGGGATGGTGACATCAGCCAGCGCCCGCCGAGTTTCGACGGTCGCGCTACTGCGCTGTCTTACGGCACGCAGCAGATGTTGCAACGTCTGGGCGTGTGGCAACACATGGCGGCGCGCGCCTGTGCCATCGAGCATATTCAGGTGTCGGATCAGGGCCGCTTCGGCCAGACCCACCTGCACGCCAGTGAACAGAATACCGACGCTCTGGGTTACATCGTCGAAAATGCCGTGATTGGTCAGGGCCTGCTGCGCGATCTTAAACAGCCGGGCGTGACCGTGATGGCGCCGGCGGAAGTCACTCAGGTGCAGATGAATGTCGCTGGCGCGCTGCTCACCTTTACCGATGGCAGTCAGCTGCAGACCGGTTTGCTGATCATGGCCGACGGTGCGCGCTCGGCGCTGGCGGCGCAGCTGGGCATTCAGCATGAACGCATCGCCTATGGTACGCATGCGCTGGTCACTCAGGTGCGCACCGACCGCGCTCACGGTCACTGGGCCTACGAACGCTTCAGCCACGACGGCCCTATCGCATTTCTGCCGCTCAACAGCCACGACTATGCCGTGGTGTGGACGCTGAACAACGACGTGATTGATAGCGTCATGGCGCTGGATGACGACGCCTTGCTCGCCCGTCTGCAAACTCAGATCGGTTATCGTCTTGGGCGTCTGCTTAAAGCCGGTGAGCGCGCGGCGTATCCGCTGTCGCTGGTCAAAAGCAAAGAACAGGTGCGCCGCTCGCTGGTGCTGCTCGGCAACGCCGCGCACAGCCTGCACCCGGTAGCCGGACAAGGATTCAATCTGGCCATGCGTGACACCGCGGTACTGGCCGAACATTTAAACCGCGCCTGGGCTTCAGGTCAGGCGTTGGGCGATCTGGCGTTGCTGCAGGCCTACGAACGCCAGCAGCAAGCCGATCAGCGCAATACCATTGGTGCCAGCGATCTGCTGCCGAAAGTGTTTGCCAGCGATTCGGCCGTGGTCAGCGTGCTGCGTGACGCTGGTCTGCTGGCGCTGGCAGCCATGCCGGTGACGCGCCGACTGTTTACCCGCCATGCCATGGGGCTCGGGCAGCGCGCTGCCGATGTCCATGCGCTGATCCCGGCGGACGGAGAATAAATATGCAATACGATGTGGTGATTGTCGGTGCCGGTCTGGTTGGCCAGGCCATTGCGGCGGCACTGGCGCAAGGTGAACAGGGCCTGCGCATTGCGCTGGTGGATCCGGCGTACCGTGCGGATGCCCCGGCCTTTGGCGCAGAACTGGCGGACATTGATCTGCGAGTGTCGGCGCTGACGGCCAAGAGTCAGGCCTTCTTAAGCCGTCTTGGCGCCTGGCAGAAGATTCCGGCAAATGCCTTAAGCCCCTATACCGCTATGAAAGTCTGGGATGCCGAAGGCACAGGTTCTGTGACCTTCAGCGCCGCTGATCTGCATGTGCCGGCGCTGGGTCATATCGTCGAAAACAAACAGACGCTGTGGGCGCTGCAGCAATGCGTTGCCGCAGCGGCCATTGATATCGTCGCCGAGCCGGTGCGTTACATCGACAACCGCAACGACGCAGGCTTCACCCCTGTGGTGCTGAATAACGGTGAAACCCTGCTGGCCAAGCTGGTGGTGGGTGCCGACGGCGCGCTGTCGCGTATCCGTCAGTGGGCGGGTTTGCCAGCGTGGGAATGGGATTATGGCCATCACGCCATTGTCGCCACCGTGCGCTGTGAGCAGCCGTTGCAGGCTACCGCCTGGCAGCGTTTCCGTCCGCAGGGGCCGCTGGCGTTTCTGCCACTGGCGCAGGATCCGCATCTGGCGTCCATCGTCTGGTCGACTTCTCCCGAAGAAGCCGATGAGGTGCTGGCGCTGAGTGACGACGACTTCAACAATGCCTTAAGCGCTGCCTTTGAAGGCCGGCTGGGCAAGGTGCTGGAAAGCTCGGCGAAGGCTCGCTTCCCGCTGCGTCAGCGTCACGCCAAAGACTACTGGTGCGAAGGCGTGGTGCTGGCCGGCGATGCCGCGCACACCATTCATCCGCTGGCCGGACAGGGTGTGAATCTGGGCTTTAAAGATGCCGAAACTCTGGCTGAAGAAATCCTGCGCGCGCAGGCCAAGGGGCTGGATATTGGCTCAGAGCTGGTGCTCAGTCGTTATCAGCGCCGCCGTCAGGCGGATAACCTCGCGACCATGGCTGTGATGGAAGGCTTCAAGCAGCTGTTTGGCTCCGACCTGCCGCTGGTACGTCTGCTGCGCAACGAAGGCATGCGCCTGTTCGACAAGCTGCTGCCTGTGAAACAGCACGTGGTGATGAAGGCCATGGGGCTGGACTGACGGCTGAGCAGGGTTTTCTGAGCACAATAAAAAAGCCGGCACTTCGCCGGCTTTTTTGTCGCTGCATCCTGAGCCCGGAAGATGCTCAGCGCGGAACGCGACGGATGCGGCCCTGCTCGTCGATGGCAACGTAGACGAATACGGCATCCACGACTTTGCGGCGCACGTTTTCGTTCGGGTTCTGGGTCCAGACTTCAATGGCGATGCGGATGGACGATGAGCCGATATCCAGCAGGCGGGTGTAGAAACACACAGCGGCGCCAATGCGGATGGGCGACATGAACACCACAGACTCCAGCGCGACGTTGGCGATGCGGCCCTGAGCGATGCGGCTGGCAACGCATTCGGCGGCGTGATCCATCTGGGCAACCACCCAGCCACCACTGATATCGCCATGCACATTGGTGTCGTTTCGGGTCGGAATCAGGCGCAGCGTAAGCTCGCCATCCGGGGTTGGCTCGCAGTCTTCACGGGCCTCAAGCTGATCATTCATGGTGTTAACCGGGCTTAGAATTATTTTGTGCGGAGTGTACTGGTTTTCCGTAACCAGCACACCCAAAGACAATACGACTTTATGACTAGCCGTAGAGCCTGTCTGGCAACCAGGTGGCCAATTGCGGCATTGCGGCCAATAAAACCAGTACTAACAGCTGAATGAGAATAAATGGGATAACGCCTCTGTAGATGGTCCGCGTCGGCACAGATTCGGGCGCCACACCGCGCAGGTAAAACAGCGCAAAGCCAAACGGTGGTGTCAGGAACGAGGTCTGCAGGTTGATGGCAATCATAATGCCCAGCCACACAGGGTCGGCACCCAACATCAGCAGCACAGGCGCGACAATCGGCACCACCACAAAGGTGATCTCGATAAAGTCGAGAATGAAGCCGAGCAGGAAGATCACCAGCATCACGATCAGCATGGCGCTGAACAGGCCACCCGGCAGGTCCGAAAACACACTGTGCACCAGTTCTTCGCCGCCAAAACCGCGGAACACCAGCGAAAACAGCGCCGCACCGACAAAAATCATGAACACCATGCTGGTCACCTGCACGGTGGCGTCCATCACCTCGCGCAGCCGCTTAAGGTCGAACTCGCCGTAGGCAATGGCCAGCAGCATGGCGCCACCGGCACCGATACCGGCCGCTTCCGTCGGCGTGGCGATGCCGGCCAGAATCGACCCCAGTACGGCGATGATCAGTGCCAGCGGCGGCAGCAGGCCTTTCAGCAGTTCGGCAATAAACGCCATGTCCAGCGGTGGACGGTCACTGACTGCGGGGGCAGCTTGTGGCCGGAACAGGGCAACGCCCCCGATATAGAGCAGGTAGGCCAGCACCAGGATCAGGCCGGGCACGATGGCGCCGACAAACAGGTCGGCCACGGAGACGGTTTCCGGACTGAAGATGCCCATCTTCAGCTGCGCCTGCTGATACGCACTCGACAGCACATCACCCAGAATAATCAGCGCTGTCGACGGCGGAATAATTTGCCCGAGCGTACCGGTCGCGCAGATATTGCCGGTGGCCAGCGCCGGGCTGTAGCCCTGACGCAGCATGGTCGGCAGAGAAATCAGGCCCATGGTCACCACGGTGGCGCCGATGATGCCAGTACTGGCCGCCATCAGCATGCCGACCAGCACCACCGAAAAGCCCAGACCGCCGCGCACCGGACCGAACAGCAGGCCCATGTTGCGCAGCAGACGTTCGGCGATGCGCGATTTTTCCAGCATCACACCCATAAATACAAACAGCGGCACGGCAATCAGAATCTGGTTGCTGAGAATGCCGAACACCCGGTTCGGCAGGGCGTGCAGGAAGGCAGCGTCCAGCGTACCGGTCAGCAGACCAACTCCGGCAAACAGCAAGGACGTACCGGCCAGTGTAAAGGCCACCGGAAAGCCGGCCATCAGCACCAGACAGATCACCGCAAATAACAGCAGCGGCATTAACTCAGCCATAGTGGGTCTCCTGGTCGGCGTGCAGGTCTTCGGGGTCTTTGTGATGGGTAAAGGTGTTGCCCAGCTCGGCCACGGCCTGCACCAGCATCAGGGCCGGCAGGGCGAGAATCAGGGTTTTCAGCAGGAAAACCAGCGGCAGGCCGCCAGATTCCGGTGACTTTTCACCAATGGCCCAGGCCGTGGCGACGTATTCCCAGCTGATCCACAGCATGAACAGGCAGAAGGGCACCAGTAACAGCAGAATGCCGAGGCGGTCGACCAGCGCCTGCCGCGCCGGCGACCAGTTGCGGTAGAACACATCTACCCGCACGTGGCCGCCCTGCTGCCAGGTGTAGGCCGAGCCCAGCATAAACAGCGAGGCGTGCAGATACATCACCGCCTCCTGCAGGGCAATGGAAGGCATGTCGAAGCTGTAGCGCAGAATCACCACTGCACAGGAAATCAGCACCATAAACAGGGCCAGCCAGCGGATGGCATGACCGCACAGGCGGGTGAAACGGTTGATAAGATGCAGGGCGTTTTTCATGGCGATCGCTGCGGGAGAAGACGGGCGCGGATTATAGCGGCGATGGGCGCAAAGGATAACCCGTCATTCCTGACGAAGCGGCTGCTGGCGCGGGTTTTGACCCGGTTTGTGGTGTCACACAAGTGTCATTCGGGTGTAACAATACTGCGGGTTGTCATATTTCTGTAACATTGCAATCCAATAATGCAGGGCATCCAATCCAAGGTGTTACGGCCACTGGCTGAAACTACAAAACAGGAAACGACGATGAAAAAAGCTCTGTTAACCGGTGCAGCTCTGCTGGCCTCTGTAGTAAGTGCTACGGCTCAGGCCGAGCGTGATTACATCAGCATTGTAGGTTCTTCTACTGTGTATCCGTTCTCCACTGTGGTGGCTGAGCGTTTCGGTAAAGCCTCTAACTTCCGTACCCCTAAAGTGGAATCCACCGGTTCCGGCGGCGGTCTGAAACTGTTCTGTTCCGGTGTGGGCGATGCAACTCCGGACATCACCAACGCGTCCCGTCGTATCAAAGAATCTGAAATCGAACTGTGTGCGAAAAACGGTGTTAAAGACATCGTTGAAGTGACCATCGGTTTCGACGGCATCACCTTCGCTAACTCTGCCAAAGCGCCACACATGACCATCACCCGTAAGGACATGTACCTGGCTCTGGCCAAGATGGTTCCTGCGACCGACGGTTCTGAGAAGCTGGTTCCTAACCCGTACAAAACCTGGAAAGACGTGAACCCGGCTCTGCCAGCCAAGAAAATTGAAGTTCTGGGCCCACCACCAACATCCGGTACCCGTGATGCGTTCGCTGAACTGGCAATGGAAGGCGGCTGTTCCGAGATCCCATTCATCAAAGCGATGAAGAAAACTGACGAGAAGAAATTCCAGGCAGTATGTCAGGGTCTGCGTGAAGACGGCGCTTACATCGAAGCAGGCGAGAACGACAACCTGATCGTACAGAAACTGGTCGCTAACCCGGATGCATTCGGTATCTTCGGCTTCAGCTTCCTGGAACAGAACTCAGACAAGGTGCAGGGCTCTACCGTTGACGGTAAACTGCCGACCTTCGACAACATCGCTTCCGGTGATTACCCGGTAAGCCGCTCACTGTACTTCTACGTGAAGAAAGCTCACGTAGGTGTGATCCCGGGTATTCAGGAATACCTGAACGAGTTCACCTCTGAGCGTGCGATGGGCGAAGACGGTTACCTGGCAGACAAAGGCATGATTCCTCTGACCGAGGATGCCTACAAGCAGCAGGTTAAGATCGCTAAAGGTCTGATCCCGCTGAACGCCAAGTAATACGCGCGTCTGCCGACCCGCAGCAAAAGCCGAGGCCTGCCTCGGCTTTTGCGTGTCACAAACTTAGCAACCAGACCTCAGATTCATGAATTACAGTAGCCTGATAATCGCAGTGCTTATTCTTCTCGGCGGAGCCTATCTGCTGGGGCGTAACCGCGCGCGCGCCATCGCCAGTCAGGGGATGCGCATGCATTCTCTGCCTACTCACTACGGTGCCCTGATGGCACTCTGGACCGGTTTGCCCCCTCTGCTGCTGTTGCTGCTGTGGGCTCTGATGGAAGCACCGGTTATTGATCATCTGCTGGTTGCCCAACTGCCGGACGCAGTACGCAATGGCACGTCCGCCGACATTCAGCTGGCCATCAGCAAAGTGCACAACCTGGCCATCGGCTCGGGTGTGACAGCGGCCCCTGAGCTGGAGCCTGCGGTTGAGCACCTGAAGGCGCTGCAGTCTCGCAGCAGTCTGCTCAATACCGCCATGATTCTGTGTCTGGCCATCGCCGGTCTGGCGCTGATTTATCGCCGCATCAAGGCCGATATGCGCGCCCGCTCGGAAGTAGAAGGCATCGTCCGCCGTATGCTGTTTGCCAGTTCCGGTATCGCGGTACTGACCACGCTGGGCATTCTGGCGTCTGTGCTGTACGAAGCCTGGATGTTCTTCGGCAAGGTCAGCCCGATCGAATTCCTGTTCGGCACCGTCTGGTCACCGCAGATCGCTCTGCGTGCCGACCAGTCCGGTTCGTCCGGCAGCTTCGGTGCGGTTCCCTTGTTCACCGGTACGCTGCTGATTTCTGCCATCGCCATGATCATTGCAGTACCGGTTGGTCTGATGTCAGCGATTTATCTGTCGGAATACGCGACCCCGCGTGTCCGTTCTTACGCCAAGCCGGCGCTGGAAATTCTGGCCGGTATCCCGACCGTGGTGTACGGCTTCTTCGCCGCGCTGACGGTGGCGCCACTGATTCGTCACGGTGGTGAATCGATTGGTCTGGCGGTGTCGTCCGAGAGCGCGCTGGCCGCGGGTCTGGTGATGGGCATCATGATTATTCCGTTCGTGTCATCGCTGTCCGATGACGTGATCAACGCGGTGCCGCAGTCGCTGCGCGATGGCAGCTACGGGCTGGGCGCTACCCGCAGTGAAACCGTGGCGCAGGTGGTTATTCCGGCGGCGCTGCCGGGTATTGTCGGTGCTGTGATGCTGGCCGTTTCCCGTGCCATTGGTGAAACCATGATCGTGGCCATGGCTGCCGGTCTGGCCGCTAACCTGACGGCTAACCCGCTGGATTCCGTGACCACGGTGACCGTGCAGATCGTAACCCTGCTGGTCGGCGACCAGGAATTCGATTCGCCGAAGACGCTGGCGGCGTTCGCGCTGGGTCTGGTGCTCTTCCTTGTCACGCTGGCGCTGAACTACGTCGCGCTGAAAATTGTGCAGAAATACCGGGAACAATATGACTGAGACATCTGTGACTACCCGTCAAAAAGTAGAAAAGAGCATGAAGCGCCGCCGTGCGGCGGAAAAACGCTTCCGTGCTTATGGTCTGCTGTCGGTACTCTTTGGTCTGCTGTGCCTGGTAGTGCTGTTCGGCAATATTCTGTCGCAGGGTCTGTCGTCTTTCCGCCAGACCGTTATCCACACCGAAATTCTGGTGGATGGCGACTATCTGGGCATTAACAAAAAATCGGAAGAGCAGGAAATCCGCAACGCCGATTTTGAAGGCCTGATCAAAAACCATCTGAAAGAATGGATGAAACCGGAAGGCCGCAACGAGCGCCGTGATCTGTTCTCTATGGTCAGTGCCGGTGCTTCCTGGCATCTGATGGAAATGGTGCAGGCCGATCCGAAACTGATCGGCCAGACAATTTCTATCGATCTGCTGGCCGATGACGAAGTCGATCAGTGGTTCAAACACGACCGTGGTACGGAATTCCATTCGGCGATGGTGTCGGACAAAGAACTGGAATGGCTCGAGCAATGGGTTGCTGATGGCACCCTGAGCACCCGTTTCAATACCCTGTTCTTCACCAACGGTGATTCGCGTGAACCGGAACTGGCCGGCATTCACGGTGCCATTAAAGGCACCTTCCTGACCCTGATGGTGACCTTCCTGCTGTCCTTCCCGATTGGTGTCGCAGCGGCGATTTACCTGGAAGAATTTGCCCCGCGTAACAAAATCACCGAGTTTGTTGAAATCAACATCAACAACCTCGCGGCGGTGCCTTCCATTACCTTCGGTCTGCTGGGTCTGGCGATTTTCATCAACATCTTCGGTGTTGCCCGTTCCACCCCGCTGGTGGGTGGTCTGGTGCTGACCCTGATGACCTTGCCGACCATTATTATTTCCGGCCGTGCAGCGATTAAAGCAGTGCCGCCGTCGATCCGCGAAGCGGCCTTTGGTCTGGGCGCGTCCAAGATGCAGGTGGTGTTTCACCACGTGCTGCCACTGGCGCTGCCGGGCATGCTGACCGGTACCATCATTGGTATGGCGCAGGCGCTGGGCGAAACCGCACCGCTGCTGATGATTGGTATGGTGGCTTTCGTGGTGGACGTTCCGGGTTTCATTAACGACCCGTCCACGGTTCTGCCGGTACAGATTTTCCTCTGGTCCGACAGCCCTGAACGCGCGTTTACGGAGCGCACATCCGGCGCCATTATTGTGCTGCTCGGATTCCTGGTGGTGATGAACACCGCCGCTGTGATGCTGCGTCGTCGTCTTGAGCGTCGCTGGTAATTGGTAACGAATTTCAGATTTGGATTAAAGAATTATGGCCATTATTGAAAACCACAAAACCTGCGGTGCACCTCTGGTAGAACAGCCAAAGCTGACTGCACGCAGTGTGGATGTTTTTTACGGCGAAAAGCAGGCGATTTTTGATGTCAGCCTGGATATCGGCTCCAACGAAGTGATTGCCCTGATCGGTCCGTCCGGTTGCGGCAAGTCGACCTTCCTGCGCTGCCTGAACCGCATGAACGACACCATCGACATCTGTCATGTGAAAGGCGCCATAGAACTCGACAACGAGAACATCTACGATCCGAAAGTGGATGTGGTACCGCTGCGCGCCCGCGTGGGTATGGTGTTCCAGAAGCCGAACCCGTTCCCGAAATCGATTTACGACAACATCGCCTACGGCCCGCGCATTCACGGTCTGGCGCATTCCCGTGTCGACCTCGATGAAATCGTGGAAAAAAGTCTGCAGCGCGCTGGTCTGTGGAACGAAGTAAAAGATCGCCTGCACGCACCGGGTACCGGTCTGTCCGGCGGTCAGCAGCAGCGTCTGTGTATTGCACGTACCATTGCGGTTGATCCGGAAGTTATTCTGATGGACGAACCGTGTTCCGCACTGGATCCGATTGCAACTGCTAAAATTGAAGAACTGATCGACGAGCTGCGTGAAAATTACACCATCGCGATCGTTACCCACTCGATGCAGCAGGCTGCCCGGGTGTCTCAGCGCACGGCGTACTTCCACATGGGGCAACTCATTGAGGTGAATCCAACCGATCAGGTGTTCACCACGCCGGAGCACTCATTAACAGAAGCCTACATTACCGGCCGGTTCGGTTAAGGGGACGTCAGATGGAAATGAATTTTAACCAGCATATTTCCGGCCAGTTCAACGCTGATCTGGAAGCCATCCGCAACCACATGATGGGCATGGGTGGTCTGGTCGAGCGTCAGGTTGCCAACGCCGTAGAAGCCATCTGCAGTGGCGATACGCGCATGGCCGACGACGTTATCCGCCGTGAAGACGAAGTGGATAAGCTGGAAGTGACCATCGACCATGAATGCACCCAGATTCTGGTACGTCGTCAGCCAGCGGCATCCGACCTGCGCATGGTGCTGGCGGTTTCCCGCGTGGTGCGCGACCTTGAGCGTATCGGTGATGAAGCCAGCAAAATCGCTTTCCATGCGCTGGAAGTCGGCGAAAGTGCCAACGCTCAGCTGTGTCAGCAAGCCATGCGTTATATGGGCGCTGAAGTGGTGAAAATGATCTCTGGTGCGCTGGACGCGTTCGCCCGTCACGATGTGGATGGCGCGGTGGAAGTGGTGCGTAACGACAAGCTGGTCGACCAGCAGTATGCATCTGCGCTGCGTGAACTGATCACCTACATGATGGAAGATCCGCGCTCAATTGGTCAGGCGATCAATATTCTGTGGATTCTGCGCGCCATCGAACGTATCGGCGACCACGCGCGTAACATTTCTGAGCAGGTGATTTACCTGGTGAAAGGTACCGACGTTCGTCACAGTTCGCTGAATGAAATCGAACAGCAGGCAGCCCGTAAGGACTGATGGCCTGTCGTGAAAAAGCCCGCCCGGCATCCGCCGCGCGGGCTTTTTTATTGCGCGCGATACACTGGACGTCATGATTGGAGCGTCTTTAATGATTAGTGGAAGAAACAGGTCGTTTTAGTCCTTGTCATGAAAATGCCATCAAAGTGAAATAAAACTGCAGTGATGTCATATTTCTGTAACGTAGCTGAAACAAGATTGTCACGTATTCAGCCAGTACCGGATTTGAGACCTCTGTTTCCCCGGCCCCCGGCTTCTTTTTGCATGACATTGATTGGGAACTAATTATGAAAAAAATCGCATTAGCTCTGGCTGTAACTGCCCCGTTCGCTGTTCAGGCCGAGACCATCGAAATAGAAAAACCAGAATTCTACGGCAAGCTGAACCTGACTCAGGAATTCGTGCAACAGCAGGATGCCGGCAACTTCAGCCAGCTGAACTCCAACGCGTCCCGTCTGGGTCTGAAAGGCAACGTTGCTCTGGAAAACGGCCTGAGCGTGATTTATCAGGCTGAAGTTGAAGTGTTTGCTGATAACGGCTCTAAAACCCTGAGTGGAAAAGTTGATAACGCTGAAGAAGACAAATTTAATTACAAGTCAACCCTGACCCAGCGCAATACCTTTGCCGGTGTGAAGGGTGGTTTCGGTACTGTTCAGTTCGGTGTGTTCGATACCCCGTTCAAACTGTCTCAAGGCAAAGTTGACCTGTTCAACGATCTGCAGGGCGACATCAAAAACGTCATCAGCGCGTCTGGTGAAAACCGTAAAGAAAACAGCGTTCAGTACACTTCTCCAAGTCTGGCGGGTGTTGTAGTTGCCGTTGATCACATCAACAGCGAAGACGAAGAAACCAACAACGGTGTGTCTGCGTCTCTGGCCTACACCCTGAACGGTCTGTATCTGGCCTATGCCTACGACACTGACGTGAAAGCTGAAGGTACCGATCTGGGCCGTGTGGTTGCTCAGTACACTCTGGGTGCTGTGCAGCTGGGTGCTCTGTGGGAAACTCAGGATGTGGATGGCACCGACAGCGTTGATGGCTGGATGGCATCTGCCGCTTACAAACTGAACGGCGACGTTACCCTGAAAGCTCAGTACGGCGCGTCCGATATCAAGAAAGAAGGTGGCGTAAGCTACTCTCTGGGTGCTGACTACAAGCTGGCCAAAACTGCGAAAACCTTCGCTTATGTGACCAGCGAAGAGTCTGACGACGAGAGCCTGAACGCTCAGTACTACGGTCTGGGTCTGGAAGTAAGCTTCTGATCCTGTGCCGGCAGCGCTTCGCACCCCGTGCAGGCGCTGATTGGCAGACATAAAAAAACCGCAGCTCAGGCTGCGGTTTTTTTATGGGCGCTTACCGGATCAGGCAGCGGCCAGCCAGGTATTCAGTTGCTGAATATCGGCTTCGTTCAGGGTGCCGGCGTAGAACTTCAGCGTCAGCAGGTTGATGATGTAATCGTAACGGGCGTTGGCGTAGTCACGCTGCGCACTGAACACGTTTTTCTGCGCGTTCAGCACTTCAACGATGTTGCGGGTACCCACTTTATAGCCAGTCTCAGTGGCTTCCAGCGCGCTTTTGGCAGAGGTGATGGCCTGTTTACGGGCCTTCACGTTCAGTACGTCGGTTTTCACCTGACGGAACAGACTGCGGATGTTCTGCTTGGCTTCACGACGCTGCTGTTCCAGCTGATAGTCGGCCGCGGCGAAGTTCATGGCCGCCTGCTTGGTCTGACCGTACAGAGAACCACCGGCCAGCAGCGGCATGGAGATTTCCACACCGATCTGGGTAATGTCACCGTTGTACGGATCGCCATTGCTGTCGACAGAACTCTGATCGCCGCTCAGGTAAGCGCCGGTCAGGGTCACAGTCGGTGCATGGTTGGAACGGGTGGCGTTACGCTGCAGACGTACGGCGTCTTTGCTGGCTTCTGCGAGCAGAATGCCGGCGTATTTTTCCATGCCTGAGCTTACCCATTCATCCACATTGGCCGGGGCCGGCATTTCCATGGACACGTCATCACGCAGTGGTGATACCGCATCGAAATGCTGGCCAGTCAGCTGTTCCAGCGCTTCGTAAGAAATATCCAGTGCCGCTTCCATACCGAGCAGGTTTACGTAAGACAGGTCGTAGCTGGCCTGTGCTTCGTGCACGTCGGTGATGGCGATCAGGCCCACATCGAAACGTTGTTTGGTCTGTTCCAGAGAACGTTTAACCGCTTTTTCTTCAGCCTGAGCAGTCGACAGGTTGTCTTTCGCACGCAGCACGTTGAAGTATGCCTGCGCGGTGCGCATCAGCAGCTGTTGTTCAGACAGTTGCAGTTGCAGGGCGGAAGCTTCATCACCGGTGCGTGCCGCCTGATAGGTGTACCAGCTGTTCAGATTGAACAGGGTCTGGGAGGCCGACAGTTGCAGTACATCGCGGCTGTAATCGCTTTCAATGGATACGGCAGAGCCGCCGGTTACCACCGCACCTTCCAGATCTGAGCTGATTTCGGTGTGGCTGTAAGAAATCTGAGCCTGTGGCAGCAGGGCGCCACGGGCGATGGTTACGTTGTAGGCGTCTGCTTCACGGGTCGCGCGGGCTGCTGCGATTTCCGCGTCATTGCTGGCGGCCTGCTGATAAATGGTGCTCAGATCCGCCGCACAGGCTGCGCCGGATGCCAGGAGGGCAGTCGTCAGTGAGAGCAGTTTTTTCATAGAGTTGCCTTTCGCAGCAAGTTAAATTGGGAGATGTCGCCGGATTCTAACAGAAAAAATCGGATAAAATTTGAGCCGATTGTTCCACCGATGACAACACAGCGTGCTGTCTGGCGACGCGCGGAAACAAGAATATTCTTAATCAGTAATATAGGTAGGTCAAGCATGATTCCGGACACTTTTGGCCCTCAGGACGTTGAGATTGCCGGGGTTGAAACCGGTTATCAGGGCTTTTTCCGCATCGACAAAATCCGCCTGCGCCACAAAACCTTTGCCGGTGGCTGGACCGGGGAATTCACGCGGGAACTGTTCGAACGCGGCGAGGCCGTGTGTGTACTGCTGTATGATCCCGCAAAAGATGTGGTGGTGCTGACGGAACAATTCCGCATCGGCGCTTTGGCTGATGAACGCTCGCCCTGGTTGCTGGAGCTGGTGGCCGGCATGGTGGAAGAGGGCGAAAGCTATGAAGCGGTGGCGGAGCGGGAAACTTTCGAAGAGGCCGGTTGCCACTTTTACCGCCTGCTGCCGGTTTGCCGTTACTGGGTATCACCGGGTGGCACCAGTGAGCGGGTGCAGATTTTCTGCGGTCTGATCGACAGCGACGGCGTGGGCGGGCTGCACGGTCTGGCAGAAGAGCACGAAGACATCCGCTTGGTGTCGCTGCCGTTCGCGGAAGCCTGGCAGGCATTGGAAGACGGCGTCATCAACAACGCCGCCACCATCATGGCGTTGCAATGGCTTAAACTTCATCAGGCTGAGCTTGCGCCCTGAGGCGCTGACAGAGGCAATTAAGTCACGCGAAATTTCCCGCTTCCCATGCCAGGTGCGGGAGCGTATTTTGCATTTTTTGGTTAACCTCCCGACCCGATGAGCGGGGAGACCTGAAACGTTGAAACGCCGTAAACCCTATGTACCCGATCTGCAGGAGATGGCCGCGCTGTGCGAGGGCAACTACCTGCGACTGTTGCGTCTGCTGCCGTCCGGCCATGCAGAGCGTAGCTTTGTGCTCAGCACCCGCGGTAACGAGGCCCGAGTCCGCATCGTCGTGGATGAAGATCACCGCTACACCAGCATCCTGTCGGTGTATCAGGAGGGCCTGAGTCCGGCCTGGCTGCAACCACTGGCGCTGCAGGTGCGCATGTACCATGATGCGGGCATGGCCGAGGTAACCTCCTGGCAGAATGAGCAGCGTTTTGACGGCCGTTACCAGTACCCGAACCCGGCCATGCGTCTACCGGATGAGAAGGTACAGCTCAATCGCTTTTTGTCTGAATGGCTGGCTCACTGCCAGCGTTATGGACGGGTGCAACAGCCGGTTGCACTGCCGGGAAGTGTAAATGGTCGGTGAAACGCCTGACAAACCCGGACAAATGTGAACTTAGTCGTGGCCAGTTTGCGCTGTGGCCGATAAAGTTGGACACTGACAAGAATAACTAGGGACAGGGGTGCAGTTTGTATTCATTGGATTCAGACGATACGCTGCGGCTGGTTCAGATCACGGATACGCATCTGAACGGCCCGGAAGACGGTCATCTGTTGGGGATGAAAACCCTGCACAGCATGCGCTGTGTGCTGGATGTGGTGCGCACCGAACGCACGCAGATTGACGCCATTCTGGTTACCGGCGACCTGTCTCAGGACGGAACCGAAACCGCCTACCAGCATCTGCACGATGCCCTGATCCCGTTCCAATGCCCTGTCTTCTGGTTTGAAGGCAATCACGATCAGCCTGAACCTATGCAGGCCGTCGCTTCTGGCACTGAGCACCTCAATCGCATCATCCGCACCCAACACTGGCAGCTGATTCTGCTTAATTCGCAGGTGGAAGGCGCTGTGTATGGCCGCCTGAAAAAAGACCAGCTCGACCTGATGGAAAAAGCTCTGAAAGAGCGCCCCGATCTGCACACCCTGATCAGCTTCCATCACCATCCGATTTCCATGGGCAGTGCCTGGATCGACCGCATCGGCGTGAAAAACGGCGACGAGTTCTGCTCACTGATCCGTCAGTACGACAATGTACGCGCAGTGCTGTGGGGCCATGTGCATCAGGAAAGCGATCAGATGATCCACGGTGTGCGCTTTATGTCCACGCCCTCGACCTGCGTGCAGTTCACGCCGGGCTCTGAGGATTTCTCGGTCGACTCTCTGCCGCCGGGCTACCGCTGGATTGACCTGCACGCCGACGGTCGCCTTGAAACCGGCGTCAGCCGCGTTGAAGGCATCGAGTTTGAAATCGATTACTCAGTGAAGGGTTACTGAGGTTCTATTGTTCCCATCTGATACCGCTTGTCTCTACCTGCACGGCTTTCTGAGTTCTCCTCAATCGCAGAAAGCCCGTCAGCTGGTCGATTTTTACGCCGCTCATCTCACCCCGGAACAGCTGTGCGTCCCCTCACTGCCCTTTGCGCCGGCTGAGGCCATGGCGCTGGCAAAGGCCTCTTTGGGGCGCCTGCAATCTGAGTTTGCTCAGGTGTTCGTGATCGGCAGTTCGCTCGGTGGTTTTTACGCCACTCATCTGGCTCAAACCTCTGGCGTGCCTGCCGTGCTGGTGAATCCGGCGGTGCGGCCGTTTGATCTGTTTGAGCATTACCTGGGGCCGAACACGCATTTTTATACCGGTGAGGTGCATGAACTGACGCTGGAACACATCGCCCAGCTGCAGGCCATGAACCACGATCAGATCCAAAATCCGCACCGTCTGCTGCTGCTGTTGCAGACCGGCGATGAAACCCTGGATTACCGTCAGGCTGCGGCTTTATACCGTCAGTGTCCGTCCTGGACGGAAGGCGGTGGCAACCACAGTTTCGACCATTTCATTGAGCGCATGCCCATGATTCTGCAGTGGGTGGCCGCGCACGGGCCGGATCGCTGACGGCTGGCTGGCGTCAGCCCTCCCAACCGCCGCACGAGCCCGTTATACTCCCCAACAACCCGAATTTTCGCAGACACTCAGAGGTTTGAATGTCTAAGCAATATAACGCCTCGTCGATTGAGGTACTGAGCGGTCTTGACCCGGTGCGCAAACGCCCGGGCATGTACACAGACACCACGCGTCCGAACCATCTGGCGCAGGAAGTGATCGACAACTCCGTGGACGAGGCTCTGGCCGGCCACGCCACCTATGTGGACGTCACGCTGCACGCCGACGGCTCCATGACCGTGCTCGATGACGGCCGCGGTATGCCGACCGATATTCACCCCGAACACGGTGTGTCTGGTGTCGAGCTGATTCTCAGCCAGCTGCACGCCGGCGGTAAGTTCTCCAACGACAACTACCAGTTCTCCGGCGGTCTGCACGGCGTGGGCGTGTCGGTGGTGAACGCCTTGTCGAAAGTGCTGGAAGTGACTATCTGGCGCGACGGTCAGGTATCGCGCATCGGTTTCAAAGACGGCTACAAAGCCCTCGACCTGCAGGTCATCGACAGCTGCGCGAAAAAGAAAACCGGTACCTCGGTGCGCTTCCTGCCGGACCCGAAATATTTTGATTCGTCCAAGTTCTCTGTCCCGCGTCTGAAACACGTGCTGCGCGCCAAGGCGGTTTTGTGTCCGGGCCTGCGCATCAAATTCAATGCGCCGAATCCGGAAGACAGTGCCGAGTGGTATTACGAAGACGGCCTGAAGGACTACCTGAAAGTCCACGCCACCGGTTACGAAGTTGTGCCGTCCGAGCCGTTCTGCGGTTCTATGACCGGCACCACGGAAGGCGTCGACTGGGCCGTGCACTGGCTGCCGGAAGGCGGCGAGCTGCTGCAGGAAAGCTACGTCAACCTGATCCCGACCGCGCAGGGCGGTACGCACGTTAACGGTTTCCGTTCCGGCCTGCTGGACGCGCTGCGCGAGTTCTGTGAATTCCGCAATCTGCTGCCGCGTGGTATCAAGCTGACGCCGGAAGACCTGTGGGAGCGCTGCGCTTTTGTGCTGTCGGCCAAGCTCGCCGATCCGCAGTTTGCCGGTCAGACCAAAGAGCGTCTGTCATCGCGCGAAGCCTCCAGTTTTATTTCCGGCGTGGTGAAAGATTCTTTCGCCCTGTGGCTGAACGAAAACACCGCCGAAGCCGAACAACTGGCTGAGCTGGCCATTTCCAGTGCCCAGACCCGTCTGCGCAAATCGAAAACCGTGGCCCGTAAGAAAATCACTCAGGGCCCGGCTCTGCCCGGCAAGCTGGCCGACTGCAGTGGTCAGGACAGTGAGCGCGGCGAACTGTTTCTGGTGGAAGGGGACTCGGCCGGTGGCTCCGCCAAACAGGCGCGCGACCGTGAATTTCAGGCCATCATGCCGCTGCGCGGTAAGATCCTGAACACCTGGGAAGTCGACTCCAACGAAATTCTGGCCTCGCAGGAAGTGCACGACATCGCTGTGGCGCTGGGTATTGATCCGGGCTCTGACGACCTTTCGGGTCTGCGCTACGGTAAAGTCTGTATCCTCGCCGACGCCGACTCTGACGGTCTGCACATCGCCACGCTGCTGTGCGCGCTGTTCGTCCGTCACTTCCCGGCGCTGGTGTCGCGTGGTCACGTGTATGTGGCCATGCCGCCGCTGTACCGTATCGATCTGGGCAAAGAAGTTTTCTATGCGCTGGATGAGGCGGAAAAGCAGGGCATTCTGGAACGCATCAAAGCCGAAAATAAACGCGGTAAAGTGAACGTTCAGCGCTTCAAAGGTCTGGGTGAGATGAACCCGATGCAGCTGCGTGAAACCACCATGGATCCGAACACCCGTCGTCTGGTGCAATTGGCACTGGAGCCGGGTGATGGTACTCATGAAGTGATGGATATGCTGCTGGCCAAAAAGCGCGCCGGCGATCGCAAAACCTGGCTTGAGACCCGCGGAAACGAAGCGGAAATCGCCTGATCTTAACCGGCCGGACGGATCCGGCCGCTCACAGAGCGACCGCTCTGAGCAGAGGGGAGATATGGCTGCAGTGGTTGTACGTTGGGCAATGATCCTGGTGCTGTGCCTGTCGGGCTCAGTGGCCGCGGCATTGCAGACAGGCGGCGACCACGCGCGTCAGGTTCTGCTGCTACTGTCCTACGACCCTCTCTACCCCATGGCATCCGACATTGTGCGCACCCTGCGCAATGCCCTGAGTCAGCCGGTGCAGCAGCCGCTGCAATTTCACGTCGAATTCATGGACGCCGAGTTCAATCAGGGCGCCGATTATCTCGAAGCCTACCGCCATTTACTGCGCACCAAGCACGACAACGGCGAACGTTACGATCTGGTCATTACCGCCGGTGAAGCGGCGTTAAAACTGGCCATGGAAGGCGATGCCCCGCTGTTCGGCGATATCCCCGTTATCTGCTTCGGCATTGGCGACCCGGCGTTAATCCGTTCGCTGCGCAGCCGTGGTGGCCTGACCGGTATTCACGAGTCGTTGCCTGTGTATGAATATTTCGCGTTGATGCGTTTTATGTACCCGGGCCTCGATAATCTGTATGTCATCCGGGACGGCCTGAGTGGCTACGACGACGTGCTGACACAACTGGCTCAGGCATCGGAAAGCCTGAATCAGCGTATTACCTACCTGTCGCTGGCAGACATGAGCTGGGGCGAATTATCGGCGCAGCTGGCGGAGCTGCATGAGCAGCCGGTGCTGCTTATTTCCGCGCGCGAAGACAAGGCCGGCGAGCGCCGCGATTTCAGTCAGGCGGTTCAGTATCTGAGCCTCTCGTCGGGGGTGCCTCTGTGGCATTTGTGGCAGAACGGCATCGGCAGCGGGCTGGCGGGTGGCGTAGTTACCGATCTGGAGCGCAGCGCAGAACGTGTGGCGGTCATGGCGCGCAGCATTCTCAGCGGCGTGCCGGTGAACGACATCAACGTCGAATGGCACGGCGATTTTCTCACCCTGGCCGACGCTCAGGTGCTGGCGCAGTACGGCATTGGTGAAGACGATTTACCGCAGAACGTCGACTGGCTGAATGCCGAGCCGGATTTCTGGGCGGCTTATCGCGGCCAGTTTTTACTGGCGTTGTCCCTGATTATTTTTACCGCCACCGTCGGCGTATTTCTGTGGACCGAAGTGCGTCGCCGTCAGCTCAGTGACGAACAGCTGAACGAGCGCACCTCGCTGATCCAGAATATTCTTAACTCGATTCCGGACATGATGTTCTACAAAGACGTCAACGGCCGTTATATTTTCTCCAACCGTAAATTCAACGAATTCTTCGGCAAAAATCCGGTTGGTGGCACCGACTACGATATCTTCGATAAAGAAACCGCCGATTTTTTCCGCCAGAAAGACGGCGAAGCAGTGGGGCGTAAAAACGCCAACGTCAACGAAGAATGGGTGCACGGCGTCGATGGCACGGTCATGCTGCTGGAAACCCAGAAAACCCCGATTTATGACAAGGGCGGCAATATCGTCGGCGTGTTTGGTTTAAGCCGGGATATTACCGAACTTAAAAAAGCGCAGGAAAACCTCGAACACATTGCCCATCACGATGTCCTGACCGGTCTGCCCAATCGGCTTCTGCTGAACAAAAAGCTCGAATACGCACTGCAGATTTCGCGCCGGGCGGGTGAAGCGGTGGCGGTGATTTTTCTCGACCTCGACCGCTTTAAGGACATCAACGACACCATAGGTCATGACATCGGCGACCTGCTGCTGAAAGACGTTGCCCACCGCCTGCACAACAACGTGCGCGACTCCGACATCTGCGCGCGTCTGGGCGGCGATGAATTTGTGGTGGTGCTCACCCGCATCGAAAAATCCGATAAAGTGCATGAAAAGTGCGAGCAGCTGCTGCAGATTATTTCGCGCCCTTACAGCCTGCAGGGACACCTGCTCAGCGTGTTTGCCAGTGCCGGTATTGCGGTTTACCCGGACGACGGTGTGAACGTCGATGAGCTGATCCGCAACGCCGACGCGGCGCTGCACAAAGCCAAAGAGCTGGGCCGTAACCGTTTTTATCATTACCACCGCGAACTGACCGACACCATTCATTCGCGCATGTCGCTGGAGCAGGATCTGCGTTCCGCGCTGGAAGATCACGCTTTTACCCTGAATTACCAGCCGCAGTTCCGTACCGGCGAAGTGCACCCGCGCCGCGTCGAAGCCTTGTTACGCTGGCCGCATCCGGTGCGCGGCATGATTTCGCCGCACGATTTTATTCCGTTGGCAGAAACCAGCGGCATGATCACTGAGCTGGGGTTCTGGGTGCTGAAATCCGCCTGCCAGCAATTTATGTTCTGGCGTCAGCAGGGACTGATGCTGGAAAAGCTGGCGGTGAACGTATCCGCTATTCAGATCAACGCGACCTTTGCCGACACAGTTGCCAGCATTCTGCAGCATCTCGAATTTGATCCGCATTGGCTGGAACTGGAGGTCACGGAATCGTTAATGATGTCGGGCACCACCGAAGTGACTCATCAGGTGCAGCAGCTGCGCAGCATGGGGGTGGAGTTTGCCATTGATGATTTCGGTACCGGCTATTCATCGCTGAGCAAACTGAAGTCGATGCCGGTGAGCGTGATTAAAGTCGACCAGTCGTTTGTGCGTGATATTAACGACGACGTGAACGACTACGAAATTGTGCGCGCCATTATTCTGATGGCAAAAAGTCTGGGCCTGATTGTGGTGGCCGAAGGCGTTGAGCACGAAGAGCAGGTAGATACCCTGCGCCGCATCGGCTGCGACTGGCTGCAGGGGTATTATTTTGCCCGTCCGATGGACGGCGACAGCTTTTACAAACGGTATTCCCACAGCGACAGCTGAAACGCTGTCGCGGCGTTGCCACTGGGCGTTGCCAGCGGGTGTTACAGGCCCGGCAGTGGCGTGAATTCCTCATCGTCGCCGGGCACCACAGCAAAGCGCTGTGCCTTCCAGTCTTCCTCGGCCTGTTTAATGCGCTCGCGGCTGTACGCCACGAAATTCCAGCGGATATACGGAGTCTCCGCAAAGGGTTCGCCACCGAGTATCACGAAGCGGCCGCTGCTCTGAATCTGAATATCGTCGGGCGTGTCGAGCAACACAAAATCGCCGGCGCAGAACAGCTGCCCGTCGATGTTCAGCTCACCGCTCTGAATGTACACAGCGCACTCGCCCGCCTGTTCCGGCACCGACACCCGGTCACCGGCATGGGCCACCACATCGGCGAAAAACATCGGCGAGTGGGTACGCACCGGTGACGTCATACCAAAGGCTTCGCCGGCCACCAGACGCAGCACGGTTTTGCCGGCATATCGGTGTGGCAGGTCTTCGCGCTTGATGTGCTGAAACGAAGGCGCAATTTCTGCTTTGTGTGGTGGCAGCGCCAGCCAGAATTGCAGGCCATTGAGTTCGTGTTCGCGCGAGCGCACTTCCAGGGTTTCCCGTTCGGAATGCACAATGCCGCGCCCGGCGGTCATCCAGTTCACATCGCCGGGGTGAATTTCCTGCACATTACCCAGACTGTCGCGGTGCAGCATGCTGCCGGAAAACAGGTAGGTCAGGGTCGATAAACCAATGTGCGGGTGGGGGCGAACGTTGACGCCTTCACCGGGCTTAAACAGCGCCGGGCCCATGTGGTCGAGGAAGATAAACGGCCCCACCATTTTCTTCGCCTTGTGCGGCAGAATGCGGGTGACGCTGAAGCCGTCGAGATCCTTTACTTCGCCGTTAAGCAGAGTGGCCATGGGATACCTCCTGTTGAGTAAGCCAGCGGCGTGGGTTGTGTGATCCGGGGGCGCCGCCGGTTTTCGGGAATTCATTGCAGAGTACAGAATGGCCGCCGGATCATTCCATGGCAAAAATTCGCTGTAATCTTTCCAGCAATCCGAACGACCGGCGCCCGATGCAGCGTCAGGCTTAATGGCAACCCTAACCGGCACCTTAGCCGCAACCCTAGCTGCAACCCTGAAGCCAATTACAATGACCGCCAGAGCGTGAGGCAGCGCACAGCCGTCAGCCGGCCGGTTCTTTCCCATTGAGCTGAAGGCCGTGGTCAGTCACAATCGGGACCATCTTTGTTTGCCTTATACGCATCCGAAACTGGCCCTGAGGACTTATGACGGATCAGATCACTTACTCCGACGACGGCACCGAACGTCAGTCGCTTAAGCATTACACCGAAAATGCTTACCTGAATTATTCCATGTACGTCATTCTCGACCGTGCCCTGCCGCACATCGGGGATGGTCTGAAGCCGGTACAGCGCCGCATCGTGTACGCCATGAGCGAACTCGGCCTGAAACACACCGCCAAGTACAAAAAATCCGCCCGTACCGTGGGTGACGTGCTGGGTAAATACCACCCGCACGGCGACAGCGCCTGCTACGAAGCCATGGTGCTGATGGCGCAGCCGTTCTCTTACCGCTACCCGCTGGTGGACGGTCAGGGCAACTGGGGGGCGCCGGACGATCCGAAATCCTTCGCCGCCATGCGTTACACCGAATCGCGTCTGGCGCCGTACGCCGAAGTGCTGCTCAGCGAACTGGGTCAGGGCACGGTGGAATGGCAGCCGAACTTCGACGGCACCATGGACGAACCCTGCACGCTGCCGGCGCGTCTGCCGAACGTGCTGCTCAACGGCACCACAGGTATCGCCGTGGGTATGGCGACGGATATTCCGCCGCACAATATCCGCGAAGTGGCCAGCGCCTGTATTCATTTGCTGGACGACCCGGAAGCCACGCTGGAAGCCCTGTGCGAACACGTGATTGCACCGGATTTTCCGACCGAAGCTGAAATCATCACCCCGCGTGACGAGCTGCGTAAGATTTACCGCGACGGCCGTGGCAGCGTGAAAATGCGCGCTGTGTACACGGTTGAAGACGGCGATATCGTCATCACCGCGCTGCCGCACCAGACTTCCGGTGCCAAAGTGCTGGAGCAGATTGCCGCCCAGATGCAGGCGAAAAAGCTGCCGCTGGTGAGCGACCTGCGCGACGAATCTGACCACGAAAACCCGACCCGGCTGGTGATCGTACCCAAGTCGAACCGCGTCGATGCCGACGCTGTGATGGCGCACCTGTTCGCCACCACCGACCTCGAGAAAAACTACCGCGTGAACATGAACGTGATCGGCCTCGACGGCCGTCCGCAGGTCAAAGACCTGAAAACCATGCTCAGCGAGTGGCTGGTGTACCGCACCGAAACCGTACGTCGTCGTCTGCAGTTCCGCCTCGATAAAGTGCTGGCCCGCCTGCATATCCTCGAAGGTTTGCTGGTTGCCTTCCTCAATATCGACGAAGTGATCGAAATCATCCGCCGCGAAGACGAACCCAAGCAGGTGCTGATGCAGCGCTTCGGTATCTCCGATATTCAGGCTGAAGCCATTCTCGAACTGAAGCTGCGCCATCTGGCCAAGCTTGAGGAAATGAAGATCCGCGGTGAGCAGGACGAGCTGGAAAAAGAACGCGACAACCTGGAAAAAACCCTGGGTTCCGAGCGTCGTCTGAAAACCCTGATCAAGAAAGAAATCACCGCCGATGCTGAACAGTACGGCGATGAGCGCCGCTCCCCTGTGGTGGTGCGTGGCGAAGCCAAAGCCTTCAGCGAAACCGAGCTGGTGGCCACCGAGCCTGTGACCATTGTGCTGTCCGACAAGGGCTGGGTGCGCGCGGCCAAAGGCCACGACATCGACTGCGAGAACCTGAGCTACAAGGCCGGCGATAAGTTCTTAAGTGCCGCCTACGGCAAGTCGAACCAGAACGCCGTATTCCTCGACACCACGGGCCGTTCCTACAGCCTGCAGGCGCACACGCTGCCGTCGGCGCGGGGACAGGGCGAGCCGCTGACCGGCCGTCTGGCACCGCCACCGGGCGCCAACTTCATCACGACTTTGATCGGCAACGATGATGAGCGCTACCTGCTGAGCACCGACGCCGGTTACGGCTTTATCGGCACGCTGGCCGACATGCAGAGCAAGAACAAAGCCGGTAAGACCCTGATTACCGTGCCTGACAACGCGCGCGTGCTGAGCCCGGCGAAGATTGGTGACCCGGATAAATCCTGGATTGCCGCCGTCAGCAACGAAGGCCGTCTGCTGGTGTTCCCGGCCGCCGACCTGCCGCAGATGGCCAAAGGCAAAGGCAACAAGATGATCGGTATTCCGACCGAAGCCGCCGCCAAGCGTGAGGAAATCATGGTCGGTGCGGTGGCCTTCGGGCAGGACGACACCCTGCTGGTGTACTCCGGCAAGCGTCATCTGAAGATGAAATTCGCCGATCTGGAACACTATCTGGGCGAGCGTGGCCGTCGGGGTAACAAACTGCCGCGCGGCTTCCAGAATGTGGATGCCATGGAAGTGGTCAGCAAAGAAGGCTGAGCACGGCCGGATCAACGGGCATAAAAAACGGGGCAATCGCCCCGTTTTTTATGTGCGCGGCTGATGCTGCCCATCGCGTGCGCTCAGGAGCGCAGCATCTGCCACAGCCGGCCCAGTGTTTCGTACAGCGCCCGCTCGCTCTTGTAAGCGGCACTGGCTTCCATGCGCCATTCCGGCTGATCGTTGCTGAAGCGCACCGCCGGCGCCGGCAGCGGCGTTAATCCCTCGTGTTGAAAGAAGCGCACCGCGCGCGGCAGGTGCGAGGCTTCACTCACCAGCGCAAACGGCTCATTGGCCAGCAAAGGCGCCATTAACGCGGCTTCCTCGGCGGTGTCGCGTGCGGTCGGGAAGGTACTGATCCGTTCCGGGTTGATGCCCATGCTGACGGCGACCTCTTTCATCACCTCGGCGTGCGGGCGCTGATCGCTGCCGGCATAGCCGGAGACGAACAAACGCGCCTGCGGGTTGGCCGCCAGAATGCGCAGGCCTTCGGTGAGGCGGAATAACGACGACGAGCACAGCTGCGCCGCCGGCGGCACCGACGCATCGCTGGCGTGGCAGCCGCCCAGCACCACCACAGTGCTGACCGGCTGATCCGTGTCGAAGCGGGCGTAGTCGTGCTCATAGGGCGCGAGCAGGCGGTTGGCGACCGGGTGCCAGCTGGTCAGCCCCAGCCACAGCGCTGACAGCAGAATCAGTCCTTTGCCCAGCGCCGGGCGGCGCTGCAGAAGCCACACGCCGGTCAGGGTCAGCAGCAGGCTGAAGGGAATCGGCATCAGCAGCATGCCGATCACCTTTTTCAGATAAAACAGAATCATGGAGCGGTCCGCGCCTCGCCGATGCCCCGCGGATCGGACGCCGCGGTGACTGTGTTGGTGGTTTTGTCCCACAGAATGGCCTGCATATTACCGTACTGGCGGCCAACGGTTTGCAGCCGGTGGCCGAGACGGGTCAGGGCCACTTTCTGCTCGCCGGTGAAGGCATCGGGCTCATGCTGCAGCACATCCGGCAGGTACTGATGGTGGAAGCGCGGACGGCTGACCCATTGCTCTGCGCTGCGTCCCTGCAGATGCTCCAGCGTGCCGAGCAGCACCATGCTGATGATGCGGCTGCCACCTGGGGTGCCGAGAATGGCGGTGCTGTCCGGGCTGCTGATGATGGTCGGGGTCATGCTCGACAGCGGCCGTTTACCGGGCGCAATGGCATTTGCCTGAGCGCCGACCAGACCGTAGGCATTCGGACTGCCCGGCGCCGACGAGAAATCATCCATTTCGTTATTGAGCACAACCCCGGCGCTGGTGAAGGCTGAACCGAAGGGCAGATTAATACTCAGGGTGGCCGAGACGATATTGCCCTCGGTGTCCATCACCGACAGGTGGGTGGTGTGGAAACCTTCGTTCAGTGCCCCGGGCCCGTTCAGGCTTTCGCTCGGCGTGGCCAGCGTCATGTCGATGCTGTCGGCCCATTCCTGAGCATGCTGTTCGGCGATCAGGCGGCTGACCGGCACATCGACAAAATCCGGGTCGCCGAGAAATTCGGCGCGGTCGCGATAGGCGCGGCGCATCACTTCGGTCAGCAGATGGGTCTGATTCACCGGCGTCATTCCCTGCCAGTTAAAGTGGCTGAGCATGTTCAGCATTTCGATCAGCGCGACGCCGCCGGATGATGGCGGTGGCGCACTGATCACGTGCAGCGGGCCGTATTGCACATGCAGTGGTGTCCGCTCTTTGACCTGATAACCGGCCAGATCCGCCGCTGTCCAGTCGCCGCCGTTGGCGTGCACGTCCTGCAGCAGCTGACGGCTCACGGCGCCGCGATAAAAGGCGTCCGCACCGTCGCGGGCGATGGCCTGCAGGGTGTCGGCCAATGCCGGCTGGCGCAGCACGAATCCGGCATCCGGAATATCACCGTCGTCGAGAAAAATGGCGGCACTTTGCGGGTAGCGGCGGATGGCATCCAGCCGGTAGGCGAGCAGGGTGCGGTACAGATCGTCCACCGCAAAGCCGTTACGCGCCTGTGCAATGGCCGGTGCCAGTGTGCGTCTGAGTGGCAGTTTGCCGTAGCGTTCAGCGATGTGGGCAAAGGCGGCGACCTGACCGGGAATGGCCGCGGCCGTCGGGCCGTTCAGGGCTTTGTCGCGGTTGACGCTGCCATCGGGCTGCTGGAAGTAGGTTGCCGAGGCGGCAGCAGGGGCGGTCTCGCGCGCGTCGATAAACCGGTACTGCTGCTGGCGGGCGTCGTACAGCAGCCAGAAACCACCGCCGCCGAGGCCTGCGCTGTAAGGTTCCACCACGCCCAGACTGGCGGCCACGGCAATGGCGGCGTCGAAGGCATTACCACCGTCGCGCAGCACGGCGAGCCCCGCTTCGGTGGCCAACGGATGCGCGCTGGCAACGGCGGCTTTGGCTGGGGTTAAACCAGTGACCAGACGGCCACTGCTGTGATCGGCATTATGGGTGTCGGCATGATTGGCTGGCGTGCTGCAGGCGCTCACAAGCACCATCAACATGACCAACCCGAGGGACGAGACGCTTCGGATGAGAGCGACCGGCATAAAAAAGGCCTCCGTGTCGGGAGGCCTTAGTGTGTGGCAGCTCAGCTGCCTGCGCAACCGCCGGTTGGCGCCGGAGAATTAACCGATTTTTTTACCAGTCAGTTTCTCGTATTTGGCTTCCAGTTCTTCCTGGGTTTCTGCGCGGTCAGGGTCCTGTGGAATACAATCTACAGGGCATACCAGCTGACACTGAGGCTCGTCGTAGTGGCCCACACATTCGGTGCACTTGCCCGGATCGATTACGTAGATTTCTTCGCCGGCAGAAATCGCTTCGTTCGGACATTCAGGTTCGCACACATCACAGTTGATGCATTCGTCAGTGATAATCAGAGCCATGACTTACCTCCGTCAGGACGTTATTGGGCGACACACTTCTTCAGGGCTTTGGCAACTTTCGGATGTACAAAATTGCTCACATCGCCGCTGAGAGAAGCGATCTCTCTCACAAGGGTAGATGAAATGTAGGAATACTGTTCCGCCGGGGTGAGGAACATGCTCTCCACGTTCGGCGCCAGTACACGGTTCATATTGGCCAATTGAAATTCGTACTCGAAATCCGACACGGCACGCAGGCCGCGCAGAATAATATTGGCGTTCTTTTCACGTACGAAATCGGCCAGCAGATTACTGAAACCCACCACTTCCACGTTGGCCAGATGACCCAGAACATCACGGGCCAGATCAACGCGGGATTCGAGGTCCAGCATCGGCTTTTTCTTCGGGTTATAGGCAACCGCCACAATGATGTGGTCGAACATACGCGCCGCCCGCTCCACCAGATCGGTATGGCCGTTGGTGATCGGATCGAAGGTTCCCGGATAGACAACGATGTTCATGATATGACCTGCTTAAAGGACGGTAAGAGCGGCGCATAGTAAACAAAAGGCGCAGTTCTGCCAATAAAGCCGGAATCATATCTATATGCCTGAAGGGCTATATTGCCTTGCATCAAATCCCGGTGGTTTGCGGAACGCTAATTATTTGCGTCGCAGCCCGCTCAGGAAGCGTTGCGGCGCGTAATATGCCCTGAAAAAAAGCCCCGGGAAACGGGGCTGTTTATGAGTATTTCCGATATGGGTTTTCGGAAATCGCTTATGCCGTCTGACCTTTGATCTTCTGCACCAGCTGATTCGCCTGCTTGCAGGCCATGCCGTAAATCGACAGCTGCGGATTGGCACCAATGCTGGTCGGAAAGGCCGAGCCGTCGAACACGTACAGGTTGTCGAGGTAATGGTATTTACCCTGACTGTCGACCATGCATTGGCTCTTGTCTTCGCCCATTGGCAGGCCGCCCATGCAGTGAGCGGAACCGGCGGTAAAGGCGTTGGAGCGGAACTCCAGTGCATTAATGCCGGCTTTGGCTTCTTCCCAGCTCTGATACCAGGGCGCGTCGACATGCGACGGACGCACGGCTTTGGCACCGGCGGCGAACTGAATTTCGGCCATGGTCAGCCACGAGCGGCGAACACCATCCCACAGGTAATCATTAATTTGGTAATCAATGATCGGCGTGCCGTCACCGGCCAGCTCAATGCTGCCGCCCTGACTTTGCGGATGGAAACCGTCGCGCAGCAGGGCAATCATGGCGTGCATGTTCGGCAGTTTGGTCATGTCGTCAAAATGATGCGCGCCATGACCGAGCAGCAGCACGGAGGTTAACCCCGGCTGCAGTGGTGGCACTTCCAGTTTGTAGCCGGCCTTGCCGCTCACTTCGAGCCACTGAAAATGGTCGGAATAAATCGACTGCGGCGCGCCGTAATACGGATCGATCAGATGATCGAATTCGGCGAAGCAGAAGGTGGTCGGGTGGAAAAAGGTACGCTTACCGATGCGGCCCTGCGGGTCCGGTACTTTGGAGCGCAGCAGCAGCGCGGGTCCGTTGATCGCACCACAGGCCATGATGATGTGCGGCGCCTTGGCCACAATGGTTTTGCCGCTTGGCTGGTAGTCTCGATCAAGGGCGGTAATTTCCACGCCCAGCACTTTGTCGCCTTCAATAATCAGGCGCTCGGCGCGGGCGCTGTACACCAGTTCGGCGTCTTCGTTCAGCGCTGACGGAATGGTGGTCACCAGCATCGACTGCTTGGCGTTGGTTGGACAACCGGTACCGCAGTAACCGAGGTTCCAGCAGCCGGCGACGTTGCGCGGAATCACGTGCCAGTCGATGCCCAGTTTTGTCGCACCGCGTGACAGTACAGAGTTGTTCTCGTTCGGCTGAACCTGCCACGGGGCCACGTTCAGGCGCTGCTCCATGGTTTCAAACCAGGGGTCCATTTCCGAGCGCGCGAAACCTTCGACCTTAAATTCTTTTGCCCAGTAATCGAGCGTCGGTTCCGGTGTGCGGAAACTCGAAGTCCAGTTAATCACTGTGGTACCGCCTACGCAGCGGCCCTGCAGAATCGACATGGCGCCGTCTTTGCTCATGCGGCCTGCGCTTTCCTGATACAGGTCGCGGTAGGCTTCGCGTTCGTCCATGCGGAAGTCGTTGGTGCTTTTCAGCGGGCCTTCTTCCAGCATCAGCACTTTCAGACCGGCTTTGGCCATGATCTCGGCGGTGGTACCACCACCGGCACCGGTGCCGATAATAATCACGTCAGCGCTGAGCAGACTGCCGTCGGCAATCTCGGTGGCTTCGCGCACTTTCCAGCCATTGCTGATGCCTTCCAGAATCGGGTCCGGAATGCCGGCTACCACGGGAATGTGCGGCTGGCGTTGGGTAGAGTTCTGCATGATGAAAATCTCTTTTTATTGTTATCAGGCCGGAATTTTCTGTGGCGCACCCGGATAGCCCGTTTGGGCAAAGGTTTCCGGTTGCGAGTACCAGCACATGCACAGCAGTTTGCACAGTGAGCCGTAGCCCATGCGTTTCAGCTGCAGCTTGCTGGTTTTCCAGTCCTGCAAAAAGGTTTCGATGTCGCTGGCGGAGGCGTCGCTCCAGCGGCCCCACTGAGCGCCCATGGCCACACGGATCGGTGCTACCTGCATCACATCAAACAGCATTAACAGCTGGCTCTGGGAATAATCCTGCAGGGTGCCGACCAGACGGTCGAGGGCGTGCAGCAGGCGGTCGGCGGCCTGAGTTTCCAGCGTGCCCGGATAACTGCTGGCCAGCACCACAGGTGCCAGTGCGGTTAAAAATTCGAGGTCGCCGTCGCGCAGCACTTTATAGCCGTTGGCCGCAGGCGCTTTGCTGCAGCCGGTGAGGGCGGCGAGTGAGCCGCCCACCGTCAGTGCCGCCGCTGAGGTGGCACTGAGTTGCATAAATCCGCGGCGTGTTGTTGTTATTTTCTGCAGCATAAAAAAATCTCAGCGGATGAAGAATTTTTTGATGATGGACTGAATCGCACCACCGTATGGCGGGTAAATAAACTGGCCGCTGTTGAATTTGCCTTTGCGGTGTACCGCTTTGGCTTTCGACAGCGCAATAAAACCTTCTTTACCGTGATAGTGACCCATGCCGGAAGGTCCGACGCCGCCGAATGGCATGTCGTCCTGGGCAATGTGCATCAGGGTATCGTTGATGGTGACGCCGCCGGCGTGGGTGCGTTCCAGCACTTTCTGTTGTTCCGCTTTGTTGTAGCTGAAAAAGTACAGCGCCAGCGGACGGTCACGGTCGTTGACGTAACTGATGGCGTCGTCCAGCGAGCGGTAAGGAATCACTGGCAGCACAGGGCCGAATAATTCTTCCTGCAGCACTTTCATGTCGGCGGTGCCGTTTTCGATGATGTGCAGCGGCATTTTACGGGTGCCGGAAAAATCTTCGTTGGCCGGATTAACGACCGTAATTTTCGCGCCTTTTTCTTTGGCATCGTTTACCCAGCTCTGCAGACGCTGGAACTGACGTTCGTTCACCACCGCGGTGTAGTCGTTGTTGTCGCGCACTGTCGGGTACATGCGGGCGAAGGTGGCTTTGTAGGTTTCAATAAATTCACGTTCCTGACCATTCGGCACCAGAATGTAGTCGGGTGCGATACAGGTCTGACCGGCGTTCAGGGATTTGCCGAAGCAGATACGCTCAACGGCGTCTTTCATGCTGGCGCCCGGGGCAACGATGGCCGGTGATTTACCACCCAGCTCCAGCGTAACCGGCGTCAGGTTTTTCGCAGCGGCGCTCATCACGATTTTGCCGACGGCGGTCGAGCCGGTGAACACCAGATGGTCCCACGGCAGTTCAGCAAAGGCGGATGACACTTCCACTTCGCCTTCAACCACCGCAACCTGCTGCTCGTTGAACACGTCGGCCAGCATTTTCTTCAGCACTTTGTTGGTGGCCGGGGTGAATTCCGACATTTTGATCATGCCGCGGTTACCAGCCGCCAGCGCGGTGGCCAGCGGCAGAATGGCCAGCTGAATCGGGTAGTTCCACGGCACCATGATGCCGATCACGCCCAGTGGCTGGTACATCACGTGGTTGTGCGACGGCGCGAACAGCATGCCGACGTGACGACGGGACGGCTTCATCCAGCCCTTCACGTGTTTCACCTGATAATCGATGCCCTGCACACAGGTCATGATCTCGGCGATCTGGGTTTCGTCTTTCGAGCGGCAGCTGAAATCCTGATTCACGGCGGTCGCCAGTTCGTCCTGATAATTCAGCACGGCCTGCTTCAGGCGTTTCAGATCGGCAATACGCTCGGCGGCGGTTGGCATCGGATGCTGACGGTAGGCCTGCTGCTGCTGACGGAACAGGGTGTTCATGCGCTGCAGTTCCTGATCGGGCGCGTGCAGACTGGTAACGGTGGCGACCATGGTGGAATCCTCGGCTGGATGTTGGATCGGACGGTTCTGGAGTTATTACTTTAATGGGTTTAGAGTTTTTATTCTAATTGTTTTAGAGTGTTTACTCTAAAACAACCACAGCGCCCGTCAACCACTAACACAGGGCATTGGCGGCCAGCTGTGTGACTTTGCAGGGTAAATAACGATAATGAGCGCCTATGAGCACTAAAGAACGCATCCTCGACGCCAGCCTGCACCTGTTTAACGAGCAGGGTGAGCGCAAAGTCACCACCAACCACATCGCTGCCCATCTGGAGATTTCTCCGGGCAATCTCTATTACCACTTCAAAAATAAGCAGGCGATTATCTTCGCTCTGTTCGAACGCTATGAAGCCCGGGTGCTGGAGATTCTGCAGGTGCCGGAAGGCCGGCCGCTGCAGCCGCTGGATAAACTGAACTACCTGCAGGCCGTGTTTCAGGGCTTATGGGATTTCCGCTTTATGCACCGCGACATGGAGCACCTGCTGCTGGACAACCCGCAGCTGCATGCCCGCTACCGAGATTTCTTCCGCCTGTGTCTGAAGCAGGTTGAAGCGATTTTCCGCGGTCTGGCGGCGGCCGGCATCATTGCCGCCTCCGAAGACGACATCGCCGGTCTGGCTCTGAACACCTGGATTGTGGTGACCTCGTGGTTCTCCTTCCTGCGCTGCAACCTGCTCAACAGCGAGGTCGAGGCCATTTCGCCGGAACTGCTGCAGGGCGGTATTTATCAGGTGTTTGCGCTGGAGCGGCCGTATCTGACCGAACAGTACCGCGGAGTCATGAATGAGCTGCAGCAGCGCTTTATGCCGCGCCCGGCCTGGCTGGCGTCGGCCTGACCTGCGTATCCGGTGGGCAGCGCTGTTTCTTGTTGCAGCTGTCTCACTGACGGCCTGCGGCAACCAGGCTGTAAATGAACTCGACGACTATCGCCAACGCGTGGCGCGCGTGCTGGATGCCGACGCCGGTCAGCGCTCAGCGGTGCCGCGCGTCGGCCGTTACGCCACGGTGCACAACCGCCTTCCTACACCGCACAGCTCACTCAATCTGCTGCAACTGCTGAGCCTCGACCGCTGTGCCATCGGCCAGTCAGTGGCCACCAAAAACAGCGCGCTGGGCAAAGTCGCCGCCGACAGTCAGAGCCTGCTGACCGAGCTGGCTTTGCTGCGTGATGGTCCTGCCTGCGTGGCTTTGCTTAACGATGGCAACCCAGAGCTGGCAGCTAAGCTCGCAGCGGCACTGGCGGCAAAAGACGACGCCCGTCTGCGGTATTGGTGGAACGCCTGGACCACGGGCAAAGAATGGCAGCAGTTTATCGCCAGCGCCGCACAAACGCTGGACTGGGACGACGCGCAGCCTGCCCATGCGCAGAACACGCTGGCGGCACTCGACTTCGCCCTGCTGACCGGCAGTCAGATTCAGGCGCGGCAGTGGCCCGGGGCTGATGCTACCGAACAGCACCTGCAGCAGCTGTTGTTAGGCGAAAGCATCGGGCGCTGGCTCGCCAGCCAGTCTCTGCTGACGGGGGTATTGAATGATGTGGCCAATATGCTTGAGCAACGGCAGGCCGGGCGGCCTTTGTGCCCTGTGGGGCGTAAAACCCCGCAGGCGGAAATTCTGCAGAATGTGCTGATCCGGCGTTATGCCGCCCGGGTGCAGCCGTATCTGAGTCAGACCGACAAGCTGGGCAAAGCCTTACTGGAGCGTATCGAGGGGATGGCGCAACTGGCGGGGGAAACGCCGCCGGCGTTTAACGACTGGCTGGCGCAGGTGAGGCTGGCACACGCTGAATTCAGCGCGGCGAATCTACGCCATGTGCACGCCTGGCAGACCACGCTGCGGGCGTGTGGCCTGATGCCGGGCAGCGACTGAGCTGATCGCTTTTCAAATAACTTCTCAAATCGCCTTTCAAAGCTCTTTTCAAATAACTTCGAACAGACGGAAACTGAACTCTTTGGTTTCTTTTGCTTTCTTTTCTGCCCAGTTGTCGGGCAGGTTCAGGGCAAGGCCGGCTTCGTGTTCGAGGTATACCAGTGCGCCGGGCAGCAGACGCAGGGCATCAATGGCCGGTTGCAGCAGATTCAGGCGGAACGGCGGGTCGAGGAATACCAGATCAAAGGGCTCCGGATTCTGCTGCATCCACAGCAGGGCGTCACCAGCCCACACCTGCGCGTTGCTGGCTTCCAGCAGCTTGAGGTTGTCCTTCAGCTGAATGGCCGCCGACGGATTCTTCTCGAGGAAAATCACTTCTTTTGCGCCGCGCGACAGCGATTCAAAACCCAGCGCACCGCTGCCGGCAAAGGCGTCGAGCACGCGCGAGCCTTCGACATCAAACTGCAGCCAGTTGAAAACCGTTTCGCGCACCCGGTCCAGCGTCGGGCGCAGGCCATCCACCGATGGGAAACGCAAACGACGGGAACGCCACTGGCCGCCGATAATACGCAGCTGCTGGGACTGGGGTTTACTCATGAGCGGAGACCTGTGCGGGCAGGAGGCAGTCGAGTGCCTCGGTGACTTCGGTTTTCTGCGCGTCAGCCAGAGACAAATACAGTGACTGGTAGGCGCTGTCGGGCAGGCGATGGTAGGTAAGATCGGCCTGAATGTCGATCTGACTTTGCTCATCCTGCCAGGCGCGGCGCAGCTGACGGCTCTGATCGAGGCGCCAGATGGCCCATTCTTCGCGGCCCGGCACATCAGGTATGGTCGTTTTGCCGAGCATGGCCGGCAGCTCGTTCAGGCTTTGCCAGGTGACGCCCACGTATTCACCCAGCCAGAGTGCGCCCGGCAGATGGCTGGCGATACAGGATGGCCAGTGCTCCACCGATGCGGATAACGGCTGCAGCTGGCGTTCGCGGATGATCAGCGCCGCCATGGCCTGTTGATCGGTGGCCGACCAGGGGCCGCTGATCAGCACCACGGCCGGGGTCTGGGCGGGCAGGTTTGCCAGTTGCTCGCGCAGCGGCGGTGCCCAGTCGCTGGCGGGCAAGCGGATGTGCTGGCTGCCGCTGGCGCTGCGCACCACAAGCACGCCGCCTTCGGTGGTGCCACCGGCGCGCAACAGCACGCTGACCTGCTCCTGATTGCTCCAGCGGCTCCAGCCACCGTCGTTCAGTGCCGGTATTTTCAGCGGCTCCAGCACCACATCTTCCTGACGGTTATGGTTCAGGTTGATCCAGATAATGGCGCCCATACAGATGAAGATAATGACGTTCAGGTTGGATCGGCTCAGACCGCGCATAAGACATTCCGCAACAAAAAGTCATGCCGGCAGTACATCCGGCGGAATGGTGGTAGGATAGCGGCTGGTCGCTGGTCGGGGAAACTCCGGCGGCTTTATTTCCATCGATTCACCCGGATTCTGACTGACCGATGTTTGATTTTTTTAAACGCAAAAAGAACACCGGCGACGACAAAAACGTTGCTGCGTCCACCCCGGATTCCCCTGCTGCAGACCTGCCAGAAAGCGCGCCAGACGCAGCGGCGGCCGACGTCGTTGCGGCGTCTGACGCTGCGGATACCGCGCCGGCTGAAGTGGTTGCTGATGACGCTGTCGTTGTCGCAGAAACACCAGAGCCTGAACCTGCGCCTGAAACCGTCACGCTGGACGAAACTCCGGCCGATCTGGTGATGCCGGTGCAGGACAAACCGCTGGATAACCAGAACGCGAAAAAACCGGGTCTGTTTGCCCGTATCCGCGCGGGTCTGAGCAAAACCCGCAGCGGTCTGACCGACGGTCTGGCCAATCTGCTGCTGGGCGAAAAAGAAATCGACGAAGACCTGCTGGAAGAGCTGGAAACCCAGCTGATCATGGCCGACGTCGGGGTCGAAACCACGCGCCAGATCATGGGTCGCCTGACCGCCCGCGTGAGCCGCAAAGAACTGAAAAATTCCGATGCCCTGTACCACGCCTTGATTCAGGAACTGCAGGAAACACTGGCCAAAGTACAGGCGCCGCTGACCATCGACAGCAGCAAAAAACCGTATGTGATTCTGATGGTCGGCATCAATGGCGTGGGCAAAACCACCACCATCGGCAAGCTGGCAAAACAATTCCAGAATCAGGGCAAGAGCGTGATGCTGGCTGCGGGCGATACCTTCCGTGCCGCCGCCGTCGAGCAGCTGCAGGTGTGGGGTGAGCGCAATAAAGTGCCGGTGATTGCCCAGCACACCGGCGCCGATTCTGCATCGGTTCTGTTTGATGCCCTGCAGGCCGCCAAGGCCCGTAAAGTGGATGTGCTGATCGCCGATACCGCCGGTCGCCTGCACACCAAAGACAACCTGATGGCGGAACTCGAGAAAGTCGTGCGGGTCATGAAGAAGCTCGACGACAGCGCCCCGCACGAAGTCATGCTGGTGCTGGACGCCGGCACGGGTCAGAACGCGATTAATCAGGCGAAGCAATTCGGTCAGGCGGTGGGTGTTACCGGCCTGACGCTGACCAAACTCGATGGCACCGCCAAAGGCGGTATCATCTTCGCACTGGCGCAGCAGTTCGGCCTGCCGGTGCGCTACATCGGGGTAGGCGAGGGGATCGACGACCTGCGTGCCTTTAATGCCGAAGAATTTACCCGGGCGCTGTTCCAGCGCGACGGAGACTGAACAACGGACAGGGTATGGCACAGGGTGCAGACAGCAACATCATGGTGCGCTTCGACCGGGTCAGCAAACGCTACCCCGGCGGGCGGGACGCATTAAGCGGCGTCAGCTTCGAACTGGAACGTGGTGAATTCGCCTTCCTCACCGGCCACAGTGGCGCCGGGAAAAGTACGCTGATGAAACTCATGATGCTGATGGACCGCCCGAGCCGTGGTCAGGTGTTCGTTGATGGTCATAATCTGGGGCGCATGGCCGGCTGGCAGGTGCCCTATCATCGCCGCAAAGTCGGAGTGGTGTTTCAGAATCACCAGCTGCTGTTTGACCGCAGCGTCTACGACAACGTGGCCCTGCCGCTGCAGATTGCCGGTTTTACACCGGCGGAAGCCGGTCGCCGGGTGCGCGCAGCGCTCGATTCCGTTGGCCTTCTTGGCATGGAAAAGCGCAATCCCATTGAACTGTCCGGAGGTGAGCAGCAACGCGTGGGCATCGCCCGGGCAGTGGTGAACAAACCCCCTCTGCTGCTGGCCGATGAGCCGACCGGTAACCTCGACCCGGAACTGTCTGAAGAAATCATGAATCTGTTCCTGCGCTTCCAGCAGGTCGGCGTCACCGTGCTGATCGCCACCCACGATATTGCGCTGGTGGAACGCATGGGGCATCGCCGTCTGATTCTCGATCATGGCCAGATGCACGAAGACGCGCTGATCGCCGGAGGTCAGTATGTCTGAGGCGAAACAGGCTCGGAACAACTCGGGGGCATCGCTGCAGAGCATTGGCGTGCAGCAGCGCTTCGGCGCATGGGCCGCACATCATCAGCTGGTGGCGGTCGAAACCCTGATCCGTCTGCTGAAAAATCCGCTGGGCAGTCTGCTGACCTGGATGGTGATCGCCATCGCCCTGACCTTACCGGGCGCGCTGTGGATGACGCTCGACAATATGCAACAGCTGAGCGGTCGTTTTCAGGAATCCGGCCGTATCACCCTGTACGTAAAACCCGGTACCAGCACGGCGGACGCGCAGGCACTGAGCAAACGCATTGATGCCCTGCCGCAGGTGGCCACCACTGAATTCATCAGCGCCGACGACGCACTGGCCGATTTCCGCGCCAACAGCGGTCTGGAAGCGGCCCTCGATTTTCTGCCCACCAACCCTTTGCCATCGGTGATTCTGGTAGAGCCGCCGCTGGGCATTCAGCAGGCCGATTTACGCAAACTGGTGGATCAGTTGCAGTCGTATCAGCTGATCGACAGCGTGCAGCTGGACATGGCCTGGGTTGAACGTCTGCTGGCCATGCTGGCGCTGGCAGAGCGGCTGATCTGGGTGCTGGGCATTCTGCTGGCGCTGGCCATTTTGCTGGTGGTGGGCAATACCATACGGCTGGCCATTGCCGCCCGGGTGGATGAAATCCGGGTGGTGAAGCTGGTGGGCGGCACCAACGCCTGGGTGCGCCGGCCGTTTCTCTATACAGGTCTCTGGTACGGCATGGTCGGCGGCTTGCTGGCCTGGCTGCTGCTCATCATCTGCTGGCTGCTGCTGAGCGGGCCGGTGGGTGATCTGGCGGAGCTGTACGGCTCGGCGTTTTCGCTGCGTCCACTGTCGGCTGGTGCAGCCCTGATGCTGCTGCTGTCCGCCATGTTGCTGGGCTGGTTGGGCGCCTGGTGGTCGGTTTCCCGGCATTTGGATCAGATCGAACCCTGATCGTATTGAATATGAATGTATTGTTCCGTAAAGGAACTTAATGACCGGTTGGATGTCGAACTTTACAGGTGCTAAACTCAGTCGCCGAAGAACTTAGCAAGGCCGGTAAACGCCGGCCCGCCAAGGCAATAGAGGAGTGTTCGATGAACAAAGGTTTGCAAGCCGTTAACGCGTTGACCCCGGGAGCCAATCTCGAGGCGTACATCTCTACGGTCAATGCCATTCCTGTGCTGACGCAGGAAGAGGAACGCGAGCTGGCTGAACGTCTCCATTATCACGATGATCTGGAGGCCGCCCGCCGCCTGGTTATGGCGCATCTGCGCTTTGTGGTTCACATTGCCCGCAGCTACTCAGGTTATGGCCTGAACCAGTCGGATCTGGTGCAGGAAGGCAATGTCGGTCTGATGAAAGCGGTTAAACGCTTCAACCCGGAAGTGGGTGTGCGTCTGGTGTCCTTTGCGGTGCACTGGATCAAGGCCGAAATCCACGAATTTATTCTGCGCAATTGGCGCATTGTGAAAGTCGCGACAACCAAAGCACAGCGCAAGCTGTTCTTTAATCTGCGCAGCCAGAAAAAACGTCTGGGCTGGCTGAATCAGGATGAAGCGACCTCCATTGCCAACGATCTGGGCGTGGAAACCAAAACCGTTTACGAGATGGAAGGTCGTCTGAATGCCTACGACGCGTCCTTCGATCCGGCCGCCGATGAAGACGACGATACTGCGTATCAGGCACCGTCCAATTACCTCGAAGATCACAGCATGGATCCGGCCCGTCTGGTCGAGTCTGATAACTTCGAACAGGACGCCAGCGATCGTCTGCACATGGCACTGGACCAGCTGGATGAACGCAGCCGCGCCATTCTGCAACAGCGCTGGTTAGCCGAAGAAAAAGCGACCCTGCATGATCTGGCCGCCATCTATCAGGTGTCTGCCGAACGTATCCGTCAGCTGGAAAAGAACGCCATGAAAAAGCTCAAAGATGCCATGGGCGGCGCTCTGTTACCGGCCTGATACTCAGGACGTTAAAAAAACCGCCGCTTGCCGGCGGTTTTTTTATGCGCCGCCGAAAGTCAGAGCGCCGCACGGCGCAGACAGTCCTGTGTAATCACCGTATAATCGGCCACCAATAACGGAGACTCCGGCATGATTCAGTTACGCCCCTGGTTACTTGTTCTGCTGACCCTGACAGGTCTTACCGCCTGCGGTCAGAAAGGTCCCTTGTATCTGCCGCAAGAAACTCCCGCTGCCACCTCTACGGAAGCTCAATCCTGATGCCGAATTTCACTTATCAGAACGGCGCACTGCACGCCGAACAGGTTTCACTGGCCGCGCTGGCCAAGCAATACGGAACACCTCTGTACGTTTATTCCCGTGCCGCGCTGGAACAGCAATTCAATGCTTACAACGATGCGTTGGGCGACTGGCCACATCTGGTGTGTTACGCCGTTAAAGCCAACTCCAACATCGCGGTACTGAACGTACTGGCGCGTCTGGGTGCTGGTTTCGATATCGTCAGCCTGGGTGAACTGGAGCGCGTCATCGCTGCCGGTGGCGACCCGAAAAAAGTGGTGTTTTCCGGTGTGGGCAAACAGGCGCACGAAATGGCGCGCGCCCTGGACGTGGGTGTTTACTGCTTCAACGTTGAATCCGAAGCCGAGCTTGAGCGTCTGAGCCAGGTGGCCAGCGAACGCGGTCAGGTGGCGCATGTGTCGCTGCGTGTGAATCCGGATGTGGACGCCAAAACCCACCCGTATATTTCCACTGGCCTGAAAGACAATAAATTCGGCATCGACATCAACGACGCGCCGCGCGTTTACGCCAAAGCGGCCGCACTGGCGGGTATCGAAGTCAAAGGCGTCGACTGCCACATTGGCAGTCAGCTGACTGAAATCCGTCCGTTCCTCGACGCCCTCGACCGCGTACTGGCGCTGGTGGATACACTGGCCGGTCAGGGCATTGAAATTCACCACCTCGATCTGGGTGGCGGTCTGGGTGTGAAATACCGCGACGAAACCCCGGCCACGGCCGGTGAATACATCGCTGCGGTAAAAGCGCGTCTGGGCGACCGTCGTTTCAAACTGATTTTCGAACCGGGCCGTTATATCGCCGCTAATTCCGGCGTATTTCTGACCAGCGTTGAATATCTGAAGCTGAACGAACACAAGAATTTCGCCATCATCGACGGTGCCATGAACGATCTGATCCGTCCGGCGCTGTACAGCGCATGGCAGGAAATCAAACCCGTGGCCGAAACCAGCGACGAGCCTGTGCGCGCGTACGATCTGGTTGGCCCTGTGTGCGAAACCGGTGATTTTCTCGGTAAAAACCGTGAGCTGGCGATTAAAGCCGGTGATGTACTGGCGGTCATGTCAGCCGGTGCTTACGGCTTTGTCATGGCGTCCAACTACAACACCCGTGGCCGTGCCGCTGAAATCATGGTCGACGGTGCCCGTGCCCAGGTGGTGCGTGAGCGTGAAAGCATCGCCAGCCTGTTCGCCAACGAATCCCTGCTGCCATCCGACTGAGAAGCAAACATGTGGCTTAAATTCAGCAAGATGCACGGGCTGGGTAACGACTTTATGGTGCTCGATCTGGTCACCCAGAGCGGGCACATCCGTCCGGAGCGCATCCGTGAACTGTCCGACCGTCACTTCGGCATCGGCTTTGATCAGCTGTTGATTGTCGAGCAGCCGTCCAAGCCGGACGTTGATTTCCGCTACCGCATCTTCAACGCCGATGGCAGCGAAGTGGAAAACTGCGGCAACGGCGCCCGTTGTTTCGCCCGCTTCGTGTACGATCAGCACCTGACCGGCAAGCGCGATATCCGCGTTGAAACCGCCAGCGGCATGATGGAACTGCACCTCACCGACGACCGTCAGGTGGTGGTGGACATGGGCAAGCCGGTGCTCGATCCCAAGCTGGTGCCGTTTGCCGCCGATACCTTTGCCGCCGAATACGACGTGAACATCGACGGTATTGGCCCGCTGAAACTGGGCGCGGTGTCGATGGGCAATCCGCACGCGGTGATCCGTGTCGATAACGTAGACACTGCACCGGTAGAAACCTGGGGCCCGCTGGTCGAGCCGCATCCGCTGTTCCCGCGCAAGGTGAACGTCGGTTTTATGCAGGTGGTGGATGAACACAACATTCGTCTGCGTGTGTATGAACGCGGTGCCGGCGAAACCCTGGCCTGCGGCACCGGCGCCTGTGCCGCCGTGGTGTCGGGTCAACTGCGTGGCTGGCTCAAACCCGGGGTGACCGTATCGCTGCCAGGCGGCGATCTGTACATCGAATGGGATGGTCAGTCGAGCGTACGCATGACAGGCCCGGCGGTGACGGTTTACGAAGGCCGCATCAATCTCTGACCGCAGCAGAACTTAAGGAAGCAGCATGAGCCAGCAACCCCGCTTAACCGATGCCGATGTCGTGCAGTATCTGCAGGACCATCCGGATTTCTTTATCGGCAAGGATGATCTGCTGGCCGAGCTGCATGTGCCGCACAATACCGGCCCGGCCACCAGTCTGGTGGAGCGGCAGTTGTCGGTGCATCGTCAGCGCAACGTCGAGCTGCGTCAGCGTCTGTCCGACCTGCTGGAAAACGCCCGCCGCAACGACCAGCTGTTCGAAAAGAGCCGCCGTCTGGTGCTGGCGCTGGTGGAAGCGGAAAACTGGTTAGGCGTTCAGGCCGCGCTGGACGATTCGTTGCGCAAAGACTTTGGCGTCGATCACTGGGCGCTGCTGCATTTCACCGAACGTAATCTCGATGCCCCGCTGATCGCCATCCGCAATGCCGAATTCCAGCGCACCGTGCACCGTCTGTTCAAAGGCCACCGCGCTGTGTGTGGCCAGCTGGCACAGGACGATATCGCCCGCCTGCTGGGGCTGGATACCACCAATGCCCGTTCCGTCGCCGCGGCTCAGGTGCGCGGTCAGGGCAACATTGGCGTACTGACCATCGCCAGCAACGAACCCAACTACTACCGCAGCTCGATGGACACCCTGTTCCTCGACTACATCGCGGACATTCTGGCGCTGCGTTTACCGCAGATTCCGGTGGCCTGATCCTTGACTGGTCAGGCTGTCCGGCTGCTGACGCTGGATCTCGATAATACGCTGTGGGAAACCGACCCGGTGATCATCCGGGCGGAGAAAGCCTGTCACGACTGGATTGTGCACAACGTGCCGCAGGCTGCGGACTTTTACAGTCTGGAAGCCATCCGCGAATACCGTAATCAGATTGCCGCCTGTTACCCGGACCTGCGTTTCCGCGTCTCAAAACTGCGCGAAGAAGTGCTGCGCCGTGTGTTTATGCAAAGTGGCATCGACCGCGATCAGGCCGCCTTGCTGGCCGCTGAAGCCTTTGCTGTGTTCTACAGGGCCCGCAGTGAGGTGACGCTGTTTGATGGCGCCTTAGAGGCGCTGACGCAGCTGGCCGGTGACTACCCTTTGATTGCCCTCACCAATGGCAACGCCAATCTTGAGCAGATCGGCATCCGTTCCCTGTTCCGGGCGCATTTCAGTGCCGAAGACATAGGTGCACCCAAGCCGCAGCCGGATCTGTTTTATCAGGCGCTGGCCGAGGCCGGGGTTGAAGCGGGGGAGTGTATCCACATCGGCGACCATCAGGAGCAGGATGTGGCCGCGGCGGCGCGGTTGGGATTCAGAACGGTGTGGGTCAATCTGGCGGATGCGGCGTGGGCAGAGCCCTCATGCGTGCCGGATCAGGAAATCACTCATTTATCGCAATTGCCGGCTGCTGTGGCGGCACTGAGTCGTCGCTGATCAGCACGATACTGTCGAGAAACGCACCGGTAACGGCTTTATCGCCGGCCATTCCCAGACCGACTTCAATGCGTTCCAGTGGCGGCAGCGGTTCGTTGTAAATCGCGGCCCAATCGCTGTTCAGATCGCGCGCAATTTTGTACCAGTTTTCAGCTTTGGCTTCTGCACCGGTCACCACGATGCGGTGTTCAAAATCGGACAGGGCTTCAATGGCGCCGGCTTCCTGGGCGCTGTCCCAGACGTAATGCAGGGTACGCTCCGGCCAGTTGTCGGTTTCTTTTACGTGCAGGGTTATGCGGATCAGGGTGCCGCCATCGACGTAAGTGTCGACGCTCCAGCGCCAGCTGAGTTTCGGGTTGGCGGGTGTCTCGTTGAGCTCGCGTTCAATGTTCAGATCGCCCTGGCTGCTCAGGTGCACGACATCGCCCTGCAGAATGTCGTACTGGCTGCTGATGTCGCAGTGACGGCAGTCAGATTCCCATTGCGACAGATTCTGCGCAGACAGCACCTGTTCGGCATGAGTATGACGGGTGGCATTGGCCAGCCAGAGCAGGGCGACCAGACCCAGGGCAATGGCTGCGGGAATTGCGTGCATACGGCGACGGGACTTTTTCGAGTAAATGTACATATTCGGGCTTCCTTGCCGGGGGATATTGCAGCGTATCAGCGCATCCGCGCCTGCGTTATCCAGTATCGGGCCATCCTGACCCAGCGGAAAGAATATCCGCATTCGGTAGCAGACGCTACCTGACCATTCCGGTCAGGTAGCGGAATTCGCCTCATCAGATAGGACGACTACCGTAATTTGAGGTCGGCTTGCGTGGCGGATCGGACATCACATTGTCTTCGACCTGCTGAATCTTGCCGCCGCGGGCCAGAAAGGCTTCGACATCGGCTGCCATGGATTCACGTACTTTATTACGCGCCGCCAGCGAAGAATTGGTGACCGCCGCTGCGGCTGCCAGATCTTCGGCACTTTCGTTATCGGAATCAGAGCCGGAGTCGCTGTCGCTTTCTCCGTCGCTGTCATCCATACCTTCCATCTCTTCCTCGTCTTCCAGAGGCTCGTCCTGCATTTCCAGTTCTTCATCGCTCATAGGCAGTTCTCCACTCGTATCCGGACCACGGGGGAAACCCCCAACGACGTGGGCCGTTGTTGTTTTCGCATAACATATAGCCAAGGTTTAATTTTCTGCCAGATGTGGCAAAAAATTTTTACGAAAATGCCGCCAATGTCCCGCAGGGAGCGGGTGATCTGTCACCAAACAAGTGAGTTGGTGCCTGATTTATAACGTGCACTTATTCAGTGAACGCTCAGTGATCAGAAGCCCCGGCGGCGGGGCATAAAAAAACCGCATCAGACGATGCGGCTTTTGTTCCTGCCGGTCAGTAAATTACTGGCGGCCGGACATGAACTTGATGGCGCCCAGCAGTTCGTCATCGGAGCAGTTCGCACAGTTGCCTTTTGGTGGCATGGCGTTCAGACCGTTGATGGCGTTTTTCAGGGTAGCATCGAAGCCTTTGGCCAGACGGGCATCCCAGGCGGCTTTGTCGCCTTTCTTCGGTGCGCCCAGCACGCCAATGCTGTGACAAGCAGTACAGGCAGTGTTGAATACCTGTTCGCCAGAGCGTGGTTCAGCCGCAGCAACAGCAGCGCCGCCACATTCTGCGCCCACACAAACCTGACCTACTGGCTTGATACGCTCAGCAATTTTGTCAGCCTGAGCATCAGTAGCAGCGTAGGCCTGAGCCATCACCAGAGTGGCAACAGCCACCAGCAGAGCTTTCAGTTGTTTCACGGAAGAGTCCTCTCTCTAAGCTTCACGGCTTACCGTTATTAAAATCGGCAGGCATTATAGCGGTATTTTGTGGGGGTTTAAATTGCACGGCCGGCAAAAGATCATGACCGGTGTCAGGTCGGCGGCACCTGCATTTGCCCCTGCCGCAGGCCTTGCATAAGCTTCTGCCGACACAGAATTAAGGACCCACCATGAACGGACGCCGCCGCTTTCTCTCACTTCTGCTGACCCTGCCGCTGTGGCCGTCGCGCCTGCTGGCCGGCGCCGAAGACGAGTTTGAACGTTACAAACGCCAGCAGAGCGAAGGGTTTCAGTCGCTGCAGGCCGAATGGGGGCGCTATCAGGCCACCTACCTTGCGGCCTGGAACGACTACCGCAACCGGCTCGGTAAAGTCTGGAGCAAGCCAGAGCTGTCGGCCAAAAAAGTGTGGGTCGAGTACAGCGACAACCTCAAGGTGCGGCGCACCCTCGATTTCGAGCACAACGAAGTGCGTATCTCGTTTACCGCCGATGAAGCAGCGCGCATCACCGACGAACGTATCCGCGCGGAGTTTGAACGCATCATGAGTGCCTCGGTGCAGCAGGCCTGGCAGCAGGACCCGGTGCTGAGCCGCAGCGAAAAGAACCGCCCTTCCGACAGCAAAACCCCGGTCAGTGGTTTGATGCCCGCCGACTGGCAACAGCAGTTTCTGCAGAAGAAAAGCAGCCGCCAGCAAACCGGCAAAGGCGAGGTGATCACCATCACCATTCCGCTGCCAGCTAATGCCGTGCCGGAGCGTTCACGCGAATATCTGCCGCTGGTGCAGCAATTCGCCGGCAAGTGGAAGGTGGATCCGGCGCTGGTGCTGGCCATTATGGAAACCGAATCGGCGTTTAACCCCATGGCGCGCAGCCAGATTCCGGCTTTTGGCCTGATGCAGATCGTGCCGACCAGCGCCGGCCGCGATGCGTCGAAGCTGGTGTACGGCAGCGAGCGCCTGATGACCGGCGCCCAGCTGTGTACGCCGGCCACCAACATCGAGATGGGGTGTGCGTATCTGAGCCTGCTCGACAGCCGTTACCTGAGTGCCATTACCGATCCGCAGAGCCGCCGCTTCTGTGTCATTGCTGCCTACAATACCGGCGCAGGCAATGTGGCGCGGGCGTTCAGCGGCAATACCTCGGTGGCCGACGCGGCCAAACGCATCAACCGCATGACACCGAAACAGGTATACACGCATCTGCGCAGCCAGCTGAAATACGAAGAAGCCCGCAACTACGTGCAGAAAGTAACCACTGCACTGACGCAATATCAGAGCTGAATCTGGACGGGCAGAAAGTTACGGCTGTTCTGACCTTGTATCCGGGCTGAGGTAGCTGTGCAGGATAGCGTCATAGCGGCCATTGGCCCGCAGTTCGGCCAGCCCGCTGTTGAAGGCATCGCGCCAGACCGCTTCGCGGAACGCCACTTTGTAGGGTGTCGGTGGAAACAGAGTGAATATCTCGATGCCGGCATCCGTGACCGGCGCCGCCCGGGCATGGCGGAAATAGGTGAAGATATTCTGATCCAGCACAATCACATCCACCCGTTCATTGAGCAGCATGGCGATCTGCAACTGCTGCTGCGCCAGTTCGTGGTATTCCGGGTTGGCTGCTGCCATGGCCCCGAACGCCGGACCTAAATAGTGGCGCGCATTCTGAAACGCCAGCACGGAATAACCGGCCAGATCACGCACCTCATGCACCGGCAACCGGCGCTTGGCCAGCGCGATGGCCACGTTCTGATAGCGGATGTGTTCTGCCGAATAAAAAGCCTTAAGCCCAGAGTCTTCGTTCACGGTCAGGGCGCCTTCGGTCTGGCCCTGACGCACGCTGTCGACCACCCGCTGAAACGGCATAAATACCGGTTCGATGTCATAGCCGCGCAGCGCCAGCGCCTCACGCACTATGTCCAGCTCCATCCCTGTGCCATCGGCCATGATGTAAGGCGGCAGCGATTGCCCGACCGCCAGACGCAGGGTATCGGCCAGCGCCGGGCCGGACATAATCAGCAGAATCAGCAGCCAGATCCGCAATGCGTGCTTCCCCATTCGCCATTGGTGTTCTGAGCATTTTAGTTCAGTGAGCCGCACGGGCCATGGTGGGCTGCATGCTACAATGCGGCCTTTCTGTCGCAGGCTGAGCATCCCACCATGACATTCGCTGCACTGGGTCTGAACGAACCTTTGCTGACCACGCTGAATTCCCTCAGCTATCACACACCGACAGCCGTCCAGCAGGGGGCTATTCCGGCGATTCTCGGCGGCCGTGATGTGCTGGCCGGGGCCCAGACCGGTACCGGTAAAACGGCCGCATTTCTGCTGCCGCTGATTCAGCGTCTGGGCGGACAAAGCGCACAGAGTAAGGCGCCGCTGGTGCTGGTGCTGGCGCCGACCCGCGAGCTGGCGCAGCAGGTGGCCGACAGTGCCGGAAAGTACGCGCAGGGCACCGCCATGCGCACCGGCATCGCCTACGGTGGTGTCAGCCTGCGCCCGCAAATCGAAGCGCTGGCCGAAGGCCGTGAGATTCTGGTGGCTACGCCCGGGCGTCTGCTGGATCTGATCAACCAGCAGGCGCTGGTGTTGTCCGATGTGGCGGCGCTGGTGCTGGACGAAGCCGACCGCATGCTCGATCTGGGCTTCAGCGATGAAATCCGCGCCATCCTCAAGCTGCTGCCGAAAACCAAACAGACTCTGTTCTTCTCGGCCACCTTTCCCAAGCTGGTGAAAGACCTCGCCTACGGCATGCTCAAGGATCCGCTGCTGGTGGAAGTGACGCCGGAAAACAGCACAGTCGACGCCATCCGCCAGACCCTGTATCAGATGGATAAAGGCAAAAAAGCCGGCGCGCTGGCGTTTCTGATCGGCTCCGGTAACTGGCAGCAGGTGCTGGTGTTTGTGCGCACCAAACAAGGTGCGGATGCGCTGGTAAAAGAACTGGCCCTCGATGGTATTAAGGCCGACTCGCTGCACGGCGATAAAAGTCAGGGCGCGCGGCAGCGGGCGCTGGACGATTTCAAAGCCGGCACCATCCGCGCACTGGTGGCCACCGACGTCGCCGCGCGCGGCATCGATATTGTGTCGCTGCCGCACGTGGTGAACTTTGAGCTGCCGTTCAATGCCGAAGACTACGTGCACCGCATCGGTCGTACCGGCCGTGCCGGTAACGAAGGGCACGCCATCAGTCTGGTGGCGCGTGACGAAGAAAACCTGCTGGCCGACATCGAACAACTGATCGGCCGGCCGCTGCCCATGATCTGGCTGACCGGTTTCGAACCCGCCTTCGATGAAGCGCTGGCGCGCAGCGGTAATCCGCGCAAGCAACGGGCCAAGGCCAAGGCAAAAGCCAAAGCGCAGGCGGTCTACGGCATTAAGAAAAAGAAATAAGGCGCGCACAAAAGCAGCGGCAAACCGTTGCATTCGTGGGCCCGGGCTATAGAGTAAACACACCTCACGGAAGGACCGGACATTATGATCAAGGTAAAACACAGCCTGCTGGCGCTGCTGATGCTGGCACCGCTGAGCGCCTGCACCCTGAAGGTGGCGGCGCCGGACAAGCCCATCACCATCAATCTCAACGTAAAAATTGAGCACGAAGTACGGGTCAAAGTAGAGAAAGAACTCGAAGACCTGTTCAAAGAAGAAGACGGATTGTTCTGACAGGGGCGCAAGGAGTCACTTATGAAAAAGTTTTTACTGACGGTATCGGCATTACTGGTGTCCCTGAGCAGCTGGGCACTGGAACTCGACAGCGCCAAGCAGATGGGGCTGGTGGGCGAGCAGAGCAACGGCTATCTGGGTCTGGTTGCCACAGGCAATAACGACGCAGCCGCTCTGGTGGTCGACATCAACCAACAGCGCAAACAGAAGTATCAGGACATCGCTGCCAAGCAGAACACAGGCCTTGCCAACATCGAGAAAATCGCCGGCGAGAAGCTGACGCAGAAAGCGGCCGCATCGGGTGAATATTATCAGGATGCCTCCGGCAACTGGGCGCGCTGAGGAAGGGCTATGAGTACTTCAACCATTGTTATTCTGGTCGTGCTGGGTCTGCTGGTGGTGTACGCCATCAGCATTTACAACAATCTGGTGACCCTGAAAAACCGCTACGAAAACGGTTTCGCCCAGATCGAAGTGCAGCTTAAACGCCGCTACGATCTGATTCCCAATTTAGTCGAAACCGCCAAAGCGTATCTTAAGCACGAACGTGAAACGCTGGAGGCTGTGATCAGCGCCCGTAACGAAGCGCTGGCCGGTCTGAAAGCCGCCGCCGGACAACCGGGTGCAGCCGACGCCATGAAACAGCTGGCCGGTGCCGAGGGTTCTCTGGCCGGTGCGCTGGGTCGCCTGAACGTGGTGATGGAAGCCTACCCGGACCTCAAGGCCAACCAGAACATGATGCAGGTGTCGGAAGAACTGACCGCCACCGAAAACAAAGTGGCGTTCGCCCGTCAGGCGTTCAACGACGCCGTCACGGCTTACAACACCTTCCGTCAGTCATTCCCGCCGGTGCTGCTGGCGGCGAGCTTCGGCCATCCGGCCAACGCCACGCTGCTGGTGTTCGAAGACAGCGCTCAGATTCAGAGCGCGCCGAAAGTCAGCTTCTGACCCCCCAACGCCGGATGACCCCATCCGGCGTTTTCCTTGTGGACACGGACCATGGATTTTTTCGCCCATCAGGATCAGGCGCGTAAACGGACCGGCCATCTGGTCGTGCTGTTCTCGGCGGCTGTGCTTACCCTCATTGTGCTGCTCAACCTGCTGCTGGCCTTTGTGCTGTGGGGCATGGATAAGCACGTCACCGGCAAATACACCGATATTGTGCACATGGCCAACGACCCCTCCACCGGCCTGCCGGTGCGTCCGGGGCTGTTTGCCTATATGTCGCTGGAGCAATGGCTGGCCATTACCGCCGGGGTGCTGGTGATTGTCGGTGGCGCCAGCCTGGTGAAATGGATGACCCTGCGCGGCGGTGGCCGTCAGGTGGCGGAATCGCTGGGCGGTCGTCTGCTGCTGCCGGCCAGCAAAGATTTCTACGAACGCCGTCTGCTGAATGTGGTTGAGGAAATGGCCATTGCCTCGGGTATGCCGGTGCCGCCGGTGTACGTGCTCGACGACGACAGTATCAATGCCTTTGCGGCGGGCTATCAGCCGTCGGATGCGGTGATCGGCGTTACCCGCGGCTGCATGCAGCAGCTTACCCGCGACCAGCTGCAGGGCGTGCTGGCCCACGAGTTCAGCCATATTTTTAACGGCGACATGCGCCTGAATATCCGCCTGATGGCGGTGCTGTTCGGCATTCTGTTTGTCGGCATGATCGGCCGCTACATCCTCAACAGCGCGTCGCGCCGCAGCGGTTTCAGCAGCGGCAATAAAAAGGACAACGGCCTGCCGATTTTTCTGTTCGGTCTGGGGCTGGTGGTGATCGGTTATGGCGGCGTGTTTTTTGGCAACCTGATCAAGGCGGCGGTCTCGCGCCAGCGCGAATTTCTGGCCGATGCGTCGGCGGTGCAGTTCACCCGCAATCCGGACGGCATCGGCGGGGCGCTGAAGGTGATTGGCTATGGCGCCGGCAGCGTGATCAGCAGCCCGGAGCGTGAGGAAACCGCGCACATCTTCTTTGGTCAGGCGCTGCCGTTCCGCTTCAGTGGATTTGCCACCCACCCGCCGCTGGATGAGCGCATCCGCCGCATTGAACCGCGCTGGGATGGCCGCTTTCTGCCGCCGCAGAAACGTGCCGATGCCGAGGCCGAATCGCCGGACGTTGCGGTCGGGCGTCAGGCTGCGGCGGCGTTCGCCGGTGTCAGCCTGATGGCCGGCGATGCACCGATTGAATACACCCCGGCCAGTCCACAACCGCGCGCCGACCGCGCCAGCCACACGGATTTCAGCAGTGGCGACGAGGTGGCGGTGGCGGGTGAACGCGACAAACTGGCCGATGCCGCGCGCGACGCCTACAGCGCCCGCGCACTCGTCGTGGGCTTGTTGATGGCGCCGCCTGAGCGTTTCGTGCACGAGCAGCAGCTGGATCTGATCCGCAGTCAGCAGGGTGTGGATTTCTACAAGCAGGTGCTGCGCATGCTGCCCCTGCTGCAGGCGCTGCGCGCCGAAGAGCGCCTGCCTTTGGTCGAAACCGCGATTCCGGCGCTGAAGCAATTGTCGGCGGCCCAGTATCAGGATTTCCGCCAGCTGCTGGTGCAGCTGGCCAAGGCCGACGGCGAGATCGATATCTTCGAGTGGTGTCTGTACCGCCTGATTCTGCAGTACCTGAATCCGCATTTTGAGGCGGTTACGCCGTCGGCCACGCGCTTTGCCAAAGTGGCTGACGTGGCCGACGATCTGGCCGTGGTGCTGTCGGTGCTGGCCTGGTTCGGCAGCGATCAGCAGGAGAGTGCGTACACTGCTTTCTCGCGCGGTTGCGATGCGGCAGGTTTCGCAGGTCTGACGCTGCAGGCGCGCAGCAACAGTCTGAAGCCACTGAATCTGGCGCTGACCCGCCTGACCGAAGCTTACCCGCACCTCAAGGGCCGGCTGGTGAAAGCCATGGTTGCCTGCATGGACAGCGACGGTCAGCAGCGTCCGGTGGAACTGGATCTGGTGCGTACCATCAGCGCCCTGATGGAAGTACCGGTCAGACTCTGAACAATCCGTTCTTCCTGACAATCCAGCGCTGCGTTCTTCCCTAAAGCCGGCTGTGGTAACATGCCGGCTCTTCTTAACCAGCGTTCAGCTGGCTGCAAACCGCCCGACGGCAGACCGAGGCGGTGTCATAAATCACTCTGCGTTGTTGTGTCTCTGTGGCCCGGAAGCCACGGGGCGTTTACCGTTCAGGATGATTGCCGACTGGAGCCTCCATGCTGCAACCCGGGCTGACTGCCGCCCAGCGCCGTATCTACAAAGCGGCCCTGCATCTGTTCGCCGAAAAAGGTTCGACTCAGGTTACCGTGCGTGAGCTGGCTGACATTGCCGGCGTGGCCCGCGGCACCGTCTACAACCATGTGGAATCCATCGAGCACCTGTTCGAAGACGTGGCCGTGCATCTGGCCGACGAAATGAACCAGCGCATTCTGTCGGCGTTCCGCTCCCAGCCCGACCCGGCCGCCAAACTGGCCGCGGGTATCCGCCATTACGTCCGCCGTGCCCACGAAGATCCGGCCTGGGGCAGTTTTATCAGCCGCTTTGGTTTCAGCAACGTCGCCCTGCGCCGTCTGGGTTCCGGCGCACCGGTGCAGATTCTGATGGACGGCATTCAGCGCGGCATTTATCAGGTGCGCCAGGATCAGTTGTCGGCCGTGATCACCATGGTTGCCAGTTCGGTGCTGGGTTCGATTTATCTGGTGCGCGAAGGTCTGCGTACCTGGCGAGACGCCGGCAGCGACTGCGCCGAACTGGTGCTGCGTGCATTGGGTGTAACGCCGGAAAAGGCCCGCCTGCTGGCCACCGCCGAGCTGATGCCGCTGCCGGAACCGCGCCGCTGAGCCGAGTCACCGGCCGTCTGTGCTGTCGGCCGTCTTGTCATAAATAATTCATACATTCTTCTTAGCATCCGGCGCTTATGTCCGCCGGACGCTTCCTGCCGCTTTGTCCGCTGCACCCGGAGCGCCGCTCACCGAGGTGCCCATGTCCACCACCCGTTACCTGCATCTGATGAAAGCCCTGCTGCTGTTGCTGATCGCCAGCGCCGCCGTGGCCTTGCTTATTCCGCATCCGGTGCAGCTGGCGCCGTTACCTTCGTTGTCGGGGTATCAGTGCCGGATCGCGCAGGCGCAGGGCGATGCTGCGTTCCGTGTCTACATGCCGGTCGACTGGCAGGCGGAGGCGCTGGCCGAACAACTGTGTCAGCAGGGGCTGAAAGGCAGTGCCTATGGCCGGGTCGAGGTGTCGTGGGCGCCGCGTGACACCCTGCGCAGCGGGGCGCTGCTCAGTCACGATTTCCAGTTGCTGTGGGACCGTGAACACGTGCTGTCCGGTTTGCTGCCGGATTTCGGCCGCCTGTATCAGGTGCTGAAACCCATGCCCGACTACGAGATCGACTGGTTCAGCCAGCGCCCGGGGCTGGTGGCGTCGGCTGCGTATTTCCGTGGCCAGCGCATCGGCCTGCTGGCCGATTCCCGCAGTCAGTCGGGCTATCAGTTGCCGCGCCTGCAGCTGGCGGCGCTGGGCGTCGACGAAGCGGATGTGCGCTATTTCCCGAACCGCAGTGAACTGATGGGCGCCTTTCTGCAGGGGCAGCTCGACCTGATGCCGGGGCTGCCGGTGCAGTTGCCGGACTGGCCGGCGGATCAGCGTCTGCTACTCACGGACCACGCGCCGATCGGCAGCTGGTACGTCGCCGCCGGCGTGGCGCCGGATCTGCACTGCCGCTTGCTGGCCGGGCTGGCGATGTTCGACCGCATGGTGGCGCAGCTCAGCCGGCATCCGGTGCCAGCGGAAGAGGAGTGTGGCGTATGAAACACCTGCAAACCGTGCTGCGTTCACGCCTGCTGATTCTGTTGCTGTCGCTGCTGGCGATCAGCCTGCTGCTGGCCGTCGGCGCCCGCGCCAGTGCCTTGTGGTCGGTGCAGAGCGTGTTGCAGCGGGAACTGCCGCCGGTGGTGAACGCCGCGTTGGTGAATGCCCACGACGAAGCTCAGGCGCTGGCGCGCATGGAGCAGCAACTGCAAACGGCGCTGACCTTCACCCTGCAGCCGCTGGCCGGTGTCCGCCTGATTGATGACATCCGCCCCGGCAAATTACAGCTCAGTACCACGCCGCCGGCGTCGGTGCTGGATTCCGGCTGGCGCCACGAAACCCTGCAACTGGCGTGGCCCTACGGCGAGGGCGTGATGCAGGCGCAGCTGACGCTGGAACTGATTCCGGCGTGGCCGGCGCTGCTGCTGGCGGCGCTGGTGATCAGCCTGATTTTGCAGCTGGTGCTGGAGGTGCTGCCCGGCAGTCGCTGGGCTCTGGCCGGTGCCTGGCGTCAGCATTTCCGCCAGCAGGGGTACGCTCCGGCGCAGGCGGCACAGCTGGCGTCGGAGGTCAGTGCCGATCCGGAGGCGCTGGTGTGGGCGCAGACACTGGCGCAGGACAAAGGTCAGGGTGAGCTGCCGCTCAGTGACTGCCTGCTGCTGGCGCGCAACACTGACTGGCGCGCGTTCAGCGCTGAACAACTGGACTGGTTCCGGCTGGCGTTACTGCGCGGGCTGAGCGCCGACGAGGCCGCCCGCGTTGCCATCCATGATTCAAGCCTGTCGTTTGATCTGGCCGCGCGTCAGGTGCAGGTGCACGGCCTGACCCTCGGCATGGCGCCGACACCGCTGTTCTATTACTTCTGGTACGCCCGCCGCTGCGCCCTGGGGCTTGGCCTGTACGTGAATCCGGCGGTGAATCGCCCGGACGAACGTGAGGGCCACTGGTTGGCGGATCTGATGGAAGCCCATGGCGGTCATGCCAAGGCGATTAACGATCTGCGCGACAGCGGGCTCAAGGGCAAAACCCTCGACCAGAACCGCAACAAGATCAAAGACGAACTGACCCGCGCGCTGGGTGATCTGGCCGCTGCGTTTCTGTTTCAGGCCGAGCGCGATATGGCCACGGCGCGCTATCGCTATGGCCTGACGCTGAGCCCGGCAAGCCTGTGTTCTGGCGGGCAGACGTCATTCAGAGACATCTCTGAACGCACAGAGAGATCGTATTCACAGCTCAGCAATACGCCGGCCTGACAGTGGTCTCCGACGCAAACATCTGCTGAGGAGCACCTTATGAAACGCACCCCACTGGCTGGCCTGATGCTGGCCTCCGCGCTGCTGGCCCAACCGGCCAGCGCCCTGAACATTGTGCTGACCAACGACGACAGCTGGTCGACCGACAACATCAACGTTCTGTTCACCAAACTGAAAGCGGCCGGTCACGACGTGATCATGTCGGCCCCGTGTACCGGCCAGAGCGGCAAGGGCGGCGCCGTGTCGTTCCTGAAAGCCGTGACCGTCGACCGCACCGAGATTGCCGACCAGAAAGCCTGTGTGGGTGACACCGACACCAGCAAAGCCTTCAGCTCGTATGTGGAAGGCACGCCGGTGATGGCGTCTCTGTACGGCATCGACGTACTGGCGCCGGAAATCTGGGGCAGCGCGCCGGATCTGCTGATCTCCGGTCCGAACGAAGGCAACAACCTGGGTTATCTGACCAACAGCTCAGGCACTCTGGGTGCGGCCAACATTGCTCTGGCCCGCGGTATTCCGGCCATTGCCGTCAGCGCCGAAACCGATGACGCCGACACAGCTGCGCTGGTAGCGGACGCTGTGGTTGAACTGGTGGCTACGCTCGAAGCGTCGCGTCCGGCGGGTCAGCCTCTGCTGCCGGCGTTTACCGGTCTGAACGTAAACACCCCGGAAGACATGGAAAACCACAAAGGCTTCCACTTCAGTCAGGTGGGCTGGAACGGCGGTATGGACGTGTACTTCAGCAGCGACCTGAGCCAGGACTCCACCGCCATGGGCTATGTGGCGCAGGGCATTCTGAGCGCCGGTTACGCCGCCTCGTTTGAAGCGGCCTATGCGATGGCGCAGGCCTCTTACGCCGGTAAGGTGGGTGTTTCGATCGGTATGGACGCGACCCTGGTGAACGACACCGCCGCCGACAGCGAAGCCAATCTGCTGGCCGAAGGCTACATCACCATCAGCCCGATGGAAGCCAGCGTGCAGGCATCGCAGGTCAAGAACGCGCTGGTGAAACAGCGTCTGAGCGCACTGAGCGAGTAAGGAGCAGGCCATGAAACCGGTATTCAGCCTCGGGCTGATGGCAGCGGGCGCTCTGGCGCTGACCGGCTGCTTCGACGATGACAACAAAGACAGTGCGGCCAGCCGCTTCCTGAAAGACCATCAGGGTCAGTACAGCGCTGCCTACGAGCAGGACGGCCATGCCGCCCAGCTGCGTCTGGCGCTGACCAGCAAAGCCGCGGTGCTGATGCTGATCAGCGACCGTGACGAACTGACCGCCTACAGCGGACGTTATGCCGACAACGCGCTGACCTTCAGCAATGGCGCTGTGTGCGAACTGGACACAGACGCCAGCTGCACGCTGGACGCGGTTACGCTGACACTCAGCGCGGAAGCGCTGACCGCGCCGGATCTGCAGGACGCCGCCGCCGACTACGCCAGCGCCGGCAATCAGACGCTGTCGCTGAGCGTGGCGGGTGAAGCGGACATCGCGCTGGATGGCTGCACCCTGACGGTGACCCTGGTGGCCGAAGACTCTGGTCTGCTGCGTGCCGAACAGGCGGGCGACTGTGGCCGCAGCGCGGTGCAGGGTGTGGCGTATGAAGCCGGTGATGGTCATGACATCAGCGCCCTGCAGCTGGTGCTGCCGGGCTCTGATGTCAGTGGCTACTGGACCCGTACCTCAGGCGAGTAACGAGGTCAGGCCTGAGACGGTCAAACTGTCTTGAGCAGCCAGCGTGGCCACCACGTTGGCTGCCCTGATTCTGATCTGAGCGGTGCCGGCTCTGTTTCTCAGCCGAGTAACAGGGTCAGACCGAGTACGGTTGGCGTCGCCAGCGTGGCCATCACGTTGGCTGCCATGAATTGCGGCTGGGTACCGATGGCGGCCCCCAGCTGGCGCGCGCCGCTCAGGGCTTTCACGCTCAGCAATAACGGCAGTAACGCCAGCAGCGACCACAGCGGGAACCAGCCGCCCACAACCCCCACCACCACCGACAGTGCCGCGCCGAGCACAAACAGCGCGTACATCCGCGTGCTTTTCTCCACGCCATAGGCAATCGGAAAGTGATAACGGCCCACGGCTTTATCGGCCTCGATGTCCGGATACTGGTTCAGCAACAGCAGGTTATTCACCAGAAAGAAGGTCAGCAGCGCCGCCAGCCACAGCGCCGGAGAATCCGCCGCGCCGAGGGCATAGCCACTGCCGGCCACCATTGCCAGACCAAAACCGAACCCAGGTGCTACGAGACACAGCCACGGACTGCGGTTGATCTGCCGGGTGTAAGTGACAATCACGATCAGACCTGCCAGCCCCAGCGGCAGCAAGCCCCAGGCGCCACTGGCAAGAAAATACAGCCCGATCAGCCCGGTCAGCACCAGCGTGGCGATGCCGCCCACGAGCACCGCTTTAGCCGCCGCCGGGTCGCCCGGCAGTGCACCGCTGCCACCGCTGAACGGTGTGCGCTGGGTATTCAGGTCGAGGCCGCTGCGGAAATCCAGATATTCATTGAGCATGTTCACACTGATGTGCGCCGCCAGCGCACCGGCCAGAATCAGCGCCAGACTCAGCCAGTTCAGTTGCACATCGGGTTGCAGCAGCGCCGCCGCCACACCGGCCAGTACGCATACCGGGGCGAGAATCAGAAACGGGCCGCGCGCGGTTTGCAGCACGGTCTGGGCAGAATAGGTCGGGTTCACGGGCGACTCCTGTCTTTGCAAGGGCAGACGTTGAAAGGGCTGAGTTTGTAAGGGCTTAGATTGAAAGAGCAGAGGATTTCACAAAGGCGGCAGCCGGGCAAAAACACTTGGCGCCGCTTTGTCCTGAATCAACCCGGCCATGGTAGGGCGCGAGTGTGACAGCCGGGTATCAGCCGCATGCAGCCTGCCGGTCAGCACGGCGCAGGAAAGCAAAGGTCGCTGGCGGATATAAAAAAGGCAGCCCGAAGGCTGCCCTGAACATCTGACGGTGACCGCAGATGGCTTACGGATTCATCACACCCGGCCAGGTGCCGCCGTTGATGCGGGCCGGGTAACCGGCGTCGGCGCTGTCGTTGCTGATGGAATAGCGGATATAGCGCTGGTTTGTGAGGAAAATATAAGCGCGGCTGTCGCTCCATTTCACCGCGGCGGTGATGTCCTGCGCGTAGGCGCCCAGACCCGGCCAGGTGCTGTCGTTGACTGGCTTCGGATAGCCGGCGTCGACCTTGTCGTCACCCAGGTCATACCGCACGTAGGTGCCGTCGGCGAGGAAGAAGAACACTTTGTCGCTGGTCCAGCGCAGGGCCGCGCGGATGCTGGTGGCGTAGGCGCCGAGACCCGGCCAGGTGCTGTCGTCGATGGCTTTCGGATAACCGGCGTCGGCCTGATCCGAGCTGTTGTTGTAGCGGATGTAACGGCCGTCGCTGAGGAAGTAGTAGCTGCGGCTGCTGTCTTTGCTGAAGGCGGCGGTGATCAGACCGGCGTAGTCGCCAAGGCCCGGCCAGCTGCTGTTGGTGGTGTTGGCCGGGTAACCGCTGTCGGCTTGGTCGCTGGTTTTGTTGTAACGCACGTAACGGCCGTCGTTGCGGAAGAAATAGGCGCGCGACAGGCTCCAGTCGACGGCGGCGTCGATGTCCACTCTGGTCAGGTGCAGGGCAACCGGCGTGTCGTTCTGCACCAGCACGTAATCGATAATGCCGCGGGCATCGGCGCTGTCGGCAAAGCCACGCTGCATGGCATCAACCTGAGTCAGCAGGCTGCCGTTGCGGTAAATCGCCACCGGCGCGCTGGCGTCGGCGAACCAGCTGAAGTCGTTACTGCCACCGCCCGGCAGCAGCTTGCGCACACCTTCGCCGGCCACCAGAGGCAGGCCATCCAGTTTCCAGCTGATCTGCGGTTCTACGCCCAAATAGCGCAGCACAGTCGGGGTGATGGCGGTCTGTGCCGGACGGCCGTAGATGCCGGAGAAATCGTTGTTGCTGATGTCGTTCACCACTTCGCCGAACTCGCTGTTCAGGGTGCGGTTACTGGCGATGAAAATGCTCTTTTCCTGAGCGGTCTGGTTGCCGTGGTTGCAGCCGGTCACCGGCTCGCGGCCGTGGTCGGTGGTAACCAGTACCAGCCAGTCGCTGCTGCTCTGTTCAACGGCGTCGAGCAACTGCCCGAGCTGGGCGTCAAGGCCGCGCAGGGCGGTGTCGTAGGCGCTGCCAAAACAGCTGGCGTGACCCACGTGGTCGGCTTCATCCAGATGCAGGAACACGAAGTCGTAATCGGCGTTGACCAGCTCAACGCCTTTGCTGGTAACGGCGCTGTCGCTGAGACCGCTTAAGGTGATGTCGTTGCCGCCCACTTCGTTACGGAAGTAGCTGGTGTTGGGCGTGCCCCAGTTCATCACGCTGGCGATTTTTGCCTCGGGACGGGCATCGCGCAGACGTTTGAAGACGCTCGGGAAGTCCGGGTTGGCCAGATCGGAATCGTTGGCGGTGATGTGGTGCTTATCGGCCCAGACACCGGTGAGAATGGTCGACCAGCCCGGACCACTGTAGGTCGCCTGCTCGCTGGCTTCGCCATCGACACCGCCGGTGTAGGCGGCGCGCACCAGCAGACGGTCAAAGTTCGGGGCGCTGATCTGTTGCAGTTCGCTTAACTGCAGGCCGTCCATGCCGACCAGCAGCACGCGTGGTTGGCTGACGCTGGTGGAGGGCACGCCCGGGTCCGGGCTGGGCTCAGGTACCTGACTGGCGGCAGAGGCGCTGCTGGCCAGCAGGCTGCCGGCGAGCAGAGTGCAGGCAGTCAGCAGACCGCTGCGCAGAAAACGGGGTGAGACGTTCATGATTATTATCCTGTCTTGCAGTGGGTTTTTGGTCTAGACCAAATTGCCGGGCGGCAATGACGTCGCTGTGACGTGCGCATGAAACTTCTGTGGCATCCGGGTTCAGCGGGTCGTTGTAATAAAAAGTGAATCATGATTCACTTGTTTGATCTGATCAGGGGAATGCCATGGCTTACCGCGAAACCGACCACACCCGGGCGAAGAAAACCCTGACCCGCGACCGCCTGCTGAAAGCCGCGCGTGATCTGGTGGCGCAGGGCGGCTTTGCGGCCGCTACTGCAGCCGCGGTGGCGGAGCGTTCCGGGGTGGCGGCGGGGTCCATCTACCGCCACTTTCCGAATAAATCCGAGCTGGTGGCGGAAGTGTTCCGTTACGCCACCGAACACGAGGTGGCCAATGTACTGGCCGCCAGCGAAGCGCTGAGCGCCGACGATACCTGCGCGGCGCGTCTGCTGCGCGCGGTGATGACCTTCGCCGAGCGTGCCCTGCGCGGACCTCAGCTGGCGTATGCGTTAATTGCCGAGCCGGTCGACCCGCGGGTAGAGCAGGAGCGTCTGCAATACCGTCTGGCCTACGCCGAAATTTTTGAAGATTTAATCCGCGACGGCATGAACCGTGGCGAATTTGCCCGCCAGGATGCCAGCGTCAGCTCGGCAGCACTGGTAGGGCTGTTGGCCGAAGCGTTAATCGGCCCGTTATTTCCCGGTCAGAACCTGGCCGCCGATGCATCGTCGGCGGTGCAGGCGCGAACCGCCATGACCGGACCTGAACAACAACAATTGATTCAGCAGATCAGTGCTCTGTGCCTGCGCGCCTTAGGCAGTGCGCATCCGGCCTCGAGCCTGCCGCCAGAATCTCATCACACCCGCCCGGCCCACTGAGGATGCGTTATGAACCAACCTGTTAATTCCCGTTTCAGCCCGGCCGATTACGCCGCCTTTGATTGCCAGCAGCATAAAGCGCAGGCCGAAACCCATCCGGTATTTAATCAGCCAACGGCGCTGGAAAACTTTAATACCTACACCAGTGATGTGGCGTTGCAGTACTGGGTAAACGCCTTCGGTGGTGACTGGGCCGACGAGCAATTAACAGCGTACGGCGTACGCTGCGGCGGCGATTTAATTGAGGCCGGTTTTCAGGCCAATGAAAACAAGCCGAAATTTTATCCGCACGACCGCTTTGGTAACCGGGTGGATCTGGCGAAATTTCATCCGGCCTATCACCAGCTGATGCGCACAGCGATTGAAGCGGAAATGCACGCGCTGCCGTGGACCCACGCGCGTGCCGGTGCTCATGTTGCGCGCGCCGGTATGGTGTATCAGCACATGAACGCCGACGCCGGTTCCGGTTGTCCGCTGACCATGACTTTCGCTGCCGTGCCGGCCTTACAACATGCGCCGTCCGTGGCCAAAGAATGGCTGCCGAAAATCATGGCGCCTGTGTATGACGAACGTAATGTGCCGTATTTTGAAAAGCAGGGCGTGACCATCGGCATGGCCATGACCGAGAAACAGGGCGGTTCCGACGTGCGCGCCAACACCACCCGCGCCTATGCGGTCGGTGACAAAACCGGTAATGGCGGCGAGTACGAAATTGTCGGCCATAAATGGTTCTGCTCTGCGCCGATGTGCGACGCCTTTCTGGTGCTGGCACACACCGAAAGCGGTCTGAGTTGTTTCCTGCTGCCGCGCTGGCGCCCGGACGGTTCCAAAAACCAGATGTACGTGCAGCGTTTAAAAGACAAGCTGGGCAATATTTCCAACGCCTCGTCTGAGGTGGAATTCCGTGGTGCGTTTGCCTGGATGCTGGGCGATGAAGGCCGTGGTGTGCGCACCATTATTGAAATGGTAAGCATGACCCGGTTCGATTGCATGATAGGTTCAGCAGCGCTGATGCGCGGCGCGCTGGCACAGGCCATTCATCACACGTCGGGCCGCAGTGCGTTCGGTAAAAATCTGCATGAACAACCGTTAATGCAGAACGTACTGGCCGATCTGGCCATCGAAAGCGAAGCGGCACTGGCCATTACCATGCGCGTCGGTCATGCGCTGGATAACCTCAGCGACGAACACGAAAATTTATTCGCCCGTCTGGCGACGGCCGTGGGTAAATACTGGATCTGCAAACGCGCGCCGCATTTCGCGTACGAGGCGATGGAATGCATCGGCGGTGTGGCGTATGTGGAAGACAATATCCTGCCGCGCATTTACCGCGAAGCACCGGTGAACGCTATCTGGGAAGGGTCGGGTAATGTGCAGTGTCTGGATGTGCTGCGCGCCATGAGCAAAGAACCAGCGGTAGTGGATGCCTTCTTTAACGAACTGAAAAAGGCCGTGGGTAAATACCCGCAGTACGACCAGTTCCTGCTGGCATTGCAGGCCGAATTTAAAGACGTAAGCACACTGGAATACCGCTCCCGGACTGTGGTCGATAAACTCGCCGTTGCCCTGCAGGCGTGCGTGCTGATTGAAAAAGGTGATGCGCAGATTGCCGATGCCTTCGTGCGTTCACGCATTGCCCGCAACGGGGCGTTCAATTACGGCACACTGGAAACCGGTATCGACTGTTACTCCATCATGAAGCGTGCACAGCCTGCGTTGTAAATATGCAGGGTTAATGGTCACAGCCATAAGTAAAGAAATAAAAAAGCCGGGATTTTCCCGGCTTTTTTATGGCAGACGCTGCGGTTATTCGCTGGCAGCCGAGGTCGCTGGTGCAGCAGCTTCTGTGGCCGGTGCTTCGGCGGTCATGCTTTCGTCAGCCGCGGCATCGGTAGAGGATTCTGCGCTATCGATGGCGCTCATTTCTGTGGCGCAGTCCCAGCCCCAGTCTTTCTGGCGGGTAACAAATTCTTCGGCTTTCTGCTCGCAGTAACCGGTCATGTTCTGCGCTGACCACAGCACGCTGGTGCCTTCGCTTTTGGTGTACTGCACTTCGCACGGCACTGTGCTTTCGCCGCTGTAAACCACTTCGATAATGCGGGTTTCCTGTCCGTGGGTGCAGGTGGTTTTAATGCCGGCGTTGGCGGCCGGAATCAGTGCCAGCAGGGCGCTGGCCAACAGAATGTTTTTCATCCCTTTTATCCTTTTGGTTCTGTTGATGGAGCTCTTACTTAAGCTGGCTTGGTGCATCCGGTCAATCCATCTTTGGTGGTTTTGTGAGCTTTTCGTGTATCCGCTCAAGGGTATCGGCTAAGCGCACGCCGGCCATTTGCATGCGCTCATCCAGAAGTGGCCCGTAATGGCTGAGGTAGCCGGTGGTTATGCTCTGTTTCGGCTGGTACTGGCGGTAAATATCGCGCGTCAGGCTCAGTGATTCACTGGCCCAGTCGAGCAGGCTGCCCTGTGTCCACTGCGGGTGCGGCGCTTGGGTCAGGGTTTGTTGCCACCGGCTGGCTTTGGCGCTGGCCTTAAAGGGCCCCAGCAGTTCGCCATCCCAGAGGGCGTGCAGATTGGTTTTCTCGCCATTGAGGCGCACATCGGTGCGGTTGCCGCCGCGGTCGTCGGCGTAACTGACGTGCAGCGGCTGATGCAGGTCGCCGATAAAGTGGCCAAGGAAAAACAGTGCCTGCCAGTCGTCGCTGCGGGCCAGCAGGCGTTGGCTCATGGCGTCGATGGCGCTGACCACACAGCCGCTGGCCGGACAGTCGCCGGGCAACACTGAGGTGGCGCTGCGGCTGACGTTCACGTAATGCCAGACCTTGGTGTGTTCGAAGGCGCGTTCATTGCGCACCTCGTCGGGCCAGGCGCAGCCGCGGCTGAAGCGCTTTTCCGGACTGGCTGCCGCCGTGCGGGCTAGCCAGTCGCGGGTGTCTGCCGATACCCGTTGCCACGCCAGTTCGCAGATGGCGATGTGGCCACTGGCGTCAAAGGCGTGCACAGGAGCGGTCAGCAACAGGCTGAGGGCGAGTAAGGTTGAGCGCATACGAAATACCATTCTTGCATCCGTGACTGAGAGGAAGGATAAGCGTGCGCCCATGCTAATGGAATTCCTGCGTGCTACGGTCAGTTTTTGCGGCCTGTTGTTACGGCCGGCGCAGCATCGGGCGGGCTGGCATTTTCGCGGCGTTTATTAAATGCAAAAAGCGATCGCATTGTCTGTATTCAGCCGCAGCGCCCGCAGGTATGCTGAATCACCGGTCTTCGTCCGTTTCAGCAATAGAAGCCGGCTCGTTATAAGAACAACAACCGATGAAAACGGCGAGGTCTTTATGCTCTATATCAGCGGAATTTACGTAGCGTTAACGGCACTCCTGCTGCTGTTTCTGGCTTATCTGGTGGTGCGCCAGCGGGTGCGTTTTAAAATCGGATTACTCGACGGCGGACAAAAGAAAATCAGTGTCGCCATGCGCGCTCAGGCGAACGCGCTGGAAACGGCGGTACCTGTGCTGTTGCTGCTGGTCGTTGCTGAGCTGAACGGGGCTTATCCGATTTTCCTGCACGTGTGTGGCATCGGCTTTTTGCTGTCGCGCTTATTGCACGCCTGGGGATTTTCCGTGTCGCAGGGCGGCGTTCACTTCGGCCGTTATTACGGCACGCTGATTACCTGGGTGGTGTTGCTGGCCCTGATCGTGCGGGTGCTGTGGCTGTCGGTTGCCGGTCTGCTGACGGCAGCTTAATGATCACTGCCGGCTGCCGGGCTGATGTCCGGCGGCAGTTTCACCGGCTTGCGGATACGCACCCGCTTATGCCGGTTCAATTCCCCACTGATGATTTCCACATCGCTTTTGGCAACGCCAAATTGTTTGGCCAGAAACTTCACCAGTTCGGTGTTGGCTTTGCCTTCCACGGGCGGCGCCTGAATACGGATTTTCAGGGCATCGCCATGCTGGCCGGCAAATTCGCTTTTTGAGGCTTTGGGCTGCAGGTGACAGACGAGAATCAGATCCCCGTCTGTCCATTGGGCGAAGCTGCTCACAGGCCGAAAATCAGACCACCCGGTACGCCGGTCATGGTTGCCAGCGGGCGCAGCACCATAATTTCCGCGATCTGAATCAGCAGGAAAACCACGATCGGTGACAGGTCGAGGCCACCTAAATCCGGCATTTTCGAACGGATCGGGCGGATCACAGGCTCCAGAATCTGGTTCACCAGAATCAGCGCCGGGTTGTAGGAATTCGGTGCAATCCAGGACGCGATCACAATCACGATCAGGCCCCAGAAATAAATATTCAGCAGCAGCGACAGGATGCCAACCATGGCCCAGATAAACAGGTTGGCCCAGGGTACACCGTAACCGGCCACCAGAATAATGGCGGCCATGGTCAGCAGCTGTACAGCGTAGGCCAGTACCAGTGAGCTGATGTCCAGACCACCCAAGCCCGGAATGACCCGACGCAGTGGCACCAGCAGCGGGTTGGTGAATTTCACCACGAATTGGGAAATCGGGTTGTAGAAGTCAGCCCGTACCAGCTGCAGCAGGAAGCGCAGCATGACAATAAACAGGATCAGACTGCCAACGGTGTTGATCAGAAGTAAGCCGACTTGGGACAGCGGGGACATGGAAACTCCGTATTGTTCGGTTCAGTGCCGCGGTTTGCGCTGGCGCAGAAAGAAACATATAGGCGCCCCGGCCGCTTTTCCAGTGCCGGGGCGCGAATTTCGCCTTTGGTCGTGAGTCTTGTGTCTGACAAATCTCACGCCGGCGGGCGATGCAGAGGCTTAGTCGCCCAGCAGTTTGCTCAGTTCCGCGCCACGGTCGCGGGCGGCTTTCAGGGCGGCGTCGACGATGTCGCGCATATGGGCCGCTTCGAAGGTGGCGATGGCGCGTTCGGTGGTGCCGCCCGGCGAGGTGACACGGCGGCGCAGTTCGGCCGGGTCAACATCGGATTTCAGCGCCATTTCAGCCGCGCCAAGCGCGGTCTGCAGGGTCAGTTTGGTGGCGGTTTCGGCGCTCAGGCCCAGCTTTTTGCCGGCGTCGATCATGGCTTCCATCAGCAGGAAGTAATACGCCGGGCCACTGCCGGACACCGCCGTCACCGCGTCGATTTCCGCTTCGGTTTTCACCCATACGGTCATGCCCACAGCGCGCAGCAGTGAGTCGGCCTGATTGCGCTGGTCGATATCCACCGCCGCACTGGCGAACAGGCCGGTCGCGCCCAGACCAAGCAACGCCGGGGTGTTGGGCATGCAGCGCACGATGGCTTTGCAGCCGCTCCACTTGGCCAGTGATTCCATGCTGATGCCGGCGGCGATGGAAATCAGCAGTGGCTGGCGGGCTTTCAGCGTGGCAGCTAAAGGCTCCAGCACGTCTTTCATCACCTGAGGTTTGACCGACAGGATCACCACGTCGGCGTTGCTGATGGCGGCCAGATTGTCTTCGTGGGTGCCGACACCAAAACTGGCGGCGAGCTTATTGCGCTGCTCGGCGCCCGGGTCGGAAACCTGAATGCGCGAGGCTTTTACATCGCCCTGCTTGATCAGTCCGCCGATGATGCTGGAGGCCATGTTGCCGCCGCCAATAAACGCAATCTGAGTCATCGCTGTTCCTTAAATCGAAATTCGTATTGAGTATGGGTCACAGAGTGGCGCCGCGCGCACCGAAAATATCGGTGCCGATGCGCAGCTCTGTGCTGCCACAGGCCACCGCCAGCTCAAGATCGCCGGACATGCCCATGGATAAAGTATCTGCCTGCGGATAACGCGCCTGTATGGCCTGCTGCAGGTCTTTCATCTGGCGGAATTGCTGCGCCAGCCGTTCATCATCGCCTGTGTGTTCGGCAATGCACATCAGACCACGCAGGCACAGGTTTGGCAAAGTGCTGACCAGCTCGGCCATGGCGTGCGTGTCTTCCGGCAGTATGCCGCTTTTCTGCTCTTCGCCGCTGATGTTCACCTGCACCAGTACGTTCAGGGGTGGCAGGTGAGGCGGGCGCTGCTCGCTCAGGCGGCGGGCGATTTTTTCGCGGTCGACGGTTTCGACCCAGTGGAAATGTTCGGCGACCACGCGCGATTTATTCGACTGCAGCGGGCCAATAAAATGCCATTCAATGTCATGCAGATGTTGCAGGGCTGTGATCTTATCCATGCCGTCCTGCACATAGTTTTCACCGAACGAGCGCTGCCCCAGACGATAGACAGCCTCCACCATGGCAGCAGGCTTGGTTTTACTGACGGCCAGCAGCTTTACTGAATCGACAGTGCGTCCACTTTGCTGACAGGCGCCGGCGATGCGTTGGAGCACATTCTGATACTGTTGTTCAAGAGTAGACATTGAAGGGGCTTGGTTTAGGATGTTGCCAATTTGATATGCGTCCCGGAAGCGGGCTTCCAGCGCTGATAATATATAAGCTTAGCGACCGCTGCACCCCAAAAAGCCGCGGCTGATATTCACGAGGAGAGGTTATGGATATTACTGAACTGCTGGCCTTCAGTGCCAAGCAAGGGGCTTCGGACTTGCACTTGTCCGCAGGCCTGCCGCCGATGATCCGTGTGGACGGTGATGTGCGTCGCATCAACCTGCCGGCGCTCGGCCATAAAGAAGTTCATGGTCTGGTGTACGACATCATGAACGACAAGCAGCGTAAGGATTTCGAGGAATTCCTCGAGACCGACTTCTCCTTCGAAGTTCCGGGTGTGGCGCGTTTCCGTGTGAACGCCTTTAACCACAACCGCGGTGCTGGTGCGGTATTCCGTACCATTCCGTCGAAAGTGCTGACCATGGACCAGCTGGGCATGGGTCAGGTGTTCAAAGACATGTCGATGATCCCGCGCGGCATCGTGCTGGTAACCGGGCCAACCGGTTCCGGTAAATCGACCACGCTGGCGGCCATGATCGACTACATCAACGAAACCAAATACGACCACATCCTCACCGTCGAAGACCCGATCGAATTCGTACACGAATCGAAAAAATCCCTGGTCAACCAGCGGGAAGTGCACCGTGACACCTTAGGCTTTAACGAAGCCCTGCGTTCTGCGCTGCGTGAAGACCCGGACGTGATTCTGGTGGGTGAGTTGCGGGACCTTGAAACCATCCGTCTGGCACTGACCGCGGCAGAAACCGGTCACGTGGTGTTCGGCACACTGCACACCAGCTCGGCGGCGAAAACCATCGACCGTATCGTCGACGTATTCCCGGCCGAAGAAAAATCCATGGTCCGTTCCATGCTGTCGGAATCCCTGCAGGGCGTTATTTCCCAGACCCTGCTGAAGAAAAACGGCGGTGGCCGGGTGGCGGCACACGAAATCATGGTGGGTACACCGGCGATCCGGAACCTGATCCGTGAAGACAAGGTGGCGCAGATGTATTCCGCGATCCAGACCGGTGCAGCGCACGGCATGCAGACCATGGACCAGTGTCTGATGAACCTGGTGAACAAGGGCCTGATTACCCGCGATGTGGCCCGCCATAAAGCGAAGATTCCGGAAAACTTCTGAGGTAACTGAACATGGCTATGGATAAATTTCTCCGCCTGATGGTGGAGAAAGGGGCCTCGGATTTATTCATCACGGCGGGTGTTCCGCCGTCGATGAAAGTGAACGGTAAAATCATGCCGCTCACCAAAAATCCGCTGAGTGCAGAACAGACGCGCGAAATTGTGCTTGGTCTGATGAACACCAAACAGCAGGACGAATTTGAGGAAAAGAAAGAACTCAACTTCGCCATTAACGCCTCGGGTATCGGCCGTTTCCGTGCCAGTGCGTTTTACCAGCGTAACGTTGCCGGTATGGTGCTGCGTCGTATCGAAACGCGCATTCCGTCGGTCGATCAGCTCGGCCTGCCGGATATTATTAAAGAAATTTCGATGGCCAAACGCGGCCTGATTCTGTTCGTGGGTGCCACCGGTGCCGGTAAATCGACCTCGCTGGCGTCGATGATCGGCCACCGCAACCACAACAGTAAGGGTCACATTTTAAGCATCGAAGACCCGATCGAATTTATTCACGCCCACGACGGCTGCATCATTACCCAGCGTGAAGTGGGTCTGGATACCGAAAGCTTCGATACCGCCCTGAAAAACTGTCTGCGTCAGGCGCCGGATGTGATCATGATTGGTGAGGTGCGTTCCGCCGACACCATGGAGCACGCCATCACCTTCGCCGAAACCGGTCACTTGTGTCTGGCCACGCTGCACGCCAACAACGCCAACCAGGCGCTGGAGCGTGTGATTCACTTCTTCCCGCCAGAGCGTCACAGCCAGGTGTGGATGGACCTGTCGCTCAACCTGCGCGCGATCGTGGCGCAGCAGCTGATTCCAACCCCGGACGGCCGTTCCCGCCGCGCGGTGGTGGAAGTGCTGCTCAACTCGCCGCTGGCATCGGACCTGATCCGTAAAGGCGAAGTGCACGAACTGAAGCCTTTGATGGCCAAGTCGAACGAGATCGGCATGCAGACCTACGATCAGGCGCTGTATGCCTTGTATGAGCAGGGCGAAATCACTTACGAAGACGCCATTGCTCACGCCGACTCGCCGAACGACCTGCGCCTGATGATCAAGCTGGGTTCCGAATCGGACGCCGACCATCTGGACGGTGCGACCCGCAACCTGCGTCTGCAGGACTGAGCGGACCCGCTGTGTTAAAAAGAGCGCGGATAACGCCGGACGAAAACGGCCGGCGTTATCCGCGTTTTTTTATGCCCGCTATGTGCCCTTCTGTTGCAGGAATCCTTTGGTGAAATCCCGGAAATTACGCATCCACGCCCCGGCCATCGTGTACTTCGATAAAGTGCGCCGCTGCGGTTCCTTCCGCGAAGCGGCGCGCAGCCTGAACGTGGCCTCGTCGGCGGTGAACCGCCAGATCCTGAAGCTGGAAGAAGAACTCGGCACGGCGCTGTTCGAGCGCCTGCCGTCGGGCCTGAAACTCACCGCCGCCGGCGAAATTTTTGCCCGCCACGTGATTGCCGTGATGCAGGACACCGAACGGGTCAGCTCTGAGCTCGACGCCCTGCAGGGCCTGCGCAGCGGTCATGTGGAGATCGCCACGGTGGAAGGTGTGACCGCCGACCTGCTGCCGGATGTGATCGGGCGTATGCGGGCGCTGTATCCCAACGTATCGGTCGGGGTATCGATTCTGGGGTCTACCGCCATTCCGCAGCAGATCATCAACGGTCAGGCCGACCTTGGGCTGGCGTTTGCGCTGCTGCGCAACAACGACCTGCATCAGCTGGTGCGTGGCCGTTTTCATCTGGGGGCGATCATGCCGCCTGAGCACCCGCTGGCGGATCACCCGCATCTGACCTTCGCCACCTGTGCGGCGCATCCGCTGATTCTGGCCAAGCCGGAGTTGTCCATTCATCACCTGCTGGCACCGGCCATTGCCCAGAGCAAAAACTGGGGCCATGCGGTGGTGGAAACCAGCTCGGTCGAGCTGGCCAAAAAGCTGGCGTTGCGCGGGGCGGGTATCGCCTTCCAGACCCGCATTGGCATCGAGGAAGAACTGGCCGCAGGGCGCCTGCGCCACATCCCGGTCATGCACGGCCGGCCGGTGATGAGCGACCTTGGCGTCTACACCCGCGCCGGCCGTTCACTGCCGGTGGCGGTGGATGCCTTTGCCCGCATGCTGGTCGAGGAAATCAGTGCCCGTGAACTGGCCGAACAGCAGACGCTGCAGCTGAACGACGCCTGATGCTATTTTGATCTGATGCCATTTCGGCATCAGCCTGCACGAAATTCTGTTCTTTGGTGGACATCTGAGGTTGCTCAATACTGGCCCGCATCGCCAACCTCAGGAGCAGCATCATGCTCAGTCAGCGTTCCCAATCCTTCGCCAGTACCGCCTCTGTGCACGCCGGTGCTGACGCCTTACCCATTATCGATATCTCGGGTTTATCGTCGGCCGACGCCGCTGTGCGTCAGGCCGTTGGCCGTGAAATCCGCGCCGCCTGCGTGGCGAATGGCTTCTTTGTCATCTCAGGTCACGGCATCGACCCGGCGCTGCAGGCCGAGGTGTTTGCCCAGTCGAAAGCGTTTTTTGCCCTGCCCACCGAGCAGAAGCTGGCCCTCGATAAAGCCCACTCGGTTGCCAACCGTGGTTACGAAGCCATGGGCAACCAGCGTCTGGAAGCCGGCAGCCTGCCGGACCTGAAAGAAGGCTATTACATGGGGCGCGAGTCCGCCGCCGATGCGCCGGATGTGCTGGCCGGTAAATTCAATCACGGCCCGAATCAGTGGTCGCCAGCGGTTCCGCACTTCCGCCCGGTGATGGAAGCCTATCTGCAACAGATGACCGCTCTGGGGGAGCGTCTGATGCAGGGGCTGGCCCTGTCGCTGGAGCTGCCGGAACACTATTTCGCCGATTACTGCACCGACGCCATGACCACACTGCGCCTGCTGCATTACCCGCCGCAGCCGGTCAATGCCGACCCGGCCCAGCGTGGCGCCGGCGCGCACACGGATTTCGGTGGCCTGACCATGTTGCTGCAGGACGACGCCGGTGGTCTGCAGGTGTGGGATGACAACCGCCAGGTGTGGCTGGACGTGGAGCCCGTGCCCGGCACTTACAACATCAATCTCGGCGATATGTTCGCCCGCTGGACCAACGACCTGTACCGCTCGACCCTGCACCGGGTGATTAACCGCTCCGGTCGCGAGCGCTATTCGGTGCCGTTTTTTTACAGCGGCAATAACGATCACCGCGTGTCCTGTCTGCCGGGTTGCTGCGCGCCCGGTGAGCAACCCAAATACCCGCCGATTACGGTGGAAGAGCACTACCGCGATATGTATCGCCGTACCTACGGAGGCTGAGATGGGCACTGTGATGCATCAGACCCAGCACGCCCTGCTGCTGATTCACGGCGCCTGGGCCGGGCGCTGGGTATGGGACGCCATTCAGCCGGAATTCGCCGCGCGTGGGCTTGATGCCTACGCCGTCGACCTGCCGGGCAACGGCACCGACCAGATTCCCGCCGATGCGGTGAATTTAAAACGCTACCTCGATTACCTGACCGACGTTGCCGAACAGATTCCCGGCCGCATAACGCTGGTGGCGCATTCCGGGGCCGGTGTGATTGCCATGGCGCTGGCGGAACGTATGCCGGAGCGCATCGAAGCGCTGGTGATCATCGCCGGCATGATGCTGCCATCAGGCATGAGCTTCGGCGATCTGATCAGCCGTTTGCAGACCCAGCATCCCGAGGTCAGCGGCATTAATCCGTATTTATTGTGGAACGACGACCATAGCGCCAGCCGCGTACCTGTGATCGCCGCGCGCGACATTTTCTTCAACGACCTCGATGACGAAACCGCCATCAGTGCCGCGCAGAAACTCACCGCGCAACCCGAGGGTGGCAAAACTCTGGTGGCGCACTGGAGTGAGGAGCGGGCAGGGCGCATTCCGCGTTTGTACATCGAAGCGCAACAGGACCGTTCGGTAGTGCTGGTGCTGCAACGCACCATGCAGGCACTGGTGCCCGGCGCTGTGGTGGTGTCGCTGAATGCCGGACACGCACCACAAGTGAGCATGCCGCAGCGGGTGGCGGCCGAGATCGACCAGTTTTTGCGCACGCAGGTGGCGCAAGTGGCCTGAGGCCACAGCGGGCGCGTGAAAAACCGCACGACAGAGGGGCGGGTACGCTTATTGCTCTGTCAGTAAAAAGTTGTCCAACCAGTTAGTAAAACCATTCTGACTCTTACGAAGACATGAAAACAGGAGACCTTCTCATGTTAAAAAAACTGACCAAGCCGTTAGCGCTGGCCGTTGCCCTGACCGCAAGCAGCCTGACTCTGGCCGCCGACAAAGTGACCTTCCAGCTCGACTGGCTGCCGGGTGGCGATAAGGCCCCGGTGTACGTCGGCATCAAAGAAGGTTTCTTTTCTGCGGAAGGTCTGGACGTCAGCATTGCCAGCGGCCGTGGTTCAACCGACGCGGTCACCAAAATGGCCACCGGTCAGTCCGACGTGGGTACTGGTGACATCGGTGCATTAATGGCGGCCAAGGCCACCGACGGTGTGCCGGTGTCGGCGGTGATGGCGTATTTCAACGAAGCGCCACACGCTTTCTTCACGCTGGAAGGCAGCTCGATTAAATCCATTAAAGACGTGGCCGGTAAAAGCATTGCCACCTCGCCGTTTACCTCGTCCAATATTTTTCTGCCGCTGGTGCTGAAAGAAAACGGCCTGCCGGAAGATTCGGTAAAACTGGTGAAATCCGATCCGGGTGCCCTGAGCCCGATGCTGATGACCGGCAATATCGAAGGCATTATCGCCTGGACCACCAACGTCGCCCTGTTTGAAAAACAAGCCGCCGAAGCCGGCAAAAAGCTGGTGGTCATTCCATGGTCCGAAGCCGGTCTGTCGCTGTACAGCTCGTCGCTGCTGGCGTCCGATAAATTCCTCAAAGACCGTCCGGATGTAGCCAAACGTTTCGTGAAAGCCTTCGCGAAATCCGTGGAATTTACCTACGCCAATCCGGAAAAAGCCGGCGCCGATATTCACGCCATCGTGCCTGAAGTAGACGCCGCGGTGGCCGCTGCTCAGATCAAGAGCATTCAGAATCTGGTGTACAACGACGTTACCAAAAAAGAAGGCTTCGGTACCCTGAGCAAAGAGCGCATTGCCAGCACCTGGAAGCTGGTGGCAGAAGCCAACAAGCTGCCACTGGATAAAGCCGATCCGGAAATCATGGTTAACCGTGGCTTTATGCCGGAGTAACAGTATGTCCGCTACGACTGACCGCGCTTTTGTCCGCATGGAGGGGGTAGGCCATTGCTACAGCCCTTCGGCCGGTACCATGGCGGTGCAGCAGATTGATCTCGAAATTCACCGCCACGAATTCGTGGCGGTGGTGGGTCCTTCCGGCTGCGGAAAATCGACCTTGCTGCGCATGGTGTCCGGCCTGCTCATTCCGAGCGAAGGCAAGGTCAGTGTGTTCGATCTCCCGGTGACCGAACCGCGCGACGATGTCGGCATCGTATTTCAGAAACCCACGTTGCTGCCGTGGCTGACGGTGCGCAAAAACGTGCTGTTTCCGCTGAAGCATAAATACGGCTTTTATTCCGACGCCGACGAAAGGCGCGCCGACGAATTACTCGCCATGGCGGGTCTTGCTCAGTTTGCCGAGCGCATGCCGGATGAATTGTCCGGTGGTATGCAGCAGCGCGTCGGCATTGTGCGGGCGCTGTTGCTGAACCCGGATATTCTGTTAATGGACGAGCCTTTCTCGGCACTGGATGCCATGACCCGCGAACAGATAGGTTTCGACCTGCTGAAAATCTGGACGGAATATCCGAAAACCGTGCTGTTTATTACCCACTCGATTTCCGAAGCCGTGTTGCTGGCGGACCGCGTACTGGTCATGAGTCAGCGCCCGGGCACTGTGCTCGATTTAATCGATATCGATCTGCCGCGTCCGCGCTCGGCCGATACCATTCAGACCCCGCGTTTTGCCGAATTAACCGCCCGAATCAGGAAGCATATTTATGAACCCGAAGCGCACTGAGCTGCTGTCACCTAAGGTGCGCGGCTGGCTGCTGCGTTACGTGTCGGCAATATTCTTTATTTCTCTGGTTGCCCTGTGGGAACTGGTGTGTCGTGTCTGGTCGGTGCCGGCGTATATTCTGCCGTCACCCACGGCGATTGTGACCGCCTTTTTTGATGTGGAATTCAGCCGTTGGCTGACGCATCTATGGGCCACCCTGCGTGTAGCGCTGATGGGCTTTGCCTTGTCGATTGCCATCAGCATTCCGCTGGCGATTGCCATGGTACGTTCGGAAGTGATGTCGCGCACGATTTATCCGGCGCTGGTGGTGATCCAGTCGACGCCGGTGGTGGCGGTTGCGCCGTTAATCATTGTGTTAATGGGCACCGGCGATATGTCGCGCATTTTAATTACCTGCCTGATCACCTTCTTCCCGCTGGTGGTGTCGGCGGCAACCGGCATGCTGGAAACCCCGGATGAACTGATCGAACTGAGTCAGTCGCTGCGGGCTCCGCGTTACCGTGAAACGTGGCAGATCCGTATTCCGTACGCCATTCCGCATATTTTCAGCGGTCTGAAAGTATCGATTACGCTGGCGATTATCGGTGCTGTGGTGGCTGAGTTCGTCGCGGCCGAAGAAGGGCTTGGCTACTTTATTCAGTTCTCAACCTCCTTCTTTAAAATTCCACAGGCGTTTGCCGGATTGATTTTCCTCGCCGTCATCAGCCTGATTTTATTTAAGTCGGTGCAGTGGATTCAGCAGTGGTTTTTCCCGTGGAGCTTACCGAAGAAAAAATGAGCGTAAATCAGACTGTTTCTGCGCAGGATGAAGTATTCCTGCGCCGTACCTTTGCGCTGGCCGAAGAAGCCAAAGCGCAGGGTATTCATCCGTTTGCCGCCATCCTGGTGGATGGCAATAACACCATTTTAATGGAACAGGTGAATGGCTATTTACCTGATCTGGATATGACAGGCCATGCAGAACGGGTACTGATGACCCGTGCCAGCAAAGCGTACCGTCCGGATTTTCTCGCCGGTTGTACCATGTACGTATCGGCCGAGCCGTGCGCCATGTGTGCCGGAGCGGCGTACTGGGCAGGGCTGGGGCGGGTGGTGTACAGCATGAGTGAAAACCGCCTGAAACAGATTACCGGCAACCATCCGGAAAACCCGACCCTCGATCTGCCCTGTCGTGTGGTGTTCGAATCAGGGCAGCGCAAAGTCGACGTCATCGGCCCGGTGCTGGAAGACGAAGGCGCTGCACTGCACGTCGGATTCTGGTAGCCCGCTTTTATATTGGCGGCACTGGTTTGGTTTTCAGTAAAACGAACAATAAACGACATAAGAAAAGCGGCTTTCGCCGCTTTTTTTATGTCTGTCGCTCACTGGGGCTTTTGCCTCAGAACACTTCGCGTCCGTCGACAAACACCGCGTTCACTTCGCCTTTCAGTGTCTGGCCGGATACCGGGGTATTGCGGCCTTTGGAGATCAGCTCAGCACGACGGAAAGTGCGTTCCGGTGCCGGGTCGATCAGGGTGGCGTTGAACCAGTTACCTTCTTTCAGACCTTGCTCCACGCCGGTGATGGCAGCCGGCAGGGTGCTGACGGCGTTAATAAACGCGTTCAGGTTCAGTTCGCCGTTGTCGACCAGCTGCAGCGCCAGTGGCAGGAAAGCATCGAACATGCTCATGCCCGGTTCGGCATCGGCAAACGGGGCTTTCTTGGCGGCCACTTCGTGCGGACGGTGGTTGGAGCTGACCGCCAGCTCACCGGCATTCACTGCTGCCAGCAAGGCTTTGCGGTCGGCGTCGGAGCGCAGTGGCGGGCGCACGTTAAACTGGCTGTTGTAGCCGGTCACGCCAGCGTCGGTGTACACCAGATTCGCCAGCGTGGTGTCGGCGGTAATGGCCAGACCACGGGCGCGGGCGTCGCGGATCATGTCGATGGAACGGGCGCAGCTCAGCTGGCTGATGTGCGCGCGCACACCGGTCTGTTCGATCAGCAGAAGCATCTGCGCCAGCGCGATGGTTTCGGCGGTGGACGGAATACCGGTCAGACCCATGCGGGTGGAAACCGTGCCTTCGTGCATGCAGCCGGCGGCCGACAGTGCGGCGTCGTCGGCGGTGAGGAACACCGGAATATCGTACGTCGCGGCGTATTCCATCACACGGCGCAGCACGTAGCTGTCTTTGAACGGTGCGCGGGCATTGCTCAGCGCCACGCAACCCGCTTCACGCAGGCTGAACATGGACGCCAGCTGTTCACCGGCCAGACCCTGAGTCAGGGCGCCCAGTGGCAGCACTTTGGCAAAACCGGCTTTGGCGGCTTTTTCCTGGATCAGCTGAATCACAGCCGGGCTGTCGGCGACCGGTTTGGTATCCGGAAGGGCGCAGACGTGGGTAAAACCGGCGGCGCAGGCGGCACGGGTTTCACTGGCGATGGTGCCTTTCTGGGTAAAGCCTGGTTCGCCCAAGTGAGCCCCAAGGTCGATAAAGCCCGGTACCAGCCACAGGCCCTGAGCGTCGATGCTTTTTTCAATTTCGCCGGCTTTCGGTTTGTGGCCAATGGCTTTGATGCGCCCTTCGGCGACGTACACGTCGGCCACCTGATCCAGCTGTTGGGCCGGGTCAATCAGGCGGGCATTCTGAATGTGCAGGTAACGCATGCTTATGCCTCCTCCTGATCAGTTTCGCTGGCGTCAGACGCCGCTTCATTCTTTTCCTGCTGCTGACCACTCATGGCCATCGCCATCACCGCCATGCGCACAGCGATGCCGTAGCTGACCTGATTGAGGATTACAGACTGTGGACCGTCGGCCACGTTGGATTCGATTTCCACGCCGCGGTTGATCGGACCCGGGTGCATAACGATGGCATCCGGCTTGGCGATGGCCAGCTTCTCTTCGGTCAGACCGTAGAGTTTGAAAAATTCGCTTTCGCTCGGCAGCAGGGCGTTCTGCATACGTTCTTTCTGCAGGCGCAGCATGATCACCACATCGCAGTCTTTCAGACCGTCTTCCATGCGGTAGTAGGCTTTGCAGCCCAGCGCTTCAATGTCGCGTGGCAGCAGGGTGCCCGGACCAATCACGCGCACTTCGGCGGCGCCCAAGGTGTTGAGGGCGTAAATCTGGGAGCGGGCTACGCGCGAGTGCAGGATGTCACCGACGATGGCAACGACCTTGCCTTCGATGGCGCCCTTGTGGCGGCGGATGGTCAGCATATCCAGCATCGCCTGCGTCGGGTGCGCATGGCGGCCGTCGCCGGCATTGATGATGGCCACGTGCGGGGTCACGTGCTGGGCAATGAAGTGCGCGGCGCCAGAGTCAGCGTGACGCACCACGAACATGTCCGAGTACATGGCTTCCAGGTTCCACAGCGTGTCCATCAGGGTTTCACCCTTGGCGGTGGCGGACTTGGAAATATCCAGATTCAGGATGTCGGCCGACAGGCGCTTGGCCGCCAGCTCAAAGGTCGAGCGGGTACGGGTGCTGTTCTCGAAGAACAGGTTGACCACGGTTTTACCGCGCAGCAGCGGGACTTTTTTCACGTCCCGTTCCTGTGTGCTGATAAAAGAATCGGCGGTGTCGAGAATCTCGGTGAGGAGTTCGCGACTCAGGCCCTCGGTGGTGAGGAAGTGCTTCAGTCGCCCGTCGGCGGTCAGCTGCACCTGGCTTGGGTCTGTGATCATAGTCTTGCTACCCGTGAGTGGTCGTTAAGTCGTTCAGCCTGACTGCTCAGGCAAGGGTCAGTTCCAGCGGCGTCGGGCCGCTCAGTTTCACCAGCTGACCGTCTTCCAGTTCCAGACGGGCACCGCACAGGTCCGGCTGGATCGGTAATTCGCGGCGGCCGATGTCGAGCAGGCTCACCAGGGTGATGCTGGCCGGACGGCCGTAATCAAACAGTTCGTTCATGGCGGCGCGGATGGTGCGGCCGCTCATGATGACGTCATCGATCAGCACGATGTGGCGGTCTTCGATGCTGTCCGGTAATTCAGAGCCCATCACCTGTGGGTGCAGGCCATGACGGGTAAAGTCGTCGCGGTAAAAACTGATGTCGAGCGAGCTGACGCCATCGGCGGTCTGCAGGCTTTCCTGCAGGCGCTCTGCTACCCATACGCCGCCGGTGCGGATGCCGACCAGCAAAGGTTGTTCGAGTTGGTTGTCCTGCAGGTAAGTGGCCAGGCGCACGCCCAGCTCGCGGCAGGTTTGTTCGATATCGGGCAGGTTCATGAGTCTTCCTCTAACGGCCAGGCGGCCATCCAGCTTTCCAGAATAAGTTGTGCTGCCAGCCCGTCCACCGAGTTGGCGCCGAAGTCGCGGCTGCCGCCCTGCGCGATGACCATGCCTTTGGCTTCGTAGCTGCTCAGGCGTTCGTCGTGGGTAAAAGCGGCGCGATGATAACGGCCTTCGAGGCGGCCGGCGAATTTCTTTGCGCGGCGGCTCATGTCGCTTGGCGTGCCGTCCATATTCAGTGGCAGGCCGACGACGAAGGCGTCCGGTTGCCATTCATCAACGATGCGTTGCAGCAGCTCCCAGTCGGGCACGCCATCGCGGGCTTTGATCGGATTCAGCGGGCGGGCAGTGCCTGTAATGCGCTGACCAATGGCAATACCAATGCGTTGGGTGCCGAAGTCGAAGGCCAGCAGGCTGCGTACTTTGGCGGAGGGTGCCTGACTCATCAGGCGTGCCCCGCATCGGAGCTTAAGAATTCCGGGCTGATGCCCAGTTTCGCCAGCGCGGCGTTGTACAGATCTTCCGGGTGGGTTTCAAACAGCAGTTCGCCGCTGGCTTCCAGCGTCAGCCAGCTGTTGGAGCGGATTTCTTCATCCAGCTGATCGGCATCCCAGCCGGCGTAACCCAGCGCCAGACGGTAGTCACGTGGACCCGAACCGCCGGCAATGGCTTTCAGAATGTCTTTCGACGACGTCAGGTGCGCCTGCTCGGTGATGTTCAGGGTAGAGCCCCAGTTGCCTTGCTGGCGATGCAGAATAAAACCGGCTTCCGGATTCACCGGGCCGCCGGCCAGAATCTGGGGATCGACACCGGCCATGCGCGGTATTTCCAGCTGTTCGCAGATATCGTGGAAAGTCACCGCTAACGGCTTGTTGAGCACAATGCCCATGGCGCCTTCGTCGCTGTGTTCACACAAATAGGTGACGGTACCGGCAAACCAATCGTCGCCGAGTTGCGGCATGGCGATCAGCAGGTGGTTTTTCAGACTGTTGAGCTGTTGCATCAGTTGGCTTCCGACAGGTAGCGGTTTCCTTTGAACTGCCAGGTACGGATGATTTCCAGAATGTCGGTGGATTTGCGCATTTCGTCGGTGAACGGCGCGAACGGAGCTGACAGGCGGACAATGCGCAGCGCGGCGTCATCCAGCACTTTCTTGCCGGACGATTCGAGAATCTTGAGTTCGTTGATGGTGCCGTCCGGGTTGATGGCGACCAGCAGACGCAGGCGGCAGTTGTCGAAGCAGCTTTCGGCTTCGCGCGGGTAGTTTACGGCACCCATCTGCTCAATTTTGTGGCGCCAGCTGTTCACGTAATAGGCGTCGCTGGCCTTCATGGTCGAGGCGGCGGTCAGGCGCTGGATGCGTGGTTGCTTGGCGTAGGTCTGACGCAGGGTATCGAGTTTGGCCTCAAGGCTGGCCATCTCCAGGCTGCGCTGCAGCAGGCTTTTTTGTGGACCGTCGGGCAGGTCAATCTGCAGGGTTGGTTGCTGGCTGGCGGTCGGGGTTTTCACCCGGCTGTCGGCGGTGGTGGCGACCAGCTGGCGATCGCCGACCGGTTTCTTCGGCGCGCTGGCCTGTTGTTCCTGAGGCGAGGCGTCGTTGATGGTGTTGGCGTGGAAATCGGCCTGCACATCCGTGGTCAGCATACGGGCTTCATCCAGCGTGCCGCTGCCTTCCTGGTTTTCCTGAGCGATGAAATCGGCGTGTTCGGGTGCCTTGTCGCTTTTGTAGTTGGCGAGGGTGACTTCGAGGGTTTTGGACAGGTTGCTGCGGTCAGACGCTTTGAAGCTGATGCCGAGCACCACCAGAGCATGAATCAGCACGGCCAGAAACAGGGCGAAGGACAAGCGATCGGAGCTGTTTACGACGGTGGCAGACATGCGGGTGACAGTACCTTATTAAGGGCTGGAAAACCGGTGCAAGTCTGCGCTTTCAGGGGGGATTTGTCTAGGCAGGCGGGGCATCAGCCCCGCCTTTTGTGAACCGGTCGCCGGGTGGTTCAGACGCGTGCGTTCAGGGCTTTGGCCAGCAGGCAGTCGATCAGCAGGCCGCAGACGTCGATGCCGGAGTCGCGGGTGATTTCGCGCGCGCAGGTCGGGCTGGTGACGTTAATCTCGGTCAGGTTGTTGCCGATCACGTCGAGACCGACAAAGTAGAGGCCTTTCTCTTTAAGGAAGGGACCAATCTTTTCGGCGATGGCGCGGTTCTCGTCGCTCAGTGGTTGGGTGACGCCGGTACCGCCGGCCGCCAGATTGCCGCGGGTTTCGCCGCTGGCCGGAATGCGGGCCAGACAGTAAGACACAGGCTCGCCGTCGATCATCAGGATGCGCTTGTCGCCTTTCACAATGTCAGGGATGTAGCGCTGCGCCATGATCTGCTGCTGGCCGTGGTTGGTCAGGGTTTCAATGATCACACTGACGTTCGGGTCGTCGGCTTTCAGGCGGAAAATCGACGAGCCTCCCATGCCGTCCAGGGGTTTGAAAATCACATCGCCCTGTTCTTTATGGAAGGCCTTCAGCAGGTCGGCGCGGCGGGTGACGATGGTCGGTGTCATCAGCTCAGGAAAGGCGGTGGCGAAAATCTTCTCGTTACAATCGCGCAGGCTTTGCGGCTTATTGGCGATCAGCACGCCTTCTTCTTCAGCACGCTCCAATATATAGGTGCTGTAGATGAATTCGCTGTCGAACGGCGGGTCTTTGCGCATCAGTACAATATTCAGATCGGCCAGCGGCTTTTCCTGCCATTCACCCAGATCGTACCAATGTTCCGGATTCATGGTGATGGTCACCGGTGCCATGCGGGCCATGGCGCGGCCATTGGCAATGTACAGGTCCTGCTGCTCCATATACCAGAGTTCGCAGCCTCGCTCCTGAGCGGCATTCATCAGGCCGAGGGTGGTGTCTTTCTTGAAATTAATGGCAGCAATGGGATCCATCACTACGCCGATTTTCATGCTCATGGCAACTCCGCGTCAGGACAAAATTACGTTATGGGAGTGTAACTTATCTGATGTTCCGCAAGCGTAACTTAATTGTGTGATACGGCGCATAGCGCCGGCCTAGCGTTTGTTACATGATATGTGATACAAACGTGCGCAATGGCGTCTACTGCGTTTGTTGAACACAGCAGCATACACAAACATAAGAATCAGGATGGTTAAGGCCTCCCTATGGACGATAACTTTCAGAACATCAAAGTCATGGTCATCGACGACAGTAAAACCATTCGTCGGACTGCAGAGACCCTCCTGAAGAAGGTTGGCTGCGAAGTCATCACTGCCACCGATGGCTTTGATGCGCTGGCCAAAATCGCGGATACTCACCCCGACATTATCTTTGTCGACATCATGATGCCCCGTCTGGACGGATATCAGACCTGTGCATTGATTAAAAACAACTCAAAATTCAAGTCGACACCGGTCATTATGCTGTCCAGTAAGGACGGATTGTTCGATAAAGCCAAGGGACGCATTGTGGGTTCCGACGAATATCTGACCAAGCCTTTCAGTAAAGAAGAGCTGCTTGGTTCTATTCGTCAGTATGTAAAGTCCTGAGCAGGCGCAAGTAAAAAATTTTGAGAGGTAAAGTGGCATGGCCCGTATTTTGGTAGTAGATGATTCTCCGACAGAAACTGAAGCGTTCCGCTCCATGCTGGAGAAAAACGGTCATGAAGTATTGACCGCGGAAAACGGCGCCGATGGCGTCGCGCTGGCTCGTCAGGAGAAGCCGGATGTCGTGCTGATGGACATTGTGATGCCGGGTCTGAATGGTTTTCAGGCAACCCGTCAGCTCACCAAAGATCCGGAAACTGAGCACATTCCGGTCATTATTGTGACTACCAAGGATCAGGAAACTGACCGTGTGTGGGGTAAGCGTCAGGGTGCCAGTGGCTACCTGGTGAAGCCGGTTTCTGAAGCAACTCTGCTGTCTGAAATCAAATCGGTGATGGCGGGCTGATAATGCATCCATTTGCCCGACTACTGGAAATCGCTGAACGCAGCCGTCGTAACGCTTCGGCGTTGCCACAGCAGGTTGAGGTGGTGACCTACTGGCGTGGTGTGGGCTTTATGCTCGCCGGCCAGAACTTCGTGGCAGATATGACCGAAGTCAGCGAAATTCTGCAGCCGCCGCGCCTGACCAAGGTGCCTGGTGTGCGCAGTTGGGTGCTGGGTGTGGCCAACGTGCGTGGTCGCCTGGTGCCTGTGATGGATCTGGCAGGCCTTCTGGGTCTGCCTTCGAAAGCAAACTGGCGCAGCCGCCGGGTACTGGTAGTGGAGCAGGACGACCATCTGACCGGTCTGCTGGTCGATGCCGTATTGGGTATGCAGCAGTTTGCCGTCGACCGGGCCGTGCGTGTGGAATCTCTGGATCCCGCTTTTGCCCGGTACGTAGAACATGGTTTTGAGCGGGATGGCCGTGATTGGCCGGTTTTTCAGCTGCGAGAGCTGATCCGGGCGCCCGAATTTTTGCAGATCGCCGTATAAGTCTGACTTTGCGGTGACTGGCTGCCATCCGGCAGAAATAATTAAAATTGCATGCAGTGAGTGTGGAGAGAACGGCATGAGCGGAAATAACGGAAGCGTCTTGTCGACGGTCTTCAGGAACCGTACCAACGGTGTTCTGGCGGGCCTGTTGTTTGTGTTTCTGGCGGTGTTCATCGGTATTACGGTGTACGTGAACCGTCTGGCAAACCTCGACGAACAATACATCGAACACGCCGGTGAGTTGCGCGTACTGTCGCAGGAACTTGCAAAGAACGCGGTAGAAGCCGCGGGCGGTAAAAAAGAGGCGTTCTCCGATCTCAAAGAGGCCCGCGATAACTTTGAAAAGCGTTGGGGTTACCTGATCAAGGGTGACGACGTGAATGGTCTGCCACCGGCCGAGATGGCGGGTATGACCAACGTGCAGACCCTGTGGAACAAAGTAAAAGGCAACGCTGACCAGATTATCCGTGCGCAAGACGTTATTCTGTCTCTGCACGAGGTAGCCGCGACACTGGCGGAAACGATTCCGCAGCTGCAGGTGGAATACGACGAGATCGTAGAAATTCTGCTCGACAATGACGCACCTGCCGATCAGGTTGCGGTTGCTCAGCGTCAGTCCTGGCTGGCAGAACGTATCGTACGTTCCGTTAACAAGGTACTGGCCGGTGGCGAAGACGCGGTAATGGCCGCCGACGCCTTCGGTCGTGACGCCTCCCTCTTCGGTCGCGTACTGAACGGTATGATTCAGGGTAACGTGGCGATGAACATCTCTCAGGTAACCGATGACGAAGCCGTGTACGCACTGGCTGAGGTTGCTGAACTGTTCGAATTCGTATCCGGTTCCGTTGACGAAATTCTGGAAACCTCTCCTGAACTGTTCCAGGTTCGTGAAGCATCCGACGCCATCTTCGCCGACTCCCGTGCGCTGCTGGATCAGTCTTCCAAGCTGACGGAAGGCATTCAGGACGGTACGACCCAGCGGGGCATTCTGCAGGCTGTTGGTTATATTTCCGCGCTGCTGGCGCTGGTGATGATGGTGGCGTTCGGTTTCGTGTCTTACCGTGAAACCCGTCGTGACCTTGATGAAACCGCGAACAAAAACGAACAGAACCAGATGGCGATTCTGCGTCTGCTGGACGAAATCGCCGACCTCGCGGACGGTGACCTGACGGCTTCCGCAACGGTAACCGAAGACTTCACAGGCGCGATCGCCGACTCCATCAACTACGCGATCGACCAGATGCGTACTCTGGTATCGGCGATTAACGAGACAGCGGTACAGGTATCGTCTGCGGCGCAGGAAACGCAGGCGACTGCGATGCATCTGGCCGAAGCTTCTGAGCACCAGGCGCAGGAAATTGCCGGCGCGTCTGCTGCGATCAACGAGATGGCGGTGTCCATTGACCAGGTATCGGCGAACGCCTCGGAATCGTCCGCGGTAGCGGAGCGGTCGGTAGCGATCGCCAACAAAGGTGCTGAAGTGGTACAGGCGACCATCAACGGCATGGATAACATCCGTGAACAGATTCAGGAAACCTCCAAGCGTATTAAACGTCTGGGTGAATCCTCACAGGAGATCGGTGACATCATCTCCCTGATTACCGACATTGCTGACCAGACCAACATTCTGTCCCTGAACGCGGCGATTCAGGCCTCCATGGCCGGTGACGCGGGTCGTGGCTTCGCGGTGGTAGCGGACGAGGTTCAGCGTCTGGCGGAGCGTTCTGCGGCGGCAACCAAGCAGATCGAAGCGCTGGTTAAAACGATTCAGAACGATACCAACGAAGCGGTAATCTCGATGGAACAGACCACCACCGAGGTGGTGCGCGGTGCCCGTCTGGCACAGGACGCCGGTGTTGCTCTGGAAGAAATTGAAAACGTATCGAAAAACCTCGCGGAACTGATTCAGAACATTTCCAACGCGGCGCGTCAGCAGGCATCGTCTGCTGGTCACATCTCCAACACGATGAACGTTATTCAGGAAATTACCTCGCAGACCTCTGCCGGTACCACAGCGACAGCGAAGTCGATCGGTAACCTTGCAGAAATGGCCAACAAACTGCGTGAATCCGTAGCAGGCTTTAAGCTGCCGGAGTCAGAGCTGGGACTGGGTCAGCGTCAGGTTCTGTAATTAACTGGTGGTTGAGACCCATTAATGAACCATCAGTTACGTTCCGGACTGAGTACCATCCCGGAGTTGGATGACACTCAGTTCACCCGCTGGCAGACGTTACTGGAAGAAAGAACCGGTATGTGTCTGCCACCGCAACGCCGGTCATTCCTGCAGACCAGTCTCGGGATCCGGATGCGGGAAGTGGGCTGCGACAGCTATGAAGAATATTACGACCGCGTACTCAACGGCCCGGTAGGCGCCATTGAATGGAGCACGCTGGTCGACCGTCTGACTGTGCAGGAAACCCGTTTCTTCCGCGACCCGGACGCCATTGCTTTTGTTGAACAGTACGTTCAGAAAAAAGCAGCCGACGTGTCGGATGAAACGATCGAATTCTGGAGTGTGGGTTGTTCGTCGGGCGAGGAAGCCTACAGTCTGGCGATGATCGGTGAACGTTGGCTGGCCCCGGCCGGAAAGCGTTACGCTGTGACCGGAACCGATATCTCCACCATTGTTTTACGAAAAGCCCGTGCCGGCCGTTACCAGGCCCGCGCACTGGATTGGGTACCGAAAGATTACGCCGCGCTGGGATTCAAAGAAGTGATTCCGGGCGGGGCGCTCGAAGTATCCGACAGCCTGCGCCACAGAAGCTGTTTCAGTCAGGTGAATATCCTGAATCTGGCAGCCTGTCCGCTGCAGTCGCAACACGTCATTTATTGCCAGAACGTGCTGATTTATTTCCGCCGCTGGCGACGCCGCGAGATTCTGAACGTTCTCGCCGAGCGTCTGGCGCCGGGTGGTATTCTGGTCCTTGGCCTTGGGGAAATGGTCGACTGGCAGCATCCGCTTCTTGAGCCGGTGCACAGCAGTCGCGTATCCGCCTTTGTGCGCAAGCAAGCAAATTCGACAGGGGAGACCGCAAGGCGATGAGTCAGGACTACATCGCCCTGGAATGGGTAAAAGGGGAAATCGAAGAAACTCTGCAGCAGGCCCAGCAGGCGCTGGAAGCTTATGTAGAGAATCCCCAGGACAAAAGCCGTCTTAAATTCTGCCTGAGCTACCTGCATCAGATTCACGGTACGCTGCAGATGGTGGAATTTTTTGGCGCCGCACTGCTTGCTGAAGAAATGGAAGCAGTGGCTCTGGCTGTCAGCGAATCCACCATCGCCAACGAGCGTGATGGTCTGGAAATTCTGATGCAGGCCATTATTCAGCTGCCTCATTATCTGGAGCACGTCAAAGTTGGCCGTCGCGACCTGCCGGTCGTATTACTGCCGATTCTGAACGAACTGCGTTCAGCCCGTGGCGAAGCCTTCCTGTCAGAAACGGCGCTGTTCGCGCCGAGCATCGACTATCCGGCACCGCTGGCGGCTGACAAACTCACGCCGTATCTGAACGATGATTTTCTGCAGTGGGCGCGTAAGTTACGCCAGATGCTGCAGACGGCCACGTTGCAGCTGTTGCAGAACAAACAACCGGATGTCGCCAAACAATATCTGAATAAAGTGTTTGCCCGCCTGCACAAAGGTCTGGGTGCAACACCACAAGGTATGGTGTGGCTGCCGGCACTGGCGTTCTGTGAGTGGCTGGAAAAACAACAGAGCCTGCCGAAGAGCGCCAAGCAGCTGCTGCGTCAGCTGGATCACCTGCTCAAGACCACCATTGATAATCCGCGTACCGCGCTGAACGAAGCGCCGTCGGAAGAACTGCTGAAAAACCTGCTGTTCTACGTTGCCCGTACTGAAGTGAACGGCCCGGCCATTCATCAGGTGCAGGAGCAATTTGGCCTGAAGCAGGCGTTACCGACGGAAGACGAAATCCGCAAAGAACGTGACGCCCTTTCAGGTCCGGATAAGAGCACTGTCGGCCATGTGCTGGGTGCTCTGGTGGAAGAAATTGCCGCCATTAAAGACCGTTTTGATTTGCTGGTGCGCAGTGATGAAGACCGTATTGCCGCACTGCAGAGCGTTGCGCCTTCACTGAAGCAGGTCGCCGACACCATGGGCATGCTGGGTCTCGGCATGCCGCGCAAAGTCATGCAGGAGCAGCAAAGCGCTGTGGCCCGCATGCTGAGCGAAAATACGGTGGCCGATGCAGCCCTGTTGGATGTGGCCGGTGCGTTGCTGTACGTCGAGGCGACCCTGAGCGGCATGCAGCGCGAAGGCGACCTGAATGCACAGGCCGGCACCGCGACCCTGTCCGATGCCCAGAAAGCCGTGTTGCGTGAAACGCGCAATGTGCTGGAGCAGGTAAAAGACGCCATCGTTGAATACATTGCCAAGCAATGGTCGGCCGCCGAACTGGAAGAAGTTCCGGGTCTTCTGCACACCATTGAAGGCTCTCTTAGCATGATCCCGCTGCCACGCGTGGCGGCCATTCTCTCCCGTGCTGCCAGCTTTATCCGCAAAACGCTGATTGAAGACCGCGTGAAACCGGAATGGGCTGTGCTGGATATTCTGGCTGACGTGTTGTCATCGGTTGAATATTTCGTAGAACGTTACACCGAAAACCCGCGCAGTGCCGGCGATGAAATTCTGCTGAAAGCAGAAAAATCCCTGCAACAACTGCCGGCAGCCGGTGATGATGAGCAGACTTTCGCTGAGCTCGAAGACTTTACACTGGAAGGCGATGAAAGCCTGCCGGACGTTGCTGTTACCACCTTTGGCGACGCGCTGAGTATTTCTGAACCGGAAACCCTTGCTGACGATGCAGAAGAAGAAATTGTCTTCGGTGAGCCTGAAGTGGTTGCCGAAAACAGTGCGTCAGAAACAAGCGAAGAAATAACGACGGTTGCTGACGTTCACTTCGAATTTGAGGAACGCGCTGACGAAACCCCAGAAGTCGCTGAATTAATCGAACTGCTGGAAGACGAGCAATCGATTGAGCCGGAAGAAGACATCTTTGCTCTCACCGAATCCGTCAATGTTCTGCCATCAGAACCTGTGGCGCCAGCTCCGGCACCGGCTGCCGCCGTTGTCGCCGATGAAGACGACGATGATCTGATCGATGACGAAATCATCGAGATTTTCCTCGAAGAAGCCGAAGAGGTAACGGAAACACTGAATGAGTTCTGGCCGCAGTTCAAAGCGGATCAGGACGACAGTGAGGCGCTGACCACGGTACGTCGTGCCTTCCATACGCTGAAAGGCAGTGGCCGCATGGTGAAGGCTCACTTTATCGGTGAGCTGGCCTGGTCGGTTGAAAACATGTTCAACCGCGTGCTGGATAACACCATCGTTATCACGCCTGAACTGATGGCGCTGGTTGATTATGTGATCAGCCAATGGCCGCCACTGATCGACGACTTCCGTAATAAGCGCCCGGCCTCCATCGCGACACAACCTCTGATGGATTACGCTTTCGCGCTGGCCGCCGGAGAAGCCGTTGCACCGTTTACTGCGCCGGGTGCTGAAGCCCCTGCCGCCGTGGTTGCGGATGTTCCTGCCATGCTGGACGTGGCGGATGAAAGCGACGACGAAGACGAAGACGATGCGCTGCTCGATGTATTCGAGGGCGAGGCGTCTTCGCATCTGGTGACCGTGGATGAATTCATCCAGGAATCCCGTAACGACAATTATCTGAACAGCCTGACGGATCATCTGCAGCGTGCACTGCACACCCTGAAGGGCAGTGCGCACATGGCAGGCCTGACCGGCATCGCTAATGTGGCGTCTCCGCTGGAGCGCTTCATCAAAGAACTGCGCGCGTACCAGACCAGCAACTCCGCCGAGATTGTCGATCTGCTGGAAGAAGGCTCCGCCCTGATCGCGACCGCCCTGAGCGACCGCGAATTGATGCAGGCCGAAATCCTGCCGGGTGCTGACGCTTTCGTCGAGCGCGTGCTTGAACTCGAAAATAACATGCTGACCCCGCTGCAGCAGGCAAGCGGAAAACGCAGCGGACCTAATCCGCAGGCGATTTCCCAGTTCCTGGCGCAGGGTATGGACTCTCTGCTGGATGCCGAGCGTTTGCTGTCACAGTGGCAGGCATCAGGCGATCTGTCGGTGCTGCAGTCGCTGGAAAGCGATCTGGGTGACGTAGCCGCGGGCGCTAATGAGGCTGAGCTGCCGAATATCCACGCGCTGGCAGCCGCTCTGCAGGGTCTGTACACACGTATCAGCAGCGAATTTGCCCAGCCTGAAGATGCCTTGCTGGCCTTGGCAGCCGAAGCGCATGAACAGATTCTGACCATGATGGATTGCCTGGCCGCGGGTCAGGAAACCCAGCCGGCGGATGATCTGGTGGGCCGGATTCAGAACTGGCAGTTTGCAATGCCAGCGAACGATCTGATGGATGCGCCGTTACTTGGCGACGACATCACGCTGGAAGCCATGAGTCTGGAAGCCGATCCGCTGGCCGACGACGCCGATCTGATGGATGTGTCCGAATCGCTGGATCTGCTGCCGGACACCGACAGCTGGTCCATGACTGAAAGCGACTCTTCAGACAGCGGCGCCGGCTTGTCACTGGATACGGATCTGGCGCTTGAAGCGGATCTGGACGTGATCACGCTGGATGACGTTGCCGATGACGATGCTCTGCTGCTGGATGGCGTCAGCGATCTGGAAAGCGAAGATCTTTCTCTGACAGAGAACGACGAGCTGATGCTCGATGATGTTTCTCTGCTGGATGATGCGTCTGAACTGAATGATGCCTCTCTGTCCGCTGACGACCTGACGTCCGCGTTTGATGACGCAGAGCTGCTAACCGATGGCGCTGATTTGGTTCTGGATGACAGCGTCAGCGAACCTCTGCTGGCGGATGAGGCGGTGAATACCGCCGACGATCTGCTGCTGACTGATGACTTCGCTGTTTCTGATCTTCAGGTTCCGGCAGACCCGTTTGCCACGGAAGCCGTTGCCAGCGAAACCGTCAGCGGTGATTCCTCTGACTGGAACGAGCCGCAAGCCGAAGCGCTGCCACTGCCGTCCGTGGACGACGACGTCGATGACGAGATTCTCGAAATCTTCCTCGAAGAAGCGGAAGAAATCGGTGAGTCGGTTGAGTCTGCCCTCGAACAGTGGCGTCAGAGTCCGGACAACTTAGTGCACGTTGCTCAGCTGCAGCGTGAACTGCACACCCTTAAGGGTGGCGCGCGTATGGCGGAGCTGAGTGAAGTGGCCGATCTGTGTCACGAACTCGAGACGCTGTACGAAAACATTAACGACGGCCGTCTGGGCGTACAGCCGCAGGTGTTCGGTATTCTTGAGCGTGCCCACGATGAGCTGAGCACTCAGCTGGATCAGGTGCGTGCCGGCAACCGCCCGGCGGTTGCGACCGCGACCATGGCGCTTATCCGCAGCTACCTCAAAGGCGAAGCCTTTGCCGAAGTGCCGGACTACATCGCCGACGAATCCGCAGCGGAAGAAACCTTCGTTGCCGAGCCGGTGGCACCGGTTCAGGCCGAAGCTCTGGATGAGTCAGACCGCGAAATTCTGGAAATCTTCATCGAAGAAGCCGGTGAACTGCAGGAAGCGCTGGATCGTGCTTTGCACAACTGGGAGCAGGATGTTTCGCGTCTGAGCGAAGCCGATGAAGCGCAACGTGTTCTGCACACGCTGAAAGGCGGCGCCCGTCTGGCAGGACTCACCGATATCGGCGATATGGCGCACGACTTTGAGGCCAATATCCTCAAGGCCCAGCAAGGTCAGATTGCGACTGATGCCGGTTTCTTCCAGGCCGCTTACCAGCGTCATGACCGTCTCATGAGTCGTATTGAAGCTGTGGCCGCTGCCCTCGAAACCGACGGCATGGTGGTGCTTGGTGATAAATCACTGACGGTTGAGGTCATCGACCTTGAGCCCGAAGTCGAAGAAACACCGGCGCCGGTTCAGGCAGCAACCGAAGCTGAAGCGCTGGACAGTGCCGATGACTTTGCTCCGGCGTCCAATGTCGTGCCACTGCGCCGTGCCGTGGAGCCAAAAGCCGAGCCCGAGAAGATCATTGCGCAACAGCAGACGGCGCGTAAAGCACCGCAGGAGCTGGTGAAAGTATCTGCGGATCTGCTCGATAACCTGGTGAACCTTGCCGGTGAAACCTCCATCGGCCGTGGCCGTCTGGAGCAGCAGGTAACCGACTTCGCCCATACCCTCGACGAAATGGACATGACGCTCGAGCGTCTGCGTGACCAGCTGCGTCGTCTGGATATGGAAACCGAGGCTCAGGTGCTGTTCCGACAGGAACGTCAGGGCCCGTCGTACGAAGACTTCGATCCGCTGGAAATGGACCGTTACTCCACCATGCAGCAGCTCGCACGGGCGCTGGTGGAATCGGCTTCCGACTTGTCGGATCTGAAAGAAACTCTGGGTCATAAGACCCGTGACGCTGAAACCCTGCTGCTGCAGCAAAGCCGTGTCAACACGGAGCTGCAGGAAGGTCTGATGAAGACTCGCATGGTACCGTTCCAGCGTCTGGTACCGCGTCTGCGCCGTATCGTGCGTCAGGTGAGCCTGGAGCTGGATAAGCAGGTCGAACTGCGTGTGTTCAACGCCGAAGGCGAAATGGACCGTACCATTCTGGAGCGTATGATCTCGCCGCTTGAGCACATGGTACGTAACGCGGTTGACCACGGTATTGAAACCCGTGAGCAGCGTGAAGCGTCTGGCAAGCCAGAGATCGGTATGATCGATCTCGAAATCAGCCGTGACGGTGGCGACGTGGTGCTGACCATGACCGACGATGGTCGTGGTGTGAATCTGGCGGCGGTACGCCGTAAAGCGATTGAACGTGGCCTGATGCCGGCCGATGCCGACATCAGCGATCAGGATGTCATGCAGTTTATTCTGCAGGCTGGTTTCTCGACCGCAGAAGCCATCACTCAGATTTCTGGCCGTGGCGTTGGTATGGACGTCGTCAGCTCTGAAATCAAACAGATGGGTGGTTCGGTAGAGATTCAGTCGGAAGCCGGTGTCGGTACCCGCTTTATCATTCGTCTGCCGTTCACGGTATCCGTGAACCGTGCACTGATGGTGCGGGTGGGCGACGACCTGTATGCCGTACCGCTGAACAACATTCAGGGTATCGTGCGCGCGCCGGTTAACCAGCTGCAGTCACTCTACGATCAGCCGCAGGCCGAACGCCGGTACTCCTACGCTGGTAATGATTACCGCGTGGAATACCTGGGCTTTATGCTCGAGAACGAAGCGCAGCCGAAGTTCAGTGCTCAGGCCATGCCAGTGCCTATGCTGCTGATCCGCGGTCCGCAGCCATTCGCCCTGCAGGTAGACTCGCTGCTCGGTTCGCGTGAGATCGTAGTAAAAACCCTTGGTCCGCAGTTCGCTTCTGTAATGGGCGTGTCGGGCGGCACCATTCTGGGTGACGGTTCGGTGGTTATCATTCTGGATCTGCCAGCCATGATCCGTACGCAGACCAGTCTGGAATATCAGCAGGCCAAACTGCTGGATAACCAGGAAGCGGAGCGTCGTCACGAACTGGAAAACCGTCTGCCGCGTATTCTGGTGGTCGATGACTCGGTAACGGTACGTAAGGTAACCAGTCGTCTGCTGGAGCGTAACGGCATGGAAGTGTTCACCGCCAAAGACGGTGTGGACGCCATGGCGACGCTGCAGGATCACAAGCCGGATCTGATGCTGCTCGATATCGAGATGCCGCGTATGGACGGTTTCGAGGTGGCCTCTCTGGTACGCCATGACAGCCGCCTGAAAGACATCCCGATCATCATGATTACCTCGCGTACCGGTGACAAACACCGTGAGCGGGCGATGTCGATCGGCGTCAACGAATACATGGGTAAACCGTTCCAGGAAGACAAACTGCTGTCGACCATGCACCGTCTGCTCGGTATTGAGGGCTGATCATGGGTTTGCCCAGGGTCGGAATTCTGGCCTCGGATCGCCTTCAGCAGCACGTGCTGAAGAGTGCACTTACCCATTTCGGGTTCGAGGTGGTGGTGAATACCAGTCCGGATCGTTTTTGCGACGTTCCGCGGGATTCTCTCAACCTCGATGCCTGGCTGGTGGATTTGCCGCAGGACGATGACGAAGCCAACATGGCGTGGCTGGACGATCTGCTGGACGGTGAAGTGCCGGTTCTGCTGGGTGTTGAAAAGGCTCCGCAGAAAACCAGCGAAACCTTTCCGCGCTGGGAAAAACGTCTGTACGGCAAATTGCGCGACATTCTGCGTGTTGCTCCGGTCGTGGCAGAAGATGTGTCTGTGCTCGATAAACTCGGTTCAACCGATGCGCCTGCCATTCCTTTGCCCTCGGTATTTGCCGGTCAGGATTATGCCGGTTCACCGGCGGCTCAGGTGTGGGTACTGGGAGCCTCACTGGGAGGCCCGGGTGCGGTCAAAGCATTTCTTGATGCGCTGCCTGCGGGGTTACCCGTGGCCTTTGTCTATGCGCAGCATATTGATCCCCGTTTTGAAGAGTCGCTGTGCCGTACCATTGGCCGTCATTCCGCGTATCAGCTGAAGAACTTCAGAGCGGATGAGCCTTTGCGCTGTGGCGAGGTGCTGGTCGCCCCGATTCAGCACGAATTCCGTTTCACGCAGGACGGTCTGCCGCAATCTCTGGGGCAGGACTGGCCAGGCCCGTATGGCCCATCCATTGATCAGGTGATTCTTAACGTGGCGCAGTATTATGGGCCACGGGCCGGATATATTCTGTTCAGCGGGATGGGCAACGATGGGGCAGAAGCCATTGTGACCCTGAAAGATCGCAGCGTGCCGGTCTGGGTGCAAAAACCGGACACCTGCGCCAACAGTTCAATGCCGGAAAGTGCCATCGAAACCAACCGGGTAAATTACATTGGTGATCCGTATCAGCTGGCGTTACAGCTGGTGAATTGCCTGAAAAACAGCTGGATGAGCAAACATGAGTCAATCTCTCACTAAGACCAATACACCGGATCAGGTCGACTGTCTGTTAATTCCGCTGAAGGATAAAAACCTTCTGCTGCCCAACGTCACGGTAGCGGAGATTATTCCCTTCTCGCATCTGCTCACCACCGCTTCCAGTGTTGACTGGATTCTCGGCCGTATCGACTGGCGTGGCACTGCGGTACCCGTTGTGTGCTATGAAATGCTGAATAACCATCACGCGCCGGCACCAAACCCCAATGCCCGCTTTGCCGTGATCAACGGCGTTGGCAATAACAGTCGCCTGCCGTTCTACGCACTGCTGATTCAGGGTATTCCGCGCTTGGTGCACGTAGCGCAGGATGCCATTCAGGAAGTCGAAGCCATGAATCAGGGCGCTTACGATCAGGCAGCAGTGACGCTGGATGGTGAAAACGCGATGATTCCGGATCTGGAACGGGTAGAATCCACGCTCATTAATCATATCTGATGCTCCACCCGGAACTACCGGGAGTGTAAACGGAATTATGAAACGAGTACTCGTCATTAAAATGTCCGCCCTGGGGGACATTTTGCACACACTGCCTGCCGTCTCTGACGCCCTGCGCGCCTACCCTGATATTCAGTTTGACTGGCTTTGCGAAGAGCCTCTGATGGATGTAGCGAAGCTGCATTCATCGGTCGCCAATGTGATTGGTCATGGACGTCTGCGCTGGAAAAAAAGCCGGTTGTCGTTGGCCACCCTCAAAGAGCAATTCACGTTTTACCGTAGCCTCCGCCGTAATCGGTATGACCTTGTGATTGATGCGCAGGGGCGGGTGAAATCGGCCCGGGTTGGCTGGCTGACGGGGGCGCCGGTTGTGGGACTGGATCAGCATTCTGCAACAGACACCGAAACGCGCTGGTTTTATAGCAAGGGCTACCCCGTTCCACGCGATATGAACGCTATTGAGCGGGTCCGGAGTTTGTTTGCACAGGCTTTGAATTATTCTTACAGCGGCGAGCCGGATTTCGGCATCGACCATGAGCGACTGGATCCGTGCTTGCCTGAATTGTCAGGGGCGTGGATATTTCTGCATGGCACCACGTGGGCCTCAAAACACTGGCCGGAAAGCCAGTGGATTGAACTGCTGAAAATCGCCAGACGGGAGCAGAAACCAGTTCTGCTGCCATGGGGAAGTGACACAGAAAAGACCAGAGCGGAGCGTATGGTCGATGCGGCAGAGTGGGGAATCGTTCTGCCAAAAATGCGGTTGTGGCAACTGTCCGGCTTAATTAGTCGTTGTGAGGCTACGGTTGGTGTTGATACTGGCTTGATGCATATTGCAGCAGCGTGTGGCGTACCAACGGTATCGATTTTTGGTAGTACCAGTGTTGCTCTGACGGGTGCCATGGGGCACCTGGTAAAGAACCTGTCATCGGAATTTGAATGTTCCCCATGCCTGAAGAAAAACTGCCCGCTCAACGAGAAATCTCCGCCCTGCTATCAGGAGCTCAGCGCTCAGCGCGTGCGTGATGCAATCAATCAACTGATGATAAATGATGGCAAATAAACTTCTTGTCTGTGGATTTTATACCGAAAGCTATCGGGATGACTTTGAGCGTCTCGAAATATCGCTCAACCGTTTTGGTATGGAATACAGTTTTACACAGGTCGACCCCCAAGCCTGCTGGGAGGCGACAACAGGGCTGAAGCCTTCAGTGCTGCTTCAGTGCTTATTAAAGAATCCCGATAGGGATGTGCTGTACGTCGATGCTGATGCGTTTATACGCCGAGAAATAGCGAACTTCGATGAATTTACTGGTGATATCGGTATTCATTTTAATGAAGACGGTGGCAAGCGTGCGTCACATACGATTCGTACGGGAACTATCTTTCTGCGCAACACGGAGGCGACGCGAGCGTTTTTGAGTTTGTGGATTGCCAAGCAAGCACAGAGTGATCGCTATTGCGACCAGGATAGCTTCCAGCTGGCCTATGACGAACCTCATGTGGCCACGTTTTTTAACTTGCCGGTCGAATACGTCAAGATTTACGACAAAGATAACGTTAAATCGTACATCGAACATTTTCAGGCAAGCCGGCGCCATGAGGATGATAAGGCTGTCAGCCGCAAGCGCCAGAAAAAAATAAGGAATGTGCTTTTACTGCTTGTTAATTTCACCTTGTACGTCGTCTTCTACTATTTGGGTGGCCTTTAGTTATGGTGAGTAAAAGACGGCTGGCGATTCTGATGTACCATCAGGTCGGTGATTTCAAAAACATCCGCACCTTGAAAGCTAACTACTGCCATTACAAGCGCTTTGCCCGGCAAATGGCGATGCTCCGACTGACGCGGCAATGCGTTATTCCTATGAGTGAAGCATCCCGTTTTCTCGCAGGGGAAGGTGATTATCCGGACCGCTGTGTGGCAATCACATTCGATGATGGCTATGAAAACTTTTATCACTTCGCGTTTCCGGTTCTGAAAAAATACAACCTCCCGGCAATGGTTTATGTGGTAACGGGTCAGCTATCCGGCCGGTCGGAATGGCTGAAAGAAGATGGCCACGAACCGAAGGCACTTATGAGCGCGGAGCAGATCCGGGATATTTATACCAACGGCATAGAAATCGGCAGTCATAGTGTCACACATCCAAGATTGGCGGGGTTAGATGCAGATGAGTGCTTTAACGAGTTACGGCAGAGTAAACATGACCTTGAGGAGCTTTTAGCAGGCGCTGTTATTGATCATGTTTGTTACCCGTACGGGAGCTTTAACGATGAAGTCTCACGACTCGCTGGCAAAGCCGGGTATCGTGTTGGCACCACCACAGTAAAAGGATTGGCCCTGCCTGATCAGAATCTTTTAGCTTTGTCGCGTAAGGCTGTATCGTTTAATGACGGTATGCTTAAAACGTGGAAAAACATCCACAGGTTGTAAATCAATTTTGAGTATGTGCGACATTAACGATTATGACTATACATCTCTTCATTGTAGAAACTGAGCTTCAGTTACTTGCTGGAATGGCAATCGAAGATCAGTACATATCCGATGAAGATGATGTTATCCACTATTTTGTCACATCGGAGAAGCTGCTGGACGCAGCCTTTCAGCGAAATAGGAAAAATGTAACTCTGCTCAATCGTCAGCATCATGGCGGTTTTTTAGGAAAGATCCGGTATATTAAAGAAAACACCAATCAGGTGCTGGATGTTGTACAAGAAGCGCCTGAGGCATCTTTCGGCTCTGTTCTTTATGTGCCCAGAATTGATGATATTTACAATAATGTTTTAGTTGGGCAATTCAGGAAGCAAAAATTAGGGAAGGTTGCACTGTTACCTGATGGTGCGTTGAATATATTCAGTGGTGAAATCACTAAGGCTTTAAAAAAACGACTACAGAAATGGTCGTTAAAGTTCAGGTTGCTGGCGCCTGGGTATAATGTTCTTAAGATCGACGGAGATGAGCTAGGAGCGGATTCTCAGTATATTGATTCGGTTTTTACATTTAACGGGTTTATAACCGGATATCCTGCTGATAAAGAGCAGTATATTGATTTTCCTGTGTGCATGCCCTCTGAGAATTTACAGCAAACAGCGATGGTGATTGGACAGAATTTTCTGGCTTATCAACAAGGAAACGTTGCTTTTGTTGAGGCCGTGAGCGCGGAAATACAAGATTTACTCTCCGAACTGAAGCCAGAACACATTTTTTACGCCCCACATCCAAGGTCTTCAGCAGCTGAGTTTATGACTGATGGCATGGAATCAGTTTTGGGCCCGTATCTTTGCATTGAAGAAGTGATTGCTTCCTTAGGATGCACGTATGTCATTTCATGTAATAGCACTGCTCTTTTTACTGCGCGCCTGATCAACCCTGAAATACAGTGCTATTCTGTCGGTGCAGAGAGTTCTCCCGCTCAGAGCTTACTTCAGCGAGAGGCCCTCCTGCAGGCTATGAAGAAGGTTGGTGTTGTAACTCTGAAGTTATCTTCTTCTGCTCATGGAGCATAATTCCTAATACTATTCCCAACAGAGTCAGATGCTTGTCCGCAATAAATCGGATAAAAAATGCATCGACGGTCAATGAGTATCCGGCAATGGTTAGTAGCGCTATCACTGCTGCATATCTGTGTGGATGGTAAGGGTGAAGGCTCAAGCTTTCCTTGCAAACGAAGTATCCAAACAATATCAGGCATAATAGGCCGGAAAAACCCATCGTAGCGAGCGTGTTGAAATAAAGGCTGTGAGCCTGAGTAAAATAGCGTTTTGGCTCTATTGAATTATAGTCGCAGTCTAGGCTCCGGTCTTGAGTGGCTGCGCGGAACTTATGTGTTCCCACTCCGAAGAAGGGCTCTTTCTTTGCCATGCATATGGCAGATTCCCAAAGCATTAGTCGGTAGCCAGTAGAGTTTTTGTTATTCTCGCTGCCTTCAGCGTAGCGAATAAAGTTTTCGTTGGCTCTGCTGAAACCAGCTTTCAGTGGACTCTGATATATAGCTGCAGAAATCAATGTAACGGCAGCTAGGGTTCCAATCGTGACGCCTACTTTTCTGAGGTTGAATATTACAAAGATAGATATGGCGGGTATCGCCAAGAGGCTTCCACGGGTATTTGCAGCGATAGCTGAATAGAGAAATAAGGTGGCAGACACTATCCCTATAATGAAATAAAACTTGCTGCTCTTCCAGTGAGAAAGGCTCAAGTATACAGAAATTGTAGCAAGCAGGAATGATCCATTTCCAAATCCTACGGCATTTTCATCGCCGTGAGCTCTGCGCAACATTTCAAAACCACCAGATTGATTGTAGGCCACCCAAGCATAGCTAAGGCTGCCTACCATTAGTGCGATTAATAGGTGCTTGAAATTAATACCGGAATAGTAAATGCCGACGATAGTAAGGGGGAGCAGAAGCATTCTCAGCTCAGGTTCTAGCTCTTGGATCCTGAAAGTGTACGAAGAGGATAATAGCGATGTCGCAGATATGAGGAAAAATATCAAACCCGTGATAATAATCCCTTTGTATGGCCGTAGTATTGAGTAAGGCAGTTTCCCTGTAGCTAGTAGCAGTGTACCCAATAACCAAAACAAAATTGTTATGTCGGTTGCGAAGGACTTTTTAATTGGTTGTAAGGCAATAAAAATACAAATGGCCAGCGTAGTTACGAAGGGATATATGTTTTTTTTGAAATTTCCGATGATTTTTTTAAATGAATTGTCTGAGAGTGAGGTTGCGGTGTTCATTTCTGGACTGCACTTTTAAATGGAAGCCTTTTAGTTAAATCCACATACTAAGCGTCGGAAATTGCGATAGTGATGCTTAAGGCTTTTTAGGTATATTTACTGATGCCGATGGTTCTGAGGAGTATACCAAAGGAAGAGTTGTCTAATGAGAACGCATTTACTTTGAGGTCGGGTCTAAGCCAGCGGGCCATAATCATGGTAGAGGAAAGATCACCAAGTATTTCACATTCACTAGAAAGGTACGGCAGAAGAGCCTCAAAGCTAACTTCAGCAGGTAGGAGGTGTATTCCTTCAGAGGATAAGTCAAGGGAGTCAGGACTTTTGTTGCGTGGGTGATACTTCACTGCGACCGCTTTTCCGAGCTCAGTTTGTTGTCGAACAATGAATGCGATACGCTCTCTGTAGAGCGGCTCATTTTCGAATATTGATTCATGGGGAAGGGTGATAAATGTCTCAACCGCTCCCAGTGACTCTGGTGGAATTCCACTTTTGAGCAAGATGCTTTCAGACAAGCTTTGCATTGCCTTGCTGTTGAATGACGCTGCGTTCAGCGGTACTAAGCGCTTTTTCCTCAATAATGGGTGTATCAATTCTGGGAATGCCGGGTGTACGTAAGTTATCCAGTCAGAAGCGCCAACTGTCGGCGGGTTTTTCCACCATAGACCATAGATGATTTTCTTTATGCTGTTATCAATAATTCGGTCGCTGAAGGAGCTTGAGGCATCTCTGCCTAAATACGTAAAGACCCCTTCATCCATATAGTGGCCAATAGCTGAGCTGCCGATCGCTTTGGCCTTATGCATAGCAAACTGAAACTCTATGCGACGGTCGTTGCCAGTAAATATGTGCTCCGGGCGTAGTTGCATCAGTTTCTGACTGAGTGCAGCAAAAAGCTGTCGACGCTTTCTTAATTTGTTAAATAAGCCGGGAAAACGACCATAGAAGAGGCTGACGGAAGAAAATGGTGAGCCAGGCCAGTTACGGACAATATCGTACAGTGGATAAGGTTTGCTTTCAGGCTGATCAATAAATATCAGGTGCGCGTCCTCGCCAGGACGGCTGGCAGCGATGGCTGACGCCACGTAGAGGTGTAAGGTTGTCGAAGCAAAGTAGATTGAGTTGGCCATACTGGATCCGTGTACTGTCGTACTGAAGTCTACCTTTCCATGGGGAAGAGCGACAAATATTTCGCTGTGTATTTTGATATTACCTGAGCGTTGCGGTTGGACTCTTCCTGTCTAAGGCGACGTTTTAGCCTAACTCAGCTTCGCAGTTCTTTAAGCATAGTCCGACTTAGAGCCAGACATCTTAACGATGTGCACATTTTTTGCCTGTTGCTACGTTGCGCCCGGTTGCTTCAGTCGGTAAGTAGACCGTCAGTCGGCGGAGCAAGGGGGTCAGAGCCCATGTTCTCATCAGGTTTGCTTACCATTGAAAGCCAGCTCTAAGTATTGCCTGGCAACAGACTCTACGGCGTAGCGGTTCCCGTCAAATGTGGACAGATCGGGATATTGAGTCAGGGCTTTAGTCATTGCTGCACTCATTCCTTTTATGTCGCCCACCTTAATCAGATAAGGCCTTAACTCACCGGTGAGGACCTCTTTGGGGCCCGAAGGACAGTCGGTCGAAACAACCGGGGTTCCAATAATGAGGGATTCGACAAGCACTCGCGGCAGCCCCTCGGCTTCAGAGGCGAGCATCGATAGTTGTGCATTGCGTATCAGACGGTACGGGTTGGCATCCCAGCCCCAGAATTGAACCCGGTCCTGCAGCCCAAGCTGATCACAGAGGGATCGCAATCGCTGTTCATCATTGCCCTTGCCGATCAGAACCAGCTTCAGATTTTGTGCGTTCATCATCTGAAAGGCACGGATCAGATCCTGCTGACGCTTCCGTTTGTTCAATGAAGCAACATAGACGATGTATTCGCCTTCCGGTAATGGGCCATCGAGAGCCGCCTGCGAGCGAATTTCGTCGATTTGGTACGGGTTGGGAATGACGGAAATATTGGCGGGTCGGCAACCAAGATTGTTGACCAGATCGTCTTTTATACCCTGAGAAAGGGCGATTAATTGCTTGTTGCGAAAGCGTCGGCGCAGGCGGAGAACCTTAGAGGCCCGTTTCAAGAACCGCCACTTCGGATCGGTAATCCACGCGGTAGGCGTAATATGCACCGAGCAGACTTTCTTTTTTGCCTGGATCGCATCATAAAATTCGGGCTTGGACGTCACGAAAAAATCGTAATTCCCTTCCTGAGTGACGCGGGTGAGCTCAGGGCGCGCCTTCTTTTTATTTGAGGTGCTGAGCACGATCTGGCGCAGATTATCAGGCAGAGGGTAGTCGGCGTGCGCTGTCAGTGTAACAAGATCCACCTGATGGCCGAGACGCGCGAACTCAGTACAGAGAGTCAGAATTGTTTTTTCCGCTCCTGCGCCATTGAGTGAGCCGAGCAGGGCACCAATCCGGTAATTCTGTTGCGCTGTACTCATGAAGCCCCGCTCTGTCCGATTTAATCTGTAGGTTGGTCTGTTCTTAGTTGCGTATCATAACTGGTTTTATAGACCATTCGTACAGCGGGTGGCTGGTAGTGGTCGTCCACGAGGCTGCTCTCCGGCAATACGCTGTCGGATTCAATCGCCATTACCTTGGACGCATAGTGATAGAAGCTGTCCAGCATGAAGGGGCTGTTCTGATGTTCGCGGTAGCGGGCGATCTCCTGTTGGTCAGATGACCAGAAAACAAAGGGGATCTCGAACATGTTGGCCGTGAGGTTATCCGGGCTGTGCCCTTTCAGGTTGGCTTGTTGGTATACCTCTTCACCGTGATCGGAGAAGTAGGTGATGGTGGCCAATGCATCCTGCTGCGTTTCCTTCACCAGAGCGAATACTTGCTGGAGGAAGAAGTCAGTAAACAAAATGGAGTTGTCGTATTCGTTAATAGCGTCAACCACATTGGATCCGGGCTGCGCGGTGTAGGCTTTAACTTTTGAATCCCGGAACACGTCAAATTCATCAGGATAGCGATTTTTATACTGTGCATGACTGCCCATCATGTGAATAAAAATGGCTTTATGCTCTGCCGGGTTTGCCAGAGCTTCGCTTATCCGTTTCAGCATATAGGTATCGTAGCGATTGACCTCAACGCCATTAAAATCGTTACTGATGTAATAAGCGTGATCGGCCTGATGGGCAATGGAGGCTATGGTTGCGCGCAGCGGTTGTTGGTTGGAAATCCACCAGGTTTCATAGCCAGCCATATTGGCGATATCAATGACGCTGAACGCTTCCCTGAATTTGTCGCCCTGACTGGCATCCGTCGCCGTTAAAGCTGCTCGCAGTGAAGCCTGTGTCTGCGCATGGCTGCTGATTACGTTCCTGAAGATCACACTTTGCCGCTCAATGCTGCTCAGGAATGGCGTCGTATTCCTGTGGTAGCCGTAAACTCCCATATGATTCCGGCTGGCAGACTCACCGATTATGAAAATATGAGTCTGCGCCCCCGCCTTGCTGATAGATGCGGTGACTTTAGTATCCAGCAGCATGGTTTTGCGTAACTGGAACTCGTCCTGCAACGAAACGCTGCCGTGCAGATAGGATGGAATGGAGCCGAGCACGCCGGGAATGGTGTCGTGATAGCGCGCCATAATTGTCGTGCGATAGGCAACGACGGCCATCAGAATGAAACCCAGTACCATAGTGATGCGCCGGGTTTTGCTTGCGGCGCCTTCTTTGGGTCTCATGGCGTACACCCCAAGACCGTAAAGACCCCAGTACAATATCAGCCAGAGGGTCAGTTTTATCGAGGCGTAGGCGGCAATGAATTCAGAAGCCTCGCTGCTGTCGGTATAGGCAACAGCCTCCAGTGTTGCTGTGGTGAAAACACCGCCGAATGACACGGCGTAGCCGATGTCCAGGCTGCCGCCTATGGCAAAGGGCAGCAGAAGAAAGGCGATGACGCCGCGCTTTGGCAGTAAATAAGCCACTGTCGCCAGAATGAAAGACCAGCCAATGCGGGAGTTGTATTCACCCTCACGAACAAAGTCGGAGTAGGTAAGCTCCAGAGCGAGGGGGAATAACAGGAGCAGAGCGATCCAGAACAGTGGCGCTCGCGGAAATTTCAGATGAAACATAGGCTCTTTGATAACAGCAGAGGACACATCCTGTGTCATGTTTGTAATCCTTTTCAGGGATATTGAGATCTGGTGCCTATTTTAGCCCTTTGCTCCGGCGATAGAATGCTGTAATCAGTATGTAATATGGGACAATTAGTCCCATGAAAATCACGGTTTGTTAAGGCTCAGTTCAAGTGAGTTGCCGATCGTAGTGCACAACTCTGTCACTCCGATCCGGCATGTTGTCTCAACATCATGTTGAGACAACACAAACTTTCCAAACTCTTCTTTGAGTGCGCCAGCCTCATACAGCTTCACCCAGCGGCGATAGTGATCTCCCATCCTTGCATTGGTCTCTTTCAGCAGCCGTTGCCGATTGATGATATTGGCTTCGAACTGGCTGTAGCTGCGGATCGGGTAGTGGTAAACCGTGATGCCGGCAGCATCGCGTGCATTGATCCAGCGCCAGCCGTGTTTGGCCCAGTGATTACCGCCTTTCAGCCGGATCAGGCCGTGCGGATTAACGATGGTCTTAGGGCTGATCTTAACCAGCAGCATCGACACTGCAGTGTCGTTGATCTGAGTGTCTGAGCTGTACAGGATGGGGTTTTTCACCGCATAGCGTGCCTGACTGAAGTGGTAACCGTCCTGCAACGCGTCTTCCGTCAGCACCATATTACGACGTTTCAGGGTAACGACGGAATCATTGGCGTTGAGGTGGTCTTTCAGGCGGGTCCCTTCGGCTGCCAGCCAGAACTCATCCGCATCGTTGGAGATCACCAGGTCGGCCTTGAGCTGCGTACGCGCATACTCTGCCAGCTGGGTCATCCACAAGGCCTGCTGATAATTCTGATCGGGCTGATCGATAACGTGCAGATCGAATTCGCTCTGCAAACGTTGCAGGCATTCGCGGGTGCCGTCGGTTGAGCCATTGTCCATCACCGCGAAGCAGTCGACACCCTGAGCCGCATGAAAGCGGATGTTGTCTTCAATGATATCGATTTCATTGCGGACCAGCAGTGTCATGGCCAGACGGATCGGCCCTTTGCGGGTCAGTCGGTGTTTCCAGTATTGAAACGGTTTTAATAACATCATGCGGAAGGCGTCCGGTTGCCGTTAAGCGGGATTATTCAATGCAACACCGGTCAGCGACAGTAGATGTCGCCAGCTGGCGTCGGTGGTATCGCTGACCAGAGCGGTTACCGACAGTTCCGGCCTCAGCCATTTTGCGGTCAGCAGAGCCGTGGATACATCGCCTGCAATTTTACAGTCTTGCGACAGCAGGGGTAACAGAATTTCCATCGGCGCGGACGAGGGAACCTCTTCGGCCTTACCGTCTATGCTCCACAGCGCTGACATGGCTTCGGCCGTGCGGTACTGGTTTTCCGTTCTGGGGTGATGCTTGTAGCCCCGTGGTGCCTGTTCTTTGGTCAGCCAGCGCCCCAGATCGTGGGCTCGTGCCGACTGCACTGAGCTGTGCGGCAACAGCACCAGCGCGTTGAGGCTTCTGAGTGCGTCGGCCGACGAGCCCAGGCAGAGCTCGGCGAGCTCGGCGAATTCCGGTCGGCTGAGATTGGCGGGCAGGGGCCGGCAAGGTTTTTGGCGCAGCGCGCTGATGGCCGACTGCGGGAACGCCAGAACAGAATGGTCAATCCAGGCGGAGGCGCCGATTGCTGGCGGTTGCTTCCACCACCAGCCGTAGGCCAGTTTCTTGACCAGATTGTCCAGCACCTGATCGGTGAGCCAGTGGGTTTTACGCCCGATATAACTGTAAGTGCCGTCGTCCAGATACACGCCGCGGGCCTTGCTGTGCGCCATCGCAAACTGAAATTCAACCCGGCGGTCGTTGCCGGTGTAAATCCAGTCCGGTGAAAAGCGTGACAGTTCGTGAAGAATCCGGGCGAAGGATGCGCGTCTCTGCTGGCGTTTGTTGCGGCCGTTTACTTTCGATGACAGCTCGTGAATGCGGGCAAAGGGAGCGCCGCTCCACAGAGAGAGTGCGGCACGGAACGCGGACGTGGCGTTGGTTTGATCGATCAGTCCGAGTTCTGCCTGATCACCGGCCGGCAGCTCAAGGGCTACCATGGCTGCTGTCAGTACATTGAACGGCGTAGACGCGAGGAACAGATGCTTAGCCATTGGACGCCAATATGCGCTGCAGGTGTTCACAGGCGGCGGTCAGATGGGCCTCGTCGGCCTCTTGCCAGCGCCCCGGAACCTGATAGTCATTATGCAGATACGCCAGCAGGCCCTGGCGCAGGGTCGGATTCGGACTGAAATCAGCCAGACTGAGAAGTGCCCGTTCCAGCGCTGTCTGATCACCCGCGTGCAGGGTCAGTCCGGGCAGATCATAGAAGGCCTGCCCGAGCACGAGCGTACGGATGTTCGCCACCAATGCTTCGATACCGACCGTGGAATTGATGGTTGCCACCGCCGATGCATGACGGATCAGCGCCTGCGTGTCACCCGATTGCCAGAGCTGAATACGCTGCGATTTTTCTGCCAGAGAGGCGGCCAGCCCGGTGTAGTCCTGATCGCAGGCAGGGTGCGTTTTCATCACCACACAGGGCATCTTCTCACCCAGAGCCTGCTCTGCTTTCAGCAGGGCGTCTGTCAGTGCGAACATGTCTTTCAGCCATGGCGAAAACAGCACGATCTGGCTGTCGGTATTCACCTGAAACGGAATAAAAATGTACGCCGGTGGCAGGCCGTCCGGTCGCTGCGGCACAGGGGATGATCTGGTTGGCCAGTGTCCGGAGTAGCTCATGAAAAAGGCCGGATCGCGGGGAACACTGTTGAGGAAATTCACCCCGCGGGCATCCATGGTGGTCATGCCCGGCAATAAGCCGTTCTCCATGACCAGTGTTTGCATTCCAGCGGCTCTGGCGGCGGCCATCACAACCCGCTGACGGAACTTCAGACCATTCCACAGTAAAACATGCGTGGCCTGAGATCGGATCAGCGCCTGCTGATAGACAGCTTTCAGCAGCCGGGCTTCGAGACGTTTAATGGTGCGGAAAATCCGCCAGTAGGTATCGCGGCGCTGCCGGCCTTTGCGGCTGTTCTGTTTTTCGCGCAGGTGATCATCGACCAGCGTTGCAAGCGCCTCATCCGCCGGTGTCACTCGCAACAGCCAGCGGACATCCATCCACAGCGCTTTGTGCCAGATAACACTGGCCTGCAGGCCGGTCTTCTTGATGTGATCGGCCAGAGCAGCAAAATAGGTCTGATGTACGCGCCGTGCGGCGAAGAACGCGAGCTTCATGTGATCTCCCTCTGTGCGGGGGAATCTTAACCTATCACACGTTTAAACTCAGCCGTTGCAGGTTCTGGCGTCAATGCGGGCGGTGTAAAGCGATTTAAATTGTTATTACCGGACAAAGGTTGGGTTGCTGGCGCATCGGGCATACCGATCGCCGTCAGTATGGCGTCCATGTGCTCGTAGCGGCGCAGATACTGGGCGCGCTTTTTCGACGGAATATCGGCCGCCGCTTTGCGCGGATAGGCGACTGGCAGCCGGAACCAGGCGCCTTCGCTGGAGGGCTCGCCCCCCAGTTCCTGCCAGAAGTTGCTGAGTTCAAACTGGATTTTATCCCGGGTTTTTTCTTCTCTTTGGTAATAGTGGAACTCGCTGCTGACCCCCTGAATACCAGACAGCCCGAGGCGTTGTGCTACTGCCGTCAGGACCAGATACATCAGATTCTGTGGGCGCAGGCCATCGGTGGCTTTGGTGAATGCACGCGACAGCTCCAAATTGCCGGAAACGCCCTGCAGCCCGCCGATCCAGAGCGTGTTGTTATGCAGGTGAACGTGGGCGGAATAGAACTCCTGACCATCCAGATCGATCCGCACCGTCATCTGACCTTCATAGCGCATGCGGTGCACGTAGCAGAGGCTGACCCGCATTGGGTATCCGGCCACCGTGACGTCGGCCAATGTCAGTCCTCGGGCATGAATGTCCTCGACTGCCCGGCGGCCCAGACGCTGCTGAAGAGTGCTGTAGTGACTAACAAGCCGCTCCTGAATAAAGGCTGGTGACACGGCTTTGAGCACAAAAGCGTCAAGACGACACATGAACAGCAGGTAGGGGTGAAGAGCTGGCAGATAGCCAAGCCCCAGTCGTTCAAGGCTGAGGCGGAATTCACGGATCCAGTGGCGATGACGGAACGCCCAGATCAGGGTTTTCGCTTTGTGTGTCCGTCGCTCCTGACTCGTCCAGAACATCCGGATGGTTGAAATGTACATATTGTCGCCCTCTGAATCGTGGGGCGAATCCTAGGGAGGGGATGTTGCAGACTTGTGGCGGGCGACTGGGTTTCACTGTTGCTGAAAAGGGATTAAAAATATGAGAAAGCCAATCCTTTTTTACTAGGCGTCATTTCGCAGCCGTAAAAAAGCCGCTGTGCAGCGGCTTGTCATATGGCGTCTGTTCAGAGCCCGGCGCTTCCTGCCACGGGCTCCGCGGTGACATCACAGTTTGGTGCTGTCGGAGGGCTCTGCCGTGATGGCAATACCGGATTCCAGTTGGTCACCGGCTTTGGCCGGTTGTTCGTAGGCCAGCTTGCCATGCATGGTTTTGGCCTCGCCCGCTGGCAGGGAGTAGCTGCTGCTCATCAGGTCGCAGCTTGGACAATAAACTGTATTCGCTGCACCATCCGCCGCAATCCGGGTGCCGGTCAGGCCAACGATGGAGTCAAAAATAAAGTCGTTCGAAAACAGTTGGGTCTGATTATTCTTCAGTGCCGAAAACTGTTCGGCGTACTGCGTTTTGTAACCATCGGAAAGCCATACGATGGCCGGTGATTCGACCATCGCGGTTGAATAGTTTGCTGTTGAGTGGCCCACTCCACGCACAACGTCGTCCGAGTGATCAGCGAAGTACAGCAGACCTCCCACACCACTCTCGCCCAGCGTAGTCTTCAGATCTGAAATGATGCTCGAGATGACAAAATCGTTGTACAGCACACTGTTGTCATAACATTCGATGGAGTGTCCCAGACCACCTTTGAAAATATGCATCATGAACGCATCAACCGAGCTGATCGTGTATTTTTTGAACTCGTCCGGATAGCGCTCACAGTAGTCGGTGTGGTTACCCATCAGATGTACGAAAATGACCCGGCTGCTGTCATCCGTCTGGGATTGAAGCGCCTGTTCAATCAGGGGCAGCAGCACGCCATCGGGCTGATGATTTTTGTGCGACATAGAGTGGTACTTGGTATCGAACGTCAGCTCAACGGACTTGGCCTCATTGGCGATCAGTCCTAGGATCATGTCGTAGCTGTTCGACAGTGGTTGGTTACCAATCCATGCGGTATTGAAGCCTGCCTTGTTCAGCAGCTCAACGATCCCGACAGACTCTGTGTAGTGCTTCCCGTTACGTTGATTTGCTTCTGTCAATGCATGGGAGAGGGCGGCCATCGTTCCCGGGTAGTTCGAGTAAGAACCTTTGACGACGAACAGATCACCGCTGTCGGTCAGTGCTTGCAGTTCTGGCGTTGTCTGCTTTTCATAGCCGTAAATGCCCATGTGGTGTTTATTCAGCGACTCGCCGACAACGACAATGTAGACCTCTCCTTTCTCTGGCTTGGTCGCTTCATACGTCTGCGTATTCCTGTCTTTGAACAGCGCCAGTCGCTCCTGACTGACTTTAAGCTCCTGCTGCAGCGACTGGAACACGACGACAGGGTAGGAGAAGAGCCCTTTCTCCAGTGGCATTACCAATATGGATACGAGAGTCGTCAGGCAGATGGCAACTGCCGGAAGCGGTTTCATAGCCGCGGTGGCGTTCTTCCCGCGCTGGCGGAGCAGGAAATAGATCAGTCCGGCGACCAGTATCAGGGGAACGAGAGACAGAACCGACGTAAAACTGCTCAGGTACTCCAGCGCTTCGTCTTTGCTGGTCAGGAATACCGCAATAAAGCTGTCTTTATTTACCGGGCCGCCAACCACCTGATAGTGCGCAAGATAAATCATGGGGCCGGCGATAATCAGCACAAGCACCAGCGCGGCGACCAGATTTGACCACAGGCGGCGGATCGGGAGCGCCATGACAATGGCACAGGCAGAGGCGAATAATAGGGTATCGGTCACGACGCCGTACGGGTAAACCTTACCGATGGAGACAACGGCCAGTACAACGCTCAGCAGTGACAGCGCCAGTAAAGTTGTTGCCAAGCCCTTTTGGTGGGTTTCCTGAGCTGAACGAAACAGGCTTCGCCAGATAAAGACGGTAATTCCGAGAAAGAGGATCTTCAGTGGAATAAGGGAAAAAAGTGACTTCATGTCGCCGTGCCAGCTCACAAAAGAGAAAACGGCGCACTGTAATGACTTTGCAATGTAATTGTAAAGAAATAGTAAGGAACAGTGTGATCCGTTCGCGTGACTATTCGTGGGAGGAGAACCCGCCGTTCCTGACGGAAGGGCGGGCGATCAGATCTGATCAGATCAGATCAGATCAGATTTTTCCACACCGAAAGGCTAGGGCCTGACTGGTTCATGGTGTAGAAGTGCAGGCCCGGAGCGCCACCGTCCAGCAGGCGGCGGCACATGTCGGTCACCACTTCTTCACCGAACTTCACGATGCTGTCAGAGTCATCGCCGTAGGCTTCCAGTTGCTTGCGGATCCAGCGGGGGATCTCGGCACCGCAGCTGTCAGAGAAGCGGGCCAGTTTGCTGTAATTGGTAATCGGCATGATGCCCGGAATAATCGGGATATCCACGCCCATGGCCTGTACCCTTTCTACGAAGTAGAAGTAGCTTTCGGCGTTGAAAAAGTACTGGGTAATGGCGCTGTTGGCCCCCGCTTTGGCTTTACGCACAAAGTTCTGCAGGTCTTTTTCGAAGCTGGTCGCTTGCGGGTGCATTTCCGGGTAGGCCGCCACTTCCAGTTTGAAGTGGTCGCCGGTTTCGGCGCGGATAAATTCCACCAGGTCGTTGGCGTAGCGCAGTTCGCTGCTGGCCAGACCGGAGCCGCTTGGCAGGTCGCCGCGCAGGGCTACGATACGGTCGATGCCCAGTTCTTTGTACTGATCCAGAAGGCCGCGGACTTCGGCTTTGCTGCCACCAATGCACGCCAGGTGCGGTGCGGCGGCAATGCCACGTTCCTGAATGGCTTTAACGATGGCGTAGGTGCGGTCGCGGGTAGAACCACCGGCACCATAAGTAACCGAGAAAAACTCCGGATTGTACGGCGCCAGTTCGTCGCGCACGGCCAGCAGCTTGTCGGTGCCTTCGTCGGTTTTGGTCGGGAAAAATTCAAAACTCAGAGTGGTCATAATTCTCTCGCAGAATGCTCGCTTCGTTTGCAGAAGACAGCCGGCGTACGGGCGCTGTTGTGCGCCCGCACGCCAAACGCATCAGTACTTGTAACTTTCCGGCTTGTACGGACCGTCAACGTTAACGCTGATGTACTTGGCCTGATCCGGGGTCAGCTTGGTGATCACGCCACCAAAGCCTTCCACCATGTCTTTGGCCACTTCTTCGTCCAGTTTCTTCGGCAGTACTTTCACGTACACGCTTTCGGCTTTTTCCGCTTCCATCAGACTGGCGAACTTACGCTCGTACAGATAAATCTGCGCCAGAACCTGGTTGGCGAAAGAGCCGTCCATGATGCGTGACGGGTGACCGGTGGCGTTGCCCAGGTTCACCAGACGGCCTTCGGACAGCAGCAGCAGGTGATCGTCGGCTTCCTTGTTGCGGTAAACCTTGTGTACCTGTGGCTTGATCTCTTCCCACTCCCAGGTTTTACGCATGAAGGCGGTGTCGATCTCGTTGTCGAAGTGACCGATGTTGCACACCACGGCGCCGGATTTCAGCGCGGCCAGCATGAACTTGTCACACACGTTGATGTTACCAGTGGTGGTCACCAGCAGGTCGGTGTTGGCCAGCAGTTGGGTGTTGATGCCTTCTGCAGTGCCGGTGTTGATACCGCCAATGTACGGGGAAACCACTTCGTAACCGTCCATGCACGCCTGCATCGCGCAGATCGGATCGACTTCGGTGACTTTCACGATCATGCCTTCCTGACGCAGGGAAGCGGCAGAGCCTTTACCTACGTCGCCGTAACCGATCACCAGGGCTTTTTTACCGCTCAGCAGGTGGTCAGTACCGCGCTTGATGGCGTCGTTCAGGGAATGACGGCAGCCGTACTTGTTGTCGTTCTTGGACTTGGTAACAGCGTCGTTGACGTTGATGGCCGGCACTTTCAGTTCGCCTTTGGCCAGCATTTCCTGCAGACGGTGCACGCCGGTGGTGGTTTCTTCAGAGATACCGTGAATGCTTGCCAGCATCTGCGGGAAGTCTTTGTGCACCATCTCGGTCAGGTCGCCGCCGTCGTCCAGAATCATGTTGGCATCCCAGACTTTGTCGCCGTCTTTTTCTGCCAGAATGGTCTGCTTGATGCACCACAGGAACTCTTCTTCGGTCTCGCCTTTCCAGGCGAATACCGGAATACCGGCCGCCGCAATGGCCGCAGCCGCGTGATCCTGAGTGGAGAAAATGTTGCAGGAAGACCAGCGCACGTCGGCACCCAGATCAACCAGCGTCTCGATCAGCACGGCGGTCTGAATGGTCATGTGGATACAACCCATGATCTTCGCGCCAGCCAGAGGCTGAGTGTCTTTGTACTTGCGGCGCAGCGCCATCAGCGCAGGCATTTCGCTTTCGGCGATTTTGATTTCTTTACGGCCCCAGTCGGCCAGTGCCATGTCGGCAACTTTGTAGTCGGTGAATGTGCTCATGCTACGTCTCCGGATTCGGTAGGGTGGGCATGGCCCACCGGATTCAAGGCTTGCGGTGGGCAGTGCCCACCCGACTTAATATTGTTGGATCAGAGGCCTGCGGCCGCTTTCAGGGCGTCGACCTTATCGGTACGCTCCCAGGTGAAAGCAGTAAAGGTCTTGCTCTTCTTCTCGCCGTTCTCGGTGTACTCATAGGTATGTTCGAACGGTTCACGACCGAAGTGGCCGTAAGCGGCGGTCAGCTGATACATAGGGTTCAGCAGTTCCAGCTGGTTCTGAATGGCGTAAGGACGCAGATCGAACACTTCGCGGATCACTTTCGCCAGTTCACGGTCGCCGATCTTGCCGGTGCCAAAACTGTTCACGGAAACCGAGGTCGGCTCAGCAACGCCAATGGCGTAGGACACCTGAATTTCACAACGGTCGGCCAGACCGGCAGCTACCACGTTCTTGGCCACGTAACGGCCCATGTAGGCGGCAGAGCGGTCTACCTTAGACGGGTCTTTACCAGAGAAGGCGCCACCACCGTGACGGGCCATGCCGCCGTAGGTATCCACAATGATCTTACGGCCGGTCAGACCGCAGTCACCCACTGGGCCGCCGATCACGAAGTTACCGGTCGGGTTGATGTGGTACAGGGTGCCTTCGTGCAGCCATTCAGCCGGCAGAACGTGCTTAATGATGTTCTCTTTTACGGCCACGCGCAGATCGTCGAGGCTGATGCTCGGGTCGTGCTGGGTAGACAGAACCACAGCATCCACTTTCGGGCTGTCGCCTTCCCAGTTGATGGTCACCTGAGATTTGGCATCCGGACGCAGCCACGGCAGAGTGCCGTTACGGCGCAGTTCCGACTGGCGCTGACACAGCAGATGCGCGTAGTACACAGGCGCTGGCATCAGGCTTGGGGTTTCGTTGGTGGCGTAGCCGAACATCAGACCCTGGTCACCGGCGCCCTGATCTTCCGGCTTGGCGCGGTCAACGCCCATGTTGATGTCGACCGACTGCTTACCAATACCGTTCAGTACCGCACAGGTGGCGCCGTCGAAGCCAACGTCGGAGCTGTTGTAGCCGATGCCACTGATCACGTTACGCACGATGTCTTCGAGGTCGACGTAGCAGGACGTGGTCACTTCGCCGGCGACGATTGCCATACCGGTTTTCACCAGGGTTTCTACCGCAACGCGGGCGTAAGGGTCGCGGGCGATGATGGCATCAAGTACCGCATCGGAAATCTGGTCAGCGACTTTGTCCGGATGGCCTTCAGATACCGACTCGGAGGTAAAGATGGAATATTCGCTCATGTTAAGCCCTCAGTAAGTGGTTAACGCTCACGCGCTGTGAAACAAACGGAACTGGATCTGAAATCCGTTCCTTAAACCCAGAAACTGACTCTGTCCTTCGCTGAGGCCGGCTTCCCGCGCCCAGTCTGACAGATCATCAGGATCAAACCCGAGCCACAGGTCCCCGCAGGATTCCCGTGCCCAGCTCTGTTCATGACGGCACAGGTCCGTCACCAGTAATGTGCCACCCTGCCGCAGCAGTTTTGCCACATCATTAAAAATCGTTTTCGGCGCAGGCACGTGGTGCAGCACCATATTGGCCACCGCAAAATCCACCGGCTCGCCCTGTTGCGCCAGCAGCCACTGGGTATCGCCCAGTTCGCAGCGCACATTGCTCAGGCCTTTGCCGGCTACGGTCGTGCGTGCCTGTTCGAGCATCTGCGGCGAAATATCCAGCGCGACGACTTGCTCAAAACGCTGCGCCAGCGCCGGCAAAAAGGCGCCTTCGCCCGGCCCGACTTCCAAAGCGTAGCCGCTTGCACCTTTCCAGCCGGAAAGAATGCTTTCCAGCGTTTCGCCGTACTGATCCCAGGAGGCAATTAAGTCCTGTTGCTGACGGAACGCATCGGCGTTGCGCGCAAAAAAGTCGGCACAGGTCTGTGCCCGTTCTTTCAGCACTTCCGTCAGCGCCTGACGGTAGGCTTCGTTATCCAGCGCGTCGGTGCTGTCGATGGCGGCGAACAGGGCCTTCAGCCACAGATTCAGCGCATCGTTCCCCGCGGCCAGCGGCCTACGGTAAAAAATACTGTTGCCTTCACGGCGTGTGGTCACCAGACCCGCCTGGGCCAGCACCTTAAGGTGATGGCTCATGCCCGACTGCTTGATACCAAACACATGACACAGCTCGAGCACGCCGAACGAACCCTGTCCCAGCAGTTTCAGAATGCTCAGACGAAGGCTGTCACCGGCGGCTTTGCTGGCCCGGGCAAGCTGTTCGGCACTGAAAAGCGGAGTGTGGGATTCAGACATGCCGAGCAGTGTAGGCGCATCACTCATCTATATCAATTTTTTTTGATATAGATTTTGGGTGGTGAAAAACTATCGGGATGTGAGGTTTGATTTGTTATAGCTATACGCAATCGGGTCGAGAGAAATATGCGATTTCAACTATCAAGGTGTGGGGCTTAATCTGCACACAGTTAAACGACGCACGGGAGCGACGATTATGAAAACCGTAAAAAGCATTGTGAATAAAGTGATCCGCAAGCAGACCGCGCAATCTCAGAATGCCGCTGTCTGCAACTACGCCGACAACTACTACGGCGATCGCGTGTGCGTGCTGGCGAAAAGCTCCCGCTGAGCCGGTGGCCAGGCAAGTTTCTCTCCCCCCTCTCAGTTGAGAGTTTGCCGCAGCGTTTGCTGCGGCATTTTTATTTCTGACCGCTGAAGCGCAGAGCCTGTGTTGCTCAGCTCTTCCGACACTGTTCGGTTGGGCTCAGGTCTGCTCTTTTTTCTCAGCTCTTTTTTCTCAGCCCAGCAGACCCAACTCCTTCGCCTGCTGCTCCAGCGCTTCGCGGAACTGCGGGTGCGCAATGCCAATCAGGGCCCGTGCCCGTTGCGGCAGTGACAGACCTTTTAATTCCACACAGCCGTATTCGGTGACCACAAAATGCGCGTCCATGCGGGTGTCGGTCACCGTGCCGGTCAGACGTGGCACGATGCGGCTTAAACGGCCTTCTTTGGCGGTGCTGTGCAGGGCAATAAAGGAACGGCCGCCCTGCGAGGCAAAAGCGCCGCGCACAAAATCCAGCTGGCCGCCGGTGCCGGAAAACGGCGTTCCCATAATGGTCTCGGCGTTGATCTGGCCGGTGATATCCACTTCGATGGCCGAATTCACCGACACCATGTTCGGATTTTTGCGGATGACGCTGGGGTTGTTTACCCAGGACGCCGGGTAACCCACGATGGACGGGTTGTCGTCCATAAAGTCGTACATGGCGCGGTCACCCAGCGCCAGGGTAAAGACATGCTTGTGCTGCTTCAGGCGTTTGCGGCGGCCGTTGATCACGCCGGTTTCGATCAGGCGCGCCATCGACGGGCAGAACAGTTCGGAGTGCAGGCCGAGGTCTTTGTGATTTTCCAGCAGGCTGAGCACAGACGCCGGCACACCGCCGACGCCCATCTGCAGGGTGTCGCCATCGTGAATGCGGTCGGCGACCTGGCGGGCAATGGCCCAGTCGGTTTCAGACGCCTGCGCTTCCGGAATTTCGCTGAGCGGAATATCGGCCTCGACCAGCGCATCGATTTCAGAAATATGCACCGAACATTCACCGAATGTGCGGGGCATGAATTTATTCACCTCGACGATCACTTTTTTCGCTTTGCGGATCACCGAGGCGCCGTAATCGGCGTTGGTGCCGAGACTGAAATAGCCGTGTTTATCCATGGGCGACACGCGCACCATAAAACAATCGGGTTCGACGTATTCGGTCAGCAGGCGGCCGACCTGATGAAACGCCGCCGGTACAAATTCGACCCAGTGCTTATTGCTCAGCTCTTTAATCGCTTTGCGGTCGTGACCGCTTAAAAACAGGCTGCGCGGGGTGAATTTACCGCACAGGTCTTCCACCAGAAGGTGCTGCTCCAGCGCGTCAGAGCCGTGCATGTAATAGACGTTGACCGGCGGAATCTGGTCGTTGCGCAAACCGTCGGCCAGCGCTTTGATCAGCGCCGCCGGCATGGCCACGCTCATGCCCAGTATCAGATTGCGGGCGTCGGCCAGTTGCAGCACGGCCTGTTCCGCTGTCAGCCGTTTGGCTTCGTATTCGTCGATCCATTTCATGACATGACCATCCCTGACGTGTGTTCTGCGATTGAAGCAGGAAATTGTTGAAGTTTTGCGGCAGCCTGGCCGGCGCGGTGAACAAAGGCGGCAAATTCGCCATAACTCATGCCTTTGCCGGAGGCTGTGAGCCAGTCGTCAGACTGCCGTTGCGCAACAGGCTGAAATCCGCCGTTTTACACGGCATACTCAGGCCTGTTTTGCAGGCATGATAACCGTTGCCCTGTGTCCGGCTGACTTTGCATCAGGAACCCGCTATGTCCGTTGTTACGCCACCCCCATACAACCCCGGCGCGCCGGAAGCTCCCGCCGCCGCCAAAGCCCCTGCCGATAAAAACATTCAGCTGCTGGCGCAATTGCTGAAATCCCTCGGTCAGGTCGTGCAGACCGATCCGGGCAAATTAAAACTGGTGCTGGTGTGTCTGCTGTGCAAAGGACACCTGCTGCTGGAAGACGCGCCTGGTCTGGGTAAAACCACTCTGGCACGCAGTCTGAGCCAGCTGCTGGCGGTGCGCATGAAACGTCTGCAGTGTACGCCGGATCTGATGCCATCCGACGTGACCGGCATCAGTGTCTACAACAGCGAAGAGCATAAATTCCATTTTATGCCGGGCCCGGTGTTCACCAATATTCTGCTGGCCGACGAAATTAACCGCGCCACACCGCGTACTCAGTCGGCGTTGCTCGAAGCCATGGCCGAAGCCACGGTCACCGCCGACCGCACCACCTATAAATTGCCGAATCCGTTTATGGTAATTGCCACCCAGAACCCGGTGGAATTTGCCGGCACCTTCCCGCTGCCGGAAGCGCAGCTCGACCGCTTCTTCATGCGCCTGAGTCTGGGCTACCCGGACGAAGCGCAGGAGATTGCCATGATGATGGCGCAGCTGTCCGGCCATCCGCTCGACAACCTCAAACCTCTGCTCAGCGAAAGTACCATTCTGGCGCTGCAGGCTGACGTGGAAAAAGTCACCGTCAGCGAAGCGCTGGCGAAATACATCGGCCAGCTGGTGCGCGAAACCCGCAATCAGCCGGGTGTGCGTCTGGGGGCCAGTCCGCGTGGCTCGCTGGCGCTGATGCGTGCCAGCCGGGCGCTGGCGTATCTGGCCGGTCGCAGCAGTGTGTCACCAGACATCGTGCGTCTGCTGCTGGAGCCTGTGCTCGGCCACCGCGTGGTGTTCCGCGATGCCACTCTGTCGGGGGACGACCGCGCAGAATTCTGGAAACAACTAATTGCCCGGGTGCCGGTGCCCGATTTCGCCAAGACCGACGGCAAGGGCAAATGAGTCAGAGCACGCTCGAACACCAGCTGCGCCCGCTGTTTAATCTGGTTGGCCGCTATCTGAATGCACACCGTTTTCTGTGGCTGATGTCGCTGGTGTGTTTTCTGGTGGCCTGGAACCGCGGCATGGCGTTGCTGTATGGCATGGTGGCGCTGATGCTGGCGCTGATTCTGGTGAGCTGGGTAATGCCCTGGTGGGCGCTGCGCGGCGTGCGTATGGAACGTACTCAGCAAGGTCAGGCAGTCGCCGGTCAGCAGGTAAAACTCAGTTATCGTTTTACGCTGAAGCACCCGTTGTTTTTTATCCGTGTGCAGGAATGTATTCCCGATGTACTGCCGGCCGATTGCCAGCGCTTTCTGCCGTCCATTGCCGGCAGCGATGACATCACGCTCACCTATCCCGTGGCGCGGCGCGGCGTGTACAACCTGCCGGCCCCCGACATTACCTGCGCCTGGCCATTTGGTTTTGTGCAGCGCCGCACCCGCCTGCAAAGCAATGACGCGCAGCTGGTGGTGATGCCGAAAACCTTTCGTATCCGCCAGCTGCCGCAACTGACCAGCAATAATCCGCTGCCGCTGGGCGACGATTCTTATTTAAGCCGTCAGGCGCACAGTGAATTTGCCGGTGTGCGGCCGTTCCGCGAAGGCGATTCCATGAAGCACGTGCACTGGAGTGCCTCGGCACGACAGCAACAACTGGTGGTGCGTGAATTTCACAGTTTCGATACGCCATCCTGGCTGGTGCTGGTGGATGGTCAGGTCGGGGCTGCCATTGGTGAAGGTGCCGACAGCAGTTTTGAATACGCCATTCAGATTGCCGCCTCGGCGTTGTTGTGGGCGCAGAGCCACGATCAGGCGATGACGCTGGTGGTCGGCGGGCGCCGGCCGCTGACGCTGAAAACCGGGCCGGGCATGCACAATGGCGCCGAGCACGTGCAGGCGCTGGCCTGGGTGCAGGACGACGGCCACGACGATTATCAGAGTTTAATTAACCGCGAACTGGCTGCCCGTCAGGACGTGCCCATGGTCATGACCATCCGCCGCGATTCGCAGAGCCTGACGCTGCCGCCGGGGCTTGGGCATCTGGACATCGTGTTCAGCGACGACAGCTTCCGCCAGCCGCTCGGCCGTTATCGCGAAGGCTGGCAGTCTTTAGGGCCGGGCTGTGAACGCCTGCATCTGCACCGCGCCAGCAAACTGCATCAGGTATTTGCATCATGATGACGCGCTCTCAGGGACTGCTTTGGCTCGGGCTGCAATTAGCCGTTACCGCATCGGGTTCGGCCGGCGTCTTACTCGGCCCGGCGGCGGCCTTTTTTACCTTCGTACTGACTCTGGTGCTGAGTATTGCTGCGCTGAAAAAAGCCTGGGCACAGCGCCATGAAGCCGACCCGAACCGCGCCCTCGGCGATGGCTTGGCAGGCGCGGGTCTGGTGATTTTTTTAGGTCTGATTTTTACCGTGAATCTGCTCAGCGCTTTGGCCGCGCTGTTGCTGATGGCGGCGCTTGCGCTGTGCGTGCAGCTGAATAATTACCGTAAATACTATTTGCTGCAGGTCGTCAGTTTTGTGCTGCTGATGGTCGGCGCGGCCGAGGCCGTGAGCGGCAGTTATCTGCTGGTGATGGTTGCTTATTGCCTGTTCGCCGCCTTCGCGCTGAGCGAAGCCTGGCTGGATCAGGGTGTCCACAGCGACAGCAGCGCGGCAGCTCAGCCTGCTGATGAATCCGTGATTCAGGGCCCGGGATTTGCGCAGCGCGCCCGCATCAGTGGCGTAATCATGGGGCTGGCCGTGCTTGTGTATCTGCTGCTGCCAAGGCTCGATGCGCTGAACTTGGGAGCGCAGGAAAGCGGGGGCGATTTTTATACGAACCCCAACTGGTCGCAGAAAGCCGACAGCAGCGTTAATGAGCCCTATAAAAAACCGCCCAAGCCGGAAAACAGCTCGCAGTCGATGTACGACCAGCTGCAGCAGATCACCGATTTATCGCGCTTTTCCGGTGACGGTTACCGCTACGACGGCTTCAGCGAAAAATTCGATATCCGCTCCGGCGAGCGCAGCGGCGGAGTCGATTTAAATGCCATTGTCGCGCGCATGAAAGCCGACCACGGCACGTATCTTAAAGTACGCACCTTCGATACCTTTGACGGCACGCGCTGGGCGTCGTCCAGCGAAGATATTTCGCGCAAAATCAGCGTGGGCAGTTTCGGCGAAGTGGTGATTAACCCACGCGCCGCCGGCCAGTTTCAGCAGGTGATTACGCTGGAGCGTGCCATGCCGGCCTGGCTGCCCGTGGCGCCGGATCCGGTGTCACTGAACGTGCCGGCCGATGTCGTCGCACTCGATCAGTTCGGTCAGCCGCTCATGCCGTCGACCCTGTCGCCGGGTACACGCTACACCGTGTTGTCGACGCAGGAAGTGTTCGACAACCGCCTGCTGTCGCATACGCCCGCCGCCGATAAAAACGACCTGCAGCTGCCGAAAGGGTTCGATCCGCGCATCGCCAGACTGGCGCGCACCGTGACCGAACGTGAAAGCACGGTGTACGGCAAAGCCGTGGCGCTGGAGCAGCATCTGCGCACTCAGTACGCCTACAGTTTTGAATCCATTCTGCGCTCACAGGGTCGTACGCCCCTGAGCGAATTTTTATTCGACGATAAAAAAGGGCACTGCGAATATTTCGCCAGCGCCATGACCATGATGCTGCGCACGCTGAAAATTCCGGCACGTCTGGTAACCGGCTTCAGTGTTTCCACACGCAATCCGCTCACGGGCTTTTTCGAAATCCGCGCCATCGACGGTCACGCCTGGACCGAAGCCTGGATCGATGGCCGCTGGGTGACGTTTGAACCCACGGCCTATTACCAGATGCCGGCGATGGAGCAGAGTGCGTTTGCCGCCGAGCAGATCAACGATTACGCCCGTGACCTGCTGAAACGCAACGAAACCACCGGAGAGGACAGTGTCAGCCTGCTTGGCCTTCTCTCGTCGCTCTGGCTGGCGCTGAGTACGGTGGTGATCGTTGTGCTGTCGTACACTAAATTACTGCTGCTAACCCTGTGGCCCGTGCTGCTGGTCGCAGCGGTGCTGGCGGCCGTGGCCTGGTTCAGCCGCCACCTGTGGTTAGCGCAGGTGCTGGCGTGGTGGAGTTTCTGGCAGATGAAACGCTACCAACCGACTCAGGCGGCTCTGGCCCTGAGCTTTTATCTGTTTCATCTGCAGCGCATCAGCGAACGCAAAGTGCCAGCGCGTGAGCCGGCGCAATTACTCGGTGACTGGCTGGCTCAGGTCGCGGAGGCATTCGGTGAACAGCCGGAATACGAACAGTGGCAGCAGCTGGTGGAGCAAGTGGTGTATCAGGGCCAGGACGCCGATGTGCAGCGCATGCAGACTCTGGCGCTGACGCTGGCCAGCCGTCTGGTTCGCTGAACCGGCGGAATACGCGCCGGGTGCGACTAAAAGCGGATGTGAAAGGCGCCGGCATGGCAGCAGCACCGTCTTTTGTCGGCTATGTCATGCGCGCCTGAGTGGATTTACACGACACGTATTTTCCCATCCGGCCTTACCTGATAATTTCGCCCCAATCCGTAATGGCGCGGATATCTCAGACCCTGATTCTGAACACGATCAAAGCCGATCACGTGGTAGGCTCGTCGTGTCCGGAAGTCGTTGTCATCGTCGGTCACAGGCTCTGCCACGTCGGCAGACGCAACCCAGCCTTTGGCGGGAGGACGACGATGAAATTCCTGATCTCTCTGGCAACTCTGCTTGCCGCGCTTTGCACAGCACCTGCTGCATTTTCGATGAATGATGCCGAGGCGATTAATATCTCCGGCAGTCAGCGCATGCTGTCACAACGCATGATGAAAAGTTATCTGATGATTGGCGCCGACATTAAAGCCGACGCCGCGCAGAAACAGCTTGATGAAAGTGTGGCGTTATTTGAAGAACGTCTGGCGGCGCTGCAGGATTACGCGCCAAGCGATGCCATTCGTGGCCGCCTGAATCAGGTCGAAAAAATCTGGTCGCATCACCGTCAGGTATTGCTGATGGAACCGCAGCGCGATCAGGTAGAAAGCTTTATGGAAGAAAACCGCAACCTGCTCAACGCCTGCAACGATGTGGTGGTGGCCATTGCGTCATACGCCAGTGTGCCGGGTGCCGAGCTTGTGAATATTTCCGGTCGCCAGCGCATGTTGTCGCAACGCATCGCCAAGGCCTATGTCGCCATGTACTGGCGTGTGGACTCCGCCAAAGCGCGTCAGGAATTTGAAGATTCCATTGCCCTGTTCGACGAATCGCTGCGCAAACTGCAGTCGTCGCCGCTGAACACCGACGAAGTGAAAAGCGCCCTCGACCGCGTGTATTCGCAATGGTCTTTTTCACAGAACGGTTTCCGTCTGGAAGAAAACGGCCGCTACGTACCGACCGTTATATCGGTGACCACAGAATCCATTCTGTGGAAGATGAACGACATCACCAAACTGTACGAACAGATTATGGCCGGGCAGTCCTGAGCGCCCTGACTAATCGCCGTTAATTTTGCACCGCCTTCCGGCGTATGAGCAGGATGCTCAGGCGCCGGAATTTTTTCAGTGAGCCTTGGTCGCGGCTTTTTGCGGGAAAGCCAGCATCAGCAGCGCAATACCGGCCAGCAGCGCCAGCGTCGCTGCGTAGCGGCTCAGTTCCAGCCCGCCATCGGCAACCGGTTTGTCGAGAAAATCACCAACCACGGCGCCTAACGGACGCGTCAGAATAAACGCGGCCCAGAACAGAAATACCCGAGACACCCGGGTCGTAAAATAGAGGCCGGTCAGGCCCAGTAAAATTCCACCAAAAATCAGAATGCTGGCGCCGTAGCCAAGACCTTCTGTATCCGCTACCCAATCACCCAGAGCCGTGCCCAGTGTTTGTGAAAACATAATAGTGACCCAGTAAAACAGCTCCGCCTTGCGACTGGTAATGCTGTGTACCGATACGGTTCTCATCGTTTTCTGCCAGATCAGAAGTGACGCGATGAGCAGGGCCAGCAGCAACAGTGAGCCGCCGGCGTAACCTATGCCGAGCGAACGGTCGGCGAAGTCGGCCAGTGTGGTGCCGACGGTGGTGGTGGCTATGATGGTGAGCCAGTAGACGGTAGGGTGAAAGCTGGTGCGGCTGATCTGCAGTGAAACCGCCGCCAGAAACAATACGCCGAAAATAGCGGAGCTGAGCAAATAGCCCAGCTCCATCGACATGGACACGGCATCGCCACCGGTTTCACCCAGTGTCGTGGCCAGAACTTTTATCATCCAGAAAGCAACGGTGACTTCCGGTACTTTGCTCAGGGCGGTGTTCATCAGGCGTTCTCCAGAGGTCGCAGGGTAAGCGCTGTCGCTCGTGCCGGCATTCAGAAAGCGAAACTGCTGTCAGGTTCCCCGGCTGCATTCAGGATGGCACGTCTGGCTGGAAATGATTATGACACCAGCGCGATATCCGCCACTTTTACCACTTCGCCGCGCACCAGCAGATGCTCAATGTGGCTGCCATTCATCACCAGCTCGACGCGAATTTCACTCGGCCGGTTGAGAAAGCGCCCCTGTTTCAGGGTGACTTTGCCATCCTGCAAGCCCAGGTGCGCCTGCAGCCATGCGGCGGCCGGACCAGCGGCGCTGCCGGTGGCAATATCTTCGACTTTGCCGGCGTTATCCCAGGTGCGGCCTTCGTTGGCGTCGACATCCAGCACGTATAAAAAGCTCGCGCCGAAGGGCGCCAGTAACGGGCCTATATCCGCCACCCGGAACTGCACCTGCTCCAGCCCGCCCTGCACAGGCAATATCAGATACGGCAGGCCGGTGGTGATCACGTCGGCGCTGAGGTTTGGGTTGTCGGGTGCCGTCAGATTGAGCGCGTCATAAAAAATCTGTGCCTGAGCCGCCGTTAATTGGGCCAGTAATTGCGGAGACTCTTGCTGCATGGTGGCCAGCCAGTGACCCGCAACACGTTGGCTGAACAGGGTGACGGTCTGCTGATTCAGGGCTACGCGCCAGCGTTGAATCTCGTCTTCCTGTTTATCGTCGGAACGGGCCGGCCCATACTGCTCGTGCAGCCAGGCGGCGAGGCCAAGCAGCGGGTGGCCGGCAAAATCGAGTTCTTCTTCCATGGTGAAAATGCGGGCGCGGAAACCGTCGGCAGTCTGGCTGATGAACAAGGATTCAAACTGGCGCATTTCCTGAGTCCAGGCCTGCATGGCAGCGCTGTCCAGATGGTCACAGTCGGAAAAAATGGTCAGGCCGTTACCGTTTAATGCCTGTCCGGCAAACACATCCAGCAGGGTGCATTTCACTCTGGCGTCTCCGCAATCAAAACCCACAGCATACCGGCTGACGGTGGCGGCTCAACCCCAGAAATCATAGGCCTTCAGCGCGCGTGGAAATAAAAAAGCCCGCATTTTGCGGGCTTTTTGGTTGCGAAGGCTCAGACGCGGAAGCGCGACAGATTGTGGCTGATTTCCTGACTCAGCTCGTGCAACTGGCTCGACTGCTGCGTAGCCTGATCCACGTTGCCGGCCAGATCATCCGACGCGGCCTGAATGGCGGTGGCAATACGGCTGATTTCTTCGGTGGCGGTGTGCTGTTCGCGCGAGGCGTTGGCAATGCTTTGCGAGCGCTGGGAAATATCGGTTAACACCGAGGCAATGGCGTTCAGGCTGTCGGTTACCTGCAGCGCACTGCTGGCGGTTTCTGCGGTCAGTTCTTTGCTGGTGCCCATAATGCCCACGGCTTTCTGGCTGTGGTGTTTCAGGCTGTCGATCATCTGCTGAATTTCACCGGTGGCTTCGTGGGTGCGTTGCGACAAGGTGCGCACTTCGTCGGCGACCACCGCAAAGCCGCGTCCCTGTTCGCCGGCGCGTGCGGCTTCAATGGCCGCGTTCAGTGCCAGAAGGTTGGTCTGTTCGGCGATACCCTGAATGGTCGCCAGAATGCCGGTGATCTGCTGCGCCTGATTATCCAGCTGATTAATGATCTCGGTGGCGCTGTCGATTTCGCCGGTCAGGGCTTCCATGCGGCGGCGGTTTTCACCGGCGTTCTGCATGCCTTTATTGCCTTCGGTGCTGGCGCTCTGGGCGGCCTGAGCCGTATCCGAAGCGTTATTGGCCACTTCCGATGAGGTCGACGACAGCTCGTTGACCGCCACTGCCACCTGACTGATTTCGTTCTGCTGCACCTGCACGGCCTGATTGTTGTTCTGCGCATTTTTACGCGCCAGCTGCGCCAGAGTATCCAGCTTGCGCGACGAGGCAAGACTCTGTGACACCAGCTCATGGATGGAGCCGACGAACACGTTGAAGGCATGGCTGAGTTTGCCGATCTCGTCGTGGCGGGTCACGCTCAGGCGGCGGGTCAGGTCGGCGTCGCCCTGAGCGATGTCAGACATGGCGTCGCTCAGGCTCAGCAGAGGTTTCAGCAGCACAGAAATAATGGCGCCGGCGATCAGGGTTACCGCGACTATGGTCAGCAGGCCAATTAACAGGCTCGACCAGCCAAGGGTGGCGAGACTGGCGAAGGCTTCGCTTTCGTTGATGCTCAGCATCAGCTGCCAGTCGGTGCCGTCGATGGCGAACAGGCCCAGCAGGGTGTCGCGACCTTTCATGCTGGTCTTAATGATTTTATCTAATTGCGGGCGGGTGTTGCCGCTGAGCATGCCGCTTAACGGTTTGCCGACCATGTCTTTATCCGGGTGCACCATGAAGTTGCCACTGGCGTCGACCAGCGCGGCGTAACCACTGTCGCCCAGATCAATACTCAGTACCGCCTTCACCACTTCATCCAGCGAAATATCACCGCCCACCACGCCGCGGCTCATCGGCTGGGCGAAGGTAATGATGAGTTCGCCGGTGGAGGCGTCTGTGTAGGGCTCGGTCAGCACCAGTTTGTTTTTCGCCATGGCTTCCTGATACCAGGGGCGCTCGCGCGGGTCGTAGTCGGCGGGCAGTTCGTCGTCCGGGCGCATGATCATTTCGCCGGACTTGGTGCCCAGATACAGGAACATGAACTGGCCGGACTCCAGCCCCTGCTCGACCACGGGAACGGTGTCGCCGTTCACCAGTGCGTTCGACGTTCCCTTCAATACCTGAGTTTTGGCGTTCAGCCAGCTGCTGACGTAGCGGCTGGTTTTTTCGCCGGTGACCAGAATCCGTTCGGTGATGGCGGCTTCCAGATTGCTGCGTGCCTGTTGATAGGTAAACAGGCTGCTGAGAGCGATTAACACCAGAATGGTGCCGCCGACGGCCATCATGAGTTGGGTGCGGATGCTGTTGCGCATAGGGGTTCCTGCACGTTGCTTAACAAGTAACTGAATGTGTTTTCCGATCAGGCGGATTTCGTAAGCATAGGTCAGCAAAATAAGAGTGAAATGTATTAATAAGGCTGACAGCCGCGCCGCCGCTGCGTTGCCTTTCTGCGGCAATTGCATAAACTGTACAAAAATACAGTAGTGAGTGTCCGATGCGCCTGTTCATTGCCGAAAAGCCCAGTCTGGGGCGTGCCATCGCCGACGTGCTGCCGAAGCCGCACAGTAAGGGCGAAGGCTTTATCCGTGCGGCCAATGGCGATGTGGTCAGCTGGTGCATTGGCCATTTACTCGAACAGGCGCAACCCGAGGCCTATAACCCGTCGTACAAACAATGGCGGCTGGACGTCCTGCCCATCGTGCCGCAGGAGTGGCAGCTGGAGCCCAAGGCGCAGACGCGTAAACAGCTGTCGGTGTTGCGCAAACTGGTGAAAGAGGCCGACCAGCTGGTGCACGCCGGCGATCCCGACCGCGAAGGTCAGTTGCTGGTCGACGAGGTCATCGCTTATCTGAAAACCCCTGCCAGTAAACGCAACGCCATGCAGCGTCTGCTGATCAGCGATCTGAACCCGCAGGCGGTCAGCCGCGCGCTGGGCCAGCTGAAACCCAACAGCGACTTTGTGCCGTTATCGGTATCGGCTCTGGCCCGCTCCCGCGCCGACTGGCTGTACGGCATCAATCTCACCCGTGCCTGTACGGTGAAGGGACAGCAGGGCGGTCTGAAGCAGGTGTTGTCGGTGGGGCGAGTGCAGACGCCAGTGCTGGGGCTGGTGGTCAAACGCGATGATGAAATCGCCGCTTTCGTCAGCCGGCCCTTTTATGAGGTGCGCGCCGCGCTGCATCTGAGCGCGGGCGAGCCCCTGAGTTTTTATGCCCGCTGGCAACCGAGCGAGGCCTGTGCGCCGCATCAGGATGAAGACGGCCGGGTGCTGAATCCGAAACTGGCGCACAACGTGGCCGGGCGCATCCGTCAGCAACCGGCGCTGGTGCAGTCGGTGGAACGCAAACAGAAACAGCAGGCTGCACCTTTACCCTACAACCTATCGGCGCTGCAGATTGACGCCGCCAAAGCGTTCGGAATGAGCGCCCAGCAGGTGCTGGATGCCTGTCAGAACCTGTACGAAAAATGCCAGTTAATTACCTATCCAAGATCCGATTGCCGCTATTTACCCACCGAGCATTACGGCGCCCGCCAGAGCGTTGCCGCCGCCGTAGCCAGCAACGATGACAATCTGGCAAGCGTTGCGCAGCAGGCGGATTTCAGCCTGCGCTCAGCGGCCTGGAACGACAGCAAAGTGGGCGCTCACCACGCCATTATTCCCACCGAAAAACGCACCGGTCTGGCCAGTGCCGGTGTGCGTGAACAGCAGATCTACCGTTTGATTGCCCGCCAGTATCTGCTGCAGTTTTTTGCGCCGTATGTGTACGCCGACACCCGCGTCACCCTGACCATCGCCGGTGGCACCTTTGTGGCCAGCGAACGCACGCCACTGTCGCCGGGCTGGAAGCAGGCGATGCCAAAGAGTAAGGAGCGTGGCGAGCAAGATGACGACCACGCCGGGCCGGGCTTGCCGCCGCTCAGCGAAGGTCAGGTCTTGTGGAGTGGCGAGCCTGTGGTCGATGAAAAACACACCCAGCCGCCGGCGCCGTTTACCGACGCGACCCTGCTGGCCGCCATGACCGGCATTAACCGCTATGTGAAAGACGCGGAGCTGAAGAAAATTCTGAAAGACACCGATGGACTGGGCACCGAAGCGACGCGGGCCGGCATCATCGAGCTGTTGTTCAAACGCGCTTTCCTGCGCCGCGACGGCAAACAGATCCGCGCCACGGCACTGGGCCGCGCGCTGATTCATACCCTGCCCGACAGCACCACGGTGCCCGACATGACCGCCCAGTGGGAGCGTCAGCTGAACGACATCAGTGAAAAAGCGCTGAATTACGACGGTTTTATGCAGCCCATGCTCAGCCGCTTGCAGGATCTGGTGGCTCAGGCGACTCAGCTGAATGTACAGGCCTTCAGCGGCCTGCCGGCGGCGGAACCAAAAGCGGCGAAACCCGCCTACCGGCGCAAGAAAAGCAGCACGCCGGGCAAGCGTGCGCCACGGCGTAAAGCCCCAGGCTGATGCCCGGATTCAGGATTAAAAAAGGGGGGCTGGACGGCGACCGGGCTCAGGCAGGCAGTTCGGCCAGAGCCGCAGCAAAGGCCTGATCGAGTGCCGGCATCAGCGCATTGATGGTGGCGCTGTCGCCCTGTTCGGCGGCGCGCTCCAGACGTGCACAGACATCCATCAGCTGTTCGGCGCCGATATTACCGCTGGCTCCTTTCAGGGTGTGGGCCATGCGGGTGGCGTCTTTCATCCGCTCGTTGCTGATATGGGCTTTCAGCTCATCCAGCTGTTCCTGAGCTGTGCTGCGGAACATGCCGACCACGCGCAGCAGCAGGGTTTCGTTGTTCATCAGCCGGGTCAGGGCGTCGGCTTTGTTCCACACGGGCAGGGCGCTATTCAGTTCAGACATGCAGGTTCCTCCACAGTATCTGAAGCCTAGCAGCCATCGCTGTGTCTGGCCGCCCGGGTTTGTTGGCGAATTGTGTACGGACTGGCAAGGGGCCTACGCAGGTCGGATCAGCTCAGCGGCTGTGACCGCTGGCGCACACAATGTCACCGCACTGTCATATGATGAGCCGAGCCTTTGGGGCAGAGATTTTTAACGCGCTTTCTGGTGATGTGAACATGGTAAACAGCCGCGAAACCCAACGTCCTTTGATTGATTTATCCGGTGATGAACGCGAGTCGAACCACTCGGCGAATGCGCATTTTGCCGATCTGTTGCAGGCGCGCATCAGCCGCCGCAACTGGCTGAAAGGCGGCGCGGCCATGGTCGCCAGTCTGGGGCTGCCGACCGCACTGAGCAGCGCGTTAAGCGCCTGTGCCCGTCCGGAAAAAACCATCGCCGGACTGCTTGGCTTCGAGGCGATTGCCGCCACCGTGGCCGACGCCATCACAGTACCCGCCGGGTACCGCACGCAGGCGTTGCTGCCCTGGGGTACGCCACTGGAAGCCGGTGCGGTGGCCTTTAAGGGGGATGCATCCAACAGCGCCGCAGAGCAGATGAAGCAGATGGGCTCGCACCACGACGGCATGCATTTCTTTCCGATCGACGTGAAAACGGGTGGAAACAGCTCAGTCGAAGGGCTGCTGGTGATGAACCACGAATACTGCGACCCCGATCTGCTGCACAGCCGCGGCCCTTCGCCGCTGCCGCGTCCGCTGGAAGAAGTGCAGAAAGAACTCGCCGCCCACGGTAACAGCATTGCCCATATCCGTCTGAACGCCGACGGTGACTGGCAGCTGGTGGAGGGCAGTGTGTATAACCGCCGCATCACCGGCCTGACGCACATGGAAATCGACGGCCCGCTGCGCGCTAACGACGCCCTGAAAACAAAATACAGTCCCGAAGGCATCGCCACCCGCGGCACGCTGAATAATTGCTCCAACGGTTTTACGCCGTGGGGCACTTACCTCACCTGTGAAGAAAACTGGGCCGGCTGTTTTATTAACAGCGGCGAGCAACCGCGTGAACACGCCCGCTACGGTATTCCGCAGGACGAAAGTTATTACCACTGGCACACCGCACAACCGGCCGACGATGCCGCCCTGCGCTTCAACGCAACGGCTGCTGGAAAAAGCGCCGCCGACGATTACCGCAACGAACCGAACACCTACGGCTGGATTGTCGAGATTGACCCGTTCGACCCGCACAGCACTCCGGTCAAACACACGGCGCTGGGGCGCTTTGCCCACGAAGGCATTATTTTTCACCCGGCGGTGGAAGGTGAACCTCTGGTGGCTTACTCAGGCGACGACACCCGCTTTGAATACCTCTACAAATACGTCAGCCGTGACGTTTACCGCAAAGCCGACGCCGGCCCGCATTTATTGCAGAACGGTACCCTGTATGTGGCGGTATTTAACGGTGACGGCAGCGGCGAGTGGCGCGCGCTGGATATTAACAACGCCGATTTTATCGCCCGCGCCAAAGCAGCGGACGTGACGTTTGCGGATCAGGCCGATGTGCTGCTGAATACCCGTCTGGCGGCGGATGTCAGCGGCGCCACCAAAATGGACCGGCCGGAATGGGGCGCTGTGCACCCGCACACCGGCGAGGTGTATTTCACCCTGACCAATAACGAAAAACGCAGCGAAAGTCAGACCGATGCCGCGAACCCGCGCGCGCACAATAAACACGGCCACATCATCCGCTGGCGCGAGCAGAATAAGCCGCAGGCGACCGTGTTTGCCTGGGATGTCTTCTGGTTTGGTGGTGAAGCCGGCACGGCACAACCGGGCTTTAACAAAGTCACCGATGCGGCCAGCGAAATCTCCTGTCCGGACGGTCTGCGTTTTGATAACGACGGCCGGCTGTGGATTGAAACCGACATGAGCGCCTCCGGCGATCTGCTCGGCAAGGCGCCGTTCGGCAACAACGGCATGTTCTGCGCCGACCCGGTTACGGGTGAGCTGCGCCGCTTTCTATCCGGCCCGAACGGCTGTGAGTTGACCGGCATTGCCATCACGCCCGACCAGAGCACGGTGTTTGTGAATATTCAGCACCCGGGCGAAGGCTCGACGCCGGATCATTTCTTAAGCCATTGGCCGGACGGTGGCAACAGCCGCCCGCGTTCAGCGACGGTGGCCATCCGCCGTCAGGACGGCGGTAAAGTCGGCGCCTGAGTTTTAAGCCATTCATTAAAAAAGGGTAATAATCCGCCGCTACACTCGGCCGCCTTTATTGCTGAGAAGCGGCCGGGTTATTGATGTCTGCTGTGTCTTGTTCGCGCTATTCACGCGCCCGTCGTCTGCTGCACGGCGTGTCGGCGGTGATTATTTTATGGGCGCTGGGGTCCGGATTTACGCTGGCCACAGTGCCACTGACGGCGTCGTTGCACGACCGCATCGCGGCCTTTAATGTCGCCACAACACTGCTGTTTATTCCGTTTTTTATGGTGCGCACGCTGCTCGCCCTGTGGCAGGGAAAACCCGCGCACCATGCGCTGAGCGCGCAGCAGCAAACGCTGGCAAACGCCGGGCATGTGGCTATTTATGGCTGCGTTCTGGTGGTGCTGTTCAGTGGCGTGCTGATGATGGAGCGGCCGGTTCCTGTGTTCGGCGCGTATACCTTCGGCCCCCTGCTGCCGGCGTCGTCTGTGACGCAGGCCTTTTCCGGGCTGCACCGCGTTGCCAGTGGGTTGCTGGCATTGCTGGTCGCCGGCCATCTGCTGGCGGTGCCGATGCATCAGCGGCGCGGTGTGCGTCTGTTGCAGCGCATGTTCTGATCGTCAGTCCGTTGAAAAAGGTGTGTTGCGCGCGGCGGCTGCGGAACGCGCCAGCGAAAATGCCATCCAAGCTCTGCCCGCTGACAGACCCTTGTGTTGCCCCGTGTGGCAACGCATGCTGTCGGTCACTATTCACTGGCCCTGACGGACGTGCGCTGTGTTTGCATCTTTCTTTCTGAAACCCAAATGGTTTTTTCTGAGTTTTGCTCTCTGGTCCTTAACCTGCGTGCTGGGCTGGTATCTGGCCGTCGCTGATGCCGGTCAGTGGCTGAGTCTGGGTGGCCTGTTCGGCGCCGGTTTTCCCTCTGGTGATGTCAGCGCCGATCCGCTGCTGGAACAGGCGCAGACCCGGGCGCAGGAATTCTGGTTTTATCAGTATTCGCTGGTGGCTTATCTGTCGTTTGTCGGCGCCTGGCTGTTCATTGGCCGCGGCCATGAATGGGCCAAGTGGTCGGTGGCTGGCTCAGCCCTGATTGTGTTCCTGACCTGGTTTCAGGTGGAAGTCAGCGTCATGCTTAACGAATGGTACGGCGGTTTTTACGACCTGATCCAGAATGCGCTGAGCAAACCCGGCAGCATCAGCATTGGTGATTATTACGCCGAATTATCCACCGTGGCGGTGATCATTATGGTGGCGGTGGCCGTCGCGGTCTTTACCCGCTTTTTCGTCAGCCATTATGTGTTCCGCTGGCGCCATGCGATGAACGATTATTACACCGCCCGCTGGCAGAGCATTCGCGGCATTGAAGGCGCGTCGCAACGGATTCAGGAAGACACCATGCGCTTCGCCACCATTGTCGAGAATCTGGGTGTGAGCTTTCTTGACTCGGTAATGACCCTGCTGGCGTTTCTGCCTATTTTGTGGGGTTTGTCGGGCTTCGTAAAAGAGCTGCCGCTGATCGGTGAAATTCCGCAGGCGCTGGTGTTTGTGGTGATTATCTGGTCGATTTTCGGCACTTTTCTGCTGGCGCTGGCCGGCATTAAATTACCCGGTCTGGAATTTAATAATCAAAAAGTGGAAGCCGCTTACCGCAAAGAACTGGTGTACGGCGAAGACCACGAGCACAGAGCCCAGCCCTATACCCTGTCGGAATTATTCACCCATGTGCGCATGAATTATTTCCGCCTGTATAAAAATTATCTCTACTTTAACGTGGTGCGTTACGGCTACCTGAACGTCGGCCAGTTTGTACCCTTAATTGCCCTGGCTCCGGCCATTGTCGCCGGCGCGTTTTCGCTGGGGGTGATGCAGCGTATTCTCAATGCCTTCCGTCAGGTGGAGGATTCTTTCCAGTATCTGGTGAATTCCTGGACCACCATTGTTGAGCTGCTGTCGATCTATAAACGTCTGCGCGCGTTTGAAGAGCAGATTGGTCAGGGGCCCCGGATAGCCAGTGAACAGACGCTGGTTTCCCCTGACGCCGGTTCCGCCCCCGAGCCCAGCGCGTCCTGACATTCAGGGCTGCGGCAGCGGGCGGCGGTGCTGCTGCCCGCCGCTTCTTTCCTGTTATTTTCTGCCCGCTGTTGCGGCCCGTTTGCCGTGCCATGACTTTCTAATGAAGGTCATACCCGGTATTCTGCGCCGCTCAGGTGCCCGGCCAGACCGGGATAATCGGGAAACAGGTGCAATACCTGTGCTGCCCCCGCAACGGTAATGACACGGCCACGGCCGTGACCAGATAACCACTGTCTGTTTGCAGACGGGAAGGTTGGTGCATAAGCGCATGCTTGTGTTCTGAGCCCGGAGACCGGCCTGAATCACAGACAGCAGGCGGGGTGACCTGGGTTCTGGCTGAGTCTTACAGGCCGGGGTGGCCTGTTCGTTTGCCATACCTGACCTCCGGTGCTGTGGTTTTCACCACAACAGAACCGGCCAATGACCAGATTCCGATCGTATTATTTTTTGTTCGTCACGCTCGCGCTTTTGCTTGCGCAGCAGGTGACGGCTGCCCCTCTTATTCTGATTTCCGACCGCTCGGCGCCGCGCATGGTGGCCGCCGCCCACGATTATCTGCAGCAGCATCCGCATGCCGCGCTGACGGTACGCACCGTCAGTCAGCTGAATCAGCTCAATGACGAGCAGCTGCAACAGCTGGTCAACGACGCCGACCGCCTGCTGATGCTGGCGGTGTTCGGTGAGCCGGTGGAGCGTCTGCTGCATCTGCGCTATCCGTCTGGACAGCTGCGTTTATCGCTCAATGGCGACCGACGTCTGCTGCGCCTGCAGCCGGGCTGGGAAACCCTCGACGACGACACCCGCGACGCCATCACCGAAGTGCTGCATCCGGGTGCCGGCGACCAGCAGGCGTTTCTGCGCCGCCAACAGGCGCGCTTTCCGCCATTTGCCCTGTGGCTGCAGATGCGCAGCTACTGGCAGAACCGGGTGCAGCAGAATGGTCAGTCGTTGCTGACCGTGCTGCTGAATCCGACTGGTGCCTGGCCCGATTTTATTGCCGAGTGTGATCAGCGCTTCTTTCTGTTCGATCCGCAACAGCAGCAGTCGCTGGAGCTACCCGCCGCCGAACTGAACCAGCGGCTGAACAGCGGAGCGCTGGCGCACCAGCCGCGGGTGTTGATTCTGGATCACGACAGCGGTGATCAGGCCGGTGAATGGCTATTGCACGCCGGGCTTTGTCAGCGTTTTGCGCAAACGGCCTGTATTTCGGCGCTGGCCGGCTGGGGCGCGGCCAGCCAGCAGGCGACGGAGCAGTTGCTGGCGTGGGCGGCGGGTCATCCGGCGCTGATGATCAGCCTGCAGGATTTTGTCATTGGTGGCGGCAGTGAGCGCACCGACGTGACCGACGCACTGACCGCCGCTGGCATTCCGGTGCTGCGCGGTATCCGCGTGACCGACAGCGACGCCCACAGTTACGGCCTGTCGCGCACCGGTCTGCCGACCGACAGCGTGCACTACCGCATCGCCATGCCGGAGCTGCAGGGCGTGTCGCAGCCGCAGGTGCTGGCTCTGGCCGGCGTGGCTCAGGACGATGCACTCACCGGCGCGCGCATCAGCCGCAGCGAGCCGCAGGACCGCGAGCTCGACCGCTTTGTCCGCCGGGGTCAGCAATGGCTGGCGCTGCAGCAAAAGCCGGCGGCGCAGAAACACGTTGCCATCATTTACTACAACCACCCGCCGGGGCGGCACAATATCGGCGCCGATAACCTCAACGTGGTGGAGTCGTTGTGGCAGATTCTGCAGCGCCTGCAACGGGAAGGGTATGACCTTGGTGATCCGCGCCAGCTGCCCCGCAGCAGCGACGAGCTGCTGGCCAGACTGCAGCAAAGCGGGGTGAACCTGCCGGAAGATGCGGCGGCACTGCAGGCCATGCACGGGCAGGTGCAGCACATGACGGCGGCGGACTACCGCCAGTGGTTCAACACCTTGCCCGGCGGCGTGCAGGCGGAAATGACCTCGGGCCCGCTGGCGGCCCTGCATCAGCTGCTGCATGAGCAGCTGGCGACGGAGTTGTCGCCCACCCAACGCGACACCCTGCGCCAGCGCCTGGAGCACAGCCTGCACGATATCCGCTACGTGCTGGATGGCGTACGGGACGACCGCCGCCGCCGTGCGCTGGCACTGTTTGATCAGCTGGCCGACGGTTACCGCCAGCAGCTGAGCAACAACTCCGACAGCGGCTGGAAAACCCTCGACAGTTTGCAGACGGCGCTGCTGCGCATGCAGATTGAAGGCCTGCGCGGCTGGGGTGAGGCGCCCGGGCGGGTGATGGTGTGGGACAACGACCTGCTGATTCCCGGTGTGCGCTTTGGCAACGTGTTTCTTGGTCCGCAGCCACCGCGTGGCTGGGAGCTGAACGAAGAACTGCTGCACGCCAATATGACCTTTCCGCCGCCGCATCAGTACCTGGCGTTCTACCGCTATCTGCAGCACGACTTTGGCGCCGATGCACTGATTCATCTGGGCCGTCATTCCACCTATGAATTTCTGCCGGGACGCCGTACCGGGCTGCTCGGCAGTGATTATCCGGCGCTGATGGCGGGCGATATTCCGGGCATTTATCCCTACATAGTCGACGGCGTGGGCGAAGGCATTCAGGCCAAGCGCCGCGGGCTGGCGGTGATGGTCGACCATCTGACCCCGGCGCTGGCGGCCACCGAGCTGTACGACGGCCTGCTGGAGTTGCGTCAGCTGATCGAAAGTGCCGAAGCCGCTGCCGACAGCACCACGCGCAAAAGCGCCATCAGCCGCTTACGTCAGCGCATTAATGAACTCAATCTGCGCGACGAACTGACGGTGAGCATGGACGAAGAACTGCAGGTGCGCGGCATCGGCTTTGACGACGTCGACGACGATTTCCTGCTGCACGAGACCGGCCATTACCTGACCCATCTGCAGGAGAAATTCATGCCGCTGGGGCTGCACGTATTCGGGCGCGACTGGGCCGCCGACGCGGTGCAGACCATGCTGGCGTCGATGGCGCAGGATCAGAGCTGGGAAGCATCCCAGCGGACGGTCGCACAGGCCGCGTTGCAGGCGTCGCCGGCCGCCGAAATGAACGCGCTGATGGCCGGGCTGAACGGCCATTTTGTGGCACCGGGCAAGGGCAACGACCCGGTACGCACGCCGGACGCGCTGCCGACCGGGCGCAATTTTTACGCCCTCGACGGCAGCCTGCTGCCGACGCGGACGGGCTTTGATGTTGGCCGTACGCTGGCGCGCACAGCGGCCGCCACGGCGCAGAATCGCGGCGAAAAAGACGCCGTGATTCTGTGGGCCTCGGATGCGGTACGCGACGAAGGCGCCATGGTCGCCTTTGGTCTGGATTTGCTCGGTGTGCAGGTGGTGTGGAACAGCCGCGGCACGATTAAGGGCATCGAACGCCTGCCGCTGTCGGACACGCATCCGCAACGGCGCGACGTGCTGTTCACCACCTCGGGTTTGTTCCGCGATTTATACGGCGAACAGCTGCGCTGGCTGGATCAGGCGGTGTTGCTGGCGCTGTCGGCCAGCGCCGATACGATACGTCACGATTTTCCCGCCCTGAGTCCGGCGCTGGACGCGGCCTTACAGCCGGTGGCGGCACTGCTGCCGGGCGATGCGCTGGCGCGCAACGAGCCGCTGGCCAGCAACCGCGTGGCCGACAACTGGGTGGAACAGACCCGTCAGGCGCTGCGCGCCGGTGTCAGCGCTGAACAGGCCGGACGTGATGCCAGCCTGCGTGTTTTTGGTTCCGCCCCCGGTGCCTACGGCGCGGGTATCAACCGTCTGGCAGAGCGTTCGTCGGCCTGGGCGCAACGCAGTGAGCTGGCCGATGTGTTTGTGCAGCGCATGGGCCATGTGTACCGCAGCGACGACGCCGACAGCAGTGGCCTGCAGGCCGCAGACCTGTTCCGCCGCCAGCTGACGCAGGTGGATAAAACCTATCTTGGCCGGGCCAGCAATCTTTATGGTCTGATGGACAACAACGACGCATTTGATTATCTGGGCGGGCTCAACATGGCCATCGAAATGACCGCCGGACAAGCACCGCAAAGCTTTGTTGTGGAACACGCCCGTCAGACTCAGCTGACGCTGGAGCCTCTGCAGCAGGCCTTGCTCGGCGAGCTGCGCGGACGCTTCCTCAACCGCCAGTGGATCGAGCCCCTGATGCAGCAGGGCTATGCCGGCGCGCGCACCATGGGCAGCGAGTTCGTCGAATATCTGTGGGGCTGGCAGGTCACCAGCCCGGCGCTGATCGACGACTGGGTGTGGGCGGAAGTGAAGGCCGTGTACCTCGATGATGCGCTGAACCTGGGCATGAAAGCCTTCTGGGCCGATGGCTATAACCGCCAGGTGCAGACCAATGTGCTGGCGGTGATGATGGTCGCCATCGACAAAGGTTTCTGGCAGGCCGACGAGACCACGCAGCGTGAGCTGGCCGCTCAGCTGGCGGCCAATGTGATCGCTTATGGGATTCCCGGCAGCGGCCACACCCACGCCAATCATCCGGTGTACGACGCGGTGAAAAGGCTGATCAGCCCGGAGCAGGCGGCGGCGCTTGAGCAGGTGCTGGCGGCCAGCCGCTTGCCGGATGTGCAACCGGCGGCGGATGCCACCCGGCGTATTCAGGAAATTGAGTTGCAGACCGAGGCTGCCTCGACGCCGCCGCCTGTGGCGGATCAACCGTCAGCAACTGAGCCCGGCGGCCATGCGCCTGCGCCGCTGTGGTGGCTGGCGCTGGTGAGTGCTGTGCTGATCATGGGCGCCGGCTGGTACCGCAGCCGCCGCGACGCCTGACGTTTCAGGCTTTATTAACGGAGACCATCATGCAGGAACTGGGATTAAGTCTGATGCATAACCTCACCGGCTGGCTGTTACAGCCGGTGATCTGGGCCTTGCTGCTGTTTGTGGTGCTGGCGCTGTACGAAACCGGCATCGCCCTTGGCGAACGCACCTCCGCCATCCGCCGTCTGGTTGCACGGGCCGACGAAGCTGCGCTGCTGCGCGCCGGTAAAAAGCGGGTTGAGCGGGCGGATTTTATCGCCCGTATTGCGCCCATGCTGGGGCTGATGGGCACGCTGATTCCGCTTGGCCCCGGGCTGGCGGCACTGGGCGATGGCGACTTCCGCATTCTGACCACCGCCATGACCGTGGCGTTTGATACGACTGTGGTTGGCCTGCTGGTGGGCATTGTCGGTTTTGTCCTCGGCCGGGTGCGTCGCCGCTGGTACGACAACGCGCTGGCACAGGTCGCAAACCGTCAGCCGCTGAAGGAACAGGTGGCCCATGACTGACCGCTGGCGCCGCAGCGCATTCGATGAACAGGACGCCGAGCCGCTCGGCCCGCTGGCCAATCTGGTGGACATTATTCTGGTGTTCGCCTGCGGTCTGATTGCCGCTCTGGTGGCGCTCAGTCCGGATCTGAAGCAGCACTTCAGCCAGGCGCAGCAGCCGGTCAGTACCGGGCAGGAATTAAGCGATGTACCGCCGGCCCTGCAACAACAGCTGGATGCCGGACAAGGCTATGAATCGCTGGGGCAGGTGTACCGTGATCCGCACAGCGGCAAACTGATTCTGGTGAAATAACAGGCGGGCGTGTCTGGCGGGGTGACCACTAACGGGGCAGGGCTGGTGTCAGGTTCAGAACCTGTCCTGCGCTCTCTGCTGTCCCGTCCGGGTTGCGGGTTCGGCCCTGTGGCCTGTTCCCGTTTCTTGCTGGCCGATGTCAGGCAAGGCTGAATCAGCTTCTGGTTGGCCTACCGTCGTGGCTCAATGAGCAACTTTGTGGGCTTTAACGTCGTGGCGGATGTGAAAGACATCTGAAAACCAGGCGACTGTGCTGGACGTCAGACGGGCCACTTCTTCCTGACGCAGTTTGTGGGCCAGTTTCACGTAGTAGTTCACGTCGACGTTACCGCTGGCGGTTAATTTTACGTTGTCGGTATTCATGGTTATTTCCTCTTTGCTTTGTCGTGTTTGACGGTATCAGAATAGGTCAGGTGGCCTTCTTGAAAAAGCGATGGTTTCTAACCAGAATGGTTAGTAAATCTAATCATTTGATCTTTTCCTATGCGTCGACTACCCCCTCTGAATGCCCTGCGTATTTTCGAAGCATCCGCCAGAAACTCGAGCTTTGTTAAGGCTGCAGACGAGCTGGCGGTGACCGCATCGGCGGTCAGTCAGCAGATCCGGACACTTGAGGAATACTTAGGTGTTTCGCTGTTCAGCCGGGTCCGCCGGCAGGTGCAGCTGACGCCTTCCGGTGAGCAGTATCTGGTGGCGGTGAAACACGCGCTGGACGAAATCGAAGTGGCGACGCAGCGCCTGATGGTGAATCCGGACAGCAATGTGGTGAGCATCAGCGTGGCGCCCAATTTTCTTATCCGCTGGCTGATGCCGCGCATGAGCCGCTTTCAGGAGCTGTACCCGGACATCGAGCTGCAGATTAATACCTCGCTCGGTCTGATCGACTTTGGCCGCTCCAACACCGATATGGCGGTGTACTTCGGTCATGGCGACTGGGACGACATTGAAATGCATTTTCTGCGCAAGCTGACGCTGGTGCCGGTGTGCAGTCCGGCGCTGATGCACGGCGCCAAGGCGCTGCACAAAGTCAGCGACCTCAGGCAGCACACGCTGATTCACGTCAGTGCGCGTAAGCACGAGTGGGATGATTGGCTGGAACACGCCGGTGTGCCGTTTCTGAAGCCGAAAAATTCCCTGTCGGTGTCCAACGGCCATCTGGCAACCGCCGCCGCGCTGGACGGCCTGGGCGTGGCGCTGGCCGATGTGACCCTGAGTTCGCGTGAAGTGGAATCCGGGCAGCTGGTGATCCCGTTTGATATTCCACTCGACAGCCATAAGGCCTTTTATCTGGTGTACCGCAAACACCGGCCATTAACGGTCGGCATGCGCGCGTTTAAAGAGTGGCTGATCAGTGAAATGGATGTGAAAAGCAGCGGTTAAACTCGGGTTTTAAAAAACAGGTTTTAATAGCTGGGTTTAAAACAGCGGTTAAACGGCCCGCGTTCCGCAGGCAATCACTTCGCCGGCTTCCCATAATTTCCATTCACCCGGCTGGTAAATATCCCAGGCTTCGTCGCTGGTCAGCGGCTCAGTGGCGATAATACTCACCACGTCGTTGGGCGTGGTTTCGGCGGCGAAATCGACGGTAACGTCGGCGTCTTTTAATTGCGCTGCGCCGAAGGGCGCGCGGCGGGTGATGCTGGCCAGTTTGGTCGAGCAGTAGGTGAACAGCCAGTTGCCATTGCTCAGCAGGCAATTAAAGACGCCCTGAGCAGCGTATTCTTCGGCCAGTGCCACCAGTTCGGTGGCCAGCTGCTGTGGCATGGCGTCGCGCGGTAAACCGTGATGAATGCGGTTCATTAAATCGCAGAAAATGGCTTCACTGTCGGTGTCGCCCACCGGTTCATACGGACCGGGCTGACGCACGAAATTGGCGATCTGGCCGTTGTGGGCAAACACCCAGTAACGTCCCCAGCGTTCGCGCACGAAAGGATGGGTGTTGGCCAAACAGATATCGCCGACGTTGGCCTGACGGATATGGCAGATGGCGGTTTTGCTTTTGATCGGATAATTCTGCACCAGCTCCGCCACCGGCGATGTGGCACTGGGTTGCGGGTCGTGAAACAGGCGTACGCCCTTGCCTTCGTAAAAGGCCACGCCCCAGCCGTCTTTATGCGGGCCGGTTTTACCGCCGCGCTGGGTCAGCCCGGTAAAACTGAAGCACAGATCGGTCGGGGTGTTGGCGCTCATGCCCAGCAATTCGCACATCTTGTTCTGCCTCGCCGTTTTGGGGAAGTTGTCGGGAGTGTAGTCATCGACAGTTTAGTAAAAATAAAAAACCCCGGAATTCCGGGGTTTTTATGTTCAGTATTTAACTACCGAATTATTTAACCAGTGTCAGCCACTCAGGCTTGAACACGGATTTGCCGGTTACGGTGTCGAAGTACAGAGTCTGCAGCTTCTCGGTCACCGGACCACGGCTGCCGGCACCAATTGCGCGGCCGTCGAGCATGCGGATTGGCAGAACTTCAGCGGCAGTACCGGTGAAGAAGGCTTCATCAGCGATGTACACTTCGTCACGGGTGATGCGTTTTTCGCGCACTTCGTAACCCAGTGATTTCGCCATCTCGATGATGGTGCGACGGGTAATACCGTCCAGACACGCGGTCAGTTCCGGAGTGTAGATCACGCCGTCACGGACGATGAAGAAGTTCTCACCGGAACCTTCAGCCACGTAGCCTTCCGGATCCAGCAGCAGGGCTTCTTCACAACCGCTGTCGATGGCTTCACGCAGCGCCAGCATAGAGTTGATGTAGTTACCGTTCGCTTTCGCCTTACACATGGTGATGTTCACGTGGTGACGGGTGTAGCTGGAGGTACGGATTTTGATGCCCTGGGTTTTGGCTTCTTCACCCATGTAGGCAGGCCATTCCCAGGCAGCCACCATCACGTGGGTTTTCAGGTTTTCAGCACGCAGACCCATGCCTTCAGAACCGAAGAACACCATAGGACGCAGGTAAGCGCTTTTCAGGTTGTTCTCGCGGACTGCCGCGCGCTGAGCCTCGTTCACTTCCTCTTTGCTGAATGGCATTTTCATGCCCAGAATCTTGGCGGAATTGAACAGACGGTCGGTGTGTTCCTTCAGGCGGAAAATCGCCGCACCCTGAGCTGTTTCGTAAGCCCGCACACCTTCAAAAACGCCCATGCCGTAGTGCAGGGTGTGAGTCAGTACGTGAACTTTGGCTTCGCGCCAGTCAACCAACTCTCCGTCTAACCAGATCAGACCATCGCGGTCGGACATGGAAGGTAGCATAAGGACCTCACTCAAAATGGTAATAAATTTGTGTATTCGGGGATGGGGCCTGCGTTATCGGGCTGCAGGCTCCAGCCAGAGTTTCCACAGTCGGGTCACATCGTTGCGCCGCGCATCGAAGCCAAGTCTTGTCAGGCTGTCTGAATCTAATAACAGATCCTGCTGCTGCAATGCACGCCGGTGAGTTTCGGCTCGGTAGGACAGGTAGGTTTCCTGCAGAGTCTGACAATCTTGTGGATTCATCAGACCGGTGGCTGCGAACGCATCGAGTAAACGCATGTTGTCGGTGACGCTGAGCAGCTCTGGGTGTAGGTGTGACCAGGCCAGAACTCCGTATTGAACCAGAAACTCGATGTCAACAATACCCCCTGCATCTTGTTTGAGGTGGAATTGCTGGCCGCTCGTATCTTTGGAGCCGAGATTATCCACCATTTTCTGACGCATGGCTCGCACTTCTTCGCGCAATCCACCAAGGTCGCGTGCCTTGCTCAGGGTCTGGTTGCGGATGCTCTGGAACACCTCGCCGGCGGCGTCGCTGCCGCACAGAATACGGGCGCGGACGAGGGCCTGATGTTCCCAGGTCCAGGCGTGTTTCTGCTGGTATTCCTCGAACGCTTTCATCGACGCGACGATCATGCCGGAGTTACCGGATGGCCGCAGACGCATGTCCACTTCGTAGAGGTCGCCGGAGCGGGTCTGGGTGGTCAGGATGTGAATCATGCGTTGGCCAAGGCGGGTGTAAAACACGCCGTTGTCCTGGCTGCGATCACCATTGGTACTGCCCATCGCAAAACTGTTGTGCAGGAAAACCAGGTCCAGGTCCGAGCTGTAGCTCATCTCCAGCCCGCCCACTTTGCCGTATCCGACAATGATGAGCTCGGGTTCGGTTACCGCTTCGCCACGGGCGTTGGTCGGGTAGCCGTATTTTTCGACCGACTGGGTCCAGGCCAGCTGCAGCACTTTCTCCAGCGTCACTTCCGCCAGCCAGGTGAGGTAGTCGCTGATCTTCATCAGTGGCAGGGCTTCCATCACTTCGCAGGCGGCGGCGCGGAGTTTGTGCGCGCGCACAAATTGCCGCAGTTGTTCCATCTGCTGTTCAAGGTCGTCTTCGTCGACGCGCAGCAGGCGCAGGTTCAGTTCTTCCGCCAGTTCGGCCCGTTGCGGCAGCTTGTACAGGCTGGCCGGATTGAGCAATTCGTCCAGCAGCAGCGGGGTTTGGGTGATGTAGGCCGCCACCCAGCTGGAGGCGCCGCACAGGCGGATTAACTGCGTCAGTGCCTGCGGGTTTTCTTTCAGCAGTACCAAATAGGCGGTACGGCGCACCACGGCTTCCAGCAGCGGCACGATGCGTTCGAGCACCGCCAGTGGTTGCGGTTGTGCCCACAGTTCGCTGAGCAGGCGTGGCATTAAGGCGTCGAGGCGCTCGCGGCCGATCTGCTGCATTTTCAGTACGGCGCGCGATTCGCGGAACTGACTCAGCAACACCTGCACTTCGGCTGAGCCGGCGCAGGGATGGGCGGCGATGAATTCGCGCATGTGCCCGCCGTCGAGTTCGCCGGCCCAGAGGTCGGCCCACACGGGTTCGATTTCTTGTGTCTGCTGTTCGTCGTCATCGCCGGCCACGATTTGGGCAAAGTGGAAGCGCACGCGCTCGCGGTGTTTGTCGAGCTGCTCCATAAAGGCAGCCCAGTCGGCAAAGCCCATCGACCAGGCGATGCGCGCCTGCTCTTCGGCGTCTGCCGGCAGCAGCTGCGTCTGTTCGTCGTTCAGGCCCTGAATGGCGTGCTCGGTATCGCGCAGGAAGAAATAAGCGGCTTTCAGTTCCAGGCAGGCGGCTTCCGGCAGGTAGCCGTCGCCGGCGAGAATATCCAGCACTTTGACCAGCTCGCGGTTTTGCAGGCTTTTATCCTGACCGCCACGGATCAGCTGGAACGCCTGCACAATAAACTCCACTTCGCGGATGCCACCGGAACCGAGTTTGACGTTGCTTTCCAGGCCACGGCGACGCACTTCGGCGTTGATCATGGCTTTCATGGAGCGCAGCGATTCGAAGGCGCTGTAGTCGACGTAAGCACGGTAAGTGAACGGACGCAGAATGCTCAGCAGCTCTTTGGCCGCCGCACTTTGCTCGCCGTTCATCACCCGCGCCTTGACCATGGCGTAGCGTTCCCAATCGCGGCCCTGATCCTGGTAATACTCTTCTACCGAGGCGAAATTCATCACCAGCGGACCGCTCTGGCCATAGGGGCGCAGACGCATGTCGGTGCGGAACACGAAGCCGTCCATGGTGTGTTTATCCAGTGCCTGAATCATTTTCTGACCCAGCTTCACAAAGAATTCCTGATTGGTAATCACTTTGGGGCCGCTGGTTTCGCCACTTTCCGGGTAGACAAAAATCAGGTCGATATCCGAGCTTAAATTCAGCTCATAAGCGCCCAGTTTGCCCATGCCCAGCACCAGCAGATCCTGTGCTTCGCCGCTGCTTTTGCCCATAGGCGTACCGAAGCGTTCGGCCAGTTGCTGATAGAACCAGGCCTGCGTGCGCACCACGCATTCATCGGCCAGATGCGATAAGGCGCGGGTGGTTTCCAGTGTGGACGACAGGCGCAGCACGTCGCGCCAGATGATGTGCACCATGGCGCGGCGGCGCAGAAAACGCAGTGCACGCAGCCAGTCGTCTTCGCTTTTTACCTGTTCGGCCAGTTCATCAAGCCAGACGGCGATGGTGGGGCGGGTCAGGGGCTTATTGAACAGGTCGCTGCTGATCGCGCTTTTGAACCACTCGGCCTCGCGCGGCAGGGCATCGGCCACATAACGGCTGATGGTCAGCACTTTCTGCAGATCCTGCTGCTGCCCGGCGTTCAGGCTCTGCCACAGTACCGGCCAGTCGAGGCCGTGGCGGGCGCCATCTTCGGTCAGTTGGGTTTGTGTGCGTTGCCACAGAGCAGACAGGGATTCAGGCAGCATAGAGCGGGTGTTCCTGTGAAAGAGAACAATACTCTAGCGGGTTTGCGGGCAGAAAAAAGGGGCACCCGTCAAAAGTCGGGTGCCCCTGTGCAGGAAGCTGAGTAACGCCGGGTTACATCAGGCGTTTTGTTTTTTCAGTTCCTGACGGTACATGCTGTAGCCGGCAATCAGCACAGCCACCGCCACGATGGCGATGATAATAGTCGCCAGCGCGTTGATCTGCGGGCTGACGCCCAGACGCACGCTTGAGTACACCACCATAGGCAGTGTGGTGGAACCCGGACCGGATACGAAGCTGGCGATCACCAGATCGTCCATGGACAGGGTAAACGCCAGCAGCCAGCCGGCCACCAGTGCCGGGGCGATCATCGGCAAGGTGATTTTGAAGAACACTTTCAGCGGGCGGGCGCCAAGATCCAGTGCGGCTTCTTCAATCGACATATCCATGTGCGCTAAGCGGCTCTGCACAATCACGGTGACGTAGGCCATCGAGAAGGTGACGTGGGCCAGCAGAATGGTGGTCTGACCACGGCCGGAAGGCCAGCCGATCAGTTGTTCCATCGCCACGAACAGCAGCAACAGCGACAGACCCACGATGATTTCCGGCATTACCAGAGGGGCAGCAACCATCACGCCCAGCGACTTATGGCCACGGCTGCCACGGAAGCGCACCAGGGCCAGTGCCGCCATAGTGCCGAGAATCACCGCCAGCGTGGCGTTGATGGAACCGATTTTCACACTCAGCCAGGCTGCATCGAGCAGCGTGCTGTTGTTCATCAGCTCGCCGTACCACTTGGTGCTGAAACCACCCCACACGGTGACCAGACGGCTGCCGTTAAAGGAGTACACGACCAGGCTCAGGATCGGCAGATAAAGAAAGGCGTAACCCAGCAGCAGCAGACTGAAGAGCACAGGATATTTTTTAAACATAATGGCTCTCCTTACTGTCCTTCGCGCTCGGCCATGCGCTGTTCATAGTGGCGCATCAGCACGAACGGGATAATCAATACAACCAGCAGCACGGCGGCCAGCGCCGAGGCCAGTGGCCAGTCTTTGTTGCTGAAGAATTCGGTCCACATCAGCTTGCCGATCATCAGGGTATCCGGGCCACCCAGCAGATCAGGGATCACGAACTCACCCATTACAGGAATAAACACCAGCATGCCGCCAGCGACGATGCCGGGCACCGACTGTGGCAGGGTAATTTTCAGGAATTGCTTCCACGGACGGGCGCCGAGGTCGGCCGCCGCTTCCAGCAGGGTGTTGTCGAGTCGCACCAGGGTGGCGTACAGCGGCAGCACGAAGAACGGCAGATAGCTGTACACCACGCCGATGTAAACGGCGGCCTGGGTGTGCAGAATTTCCAGCGGCTGATCGATAATGCCGAGCCCCATCAGCAGATGGTTGAGCAGACCATTGCCTTTCAGAATGCCGATCCAGGCGTACACCCGGATCAGGAATGAGGTCCAGAACGGCAGAATGATCAGCATCAGCAGCGGCATACGCCAGTGGTTCGGCGACAGCGCAATGGCGTAGGCCATCGGGTAACCGACCAGCAGACACAGGAAGGTGGAAATGGCCGCCACTTCAAACGACCCCCACAGCGCCGCGCGGTAGAGGTCGTCTTCGAACAACATCATGTAGTTGCCGAAGTTCAGGGTCACGGTCACCAGACCGTCTTCCATTTCGCGGATCCAGTCCTGATACGGCGGCAGTGCCAGCTGAGGTTCAGACAGACTGATCTTCAGCACGAACAGGAACGGCAGCACAAAAAACAGCGCCAGCCAGAACCAGGGAGCTCCGATCACCAGTCCCTTGCCGGGCATCATCGCCCGCAGGCGTTCAGTGAATGGGACTAACACCTGGCTCATTGGGTGAGCACCCCACAGCTGTGGGCGTTCCAGGCCAGACACACTTCCTGACCCCAGGTCAGCGGTTGTTCGGCCAGTGCCTGCACGTTGGACTGGGTGAACTGCACGCGCTTACCGGTCGGCAGTTCAACGTGATAAATGGACACGTCGCCCAGATAGGCGATTTCCTTGATCACGCCGGACAGGTTATTCGGCTCATCGCTTTTCGCTTCGCGCACGGACACTTTTTCCGGACGCACAGCCACGGTCACTTCCATACCGGCCGACAGCGGCTGGCTGTCGTGCACCAGCAGATCGGTGCCGGATTCTTCGGAGTGGATCAGCACCATGTCGTTTTCCTGCGACACCACATGACCGTGGAACAGGTTCACCGAGCCAATGAAGTTGGCGGCGTAACGGGTGGCCGGGAATTCGTACATGCGGCGTGGGGTATCCACCTGCTCAATGCGGCCGTTGTTCATCAGGGCAATGCGCGAAGACATGGTCATGGCCTCTTCCTGATCGTGGGTCACAATGATGAAGGTGATGCCCAGACGTTCCTGAATGTTCACCAGCTCGAACTGGGTGTGTTCACGCAGTTTTTTATCGAGGGCGCCCAGAGGTTCGTCGAGCAGCAGAATTTTCGGGTGTTTGGCCAGTGCGCGGGCCAGTGCCACACGTTGACGCTGACCACCGGACAACTGATGCGGTTTGCGGTCGGCCAGTTTTTCAATCTGTACCAGAGCCAGCATTTCACGCACGCGCTCACGCAGCTGCGGCGTTGGCATTTTGTCTTCTTTCAGACCGAACGCGATGTTCTGGGCCACGCTCATGTGCGGGAACAGCGCATAACTCTGGAACATCATATTGATCGGACGCAGATACGGCGGCACGTCGGTGACGTCCTGTCCGTCGATGTAGATACGGCCGGATGTCGGCGTTTCAAAACCACCGAGCATACGCAGCAGTGTGGTTTTGCCGCAGCCTGACGCACCGAGCAGCGAGAAGAATTCGCCACGGTGAATATTCAGACTGATTTCATCCACAGCATAGGTGGAACCAAAGGCCTTGGTTACGTTGTCGATACGGACAATCGGTTCTTCTTCAGGGACAGCCCATGGCTGATCAGAGGATGCTGGACGAAGTTGACTCATTTCGTTCCGGTCGCTCCAGTAGTGCGGTTATAAACAAAAAAACCCCGCACCCAAGGGTGCGAGGTGTCTTCAGGCAAATTCCGTTCGGAGGAATTACTTGCCTGTTTTAGCGCGGGTCCAGGCGCGGGTCATGTTGCGCGCTTCTTTATCGGTCGGGGTCTTCAGCACCACCAGTTTTTCCTGGGTGGAAGCCGCCGGATAAATACCTGGGTTGTTGCGAACTTCTTCGTCAACCAGCTTGGTAGCCGCCGCGTTGGCGTTGGCGTATGCAACGTAGTTAGAGATCGGTGCGATCACTTCTGGTTGCATCAGGTAGTTCACGAACTTGTGAGCGTTGGCTGCGTTTGGTGCATCCACAGGGATGGCAGCAACGTCAGTCCACACCACAGCACCTTCGCTTGGTACCACGTATTCAACGTTCACGCCGTTGGCCGCTTCAGCCGCACGGGCCTGAGCCTGCAGCATGTCGCCTGAGTAGCCGTGCGCTACACAGATGTCGCCGTTGGCCATGTCGTTGATGGTCTGGGAGTTGTGGAAGTAGCGGATGTTCGGACGAACTTTGCTCACAACGTCAGCCGCTTCATCGATGGCGCCTTTGCTGAAGTCGTCAGACGCTTTGCCCATGTAAACGCGGGCTGCAACGAACACTTCGATCGGGTCATCCATCAGAGCGACGCCACAGGCAGACAGCTTCTTGGTGATTTCAGGGTCGAACACCAGTTTCCAGGTATCCAGTGGCATATCGTCGCCCAGGATCGCTTTCACTTTGTCGACGTTGTAAGCGATACCGGTAGTACCCCACATGTAAGGGATCAGGTGCTGGTTACCAGCGTCGATATCGGACAGGGACTTCAGAATGATCTTGTCCAGGTTGCCGTAGTTGCTCAGCTTGCTCTTGTCGTAAGGCTGATACAGCTTGGCTTTGATTGCACGGTCAGCAAACGGACGGGCAGTCGGGAATACCAGATCGTAGCCGCTGCGGCCAGCCAGCATCTTGGCTTCCAGTACTTCGTTTGAGTCGTATACGTCGTAGGTTACCTTGATGCCAGTCGCTTTTTCGAAGTTAGCGATGGTGTCTTCGGCGATGTAGTCAGACCAGTTATAGATGTGCAGTTCTTCCTGAGCAGTCGCAGTAACAGCGGTTGCCATCAGAGCGGCTGCGATGGAGCCAATTCCCAGTAAGCGCTTGTTCATTAAGCCAGTTCTCCAGCTCAGTCCCTTTGAATTAAGGGGGGTCAATTAAACAGATAACCCCGCGGGTTTATCCGGTCTTCAAGGCATCTGTGTCTCCTGCGGGAAGCTCAGCTACCGCTCAGGACACATCAGAAACAGTGCCATTGCAGGCGGCCGGAGCTGTCTGTTCCCAGCCCGACTCAGCGCGCAATGATGGCAATTTCCCGCAAAAAATACAGCCAATAGATCGGATTGTCACGATTAATGGCTTTAATTGATGCGCACCGCTTCCCGGGGCTGGAAAATTGCGACCCACGCCGCATGCCGACTGCACCCGTGAGGGATTTTTTCAGGCAATTCAGCCGTTTGCCCGGGAACCGGAGGCGGGCTTTATAACTCAGCAGAAAGACTTATGCCGCCTGTGACGTTCAAATGTCGTCTTTGTCTGTTATCGTCCGCGGTTCGTTTGCGTCCGGCGCCGCTGTTATCATGCCGCCTCCTTTGAGTTGTGAATCCCCGATGGCCACCAAAAAAGCCGGGACTGGTTCCCGCAGAAAACCGGCAAAAGCCCCCGCCAAACCGCCCCGTCTCTGGCTGACCTGGCTGCTGCGCTTCGCGCTGGTCGGCATGGCCGCGTTTGCGGTCTGGCTGGTGTATCTGGATGCCCAGGTGCGGGAGCGCTTTGATGGCAATAAATGGACGCTGCCGGCAAAGGTATTCGCCCGGCCGCTGATGCTGTATCCGGGGCAATTGCTCAGTCCGGTGCAGCTTAAGGCCGAACTCGGCTGGTCAGATTACAAACCCATAGCCGGCGCCCCGCGTGCCGGTGGCTATGCGCAGGATGGCGAAGACTGGTGGATTTACCGACGGGCATTTCCGTTCTGGGATGGCGCCGAACCGGCCCGCCGCATCCGCGTGCGCATCCGCGACGGGCGGGTAACTGATCTGGAAGAAGGCGGAGCCGATCTGGCCCTGATCCGGCTGGAGCCGCAGTACATCGGCGGCATTTTCCCGGCCCACAACGAAGACCGCGAACTGGTGAAGCTCACCGATGTGCCACCGGCGCTGGTCGCCGCTCTGGTGGTGACCGAAGACAAAGCCTTCTTCGATCACTGGGGTATTTCCTTCCGTGGCATTGCCCGCGCCATGCTGGCCAACGTACGTGCCGGCGGTTTCGTGCAGGGGGGCTCGACACTCACCCAGCAGCTGGTGAAGAACTTCTTTTTAAGCAGTGAGCGGACGCTGGTGCGCAAAGCGCAGGAAGCCCTGATGTCGCTGTTACTGGAAGTGCATTACAGCAAAGAAGAAATCCTGCAGGCCTATCTGAACGAGGTGTATCTGGGGCAGGCCGGGCGTCGATCCATTCACGGCTTCGGACTGGCCGCGCGCTTCTATTTCGGCAAGTCGGTGAACGAGCTGGATAACGGCGAAATCGCGACACTGGTAGGACTGGTGAAAGGTGCTTCTTTCTATAATCCGCGCCGCAATCCGGAGCGCGCGAAAGAGCGCCGCGATCTGATTCTGGGTCTGATGGCTGACAACAACATCATCTCCGACGCCCAGCGCATCGTTGCACAGGGTAAGCCGCTGTACACCGCCGATTCCAACCGCGCCGGTCAGCGCGAATACCCGGCTTTCCTCGAACTGGCGCGGGCGCAGTTGCAGCGCGATTACCGCCTCGAAGACCTGCAGAGCGAAGGCCTGCATATTTTCACCACCTTAGATCCGTGGATGCAGCACGCGGTGGAAGACGCTGCCCGTGAACAGCTCGACCGCCTCGAGCGGCGCAGCGCGGCGCTGAAAGGCAAACTGGAAACCGCCGCTGTCATCACCAGTGTCGATGGCGGCGAAGTGCGCGCACTGCTGGGCTCGCGTCAGCCGGAATTCTTTGGCTTTAACCGCGCCTTAGCGGCCAAACGCGCGATTGGCTCGCTGGCCAAGCCGGTGGTGTATCTCACCGCACTGGAAAGTGGCCGTTATCACTGGGGCACGCCCATTGATGATAAGCCGGTGTCGGTGTCCGGCCCCGGCGGTCAGTTGTGGCAGCCGCAGAACTACGATCATAAATCCCACGGCGTGGTGCCGATGGCCGACGCACTGGCCGGTTCACTGAATCAGGCAACGGCCCGGCTGGGCATGACCATAGGGCTGGGCAAGGTCGCCGATACGTTCCGCCAGCTGGGGCTGACGGCGGATATTCCGCCGTATCCGTCGATGCTGCTGGGGGCGATTTCGCTGTCGCCGTTTGAGGTTGCCGGCCTGTATCAGACCATAGCGTCGCAGGGGTTTGTGATGCCGCTGCGCACCATTGAAGCGGTGACCACGGCGCAGGGGCAAACTCTGTCGTCCTATGCCCTGAGCGGTGAACAGGCGGTGGACCCGGCCATGATGCAGTGGCTGCGTTATGGTCTGGAACAGGTGGCTGAGCGTGGCACCGCGCGCCGTTTAACCGAAGAACTGGAAGGTCCGCTGGCGGCCAAAACCGGCACCAGTGACGATCAGCGCGACGCCTGGCTGGCGGGATTTGATAACCGTCATCTGGGTGTGGTCTGGGTCGGTCGCGACGACAACCAGCCCATGCCGTTTGCCGGCTCCAGTGCAGCCTTACCCATCTGGCTGGAAACCTTCCGCAGCGCCGGCAGCGAGCCGCTGGCGCCGGCCACTGCGCTGGCAATGGTCGCTGTGAACGAACGCGGTGAACGGGTCGGCAGCGGATGCCGTGGCAATCTGTATCCTTTTATCCGTGCCCGCCTGCCGGCGGATACACCGGCCTGCCAGACGGCAGCCCCCGAAAAAACTGAGGAGAAGCGTTCGTGGTTCAACTGGTTGTTCTGAGTCTGCTGGCGGTGTTAACGCTGGCGGGTTGTTCCACTGTGCCGCAGGGACCGGAACAGATGCAGGCGCAGGCCGATGATCTGCCACAATGGCAGGACGGCATGATGACGTCGTTCACGGATGGCAGTAACCACCCGGCGGTGGCAGCGTTGTTCGCCAAGGCTGAAAGTGCGCGACAGGAGCAGCAATGGCGCCGGGCCATGACCTACCTCGATCAGGCCCGCCAGATTCAGCCGCGTAATCCCGCCGTGTTTTACCGCGCTGCCTGGGTGGCGATGCAGACCGGCGACGCCCGTCAGGCGGAACAGCTGCTGCAGCGGGGACTGGTGTTTGCGCAGGGCGATCATGAATTAACCCGCCGGCTGCAGTTGCTGCTGGCTGAAGCGCTGGATGCGCAGGGGCGGGTAATTGAGGCCGACAGTCTGCGCCGGCAGGCCGCCCGCGGCTGAAGGTTCAGCCGCGGGTTTAAGACTTACTGTTTACCCACTTTAAAGCGCGTCAGCAGACCGCGCAGGTCGCTGGCCATGGCGACCAGATGCTCGGAGTTGCGCGCTGAATCGCTGGCCTGAGACGAGGTGGCCTCGCTGATGTCGCGGATCACCGCCAGATTGCTGTTCACCTCGTTGATCGCTTTGTTCTGCTCGTCCACCGACTTCACAATCTGCTGATTCATGCGGTTGATATTGCCCACCGCATTTTTCATGTTCAGCAGGTTATCCACCGTGGCTGTGATCTGCTCAACGCTGGTACCCACCCCCTGTTTGCTGCTTTCCATCGCGTGCACCGCTTCGGCTGAACCCTTCTGCAGGCGTTCGATCATGCGCTGAATTTCTTCGGTGCTCTGGTGCGTGCGCGACGCCAGCGTGCGCACTTCGTCGGCCACCACGGCAAAGCCGCGGCCCTGATCACCGGCCCGGGCGGCTTCGATGGCGGCGTTCAGCGCCAGCAGGTTGGTCTGCTCGGCAATGCCCTGAATCACGGCCAGCACCGAGCCGATGTTGTTGCTCTCGGTATCCAGATTCTGAATCACGGTATTGGCGCGCTCGATGCTGCTGCTCAGGGTGCCGATGTTGTCGCGTGCGCTGGCGATGGTACGCTCGCTGGCTTTACCTACAGCGTCGGCGGCTTTGGCGGCTTCGGCGGCTTCGTGCGAATGCTCGTGAATGTGGTGCATCGACGCTGTCAGTTCCTGAGTTGCGGCGGCGATCAGGTCGGTTTCGGAATGCTGGCGCTGGGCGCCCTCGCTCATCTGCTGAGTGGAGCGGGCGAAAGATTCCCCCACTTCGCCTATCTGGCGCGACAGCGAGTTCGCCTGACTGACGAGGTTATCCATCAGCACAAAGAAGTTGTTAAAAGATTCGGTGAACTCGCCTTCGGGTTGTTCAATGCGGAAAGTCAGGTCGACCGGGCCCTCGCGCGAGATGTGCTGGCCGATCTTGATCAGCTCGGCGTTCTGCAGAAATTCAGCCCAGCTTTTGCGCGCCAGATAAATCAGGGCGCCGGACTCAATTACCACAAACACCGCGTGCAGCAGCACGATGTTGATGCCGGTGCGCGCCTCAAATACCCACACCGGCGAACCGCTTTCCTGCAGGTAGTTAAACAGCAGGTGATGCACCGCGATCACCGCCGCGGCGGTGATGATCGGCAATGTGTCGCGGTAATACAGGAGTAAGGCCAGCGAGACGAAAATACTGAAGTGCATTTCCAGCAGCCCGTGGGCCTGATGGATGTGTAAGGCGGAAAACACCATCAGCGAGGCGCCATAGGCCATGCGCGAAAGACGGCTGGCCGGCGACAGACGACTGACCGCGAACGGCACCAGCACCGCCGGTAAGCCGATCATAAAGGCTTCCGTCCAGGTGTCGTACCAGCCGGCGAGCAGCAGGGAAACGGCGAACAGGGCCGAGACCACCCCTAAAAAGAAGCGGTCAGCCTGACGGTAAAACTGATAACGGATGGTCGTCATTGTTGAGCCTGTTGTAATTAACCACACAGTTATTAAGTGTAGTGAACAGAATCAGGCTCTTTATTTCGTACGCAGAAAAACAATCGGAACTATTGATGCCGCCAGCCACAGATTCAGGTCTTGCTGGGCGAAGCCAGTCTGCTGATACCACAGCATCAGCAAACCCCAGCTGGCAGCGGCGGGCACAGCCAAGCGGCTGTTGCGGGGAATGGCCAGCAGCGCGCTGAGCAGCGCCACGCCCAAAGTAACCCACAGCAATAACGGCAGCTCACCGGCGCGGCGCATCAGTTCAAACACCACACACAGCGCCAGTAACACGCGCCCCCAGATCAGGCGCGACCAGTGGTAGTTCAGCTGTGCGGCTAACAAGGTACAGGCCAGCAGCGGCAGCGCCGCATACAGGCTGAGTTGCTGCGGCAGCAGACGGATGCTCCATGGCAGGCCGGTATCGATCAGGCTGAACAGCGCATGCACCAGCAGAATAAGGCCGGCAGCAAAACGCGCGCTGCTGCTGCCCGACCAGCCACCGCCGGGGCGGCTCGCCCACAGCAGCAGGCTGCTCATGATCAGCAGCGCGATCGAGCCAATCAGCGCCATTACAGGGTGGCCATCACACGGTCAGCGGCGGTGATGGTATCCAGAATGTCCTGCTCGCTGTGAGCGATGGACATAAAGCCGGCTTCAAACGCCGATGGTGCCAGATACACGCCTTCTTTCAGCATACCGTGGAAGAAGGTGTTGAAGCGTTGAGTATCGCAGTGGTCGGTCACGTCGCGGTAGGTGTTCACCTTATCCAGCTCAGTGAAGAAAATACCGAACATGGAACCGGCGCTGTTGTGGGTAAACGGAATGCCGTGCGCATCCGCAGCCGCCTGCAGGCCGTTCAGCAGTAGCTGCACGCGGGCGTTCAGTTGCTCGTAGAAGCCCGGCTTTTGAATGGCTTTCAGCATCGCCAGACCCGCAGCCATGGCCAGTGGGTTACCGGACAGGGTACCGGCCTGATACACAGGGCCCAGCGGTGCCAGGTATTCCATGATTTCGCGCTTGCCGCCGAAAGCACCGACCGGCAGACCGCCGCCGATCACTTTACCCAGCGTGGTCATATCCGGGGTGATGCCGTAGTAGGCCTGCGCACCGCCCAGTGCCGCGCGGAAGCCGGACATGACTTCGTCGAAAATCAGCACGATGCCGTGCACGGTGCACAGCTCACGCAGACCCTGCAGGAAAGATTTACTCGGCGGAATGCAGTTCATGTTGCCGGCCACCGGCTCGATGATCACACAGGCAATTTCATCGCCCATTTTGGCGAAGCATTCTTTCACGCTGTCGAGGTTGTTGTAGTCGAGGGTGATGGTGTTTTCCGCAACGGCAGCCGGTACGCCCGGAGAGGTCGGCACACCTAAGGTCAGCATGCCGGAGCCGGCTTTCACCAGCAGAGAGTCGGCGTGACCGTGATAGCAGCCTTCGAATTTCACCAGCTTGTCACGGCCGGTAAAACCGCGCGCCAGACGGATGGCACTCATGGTGGCTTCGGTGCCGGAGTTCACCATGCGCACCATGTCCATGGACGGAATCAGCTTGCACACTTCTTCTGCCATTTCGATTTCGATATGGGTCGGCGCGCCGAAGCTCAGGCCTTTGTCCATGCGCGCTTTAACGGCGTCCAGAATCTCATCGGCGGAATGGCCGAGAATCATCGGGCCCCAGCTGCCAACGTAGTCGATGTAGCGGTTGTCGTCGGCGTCGAACACATACGCGCCTTTGGCGTGGTCGAAGAAAATCGGGGTGCCGCCAACGCCTTTAAATGCGCGCACCGGCGAATTCACACCACCGGGAATGTGCTTCTGGGCGGCGGCAAACAGGGCTTCGGACTGGGCAATGGAATAACTCATAGATTTTCTCGCTTAATTAAAACGGACGCACGACCACCAGAATGACGATGGCGATCAGCAGGAAGACAGGAATTTCATTAAACCAGCGGTAGAACACATGGCTGCGCTGGTTGTTGTCGTCGCGGAATACCTTCAGCAGGTGTCCGCAATAAAAATGGTAAGCAACCAGCAGCGCGACCAGTGTCAGCTTGGCGTGCAGCCAGTGGGTCTGCACCAGATAGTAATCCGGGTTAAAACTGATCAGCCAGACGCCCAGCGCGATCACCACCACCATAGATGGCGTCATGATGCCGCGGTACAGCTTGCGCTCCATGATCTTAAAACGCTCGCGCGATACCGTATCTTCGGCGGCAGCGTGATACACAAACAGACGCGGCAGATAAAAAATGGCGGCGAACCAGGTCACCACGGCAACGATATGAAAGGCTTTTACCCAAAGCATCAGCGGCCCCTAGGTTGATAGCGGTAAAAGTGTTCGATCCGGGTCTGCGACACCAGCCCCACGCAGCGGCGGAACTGATCGTCGCGATAAACGGCCAGCCATTGTATGTGATGCTGCTGCATCAGGTCTAAGGCGTCCTGCAGGTTGGCCTTGAGCGAAATCATCGCCACCTGTTGGCGGTCGGCGGGAATGGCAATCAGGTCGAGGTCGCTGCTGTCCGGCTGAGCTGCCTTCTGTTCGTCGGTCAGCTCTTCCTGCTGCTCACGACGCAGGGCCAGCGCCTCGGCCACGGCGGCTGGTGGCAGAATGACTTTATCGTCTTCCAGCAACAGCCATTCCGGTTCGCGTTGCAACATAAAGCCCGCGGCTTCGGGTGACACATAGCGGTTGCTGACCACCACCGATTGGGTCATGACTTCGGCCACCCAGGTGTTGCGCAGCATCTGTTGCACTGGGTCGGGCAGTTGGTAGTTATGACCGCCGCCGAGCTGTACTTCAAATACCGATGGCAGACGGAACACTTCGCTCACCACCAGACTGGCGATCACGATGGTCAGCATGCCGGGCATGATGATGTTGGGGTTGGCGGTCAGCTCCAGCAGCGCCACGAGCGCCGCCAGCGGAGCGCGCAGCACGGCACCCATTAAGGCGCCCATGCCGAGCACGGCGTAAAAACCGATGGAAACCGGGTACTCAGGAAACACATACGCCGACAACTGCCCCATCAGACCGCCGAGTGCGGCGCCGATAAACAGGGTCGGGCCGATCAGGCCGGCCGGAAAGGCAACGCCCGCCGCCCAGGACGACAGCAGCAGTTTGCCGGCCAGCAGCAGAAACAGGGTGGTCATCACCACGTTGCCGGCCAGCGTGTCGTTTACGGTGTCGTAGCCGATGCCCATGATCTGCGGCAGAAACAGGCTGAGCAACGCGGTGGCGGCGGTCAGCGAACCCCATTTCAGCCAGATCGGCAGACTGTTCATGCGCTGGAAAAAGCGCACCAGATGAATGTAGGCGGCAGCCACCAGACCGGCGCCCACCGCCAGCGCCAGCACGTACGGTATTTCCGCCAGCGAATGCATGTCGACGCCGGGTACGGCAAAGGCGGTTTCGGCGCCGAAGATGGCTTCGCTGACGATGGCACCGGCCACCGACGCCAGAATGATGGGAATAAAGCCGCGGATGCTGTATTCGAGCAGTACCACTTCCATGGCGAAGATGACCCCGGCCATGGGCGTATTGAACGAGGCGGCGATCGCGCTGGCGACGCCGGCGCCGGCCAGAATACGCAAACGGTGATGGGCCAGTCCCACGCGCTGACCGATCTGACTGGCGGTGCCGGCGCCCATATGAATGGCCGGGCCTTCACGGCCCACGCTGTGACCGCTGAGAATAGCCACGGCGGCAGCCCACCATTGCAGCACCAGATTCGGCAGCGGCAGATACCCCTGATGCAGCTCCATGCGTTGCATCACATGGGCAACGCCGACACCGCGGCGTTCCGGGCGCAGCAGGTGAAAGGTCACGATCAGTACCAGACTGCCGCCGAACAGCAGGGCAAGGCGGGTCCACTGTGTCAGCTGTTCGTAATGTTCGGACGACTCCATAGGCAGTGTCAGCACCAGCGGAATTTCGATCGCCAGCCGGAACAGGGTGATGACCAGTGCCGTGGCAATACCGGCCAGCAAGGCCAGCAGCGCCAGACCGATCTGGTTATCGGACAACGAAATCAGGTTGAGCCAGTGCTGGCGCAGAAACTTCACAGTGGACCGGTATCCTTATCCGGCCGCCGTTATCGGCAGGGCGGCATGGTGTCATCGGGCGTTTGAGCTGTATTATACCCGTCTTTCATTTAACGCTGCCCTTAATGATGGGGCGGTTTTTCACAATGAGGTTCAGTGTGATTAAAGTCGGTATCGTAGGTGGCACCGGATACACCGGTGTGGAACTGCTCAGAATCCTGGTTAACCATCCGGATGTGGAGCTGAAAGTCATTACCTCGCGCAGCGAAGACGGCGTGCGCGTGGACGACATGTTCCCCAATCTGCGCGGTCATACCGACCTGAAATTCAGTGTGCCGGACGTTGCCACCCTGGGTGAGTGTGACGTGGTGTTCTTTGCCACTCCGCACGGCGTTGCCCATGCCATGGCCGAAGAAATCCTCAACACCGGTGCCCGTGTCATCGACCTGTCGGCCGACTTCCGTCTGCAGGACGCGGTGGAATGGGAAAAATGGTACGGCAAGCCACACGGCGCCGTCGGTATTCTGCCGCAGGCCATTTATGGTCTGCCGGAAGTGAACCGCGCCCAGATTAAAGAATCGCGCCTGATTGCGGTGCCGGGTTGTTACCCGACCTCGGTGCAGCTGGGTTTCCTGCCGCTGCTGGAAAACAATCTGCTGGCCGATCAGATGCTGATTGCCGACTGTAAATCCGGTGTGTCCGGTGCCGGTCGTGGCGCCAGCGTCGGCTCTCTGCTGTGCGAAGCCAGCGAATCCATGATGGCCTATGCGGTGAAAGGTCACCGTCATTTACCGGAAATTCGTCAGGGTCTGAAACGCGCCGCTGGAAAAGAGGTCAATCTTACCTTTGTGCCGCACCTGACCCCGATGATCCGTGGAATTCATTCTACACTCTACGCCACGGCGCCTGGTCTCACTCAGGAAAAACTGCAGGCGCTGTACGAAGAGCGTTATGCCAATGAGCCGTTCGTCGACGTGATGCCAGCAGGCAGCCATCCGGCTACCCGCAGTGTGAAAGGCAGCAACGTCTGTCGTCTGGCGGTTCATTACCATGCGCAGACCGGACAGGTCATTGTTCTGTCGGTCATCGACAATCTGGTAAAAGGTGCCTCCGGGCAGGCTGTGCAGAACATGAACATCATGTTCGGGCTGGAAGAAAACACAGGACTGAAACAGGTCGCGCTGTTGCCATAACAGCCGGCCCTGAGGCGGAACTCACTTCAGAACAAGGATTGCAGTAATGGCGGTAGTAAAAGGTAGCCAACAAGAGCGTCTGATCATTCGTCAGTATCGCCCCTGGGAACGTTTTCGCCGTAATGTATACCTGATTCTGTTTATTGTGGCGGTGGGCGTTGGCGGCTACTTCGGTGGCGTCTACGACAGCATGGCCAGCATCAGTGCGCTGACCAGCGAGCGCAATTCTCTGCAGATTGCCCTGCAGGATGCCGACCGCACAATCAGTAATCTGACTCAGCGCGTGGGTGTGCTGGAAAAAGGCGGTGAAGTGGACCGTAAGGCCACCGAGGGTATCCGTCAGACGGTTAAAGAACTGAAAGCTCAGATCGCTTCTCTGGAAGAGGACGTGGCTTTCTACAAGGGCATCATGGCGCCCAGTGGCGACGATAAAGGTCTGCGCATCAGCAAGATCGATATCCAGCAGCTGTCGGCTCCGGCCCGCTTCCGCTACTCCATCATGATGACGCAGGTGGCGGACAACAGCTCGTTCATTTCAGGTCTGGCGGCGGTCAACTTTGTTGGTCGCCAGAACGGCGAAAAAATCATGTTGCCGCTGCGCGACATGGACGCCAGCGTGTCGGACCTCGGAGTGAAATTCCGTTTCCGCTACTTCCAGGAAGTGGCGGGTGAAATTCAGTTACCGGAAGGCTTTACCCCTGCTCAGGTGCAGGTGGTACTGCAGTCTACCGGTGACAAGGCTCAGCGCGTTGAGCAGACAATCGACTGGCCCATAGGAGAGGCTTCCTGATGTTTAGCAGTAAAGACAAGGGTGCAGGCACCCATTACGACACACTGATCTCCTCCAAAACCGAGATCGTTGGCGACGTGAAATTCACCGGTGGCCTGCATGTTGATGGTGTGATCAAAGGCAATCTGGTGGCGGAAGCCGGCAGCGGTGCCGTGGTACGCATCAGCGACAAAGGTCAGGTTGAAGGTCAGATCACCGCACCGAACGTGATCATCAACGGCCGTGTGGTCGGTGATGTGCACGCCGGCGAATACATTGAGCTGGCGAAGAAAGCACAGGTGAACGGCGACGTTTACTATCAGGCCATGGAAATGGTGCTGGGTGCAGAAGTGAACGGTAAGCTGCATCACCAGACCAAAGGCGACGTCCGTAAAAAGGCCGAGCCGGAAGTAAAAGTGGACGTACCTGACGCTAAAGTTGACTGAAATTGTCGGATAACCGGATAATTCACCCAACTGTTTTATTCCGGAAAGCGTATGAACGCCGTTCAGCAAGCCAGCCCTATTGAACTCACCGCCGCCGCTGAGGCCAAGATCCGTGAGTTGTTACTGGATGAAGCCGATGATGAGCTCTGCCTCAGGGTCTTTGTGACCGGAGGCGGTTGCTCCGGTTTCCAGTACGGTTTTACCTTCGACGATGAGCGCGCCGAAGACGACAGCCTGATTGAACAGGATGGCGTGCGCGTGCTGATCGACTCCCTCAGCTACTCCTATCTGGTGGGCTCCGTACTCGACTACAAAGAAGGCCTCGAAGGCTCACGCTTTGTAGTGAATAACCCGGGCGCTTCCTCCACCTGTGGCTGTGGTTCTTCTTTCTCTGTCTGATTTCACGGAACGAACTATGCGTTTACTGGCTCTGCTGGCTGCTGCCCTGACAATCCCGGCGTGGGCGGATCTGACTCCGTTGCAGGAGCCGGTAACCGACGCACAACCCGCACAGGTGATGGAAACGCCTGCGGCTGTGGTGCAGGAAGCCGTGGCCGGCAGCCGTTATCAGGCGGTGCTGATGCTGCACACCGAGCAGGAGTTGCGGGATTTTCTGAGCCGCGCAGACGCACTGGCCGGACAATCCAACTATCAGCGTGGCGAACCGGTGGCGGTTGTCCTCTACGGCGACGAGATCGGCCTGTTCGCGCGCACGCATTACCGTGAGAACAAAGCGCTGGTGGATCTGGCCGCACGTCTGGATGCATTCAACGTCGTGGATCTGAAAGTTTGTCAGCAGTGGCTGGGTAAGAGCGGTCTGCAGGCCGCTGACCTGCCGTCGTTCCTGCAGCCCGTGGATGACGGTGCTGCTGAAATTCAGCGCCTGCAGCAGGCCGGCTACGCCAGTTTCTGAGTTTCTTTCCGGTCTACCTCTCCTCCCGCCGCTACTATAGAGTGTGTTGATCACTCTGTTGGCGGGAGGCCTTCGTGAAAACACTTCTTCTCTCTCTTTGTCTGTTCATGACGTCCCTGAGCTGGGCCGGTGGCATTGGTATCATCAGTGCGTCGCAGGGGCCTGTGCGCTGGTACAAAGGTGACGATGCGGTAAAGCTGGGTCGTGGTGACACCATTGCCGAGGGCAGCCGGGTGATGACGGGTGAGCGTGCCCGGTTAGTCGCGCGCATGAACGACGGCAGTGTTATTACCTTAGGCGCCAACACCACCATGGAGTTTACCGACTGGCAGTTTGCCGAAGGCAGTCAGGCCAATCACGCCGAGCTGACCATGGTCGAAGGGGTGTTCCGCTTTGTCACCGGTCTGATTACCGATCAGCCGGATCCGCAACTGACCGTGGCGACGCCATCGGCCAGTATCGGGGTGCGGGGCACGGATTTCTGGGGTGGTTATCTCGACGCCGATGCGCTGGATGTGATTCTGCTGGATGGTAAGCACCGGCTGGAAATCAGCAACGCCTTCGGCAAAACCGACATTCTGCAACCTGGGCTGGGTGTGACCGTGGCGGATGGGGAAAAGCCGGGCAAACCGGTGAAATGGGGTGACGAAAAACTGCAGCGCGCTGTGCAGAGCATCACGCTCGACGCCAAGCCCTGATATCAGGCGGGGAATATCCCGCCGAGAATGCGTTCACCAATGGCGCCGGTGACCTCCGGCGCATTGCCGCTCAGGCCCTGATGCGTGCGCCACGCCAGCCAGGCGAACGCCATCGCTTCCAGCCAGTCAGGATCAACACCCGCCGTGGCGGTACTTTTAATCTCGTGCTGAGGCAGGCTCTGACGCAGACGTTTCAGCAAATGATCGTTGTGCACGCCGCCGCCACACACCAGCAGTTCACCCTGTTCATGACCATAACGCCGCACCGCCCGGACGATGCTCTGCACCGTCAGCTCGGTAAAAGTGGCGAGCATGTCTTCCGGATGCTCCTGCGACAGGTCGCCGTACTGCGCCAGATTAAACAGTTCACGGCCTGTGCTTTTTGGGATGTCCTGACGGAAGTACGGATGATCGAGCCATTCATCCAGCAGGTCTTCGCGGATTTCGCCCAGTGCTGCCAGGTGGCCGCCTTTATCGCAGCTGCAATGCAGATAGTTCTGGCACCACTCATCCATCAGCGCGTTACCCGGGCCGGTATCGAAGCCTGTCAGGGTGCGCTCGCCATACGGCAGAACCGTCAGATTGGCGATACCGCCGATGTTCAGCACCATGCGCGGTGTCTGGCAGGCCAGCGTATGCTTATGAAACGCCGGCACCAGAGGCGCACCGTGACCGCCGGCGGCTACGTCGCGGCGGCGGAAGTCGGCAATGCAGGTAATGCCGGTGTGCTCGGCAATCCACGACGGATCACCAATCTGCCAGCTGAAACCGTCGGGCTGACTCTTGTGGCGCAGGGTATGACCGTGCGAGCCGATGGCGGTGATGGCGCTGCTCTGCAGACTGTTGCGCTTCAGCAGTAATTGCACCGCTTCCACGGAACACTCGGCAATGCGGCGGTCGAGCAGGGCGATGTCGCGCACTCGTGCATCACGCGCCACGGCGCCTTCGCGCAGCTGCTGGCGGAAGGTTTCATCGTAAGGAACGCACAGGGCGTCCAGCAGACGGATGCCCTGACTCACGTCGATCAGGGCGGCGTCCATACCATCGGCACTGGTGCCTGACATCAGGCCGATATACAGACTCATTGGAAAGAACCTACCCGGTTGCCTTCGCCGTCGGCGAAGCTGTTCAGCCAGCTCAGCATACTGTCCGACTTTTCGCGGAAGCTGGCCTTTTCACTGTCTGGCACGGCTTCGGCTTTCGGCAGCTTCACGCGTAGTGAATCGCGGTGCACGCCATCGACGCGGAATTCGTAATGCAGATGCGGGCCGGTTGCGAGGCCTGTGCTGCCGACGTAGCCAATGATCTGACCCTGTTTCACGGCGCGGCCGGTGCGGGCGTTTTTGCCGAACTTGCTCATATGGGCGTACAGCGTCTGGTAGCGGGAGCCGTGCTGAATAATCACACAGTTGCCATAGCCGCCTTTACGTCCGGCGAAAATGATTTTGCCATCTCCGGCGGCCTTGATCGGCGTGCCGACGGCGGCGGCGTAGTCGGTACCTTTATGGGCACGGATGGTGTTCAGCACCGGGTGCTTGCGGCTCAGGTTGAAGCGCGAACTGATGCGGGCGAAGTCGATCGGGTTGCGCAGGAATTCCTTGCGCATGCTCTGGCCGTCCGGGGTGTAGTAGCTGGCGTCGCCGTTCTTATATTCGTAGCGCACGGCGGTCAGCTCACGCCCCTGATTATTGAAGCGGGCAATCAGGATATTGCCGTTGCCGATTTTGTCGCCGTCGAGATACACCTCGTCGTAGATCAGGCTGAAGCTGTCACCTTCGCGGATGTCGAGGGCGAAGTCGATGTCCCAGCCAAAGATGCCGGCCAGCTCGATCAGTACCTGTTCCGGCACACCGGCCTGCGTGCCATCAACAAACAAGGAGTTGTTAATGACTGCACTGGCGTAGCGTGGACGGTAATCGGCGTGACGTTCTTCCAGGTGGTACTTCATGGCACCTTCGGCATTGCGCTCAAAGCTGTGGCGCGCCAGTGGCGACAGTTCGATCTGGAAGTTCTGTACGTGGTTGTCTGCGGAGCGCACCCAGTGCAGGGTCTGCCCTGGTTTCAGTTGCAGAGAACCTTTGGGCGCAACCGACGCCAGCGCAATGACGTCGACGGCGCTCAGGTTATTGCGGCTGAACAGCGATGACAGACTGTCGCCAGCTTTAACGCTGGTTTCTTCCCAGTTCAGCTCCGGCTCGGGTGGAACCTCAGGTTCGGTCTCCGGCACGGCGATGGTGAAGGTCGTCTGTTGAAGAGCTTTGTCAGATGAAGAAGGCCAGAGTGCAATCGACAGCAAAGCGAACAGAGTGATTAGGGCTCCCGCCATATGGGTGACAGGGAAATACTGCAGGCGTCCCGACAAGGCCATGGTGTCTGACGAGTCCTATATTTATTGGGGTAATGATTGCTTCACAAGTGTAAACAATTCGCGGGCATTTTACCCAGTGAACTTGATTTTGCACATTGATCAGGTATGTTCACCAACCTTTCAAAACCGACAGAATCAGAGTGCTCACAATGACAGCTGCATTATTAGATGACCTGAAAGCACGCGGTCTGGTTAATCAGGCGACGGCGGATGTGGAACTGACAGAACATTTGGAAACTGGTTCCCGTTCTCTTTATTG